>JAZRFM010000016.1:0-81655 GCA_045661345.1 Lachnospiraceae bacterium
TGCTGCACATATATTTATGTAACAGAAAGCACAGGAGGAAACGAAAATGGAATTGACAGGAAAACTCAAAGAACAGGTAGAGCAGACCAAAACCAAGGAAGAAGCCAAGGATCTTATTGCACAGGCCGGCATGGAACTAACAGAAAAAGAACTTGATATGGTTTCGGGCGGTGGTTTTGGTGGAGGATTATTGCCTGAAGATATGTTCAGACAAGTAGGGTGAATGATTATCTCAAATCAATCATCGTCAGGGAGTGTGTTTATGAAACTGGTAGGCGAGTTAAAAGATAAGGTTGAGAAGGCTGAGAATCAAGAAGAAGCAAAGGAGCTCATTAAGGATGCCGGTATGGAACTGACGGATGAAGAGATGGATCAGGTGGCTGGCGGTGCGCCTAGGCCTACTTTGGATTGAACCGATACTTCCCAACCAGAAAGTAATGATATAGGCGATTGTATCTGTGAGGAGGAAAGTAAAATGGATAATAAGAAGAAACTGACCGATGATGAGCTGGAAAAGGTTGCGGGTGGTTATGATTCTGATATGTTTTATGAAGATCATAGGAAGGAAGTCACTGACGAGCCGCCGAAGCCTGAGACATGGCTGCAGAAAGATAAACTTGATGATATTCCGCCATCTGGTCTGGAATATGCAAAACTCCCGTTTTAGCCGATTGATTCAAACACCCCGATTTTGTCGTATCATGTAATAGAACAGCTCGAGGGGGAATGCAAATGACAAAGTCATTTCTTGAATGCATTCCGACGACAAGGCAGGTGTGTCAGCGAAGCGTTTTGACGCGCGTGCCGATACAACTGATAAAGGAGGAATCTGCAATGAAACTGACAGGAGACCTGAAGGAAAAAGTCGAAAAGACTGAGAACAAGGAAGAAGCAAAGGAGCTCATCAAAGAAGCCGGGATGGAACTGACCGATGAGGAACTGGATCAGGTTGCCGGGGGTGGGGCGTATGGCGAACCCAGGGGTGAGATCGGTAACTGGCATTTCGTCTGATAAGTCCGAAATCTTGAAGAGCGTAGAAACACCGCACAGACAGAGATATCATCAAGAGTCTTCACCTGCCACCGCCTATGCTACTTCTTCGCAAAATATCTCTTACGCGAATAAATTATAAGCTATTTTTTCTGCTCTCCCCTATTCTGCGAAGTAGCTGGAAATTCCAATCCTAACAACCCATTGGAATACCCATCACAGCTCATCCATCATTAGAAAGTCTTTCAACTTATAGTGATAGACAGTACTCGTGGAGTAGTCGATGTCATCGTTCGTTATCAATATCTTCTTCGCCGTGTTATCAAGATTAGCAAAAGCCGCGAATTCCCTACTATATGCTTTTTCTTCAGCAACACTATAGGCTACTTGGACCAGGAATATCTTTCCGTTCTTTTCCACACGAAAATCAATTTCCTTACCTTTGTTATCATAGACACTAACCTCATAATCCATGAATAACAATTCATTAAGAATGATATTCTCCAAGTTGTGAGTAAGATCGAATCTTGTTCCCATTACTCTGATACTGTTCATGGAAACATCCTCGTCATAGAGCTTATAATAATAGTTTAACTTTGACTTAGCCTTTGGTGAGTAGAGCGCAACATCCGTTATAACATAAGCTTCTTTCAGATATCCCAGATATTTTATGACAGTCGGAACGGATACGGAAACATTCTGGCTTTTCATATAATCAGCAATGGATTTTGCACTGAAGATCCTGGCATTGGAGATTAGAATATAATCCACAATCTTCTCAAATACTTCCCTCTTACGGATTTTGTAGCGGTTCTCCAAATCGTTATAAACAATCGTATCATTAAGGTCATTCAGATAGCGCTTCTTAGCATCCATATCTTCCTGCGCAAGTGATGCCGGGAATCCTCCCCATATAAGATAATCCGTGATGCTGTAATGCTTTCCGCTTTGCTTTGTGTACTCTATGCACTCCTTATATACAAAAGGTCTTACTCTGAAAGAAACATAGCGCCCGGATAGCTCTTTTGTAAATTCCTTGGAAAGGAGCTTCGAATTACTCCCTGATATAAACACAGAACAGTTATAAAGTCGCAATGTGCGGCAAGCCTCGTTCCATGCTGTAACATTCTGGATCTCGTCAAGGAATAAGTATAACCTTTCTTCGCCTATGCTCTCATTCACATATTCAATCAAAGAATCTGCATCCGGTATCTTATTTCTCACAGGTTTTAGATCAAAGTCCAGAAAGAGACAATTTTTGCCTGCAGCCTTAAGTTCAGCCTGAACCTGTTCCAATATAACAGATTTCCCGCATCGCCGTACACCGGTGATTATCTTTACAAGATCACTGTCATAGAAGGGGCGTATCTGTTTTATGTAATGCTCACGTATTATCATATGCACCTCTGTCTAAAGCTCGTGGTAAACATAATATTACTTTAAGATTTTTCGACTGTCAATAATATCTTAAAGTAGTAGTTAAAAATAACATCGTATGTCTTATTATTTTAAAGTAAATCATGTGTCAATAATCTTCAACGATAATCTGCCTCTTGCCTTTTATGGGCTGTAGCTGGAGATGCGCAAGGTTGCCACCTGTAGAAAGTGCCTCAAGCATTGCAAGCCATCCATCACATCGGTAATATCATGGCGCTTGTTTTTCAGAATATGCTTCCCATCTTTATCATCGGGTGCCTTCTGATCAAGGTGCCGAAGATGGCGGATATCCGGGATCTTCCGCTCTTTCTCCCCTCTATTGTTTTGTCTTTTCTGATCAACTGGCTGATCTCGAATCCGCTGCAGTTTATTGTGGGGTTTGCCACCATCAAATTTGTGGTGGAGGCTTTTGGAGAGATCAACGGATGGAATTACGGGCAGCTTGCCTTTTTGTACGGGATCTCCGCCATTTCTCATGCACTTTCCATGATTTTCTTTGTACAGGGCTGGTTTATGGGGTATTATGTGATAGAGGGGGAATGTGCTGATCGGCGGCGAAGACATCACAAAACACAGAAAAGAAGTGGTGCGTAATATTGGGGTTGTTTTCGGGCAGCGGTCGCAGCTCAACTGGGATCTCAGGCTGGGAGAGAGTTTCGAGCTTTTGAAACATATCTACCGGATCCGGCAGTCGGATTACGAGGAGACGCTGGATGTGATGGATGCCATTCTCGGGATCAAAGAGATCATCGACAAGCCGGTGCGGCAGATGTCTCTCGGCCAGAGGGTGAAAGGGGATCTGGTGGCGTCGATGCTGCATTCCCCGGCCGTGCTTTTCCTGGATGAGCCCACCATCGGACTGGATGTTTCCATCGAAGAAGCGGGGATCGATGACATCATCAAGATTGCCTACGGAGAATAAAAACGAATTTTTGATAAAAATTTAACAAAAATTGCCATTCAAGAAGATTGTTCGTATAAAGAATTAACACAGGGGAAATGTTTTGCCTGATGAGAAGGAGGAAAAACAATGGATGAGATGAACAGGAACCGCATGAGGAACGATGAGTTTATGCAGATCGACGAACAAAATCCGCTGCAGCGTGATCTTGATTCGATCACACGGAATAAAATAGATCCTCTTTTTATGGAGAATCAGAAAGAGAAAAAAACCCATGGATTCCTTATAGTCGGCGAAGCCCCGGAGCAGGAAGTGGAAGAGAATACCTTAAAGATCAACAAACTCCTGGATCATGCCGCAGATCTTCATCTTACACCCATACAAAAGAAAGATCTTGAGATCCGGCGAAATCGGAATCTGAATTTTGGGCTGGTCTATGATCGGTCAAAGGCGGATGAAAGTAAAGAGATGGATGTTGTCAGGAATGATATTCGTGCATATGAAAAATTATTGTTTCAGGCTCCCAAAACAGAGGAAGAGCGACAGCAGAAGTTTGAAGAGGCAAGGGCACACTGCCAGAAAATGATAAATGATTGCGATGCCTATCTGAACAGGGACAGGGGATGGTCTTTCCGTTTTTGGAAGCAGGCTCGTAATGAACATGTCTTAGCGGCAAAAGAACGGTTTCGAAAAGATTATAATACCTTCACAATACTCCTGGGGGCACATGATGAGATGAAAAAAGCTTTCCATGCTGATGACAGGCTGATCGATCTGATGAATGGGGAAGCGATCAAGGAGCGTATGACGCTGAATACCCTGGAGCAGGTACAGAAGCAAGCTGAGGAACAAAAACTGATTCAGGATCAGCAGCAATATTTGAAACAGCATCAGGCAGACTGGGCGAACGAACTCAAAAGTTTTAACAATGCAGAAAACGAAGCGGCACAGAAAAAGACCGGATATAAGTTGCTGAAGAAGATGGCAGATGTACTTCTGAAAAGCAAGGAATTCGGCCCGGGTCTTGCGAAGAAATATGCGGGAGATGATATCGAGGGTATCGCCTTTTCGTATCAGATGGCCATTGCCGAACAGGGTACGCAGAAAGATCAGGAGCTCCTTTACGATTTTAATGCGGAGGAGATCCGGCGCGTTCAGCAGGAAACTGTTCAGAACAAAGTGATCCGGGATGTGGTGAGACCGCTCCTTCCGGGGGTTTTGGAAATGAGCTCGGTTTTGCGTGACCTCATCAAAGAAAAGGTGGACGAAAGCATTAGCCATGAAGAAAACAATAGGATGGAAATAGAAAAATCCTTCCCGAAGGGGTTTCCCGTACAGGATTATGAGGATCCGAAGGTGCGGGAGAAGTTTCGTGCCCAGGTGAAGGAAAAGATGGGCCGTGGAATGAAGCTTTCGGATGCAGTGGAAGAGGCGTTAAAGGATCGTCGTCAGGCTTTGAGAGAATATGTCGAAAACGAAACCAGGAAAAATAGCCTGGTCCCGGTGATGTCGGATAAGGAGATCGCCGCCATGAATAAAGAAGGAAAGCTGTATTCCGGGATCAGCGAGGAGCAGTGGAAAAAGAGCGGAGGCGCGACTTATAGGAAGATCATGACAACAGCTGAAGCAGAGAAACTGGTGGCAAAAAGCAATGGCTTCTTATGTGCCGTCAAGGTAAAGGTTGCACCCGGAGAGGATCCTTTGCCCGGCGTGCGCGAGATCCGTCCGAGTCTTCCCGAAACGGCCGTGATCAATGGAGAGAACGTACCTCTTCGAAAGATTTATAATCTGCTGGTCAAAACCTATATCACGATGGCGACCAATCCGGATGGTTCGTTGAAGGAAGATACGACAGAACTTGTTGAGAAATTTGAAAATCTGGTCAGATTTATGCCTCAGGCGCAGGGAAACAAGGACGCGATCGCAGAGGGGAAGAGGATCTTAGAGCATACGTTTCTGCCCGTCATGCAAGAACTTCTGGAGGCGCAGTACGAAAAAGAAGGAAATATGGAGGCCAAGGAAAACGCGGCCGATGAGGTTGAGGGGATCTGCCGTGGTCTGATGACGGTCCTGACGAATATGAAGACCTATTTCATGGGCCCGGAGGTATCGCTGAATGCAAAAGCCGACTCTGTGAAAAACCTGTTGAATACGGATATGGCAAAATTATCCGCACATCTTGAGACGATCAAGCTGAAGATATGGGAGACCGACGAAGAAGGCAAGGAAAAGCTTGTGGAGAGAGTACCAACGAAAGAAGAGATAGAGAAGGCGATCGAAGCTACGTTCCATGATCTGGAACTGGCAAATCTGGCAATGAAACAGGTACGGGACTTGGATCCGAACGCACCGGATATTCCGATCCAAAATGCCTGTTCTGCAAACGGGATCTTCTATTCATCGATGAGAATTCTGCTCTACGGGGGAGAGAAACAAGAAGCCCGTTATCTTTCCAAAGATTATGTGGTTCAACGTCCGGAGGATGTGCGCCGGTATCTGTTAAAGAACTTTGATCTGCTTGCGCCGGGTGCGGATGCCACACCGGCAGAATTGGTAAATTATCGAAGGCAGCTGGAAGAGATCTCTTTTCAAAAAGGGCAGACGTTTCAAAGCGGTATGGAAAACGAGGACATCAAAACTTTGTGCAAGGTCGCGAACGCCTTTGCCAAATATGTGTACCATGTCGCGGCAGACATCGTCAATAATGAAGAGGACGGACTCGTTACCATCGAAGGCTTTGCGGCAGAGACCGGCCAGTATCTGGTAGAACCCTTTACCATGCATGGCGCCATCGGGCAGTATCGGGGAGAGACGCATGAAGAAATAACCCATGACGTCAATGCAATCAAGAATACCGGCTTCAATACCTATTATAACTCGGACAATCCCTTTGCTTCCAATATAATAGATACATTGAAGATCTATATCAAGATGGAATTGCAGAGTTCTCCGGAGAAATATCAGAATAAGAGAAGGAATGGTTCACACCAGTGATCGGTTTCGCCTGAATAAAGGGAGGTACTCGCTTATGAAAACTACCTCAACTGCATCCAATGGATGCCTTACCTCGATTAGCGCATAGTCCCAATTTGACGTGCGCATTACATATCGGCCTATGGAGCAGCTGATGATCTCCATAGGCTGGTTTTTTATTTTGTCATTTTATTGAGATAAATGACGTATAGACGTATAAGATTAAAGATATTTGTTCTTTACCTGGGATATATCAGATCAACGGACTGTCAATGCTCCCTTTGCAGATCGTGATTCCGTCAGAACTTGAAGAGGAAGATTTCAAGACGCTCCGGCTAATGATGCCGAATGCTGATGAAAAAGTTTTTCATACATTTATGGAGGAGGCTCACGGATACACTGATAAAGCAGATCGCCAAGATGCCAGCGCAGTTCTGCACGTTATCACTGCTTCAAACAAGGAATTGTTTAAGAAGATATGGGAGGAACAGACTATGCAGGATTATTTAACAGAGCTTATGAGTGATAAATTTGAAGAGGCAATTCAAGGTGAACGAAAAACCATTATCGAGAATATGCTTCGGAAGGGCAAAACACCGGAGGAGATCAGCTCCCTTACCGGACTTGCGCTGGAGCATGTCCAAAAGTTTTTTTTCGAAAAGTGTCCAAATATCAACCTGTCCGTTGATCGCAATTTTATGAGCACATTTCCAGGCTTGATGAGTCGTTTCGGTAAAAATTATTCTTGACATTTACATACAGAGTATTTGTGATATGATGTAAGGAAAGAGCTCCCCGGTGGTAGCACTCTGCGGGTATACAGGGAGCTTGGAAAACTGAACAGATAACAGGGGGCATTGGCGCAGCTGGGAGCGCGCAACACTGGCAGTGTTGAGGTCACGGGTTCGAGCCCCGTATGCTCCATTGGAACTTGCTTTCTTCCCGGTCTGTATCCCGCGGTCTCTACGGGCTTTGCGGATTTTTTCAAACAGCCGGTTATGGGAGCAATCGGTGCTTTTTTATTTCAGTGAGCACCAGCGAAACACTTTCATCATCGTATCATGTACAAGATCCCTTATTCTCGAAACACATTATGGTCAGGTTATCAAATTGCGCTGCGCCGTCTATAAAGCGCGTGACAGCGTATGTGACAGGAGGAGCCCTTATGGAAAAATATATTGAAGGAAACAAAGAAGCGTGGGAAGAAGCGTTTGATCACAGAGACCCATCATGGGGAACAGACATCACAGACCGCATCCGAAAAGAGGATTATCCCTTTTTCCATGAAGAGATGAAAAGCGTTCTGGAACAGCTTGATACGGAAGGGAAAGTGATTGGACATTTTTGCTGCAACAATGGCCGGGAGCTGCTTTCTCTGGTAAAATGCGGAAAAGCGGCAAAAGGGATAGGGTTTGATATTGCAGAGAATCAAGTGGCATTCGCCAACGAGAAAGCAAAAGAGTTGAATGTGCCCTGTGTTTTTGAAGCTGTGAACGTTTACGATATAGATGACCGCCACAAAGAGCAGTTTGATATTGTCATCATCACGATCGGCGCACTCTGCTGGTTTGATGATCTGAAACGGTTCTTTGGCGTTGTTTCAAAGTGCATGAAGCCGGGTGCGGTGATCGTGATCCATGAACAGCACCCGTTAACAAACATGCTGGCGACGGAAGGCGAAGAGCAATACGACCCGGAACATAAAACGGAATGCTGCTATTCCTATTTTGCGCATGAATGGAAAGGAAATGAGGGAATGTATTACATAACCCGGAAAGCTTACCATTCAAAGACATTTACGGATTATACCCATCCCATGTCTGAGATTATCACCGGGATGTGCAGCAGTGGGATGGTTGTGTCCGGGTTGCAGGAGTTTGATAACGATATCAGCGGTGGCTTTGCAGCAATTAATCGCTGCGGGTATCCCCTTTCCATGATCATACAGGGGAAAAAGCCGCTGTCACCCTTGTAAATCTGATTCCGAGGTCCTGTATGCGTATAAAAACACGGTGCCATGCTGATTTCACAAAACGGCGGATGCCATAAAACACGGAGGAAAAGTATGAAGATCGTTTTACTGGAGAGACTGAGCGTTGGAACGGATATGGATGTTTCCTGTTTTGAGGAGCTGGGAGAGTTCGTTTCCTATGACAATACGATTACCGTGGAGGAAGTGGCGGAACGGATCCATGATGCGGATGCGGTTATCGCCAATAAGGCGCCGATGAACGAGCTTTCCTTAAGGGATGCGCCCAATGTCCGGTTTATAGGAGAACTGGCCACCGGATATGATAACTGTGATATTTCATATTGCAGGGAGAGAGGCATCCGGGTGGCAAATGTGAGCGATTACTGTACCGCGATGGTTGCCCAGCATACCTTTACCCTGGCGCTGGCTCTTTCACAAAAGCTTTTCCATTATGACAGCTATGTGAAATCAGGAGAGTATGCTTCTCAAAAGAGATTCTCAAATTTTGACCTTCCTTTCAGGGAGCTGGATCATAAGACCTGGGGGATCGCAGGATACGGAAATATCGGAGCAAGGGTTGCCAAAATTGCGGAAGCCTTTGGATGCCGGGTACTGATTCATTCCATTACCGGGAAAAAACATGATACCTCTCTTCGGCAGGTAGATAAGGAAACGCTCTTAAAGGAAAGCGATTTTCTCTCACTTCACTGCCCCTTAAGTGATTTAAGCAGAAATTTCATAGATAAAAAGGCGCTGTCCATGATGAAACCCTCGGCCATACTCATCAATGTTGCAAGGGGCCCCGTGGTGGATAACGCGGCGCTCCATGAAGCACTGGAAAATGGCACGATCTCGGGAGCGGGACTGGATGTTCTGGAAAAGGAGCCTCTGGCAAAGGACAATCCTTTGGGACAGATCAAAGACAGCGGGAAGCTCATCATCACGCCTCATCTCGCCTGGGCCTCGGTTGAAGCCAGGGAGAGGTGCGTGAAGGAGGTTTTTCTGAACCTGAAAGCCTTTATGGAAGGAAAAGAGAGAAATGCTGTGTGAAGATGAAGCCGCTGCTTGGGCAAAGGAAGCCGGCTATGCTGCAGCGATCCCTACAGCTGAATATCAATCCCTGCGGGGGCTGAGATATCCGCGCCCTGAGGGACGACAAAAGACCCAGCCGCATATCCGCTGAAATCAGCCTGCATTCCCGGAATGGCGGCCCCTTTTTCCATCTGGTGCTTGATCGTCGCTTTCAGATAATCCATATCCGCCTTGACGATCGCTTTCTGCTCCGCAGCACGGTGCTTTCGCTTCAGCTCTTCCAGTTCCTCCCTGCTCATGTGCGGATCCAGAACCTCCATGTTTTCCAGCTGAGCCATTGCCTCTTCCAGCTGTTCCAGCTCCTCCTCCCCGAATTCCGAGATCATCTCGTTCAACTCGGTCATCGCCGCATCGGAAAGCGCCTCACTGCGCTCCTTTGCCTGCGAAGTGAGTTCCTCCAGCATTTCGCTGCGTTCCTCGAAGATCGCATCCTCTGTTTCGGTCACTTCCTCTTCCTCGGCTTCGACCAGGGAACTTTTAAGCGCAGCGGCTGCTTCCTCGGAAGCCTCCTGTTTTTCGTCACGCTTCCCTGTGTTTTCCACCAGCTCCTCCAGCTCAAGGTGATGCTTCTTTTTCCTCGCCACCAGCTCCATTCGTTTGGCGTGAGTCAGTTCCGCCTGCAGATCCTCCGGGTCTCCGTCTCCTGCCGAGACTTTTCGCTTCACTTCCAGCACCTTCCGCTTCGCGGCAATCACGGCCTGTCCGGCACCGAGGGCATTTTTTGCCCTCAGGATCTTCATTTCCACTTCCTTGAAGTTATATGTTCTTTTGGATTTGGCTTCCTTCTTTTTGTTCTTCGTTGATGTGCCCGTCAGCTCCAGAAATCCGTTTTTCTTGTTCTGAGGCATCCGGCTTTCCTCCATGCCCCGAATCAGCGCTCTGATCTTCTCTGTTTTTTCCGCCTTTTCTTCCGCTTTTCGGTCGGCGGAGGCGTTATTCCAGAAGGAGGCGAGAGCTGAACTCTTCTGCAGGGAAGATGTGTAAGGTTTTTGAGAAAAAAATACCGTATTCATTTTCTTCCCTCCCCGTCATCCTTTGAAATCGATATGGGTTCCCATCGTCATCTCCGCTTCCGCCAACACATGGTCGGAGGCATACTGATAGGAAAACTCCCGCACTTTGGAAAGCAAACCTTCCAGAGAATCCGACTCGAAGGTCTCGACCGTATCCTTCTTTTCTATCGGCTCTCCTTCTTTTTTCTCAGTTCCCTTTTCTGCTTTCCGCTGATCTCTGGTCTTTTGGATGCGATCCTCGCGCTCCTGCTTCTCGGCCCTCTTCTTTTCCTTTATTTTTTGTTCTTTCTTTTCGGTCGCTTTCTTTTCTATGCGCTTCTTCTGCAGATCGTTTGCCTTGTCCACAGCCGCGAAAAAGCTTTCCTTGCCGTTCGCATCCACCGATATCCCGAAATTCTTCACGTTTGCGCCGCTGCTGGCAAGGCTGTTCTTTGCCTCTGTCAGCTTCGCACCGGACATGGAAATGATCCCCTCGTACTTTTTACGGAAGGATTCATCCTGAGCCATGCGTTCGATCTTGTCTTCGTCGATCAAAACCACCTGTTTATTTGCATTGCCATAGGAAGCTGCGTTCGCCTGTACCTGACTCTTCGTGTCCCTGCTGACGGTGATGAATTCCATATTATGAAACTTTGATTTCAGCTTACTCAAATAATCCTTCGCCTGATCCGAAAGCTTCACATCCCCGATTGTATTCCCATATTCGGTTACTTTTGGTACAAGGGAATTCTTTGCGTTGACAGGAGAAAAACCCGTGTTTGCGGTTTTATTCTCCTTTACAGAGCCGGTCTGACCGCTTCTTTCCGCAGCCGCCCCTTTTGTATTCTCCGGCTGCCCCGGTCTGTACGCCTGATTTGCCTGCTGATAAGCAGAAATGCCGTAAAAACCCGTCATAACTCTTTACCTCCCTGTAAATGTCATGAAATCCATTTCATGCTGTTACCGTAACCGCCGGATTTCTCCTGACGTTTGCGATAAAAGCGACAATATTGGTTATCTTCTCTTTATATCGGCACGAAGTCCGTTTCTCTTAACCCCGAAAAACATTTTTTTGATTGATTTTGTACTTTTGACAAAAACTTCCAAAATCGGCTTGTACTTTTGACAAAAAAGGGCTTCTAGAGCAGAACAAGCGGTTTGAACTCAGTGATTTGAAAAGGGAGTGCATTATGACCGTCATATTTTCACGCGACACCTATTACGCCAGTGATGCGATCGGAGCTCAATGCTGTGCGTTATCAGGAATAACTCACCCCGATTTTTTGTACTATTTGGAGAATCAACGCTCAGATTTTACACATTTCATTTACAAAAGCTTAAAATATGAGATAATTCAAAGAGATGCGGAAGGCTATCGACAATCAGATCCCGGAAAGGATTCATCAGAAATAAGAGGCGCTGTTTTGACAGCAGGACAGGGCTGAAACAAAGAAAAATGATATTTATTTAACAAATACTGCCATTTATGCAAATTGATCGTATAAACAGTTAACCGAAGAAAACGTCTATGTAACTCTGGCGCAGAAGGAGGAAAAAAGTATGGATGAGATGAATAGAAGCCGCATGAGAAACAACGCTTTCGCAATGGACGAAAAACAGTCCCAGCTGCAGCGCGATCTGGGAATGATCACGCGTGAACGAATGAATCCCCTCTTTATGGAGAATCAGACAAATCAGGTCGATTTCGGATTCGAGATGATCGAGTACGTTTCCGAACAGCAGGTGGCGGCAAATACATTAAAAATCAACCGCCTTTTGGATAATGCCGGGGATCTTCATCTCTCGGCCGCACAACGGACAGATCTTGAGATCCGGAGAAACCGGAATCTGGATTTTGAGCTTGTCAATGATCAGTCAAAGTCGAAAGACAGTGACGAAATGAAGACTGTCAAGAACGATATCCGGGAATTTGAAAGAATCCTGTATCAGTCTGCCAAAACGGAGGAAGAGCGTCAGCAGATGATTGCCGATGCGATGGCACACTGCCAGAGGACGATTGCCGATTGCAATACCTATCTGAAAAAGGGGAAATCTTTCTTTTTCTGGAGGCAAGGTCGTTATGATCAGGTCGCAGCGGCAAAAGAGCGGTTTCAAAAAGACTACGATACCTTCTTGAAGCTTTTTGATGCGTCTGATACGATGAAAACAGGGTTCCGCGCCAATGACAGACTGATCGATCTGATGAATGTGGAAGCGGTCAATGAACGGGTAGCGCAGAAGGCTATGGAGGAAGCTGAAGAGGAGTACCAGAGGGAGAAGTATCAGGAACAGAAGACAGAGGAAGAATACGAGTACGAAGAGGGGGATTCGTTCGAAGAGATTCCGGCGGAAGAACAGGGGCAATATCAGGAACAGAAGACAGAGGAAGAATACGAGTACGAAGAGGGGGACTCATTCGAGGAGATTCCGGCGGAAGAACAGGAGCTATATCAGGAGCAGAAAGAAGAGCCCTGGCGCGAATGGGGAGGAGAAGCAGTACCATTTGAGCAGGAGCAGCAGCAAGAAGAGCAGCAGCAAGAAGAACAGCAGCAAGAAGAACGGCAACAGCAGCAGAAAGAGGAGCCCTGGCGCGAATGGGGAGGAGAAGCAGTACCATTTGAGCAGGAGCAGAAAGAGGAGCCCTGGCGCGAATGGGGAGGAGAAGCGGTACCATTTGAGCAGGAGCAGCAGCAAGAAGAGCAGCAAGAAGAACAGCAGCAGGAGCAGAAAGAAGAGCCCTGGCGCGAATGGGGAGGAGAAGCAGTACCATTTGAGCAGGAGCAGCAGCAGGAAGAGCAGCAGCAAGAAGAGCAGCAACAGCAACAGCAAGAAGAACAGCAGCAACAGCAGCAGCAAGAACAACAGCAGCAACAGGAATTATATGGAACGAAAGTGCTGGATCAGCTGAAGAATCTGGCGAAAACGCCGGAAATGCAAGCGATCGAAGCTGCGATTACAGATATTCAAACCGAGATGGCGAAGGAGATGCCCGCCGTCCAGGTGATGCAGGATAAGGATCAAGAGAAGAAAGCAGAACGCCGCGCGCGCAAAGGCAAGGATGGTGTGGATGCTCTTTGCGTGAAAATGGTCAGACTTTTTGGCGCATTGGATCAGCGCATTAATGATTGCCTGAAGAAGGAAAATGGTGCGGGATATGGAGGAAATGACGCATTAAAGGATATTCTGGAGAACCTTCGGGAACAGACGAAGGTGGATCGTACCCAATTCAAGGATAAGGTTGTTCAATATCGTTCCTATATCGCAGGGAATGCAGAAGAAGCCGCCAAAAATCATTCATGGTTTGATGCATGGAAATATGTCCGTAGCGTTTCTTATGATCTGGATGAGAAAGACAATGGATTGGAAACCGTAACCGTGGGAGCAGGTGCTTCGATGATTACGTTAGTCAAGGATACAAAGAAGAAACAAAAGGTTTATTTCCGTCAGGGAGAGAACGCAGGAGGATGGAATTCGGAGGAGCTGGTGAAAAACTTTATGGAGTCTATCAAAGGAGAAATCCAGCTCGACGACGTCACGAAAGAGGATCTCAAGAAGGCATTTGGACATTTATTCCCCCAAAATGTACTGGACGAGGTCAAGGACGCATACAGGAAGGCGAATGAAGCAAAGCTAGAACGTGCGATAGACAAATTGGACGAATTCAGAGTAAGCCAATATCGGAGTAGTGATGTCAGGAAAAATATAGATGGGTTTGTTCAGACCGCTGCCTGTCCGGGAATACTCAAGGAGATGTACCGGAATGCAACCGATAAAGTCAGAACAGAGATAGGAAAAGCCTTTACCTTATTTGCGAAGAAGCATTTCCAGTGGAGTTTTTCAGTTGGCTCTGCGAGAATCGATCCGGAGCAAAGTCTCACAGACCGAAATGTTGCGACAAGCAGGTTGGCCGGCTTGCTCGGGCTTAGTTCCATGATCAGCGATTCCAGAACAGCCGTGATCAAAAAGGATGGAAAAGAGGTCATGGGAAATGTGATGGAGGACTCAAGGGGGAAAACAACATCTCAAATGAGGGGTGACTGGACCTACTCTGATAAGGCGATCGGCCAAGCGTATACGTTGCAGGTCTTTGATATGATATGCGGGCAGATTGACCGGCATCACGGGAACTATCATATCATCGAAAAGAACAGGAATGTGAACAGCATCAAGGCAATCGACAACGATATGTCCTTCGGAAAGCTGACGTGGGATACCATTGCAGAAGGGCACGAGAATATCTCGCCGCTTACGGAAAGTCATATGCGGGCAATGCCAATCGCGGTAATCAACCAGATACTTTCGCTGGATAAAAAGATTTTGCAGGAGGCGCTTGGTGATGTCCTGGACAGTGACAGCATGAATTATTTGCTGGATCGACTTGGAGGTGTACAAAGAACCATCATGGAATATGCCGAAAATCCCGAGTCCGGACTTCAGATAAGCGCGGACGGCAAGGCAGCCGAGTTCACCGGAGAAGATAAGGACGACACGCTGCGGATGCTGAAAGCGGTCAGAAAAAACAGGGATGCCCGCACCTTAATCTGGTGGGATAACCTTACGGAAAAAACCCTTGATGAGAAAATAGAGGCGAGAAAAAAGGAATTGGCGCAGAAAAAATAAAGGGGTAATCAGCAGGCATGAAAAAACCTTCCAAAAAGCATTCACTCGGACTGACCGGAAAACTGATACGATTTGTCGTGATTTTCGTCCTGTTTCTGGGGCTTGTGTTTTTTATCCTTGGCGCTATGCAGCTCAGGCAGCTCAGCAGAATAGCAGAGAGGGAAGAAAAAAAACAGGAGGAACTGGTACAGGAAAAATCCAGAGAGTCCTTGTCTGAGCTGACCCATGAAAGTCTTTATGAAGTGATTGCCTGGGCAGCAGACAGGACGGATGACGAATTCTTCATCCTGCAGCACGATCTGCGGGAGCTGGGGGAGCAGGTAAAAGATGTGCTCCGCTATCCGGAAAGGTATGAGACGCAGACGGTGGAACCGCCGAAAAAAGAGAATGACGGGAAATATGTCCTGCAGCTTCTGTGTCCGGGATCCTATGAGGACATTTCTCCGGAAACGATGGAGGCCATGGGCAAGCTCGCAAATCTCGCGCCTGCCATGCGGGAAATGGTGGAGGGTAACGCCGGCTTCACGCTGGACAATTTTATTGCATTGCCGGATGGCGTCAGTATTGCCATGGATGATCTTTCCGGTGGAAAATATGAGGAAAACGGAAAGATTCGTGAATACGATGCTGCGAGTCGGCCGTGGTTTCAATACGCGCTGGGGCAGGATGGTGTCATCTTTATCCCGGCGCATAGCCATTTCTATAATTTCAACGAGGTTATCTACAGCGTCCCGGTGTATATAGACGGGGAGCTTGCAGCCGTACTGGAGGGCTCCACCCGGCTGGATATTCTGGAGAAGATGCTGGCTGAACAGAATATCGGAGAAAGCGGCTTTTCCATTCTGGTTTCTGACGGAGGGCAGCTTGTCTGCTCTCCGAGAACAAGCGGGGAATTGGGAATGCGGGAGGATGTATCGGTGGATATCCGCCCGGAAATCAATGCAGGCCTGGCAGAGGCTATTAACAGGGGACTTGCCGGAGAACACGGTGTGATGGTGACGCAGGTGGACGGAGAGACTTATCATGTTGCCTATGACAGACTGGAGACGATTGGCTGGACACAGCTGGCTTTTCTATCTTCGGAGGAACTCCATGCACCGGCTCAGAGCCTGGTGGAGGATATAGAATCCTCGACGCAGGATATGCTTTCCGCTCTGCGAAACCGTTTCCGAAATACCGCCATACTCATGATACTCCTGATTGCCGCTCTTGCCGCATTCTCCATTGTTACGGTCAGCTCTCTTGCAAAGAAACGCATAGAACCTGTCAAGCATATGACGAAAAAGGTTCGTAACTTCTTTGCGGATGAGAATATGGCCTTTGAAATGGAGGACATCTACAAGACCGGAGATGAGATCGAGACGCTGGCACACTCTTTTGCGATGCTGTCCAAAGAGATGAAGGATTATGTGGCGGAAAACGTACGGATCTCTGCGGAAAAAGAAAGGATCGGCGCAGAACTGAATGTCGCCACCAGGATTCAGGAAGATATGCTGCCGAACATTTTCCCGATATTCCCGGATAGAAAAGAGTTTGAGCTTTATGCTTCGATGAATCCTGCCAAAGAAGTGGGCGGGGATTTCTATGATATGTTCCTGATCGATGAAGATCATCTGTGCATGGTCGTCGGGGATGTGTCGGGAAAAGGCGTCCCGGCGGCTCTTTTCATGGTGGTCTCCAAGACGATGCTCAAAAACCGTGCCCAGGCGGGCGGAAAGCCCTCAGAGATCCTGCACGATGTCAATAACAGCCTGTGCGAGGGCAACAAGGAGCATATGTTTGTGACGGTATGGCTGGGGATCCTCACCATATCTACCGGAGAACTGATAGAAGCAAACGCGGGTCATGAATATCCGGCTCTTTGCCGGGCAGGTGGTGACTATGAGCTGTATGAGGATAACCATGGATTTGTCCTGGGTGGTATGAAAGATATGCCGTATCAGGATGATGAGCTGGTGTTAAAAAAGGGAGATGTCCTGTTTATCTACACGGACGGCCTGCCGGAGGCGACCAACGGAAAAGGGGAGCGTCTGGAAGAAACGGGAATGCTTGCAGTACTGAATGCGCACAAGGGAGATACGACGAAACAGCTGTTGGAAAACATAGCAGTAGAGGTAAGCAGGTTTGTCGGTGACGCCCCGCAGTTTGATGATCTGACCATGCTGATTCTGAGGTATGCGGGATCGGAATGAGTGAGGAGGAGCAGATCCCCCTGCGGGAGGATCTGTCAGAGAAAGATTTACATTTGTCTGAAAAAAAGGTATTATTTGGTTGATTATCCAAAATTTTCTAAAAAAGAGGCGTAGAACTTCCGAGATGAAGAAAAAATCCAGGATCCTTCCAACAGGATTGGCCGGAAAACTGATTCGATTTGTGGTGGTTTTTGTACTAAGCCTGGGGCTTGCGTTTCTCCTGATCTCCCATATACAGCTCAACACCCTCAACAGAATGGTGGAGCAGGAGGAAGAGAAACAGGCGGTTCTGGTACAGGAAAAATCCATGCAGTCTGTATCGGAGCTGACGGAGGAAAGTCTCTCCGAAATGATCGCCTGGGCGGCGGACAAGACGGACGACGAGTTTTTTATTCTGCAGCATGATATCCTGGTACTCCGGCAGCAGGTGGAGGACGTGCTCCGTCATCCCGAAAGATATGAGACCCTGTTGGTGGAGCCCCCGAAAAAAGAAAATACCGGCAAATACGTCCTCCAGCTGGACGGACCGGAAGAATATGAAGAGTTTTCGCCGGAAACGATGGAAACCCTGGGGAAGTGTGCGAATCTGGGCCCGATGATGGCCGAGATGGTGCGGGGAAACGAAGGCTTCACGCTGGATAATGTGATTGCGACGCCGGATGGCGTCTGTATCGGCATGGACAATCTGTCCGGCGGAAAGTTTGATGAAAATGGAGAGGTCATTCCCTATGACGCAAGAGAGTTTCCCTGGTTTCAGGATGCCATCAGGGAGAATACCGTTGTGTTTTCTGTTACACACAGTCATTTTTATGACCTGAACGAGGTCATCTACAGTGTACCGGTATACGTGGACGGAAAGCTGGGTGCGGTGCTGGAGGGGTCTTCCCGCATGGATATTCTGGAGCGTAAGCTGACGGAACGGAATATCGGTAAGGGCGGGTTTTCCATTCTGGTTACCGATAACGGGCAGCTGGTCTGCTCTCCCCGGACAGACGGTGAGCTGAAAATGAGAGAGGATGTGACGGAGGATATCCGTCCCGGGATCAATGGCGGTCTGGCAGAGGTCATCAACAAAGGACTTTCCGGTGAGACCGGCGTAACGCTGACGCAGGTGGACGGCAATTCCTATTATACTGCCTATGCACCTCTTAATACGATTGGCTGGACCCAGCTCGCTTTTGTCTCCGAGGAGGAACTGCAAGCGCCGGCAAAGAATCTGGTTCAGGAGATGGAAGCGTCGACGGACGATATGCTCTCCACCCTGCGGCATGAATTCGCGAATTCGGCCGTCCTGACAGTGTTCATTCTGGCAGGCATCATCCTCTTTTCCATCCTGATTGTCGGTTCCCTTGCGAAAAAACGGGTAGAGCCCATCAAGCATATGACGATCAGGATCCGTAACTTCTTTACTGATGAAGCTATGGTCTTTGAAATGGAGGATATCTACAGAACCGGAGACGAGATTGAGACACTGGCGCGGTCATTTGAGATATTATCCGAGGAACTGAAGGAATACGTGGCGGAAAACATACGGATCTCTGCGGAAAAGGAGAGGATCGGTGCCGAGCTGAATGTCGCCAAAAAGATTCAGGAGGATATGCTGCCGAATCTCTTCCCGATTTTCCC
The DNA here is from genome assembly GCA_045661345.1 of Lachnospiraceae bacterium. GTDB lineage: Bacteria > Bacillota > Clostridia > Lachnospirales > Lachnospiraceae > RUG12461. The sequence goes on from JAZRFM010000016.1 coordinate 18,796, forward strand.
GGACAGGAAAGAGTTCGATATCTATGCTTCCATGAAGCCGGCCAAGGAAGTGGGGGGAGATTTCTATGATATCTTCCTGGTCGATGACGATCATCTTTGTGTGGTTGTGGGAGACGTCTCCGGGAAAGGAGTCCCTGCGGCGCTTTTCATGGTGATTTCCAAGACAATGCTGAAAAACCGTGCGCAGGCAGGCGGTAAGCCCTCCGAGATTCTGTACGATGTCAACAACAGCCTGCACGAGGGAAATAAAGAAAAAATGTTCGTGACAGTCTGGCTGGGGATCCTTACCATTTCCACCGGGGAGGTGGTATGGGCCAGTGCGGGACATGAATATCCCGTCATCGGCCGGGCAGAGGGTGACTATGAACTGTACGAAGATAAACACGGATTTGTTCTGGGCGGCATGAAAGGGATGCCCTATCGTGACAATGAGCTGGTGTTGAATCAGGGAGATGCGTTGTTCCTCTATACGGATGGTTTGCCGGAGGCCACCAATGCGAAGGGGCAGCGGCTGGAGGAAAAAGGAATGCTTGCGGCATTGAACGCGCACAGAACGGATACGACAGAACAATTGCTGAAAAATGTTGCGGAAGAAGTGAACCGGTTTGTCGGGGATGCGCCGCAGTTTGATGACCTGACAATGTTGGTATTAACATACGGGGAATCTGTCACGGAATAAGTCTGTATCACAGTTCGTATGGTAATCCAGGTGGAGAACGTATGAAAGAAATAAAGGTAGCGGCAGATCGCGGCAATATGCAAAAGGTGCTGGATTTTGTGGAGGATGAGATCAAACAGAATCCTGATTTCAGCCACACGGATTTACTCCAGATTCATATGGTCATTGATGAGATCTTTGGAAACATTGCATCCTACGCTTACGATGACAGCGGGGGCGATGTGAAGGTCATGATGGATTTCGACAAAGCACAGGGAAATATGACACTTGTGTTTTCGGATGAGGGGAAGCCGTATAATCCCCTGCAGAATGAGGATCCGGATGTGACGCTGCCGGCAGATAAACGCAGAGTCGGCGGTCTGGGGATTTTTATGGTAAAAAATACAATGGATGAAATAGCATACGAAAACAAAGACGGCAGGAACATATTGACAATGAAAAAACAAGGAGGTAACCATGTTTAACGTAAAAACAGAGATTTCAGGCGAATCAATTCTCATTTCACTGGAGGGGCTGCTGGATTCCCAGACTGCACCGGAGCTGACAGCTGTGCTGGACGAAAATCTGGGCAAGGTGAACAACATCCGGTTTGACTTTGCAAAACTTGAATATCTGACGAGCGCGGGACTGCGGGCAATTCTGGTGGCACAGCAGGAAATGAACGACAAGAACGGTGTCATGACCGTAACAAACATCTCGGACGATATTATGAAGATTTTTGAGATGACGGGGTTTGCTGATGTATTGACGATTGTGTGAAAAAATCGGAAAGACACATAACTTTCCGCTTGAGCCTGCCAAAGAATCTGCAAAATGGTATAATGAAAGTGATCTCCCTTCTTTCGCGGCTAGGGAGTGTTTCAGGAGGAGCCAGACATGAAAAGAGTAGCTATAAACGAAGCAATTTTGGATGCATTTTTGCCCATGGATTTCTACGGGAAGACGGACATGCTTTCTCTACCGGGCAGTTTTGCTCTCGGGATTACGCTGGAGGACGGAGAGGAAGATGAACCTGTGGGTTTGATCGTTTGTACGCAGGACGAAGACCGGCTCGTGATAGAATGGATTTATGTCATGCCGGACTGCCGTGGCGACGGGATCGGAAGCGAACTCCTGTATCTGGCATTCTGCGAGGGAGAAGCACGGGGGTTTGTGGATGCCGCTGCCAGAGTCTCGGATGAATTTGAAGCGAATGACTATGGGTGGAACACAAAAAGCTTTTTCGAAAATGAGGTGTTTTCCGGCACGGAGAAGGGGGAGTATGACTGGCGGATCTCCTTTCGTGAACTGGAAAAAATACTGATGCGGGATGAGGAGCTGAATGAATCCTCTGCCAGAAAAGTGATCCGGCTTTGCGACATGAAACCCGATGTGCTGAAAGAAGCAGCAGAATCGCTTGCAGCTCGTTTTGACGGGAGTGCTTCCCTGCCGATGGAGGCAGCGATCTCTGTTGCAAACTGGAACACAAGCTTCTTACTGAAGAAGGGCAATGACTACGTTGGCATCCTTCTGATCCGGAAAGTGGAGCAAACCTGGTATCCTTATCTGTTGTATGCATTTGATGATGAGGTGGGCGAGACGCTTATCCGTGCAGCACTCTACTGCAGCGAGGATGTCTGTATGCCCAAGGATGAGATTGCGATTGAGATCAAGACAATTTCTACGAAAAGATTGCTGCAGAAAATAGGATTGCCGGGACAGGCATATGACGTAACCTATTGTCTTTGTTCCATGAAGGCTTTTACAGAAAGAAAAGCTGAGGTAGAGACCGAAGAGTCTTAAGGGAGAACAGAATGGAAATCATAGAACTGACCGAGGATAATATTCAGGAATATGTGTCTTTTATCGGTGAGGATGTGGCAGAACATATCGGCCGCATTTTCTATCGCGGACTCATTGCGTTGTCAGAAGACCAAAAGGATATGGCGGCCGGTATCATCTGGCGGTACACAAACCTGACGGAAAAGAAGGATACGGAGAGTGTGATCGAGTGGCTCAAAATTCAGGATCCGGAGGCCGCCGGAGCGTTGTTTGGTGCATATTCCGAACACATTGCAAAGGAAAAGGCGGTACGTTCCCATGCTGTGATCCCCGTGAAGGACACCGGCAGGGAACAGCAGGCATTGAAGGAGGCAGGCTTCAAAATCAGGCTGACGGAAGGTGACAATATTATTGTTTCCCTGTCCGAGCTTTTCGAGCTTCCTATTATGAAAAACCGCAATGTACCGGACTATATCCATCCGCTGAATACATTGGTATCACGGCGTTTCCGGAGAGGTGTGCAGCAGTGTATCTCGATTGGTCAAAGGGGGCTTTGCGAGGATCTGGAATATTTGCCCATGACCTGGTTTGATCCGGACATCTCTTTCTATGCGGAAAAGGATGGTAAATTCTGTGGTTTTTTGCTGTTCCATAAGATGCCCTCGGATATGATCGCGATCCAGCTCATGACCGGAATCGGAAAAGACTTTCAGCAGACGATTCTCGGCATGATACGGAAGTGTATGATCACTATGGAGGAAAACTACCCGGCGGATACGAAGATCCTGATGAATCGACGTAATCAGGCGTCCTTGAAGCTTGCGGAAAAACTGTTACCGAGGGGCTTCGGAATCCCGGTCTTTGCGGGCGGCAGGGAGGAAAGCTGACCTGCGTATCCTGACGGAGCGCTTCAGGAAAGACTGATTTACTCAGTCTTTCCTAAAAAAAAGATTCCTGCTGGTTTTGAAGACCGGCGAGAGCCCATCATCAGGAGTTTTGCGAATCAGGATGCTTCAAATTACATATTCAACAAAGGAAAGGAGAGCGTGGCTGATGGTCGCGCTCTTTCTTCGTCCTTTTTCGAGCAGAGTACAATATTCAACTTTTGACATTTTTTTAACAAAATTATTGCCATGTGCGTGAATTTGTCGTATATAATAATAACAGTAGGGTGATAGTTGTTTTCAATAAATTCAGGAGGAAAACAATATGGATGATAGCTTGTTCTTTAACCGACAAAAACGTAGAAATGGGGAACATGTTGATCTGGCGTCAAGGATGAGAAGCAATTTTCTTGACATGACTGAGTCGAAAATGCTCACCTACGCGCAGGCTCAGGAACAACAGTTCCGGGAAGCCAATCATGGATTTATGGAGATGGTTCCGAATGAATTTTATATGGAGGGCCGGACGAAGCAAAACGTGCTCATGATTGACGAGCTTCTGGATAGCGCCGATACCCTCCACCTCACCGCGACGCAGAAGGAAGATCTGCGTATCCGGCGAAATCGTGTCAAAGACTTTGAGCTACTGAACCATCATACAAAAGATGACAGCAAAGAGATGAGATTGTTAAAGGAAGAGATTCGTGAGTACGATAGGTTATTGTCCAGAAAACCGGCATCACTCGAGGATCTGCAGCAATTTTGCGCGGAGATAGAAAGAAAGTGTGATGATGCGATTGCGCGTTGTGACAAATATCTGGGGAGGGGAAAGCCTCTGTCATTCTGGAAAAAGAACAGAAATGAACGGTATCATATGGTAGAAGAGGCGAAGGCGCGTTATTTGAAGGAAAAAAATGTCATAAAGACTCTTTCCCAGCTGACGGATGTCGACCAGTATTTACAAGCCGATGATACGATGCTGGATCTGATGAACATTGAAAAGATCAATGATCGGTTGGTGGAGCGTGAGATAGAACAAAGACGCAGGCAGTGGGAAGAGCAGCAGCAGCGGGAACGGGAAGAAGCAGAACGCCGGGCAGAAGCAGAGCGCCAGGCAGAAGAAGAGCGCCACCGTCGGGAACAAGAAGAGCAGCAGCGGGAACGGGAAGAAGCAGAACGTCGGGCAGAAGCAGAGCGCCGGGCAGAAGAAGAACGCCACCGTCAGGAAGAAGAGCGTCAGAACCAGCAGCAGAACGAGCAGAACCAGCAGCAAGAAGAGCAGCAAGAAGAGCAGCAGCAAGAAGAGCAGCAGCAACAGCAGCAGCAACAGCAGCAACAGCAGCAACAGGAACAGCAGGAATTATATGGAACGAAAGTGCTGGATCAGCTGAAGAATCTGGAGAAAACGCCGGAAATGCAAGCGATCGAAACTGCGATTACAGATATTCAAACCGAGATGGCGAAGGAGATGCCCGCTGTCCAGGTGATGCAGGATAAGGATCAAGAGAAGAAAGCAGAACGCCGCGCGCGCAAAGGCAAGGATGGTGTGGATGCTCTTTGCGTGAAAATGGTCAGACTTTTTGGTGCATTGGATCAGCGCATTAATGATTGGCTGAAAAAGAATAATGGTGCGGGAAATGGGGAAAATAACGCATTAAAGGCTATTTTGGAGAACCTTCGGGAACAGACGAAAGTGGATCGTACCCAATTCAAGGATAAGGTTGTTCAATATCGTTCCTATATCGCGGGGAATGCAGAAGAGGCCGCCAAAAATCATTCATGGTTTGATGCATGGAAATATGTCCGTAGCGTTTCTTATGATCTGGATCAAAACAACAATGGATTGGAAACCAAAACCATGGGAGCCGGTGCTTCGATGATTACGTTAATCAAGGATACAAAGAAGAAACAAAAGGTTTATTTCCGTCTGGGAGAGAACGCAGGAGGATTTAATGCGGAAGAACTGGTGAAAACCTTTATGGAGTCTGTCAAAGGAGAAGCCCAGCTCGACGACGCCACGAAGGAGGATCTCAGGAAGGCGTTTGTTAGTTTGTTTCCCCAACATATACTGAATGTTATCAAGAGGGGGTTCGAACGGCAGGATGAAGGTTTAATTCGTGAAGGGGTAGACGCACTGGATGCAAAGGGAGTGAGCAATTATCGGAGTAGTGATGTCAGGAAAAATATAGATGAGTATGCTCAGACCGATACCTGTCCGGACATACTCAAACAGGCGTACCAGCGTGCAAACGACGAAGTCAAAACAGAGATAGGAAAAGTGTTTACCTTATTTGCGAAAAAATATTTCCAGTGGAGTTTTTCAGTTGGTGCCGCGAAAATTGATCCGGAACAAAGTCTTACAGATCGAAATGTTGCTACAAGCAGGTTGGCCGGCTTGCTCGGGCTTAGTTCCATGATCAGCGATTCCAGAACAGCGGTGATCAAAAAGGATGGAAAAGAGGTCATGGGAAATGTGATGGAGGACTCAAGGGGAAAAGTGATAGATCGAGTGAGGGGTAACTGGACCTACTCTGATAAGGCGATCGGGCAGGTGTATACATTGCAGGTCTTTGATATGATATGCGGACAGATTGACCGGCACCGCGGGAATTACCATGTCATTGAAAAGAACCAGAAGGTGAACAGCATCAAGGCAATCGACAACGATATGTCCTTCGGAAGGCTGACGTGGGATACGATTGCACCAGGGTACGAAAACCTTCCGCCGCTTACGGAATGCCATGTGCGTGCAATGCCGATCGCGGTAATCAACCAGATACTTTCTCTGGATGAAAAGATTTTGCAGGAGGCGCTTGGTGATGTCCTGGACAGTACTAGCATTGATTATTTGGTTGACCGACTTGCAGGTGTACAAAGAACCATCATAGAATATGCCGAAAAGGATGAGTCCGGACTTACGATAAGCGCAGACGGCAAGTCAGCCGAGTTTACGGGAGAAGATAAGGATGACACGCTGCGGATGCTGAAAGCGGTGAAGAAACAAAGCGGACTCCCCTATCATATTAGGCTCGATGGAGGAGAAACTATCTTTGATAATAATCAGATCTGGTGGGATAACCTTACGGAACAAACGCTTGATGAGAAGATAGAGGCGAGAAGAGGGGAGTTGGCTTAGAATAATCCCGCATGAAAAGACGCCCCGTAATACCGGCGCCCGCAGCGAGCTTCGCTGCGGGCGCTTTCCTGCCGGGAAAAAGAAGGAACCCATGGTAAAATCCTTCTGATCACAAGAGGAAAAAAGGATGGATGAGAACAGGATCTTCAGCAAAAAGAACAGCGAAGATGCAGATAATCTGGACAGAATGCTGGATAATTTTGCAGAGATTACTGCGTCGAAAATGAAAACCTACGTCCAGCTTCAGCAGGAACAACAGTCGACGGATCATGTGCAGGGAGAGGTGCTCATGATTGAGGAGCTCATGGATCATGCCGAGAACCTCCAGCTTACCGGGGCACAGAAGGAGGATCTGAGTATCCGGAGAAACCGGATCAAGGATTTTGAACTTCTGAACGACAGGACAAAAGAAGACAGTGACAAAATGACACAGGTAAAGGAAGCGATCCGTCAATACGACCTGTTGTTGTCTATGACCCCGAAATCCCGGGAGGAGTACCAGACATTTTGTATGCTGGCGGAGAAGAAATGTGATGATGTGATCCGCAGCTGCAATGAATACCTGGGAAGCGGAAAGTCCCTGAAATTCTGGAAAGGGGAACGGAATGACCGCCTGCAAAAGGTGGGAGAAGCGAAAGAACGTTTTTTAAGGGAAAAAGATGTTTTCACGTCCCTCGCGGAGTTGACGGACGTTGAGAAGTTTTTGCACAACGGCGATACATTGCTGGATCTCCTGAACCTCGAAGCCATCAATGAACGGCTGACGTCGTATGAAAAGAAAGAACCGGAAGCACGGACCGGTGTGGAGACATCGGAAATAAAAGCTGTCACGAAGGCTATTACGAATATCCAAAAAGAGATGGCAAAACCCATGCCCGGGGACATTGTGACACAGGATCAGACGCCCGAGCAGATGGCTCCGTTCTTTGAGAAGTTGTATCAGAGCATTGAGGATTGCCTGAAAAAGGATCACGGTGAGGGATATGGAAGGAATGATGCACTCAAAGAAGTTTTGGGGAGGCTGCAGAACCGGACGAAGGAAGACCGTGCCGGGTTTTCGGATAAGGTGACGCAGTATCGCTCCTGGCTTCGTGAGAATGAGGAAGAGGCACCCGGGGAGCACAGGTGGCGGGATGCATGGAACTATGCCCGCAGCGTGACTTATGATCTGGATGCAAAAAACAACGGACTGGAAGTCAAAAAAACAAAGACAGATGAGGATACAATCATCATCCGGAATACAAGGAAGCGGGAAACGGTTTGCTTTCGCGAGGAAGAAAATGTGGGCGGAGCTGATGCAGTCAAACTGGTTGAGAACTTTCTGCGATCCATTGACAAGGACATCGGCTGTGAAGAAGACGTGAAGGCAGCTCTTCGGAAAATGTTTGAATCAATTCTGACCCAGCAAGTGATGGATGACGGGGCGGCCATGGACCGTTTGCAGTGGGAGCTGCACACTTTTCGAAAGCAGGGAAGATACGAACAGAACATGGAAGCTTTTCTCCGGACAGATCTGTGCACGCCGGAGGTGAGAAGTCTGGTGAACAAGACCGACACGTCAAGGGAAACCAGGGAAGCCATGGGGAAAGCGCTTTCCTTATTTGCGCAAAAGATTTTTCAGTGGAGTTATGCGACAAATTCCGCGAAGATTGCACCGGATCAAAGCCTCTCAAATCGGAGGGTTGCCACCGGCAGGATGGCTGATCTTCTCGGGATCGGTTCCATGGTCAGTGACGCCAGAACCGCTGTGATTCAAAAGGATGGGGAAAAGATCAGGGGTACTGTGACGGAGAATTCCCGGGGGAAAGATATCCGTAGTCTGGACAAGGGCTGGCGTTATGCCGATCAGGCGATGGCAGAGTCCTTTACCTTACAGGTTTTTGATATGCTGTGCGGACAGATTGACAGACAGTGGGGAAGCTTCCTTGTCACCGTAAAAAAAGAGGATGGACAAACGGTGGTGATGGGCATCAAAGCCACCGGCAACGATATGGCCTTCGGGAGCCTCGGCTGGAAACAGATCAAAAACGGACACGAAAGGATCAGCCCGCTTACCGCGTATCATGTGCGCGCGATGCCGATTGATGTGATCAACCGGATCCTTGCGCTGAAACCGGCGTTTTTGGAGGATATGCTTGGAGATCTGCTGGATCATCCTTACATTGAAGGCACTCAGGACCGGTTGAAGGGGATCCAGGAAGCGATCAGTCAATACGCAGAGGAACCGGATGCGGGATTTGTCATAAAAGCAAACGGGGAGGCTGCATTTACGGGGGATGATGCGGATGACACCTTACGGATGCTGAAAGCAATAAAGCAGCTCCGGGAGGATCTCAATGCAGATGAAGACCACATCAAAAGGATCGACGGGAAAAAAGTGGTGGTAGAATATAACGCCCACACATGGAGATCCCTGATTCTTTTTAAACACCTTCCCGAGGGAGAACTGGATCGGCGGATAGAGGCGAAAAAAAAAGAGCTGGCAAATAATCCTGCATGAAAAGAATTTCCAAAGCACCAGTGCCCGCATTTTGATGAGAACGAACTGTTGGAGAATGAGGTATATTCCCAGATACTGAATGACAAGCTTTCTGTGAATGAGGGATTGTTATATGAGAATGAGAAACAAATGATCAGATATCATGATCTTGTACAGGGAGGGAGCACAGATGAGAGCTGTTGTAACCAGAGTGAAGGAAGCCGCGGTGTCCATTGACGGGGAAGAGACCGCACGGATTGGAAAGGGCTTTCTGGTGCTGCTCGGTGTCCATAAGGAGGATACCGGGGAAGCGGCGGACAGGATTGCGGATCGTATCATGGGACTTCGTGTTTTTTCCGATGCGGAAGGAAAAATGAATGTCAGCCCGAAGGATGCGGGAGCAGAGCTTTTGATCGTAAGCCAGTTCACGCTCTATGCGGATGTGAAATCAAGACGCCCGGGGTTTTCCGATGCGGCGCGACCGGAAAAGGCGATCCCCTTATATGAGCGGGTGATCGAGGCGTGCAGGGCGGCAGGATTTACGGTCAGAACCGGCACCTTCGGGGCGGATATGGAAGTATCCTCCGTCAATGACGGCCCCGTCACGATCCTGCTGGAGACAGAGTAGACGAAAAAACGCCGGGTCGGATGTCGCAGGAATCATCAGCTGCTGCAGCCAAAGGATTCAACCCTCCTCCTGCATGGCCAGGAAGAACCGCTCCTTATCCGGGGTGTCCAGAACCCGTACCGGGCGCATATGATCCGGGGTACATTTCATACGATACACGAGGCGATCCCGGTACAAAAGCTGCGTATCCGGCTGCAGGATCCCGACGGACAGCGGGTTCAGAGAGCCGTCCTCGCGGGCTTTGCGGTAGGAAGGGTTATGAGCGCACAGGAGTTCATCCGCCTGCTTTGCCAGTGCCGAGCGCGGAATCGCAAGAAGCTGTGTAAGCTTTTCTCCCTCCGGCTCCAGGTAAAGCTCCATTCCCGACTCCTCCCGGTTTTCCCGGAAACAGTAGTCTGCGATGCAGATCCCAAAATGCTCCTCCAGATTCTCGATCAGCCGGTTCCATTCCGACAGAAGGAGGATGCCTTCCGTACCGGGGATGCGTAAGTTCTCATAGGTTCGACCTTCACAGCGAAAAACCGGCGTATTTCTGATCATCTTTTCCACATGGACCACTTCCCCCAGACGATAGCGATAGAGACCGGCCCGGTTTGTCACGAGGACTTCATAGAAGCTGCCGGGAGACAGCTCCTCAGCCCCGAGAGAGCGGATTTCTCCGTTCCCGGAGGCGGGAAAGGGGAGAAATTCGTAGTAGTTTTTGTTTTTCAGGAGAATCATCTGTGCAGCATCATCCTTCAATGCTTTTGCCATCAATGCTTCCGCTCTCATGTAATAACCGCCGTTGAGCGGAATCCCTCCCGTGTATTTTTTCAGCCTTCTCTGATAGATCGCAAATGTTCCGGCGGCACATGCGATAATGGAATTGCACTGCTTCCAGATCCGCGGTATGATCGGCGTCGAAAAGCCCTCCGAGAAGATGGCTTCCAATTCGTCCACCCGTTCCTTTGCGGGACAAAGCTTCTTTTCCAATGCATACCCGATCTCCTTCGGGATCTGCGGGATACCGATCCGGAGTCCGCAGCGGAGGTCATGCACCAGATCCTGCCATTTCTGTTCCAGATAATGCATCGTTTCCAGCAATTCCCAGACGTAGGGAGAAATCACACACTTTACATCGCTATCCGCCAGTGCGAACAGGAGCTGGAGATGCCGCATGTCAAACTGCTTTCGCGGGAACAGGAGCTCCATCGGAGAAGTGAAAAAACCGCCTTTATGCACGACACGGTGCGCATTTTCATGAATGTAATTCTGCAGTGTGGAGAACATGGCGCCCATTTCCGTACTGCGGATGGCACCATCCGAGAAAATGACATCTCCCTGAATGCCGTCTGCCAGGAAAAAAGTGCTGCCGTCCGAACGGATCATTCCCCGAACCGCCTGAACATATTGCATCAGATGCTCTCTTGTATAGGGGATCAGCCGCGGTACGCCGATACTGCCGTAGACCGGGGTGTAGCAGATGATTTTATCCGCGCAAAACAGGTCTGTTTCGCCGACCTTTGTCGTCAATTCTATGAGCGGCGCATAGGTATCATAATTCGAGATCGGCACCCGCTCCCGATACGCCTCCTCTGTCATAATGTGATCAAACCCGTAAGCCTCCCCCAGGTCTGTCGCGATGTTTCGCTTCAGGATCTGCTGTAACACACGCACCGGGGAGGTAAGGGAATAACCGCCTTCATTGAGCACGACTGTTTTTGTATGCTCCATGAGCTCTTCCGCCTGCTCCCTGGAAAAGAATTTCCGGTCAGCTTCCAGCGGCTCCACGCTTTCAAAATAGGGGAGGAAAAGAGTCCTGATTTCTGACCGCTCCTCCTTTGTCATGTCCGGCGCGCTTTCGATCATCTCCGTAATATGCGCCATATGGTTCCAGAACAGATATTTCATGTTGAAACCGGCATTTGTTCCGATTTGCAGCTGAAAGGCGATGTCCCTGCATGCCTCCACCACGGCAGAGGACGGAACAGAACCGAGCTTCTGCATGGTGGAACCGTGATGCATATAGTAAACATAGCCGATCAGCTGGGGGAATACCGCAATTTTCGATGCGTGGGACATGGCTTCCAGATTAAAAATCACATCCTCATAGATCCGGATGTTTTCCCGGAAGGAAAGGGCGTGTGCCTCCAGAAAATCCCGCCGCAGCACCTGACAGCTGACCATCATACAGGACAGTGTCACGAGCTTGGTGAGAGCAGGATCCTCTCTGTCATAGATCTGCAGAGGACGGATCTGATCGAAGCGTACACGGTTATCGAGAAAGCTCAGAATGTCTTTATCCTCTTCCACACGGACGGAACGGTATTTGCCGATGTCCGCACCGCTTTCATTCATCCCGCTTACGAGATCCGTCAGACAGTTTTTCGTGAGCCGGTCATCCGAATCCAGAAAGGTGAGATATTTCCCTGTGGAACGCGCCAGGGCATAGTTGCGCGGGCTCGAAGCTGTATGGCAGCCGTTGTCCAGCTCAAAGACACGGATGTTGTCCCGTCCCGCCGCCAGGGATCTGAGGTTGGAAAGGAGGTCTTTTTCCGTATTGTGTGCGACGATGAGCCATTCCACATTGGAGAACCCGATGCTCTGCACTTCCAAAGACTGCAGGGTTTTCTCAAACAATGTCCATTCTGTATTGTGAAAGGGGGTGATGACAGATATCGGATATTCTTTCATAGGGGAGTTCAAGCCCTGGTCTGGGTCAGGGCAGTATCAATCAGGTTTTTTAATTCTACGCGTTCCACGGAGTCCAGCTCGATGTCCGGCTTTTTTTCCAGATCGATCAGATCCAGGATCACCTTACAGCCGTTCCTTTTCAGCGCCCTTGACAAACGGGGTCTCACATGATCCCAGTTGATCTCAAGCTCCAGAATCCAGCTGGGAGCGGTTTGAATCAGGCGACGGCGCATAAGAGGAAGGAGACTGTCCGGGATGCGGTTTTGCTGCAAAAAGCGGTAAACAGCGCAAAGATCGGCATAGTCGACATATTCCGTTTCGATGGCGTCAAATATGGCGCCCACGGTAGCATAACGCCCGTCTGTCAGGTCTGCGATCTCGATGGAACGGACATACTCCGGCTTCCAGAACACGACCCTGTCGCTGCCCGCATCGGTTTCATATTGCCTGATGAGCCGGTTCAGCTCTTCCATCGCGAGGGTTCCCAGTTTCAGCTCGAGAAGCGCAGAAGGGGACAGATCCTGAATCTCCTGCAGGGTCTGATAGCCGGCTTTCCTGAGCAATGCGAAGGTGCGGGAGGAAAGAGCACCCTTTTTATGCAATTCTTCCAAATAAACAGGTGTCATAAAGAACATTATAGCAGATTCCGGGGATATCTGCACAAAAAATGGCAGGATCCTTATTTCTTTGTTATAATGTGGGGCAGGCAACAGGATGCTTCGGCAGCACAGGCGTTTTACAGATAGAATACAGGACAGGCAGGAATAGGAGAGGAAGATGAGAAAAAGATGGAAATGTGCGGCAGCCCTCGGGGCAGCCGCAATACTGATGGGAACGACAGGATGCGGAGATCTGATCAAACAGGTGCTCTCTCAGGCGGATACGGCGCCGCCTGCCACGGAGGCAGCAGTGTCACAGGAAACGGAAACGCAGACGACTGCGGAGACGGAACAGTCGACGGAGACTGCCGGTGATGTGACAGAGGAGGATGCGCTGTATCAGGCGCTCTCGGAATGGCAGTTTATCTTTACCAGCGGTGCCGGCGGCTGGGATACGACTTTTTCCGTGAATCCGGATGGCTCGCTGCAGGGTGTTTATCATGACTCGGATATGGGAGTAACGGGGCCGGGATATGAAGAGGGCGGCACCCTGTATTACAGTGCGTTTACGGGGCAGCTGACAGGCTATACAAAGGTTTCCGAGAATGTGTATGAGGTCGAACTGGGAGACCTGCACTATGAAGACACACCGGGGACAGAGGAGATCAAGGACGGGATGCGGTATGTGTATGCGGAAGCTTACGGACTGAACGGTACCGATTCCCTGATCGTATACCTCCCGGGTACGCCGACAGCGGATCTGCCGGAGGCATACATGAGCTGGGTGAATATGAACTGGTTCACCTATCTGCCGGATGTATTTGCAGAGGACATCCCTGCGGAGCTGCCCTTCTGCGGATTGTACAACGAGAAGGAAGAGGAAGGGTTCTTTTCCGAGAGCATGACAGAGAAAAACTCCCGGTTTATCATCAATTCCGTGCATTTCCCCGGGCTTGCGGCGCAGAAGGCGGAGCTCGCTGACGACGGTACTTATCACTATGAGGACGCGGATCCTGCCGGGATGTATCGTGTGATCAACAAGAGCTTTCAACTGCCGAAGGGATACGGGATTTACGAAAACCAGGAGCGTTTTGCAAAAGCCTGCATTGAGGAAACAACCGGTCAGACGGATCCGGAGGGACTCTATGTGCTGGGACCCGACTCGGAATACAGTCTGCATGCCAAGACACATATCAACGGAAATGAAGCGCTGCAGATTTCCTGGACAGAAGGGGAAAACGAGGATACCATGTACTACGTTGCCTGTGTCTGCGAGGACGGAGCCAAGGGGTATTCCTACTGCTATGCCGTGGGGTATGATCCGGACGGAGAATTCATGACCGGGGAGATGGCGGACTTTCTTCTGATGTCTCTCTCTGTTTCCGGTTCGCCGGCTCACCTTTCCTCCGCAGATGAAACAGGGACTGCGCCGGGAAAAAAGATCCTCGCTTATGTGTCCTCCGCCCCCTCCGACAGCACGATTCTCGTGGATGAGGTGGAGATGGTGAGTGGCTCTGACACGGAGAAGCTGAAGGAAAACGGGATCGATCCTGACGATGTGACAAACGATTACGCCATCGTGGGTGCGGACAAAAAGTATGATGAATATCCGCTTACAGACGGCTGCGTCTTTTACGTACAGTTTCCCGAAAACCCGCTGCGGTCGGATATGGATGCAGCCGGGCTGCGGGAGCATCTTGGGAAGGGCGGACAGAGCCTGATGAACCTGTATCTGGATCGGGACGGACGCGTGCTCCTCGGCTATGAGCCGTATACGCCGTAAAAGGAAGCTCCCGCCTGTGCAAGTCCATACCGGCGGACCTGGCGCCGGATTTGTAAGGATGATAAAAAGTGCCATGCGCAGACGCCGCATGGCACTTCTTTTACAAAGACCTCTTCTTATAAATCGTAATACATGGCAAATTCCGCCGGATGGGGGATCTGCGCAATTGCCTCCGCATCGCAGCGGATTTTTGCCGTCAGCTGATCCAGCAGGCGCTGCGGGAAGACATTGCCGGCGGTGAGATAGTCGTGATCCGCCACCAACGCATCCACTGCTTCCGTCAGGTTCTTCGGCAGACCGGAAAGCTTTGCTTTTTCCTCCTCCGGGAGATCGTAGAGATTGAAGTCGTAAGGACCCCAGCCCGCCTTGTGCGGGTCGATCTTCTTTTGGATCCCGTCCAGACCAGCCATGAGAATGGCGGAATAAGCATAATAGGGATTACAGGTGGCATCCGGATTCCGAAGCTCGAAGCGCTTGGTTTCCGGTGTCTTGGCGTATGCGGGGATCCGTACCACCGCGCTCCGGTTCGCCATGGCATAGCCGATGGTGACCGGTGCTTCAAATCCGGGCACCAGACGCTTGTAAGAGTTGGTGGAGGGATTTGTAATCGCGCAGAGCGACCGCGCATGGGTCAGCAGTCCGCCGATAAAATAGAGTGCGGTATCGGAAAGCTGGGCATAGTTGTCGGGGTCGTAGAACACGGGCTTGCCGTCACGCAACAGGAGCATATGGACATGCATACCGCTGCCGGCTTCTCCCGCAAGAGGCTTCGGCATAAAGGTTGCGGTGCAGCCGTCCAGCATGGCCTCGTTTTTGATGACATACTTGGCGCTCATGGTGTCGTCCGCAAGCTTCAGCATGTCATCGAGCTCCACCTCGATCTCCATCTGTCCGCAGCCGCCGACCTCATGATGATGGTATTTGACCTTGATACCCCAGTCGTCCATGGCAAGGCACATCCGGCTCCGCAGGTCGTTTCGGATGTCAAGGGGCATCGCCGTATGATATCCCTTTCCGTGGGGGATCTGGTAGCCGTTGTTATTGTCCTCGAGGCCTCCGGCCCAGGGCGCCTGCCGTGTCTCTATGAGTGAAGAGACGTTGCCGGGACTGATGTCGAAGGATACGTTGTCAAACAGATAAAACTCATACTCCGGTCCGATCAGCATCCGGTCCGCGATGCCCTGCTCCTTCATATATTCCAGAGCGCGGATGGCGACGTTTCTCGGGTACTGGTCAAAGGGACGGTTTTCCGGCAGGTCGATGACCCGCACGTCTCCGATCATGGAGAGCGTCGGGATATCGGCATAGGTGTCCACCACCGCCGAATCCAGCACCGGAACGAAAACCATATCGCTGTTTTCCACGGGTGCGTAACCGTAATTCGAACCGTCAAAGCCGATGCCGTTTGTCATGGTGCTTTCCGTGAGCCTTTCCGCCGGAATACTGAGATGCCGCCAGCGTCCGTCAATATCGGTCAGCTTGAAATCAACGATCCGGATCTTTTTCTCCCGGATCAGATCCCGGATCTCCTGTAATGTTCGTGACATGTATGTGTTCTCCCCTCGTAATAAAATCGTGCTTTAATTATTGCCTTATGCCAGCTTCAGCGCTACCTTCATCATGTTGGTAAAGGTGAGCTGCCGTTCTTCCGCGGTGGTCTGTTCCCCGGTGAATTCCGAATCGGAGATGGTCAGGATGCAGAGCGCATTCGCGCCGGCCGCCGCTGCATTGGAATAAAGCGCAGCTGCTTCCATCTCAACGGCCAGCAGACCCATATCCGTCCAGGACTTGCTGGAACCGTCAGAACCCGCTTCATCCGAATAGAACATATCGGAGGAAAGGATATTGCCGACATGATAGGAAATCCCCAGTTCATCCGCAGCGGCCGTGGCCTTCCGCAGGAGCTCGTAGCTGCAGATGCAGGAATAGTCGCCGGGAAGCCGGAACAGTCTGACATAGTTTGACGTGGTGCAGGCGCCCATGCCGAAGACCATGTCCCGGATATGGATATCCGGAGAAAGAGCACCCGCCGTGCCGATACGGATCAGGTTTTTGCAGCCGTAAAAATGCATCAGCTCATAGGAATAAATACCGATGGAAGGACATCCCATGCCGGTACCCATGACGGAGACCGGTTTTCCTTCATAAGTGCCGGTGAACCCGAGCATGTTGCGGGTTTCGTTGAACTGCTTCACATCCGAAAGAAATGTATCTGCGATGAATTTGGCACGCAGCGGATCTCCCGGTAGCAGTATGGTCTCGGCGATCTCGCCTTCTTTTGCGCTGATGTGCGGTGTAGGTACTTGACTCATATGAAACCTCCCTCTCATTTTGATTTGTGGGACCGGTGTGACCGGTGTGACACCGGTTTCTGCCCCGTTGCAGGTTAACAGGATTAGTATACCATAAATCCGGTGTTCTATGATATAATGTTCTGTGAGAAATGAAGATACTTTCCATGATCCTGATCGAAGGAGAAGGAAGAAGATACATGAGTGAAAAAGCAAAAAGCAATATCATTTCCTTTCTTTCTTTAACGGCGGGTGCGATTCTCGCCGCATTTTCCCTGGAGGAATTCCTGGTGCCCTGCAAGATCTTTGACGGCGGGATCACCGGTGTCAGCATGATTTTATCGCATTTCACCCATATCCAGCTGGCTGTGCTGCTGATCGTGATCAATATTCCCTTTTTTATCATCGGATGGCAAAAGATCGGCCATGTTTTTGTCCTCAAGGCGATCTATGCGATCACCCTGTTTTCCATTATGTCGGCGGTTTTTGAGCCGATGGAGGATGTTACTTACCAGATGCTCCTCGCCGTGACCTTCGGCGGCGTCCTTCTCGGGATCGGGGTCGGCCTTGTGATCCGGGGCGGCGGCGTGCTGGACGGGACAGAGATCGTGGCGATTCTGATCAACCGGAAATGGGGGATCTCCGTCGGGAAGGTCATTCTGTTTTTCAATGCCATCATCTATTCCGTTGCGGGGATTGCATTCGGTATCAACCAGGGAATGTATTCTTTCCTCATGTATATTGTGACGAGCCGCATCATTGACATGGTCGAGGTGGGCCTGGACAGCGCCAAGTCTGTCATGATCGTCACGGATGACGGCAGGGAGCTGGCGGATCAGATCCTGAAACGCCTCGGACGGACGGTCACCTTTATGGAGGGCACCGGTCATGTCAGCAAAGACTCCAAAGACGTGCTCTACTGCGTGATCACGAGAGCGGAGATCTTCGAATTCAGACGGATCATCGCAGAATCCAGGGGAAGCACCTTTACTACCGTATCCGATGTCTCCGAGGTGATCGGCAACCACATCAAGTCCAAGGGATGAGAGCTTTCTGCAGGGGAGGGCCTATGAAAAGGACGGTAATTCTTGTCATCACGGTGATTGCGCTCACCTGTCTGATATTGCTGGGTCTTTCTCTGGGAACCAAAGCCCGGGAAAAAACTCCTGAACAGAAGGAGATCCAGATCATTTCCACCAGTGATGTTCACGGGAAGCTTTTTCCCTACAATTACGGGTTGAACGCCCCGGACGCATCGGGCAGTCTGTCACAGCTCTCCACTGCCTTCGGGGAACTGCGCAATGACAATACCGTGCTGGTGGATCTCGGTGACACGATTCAGGGCAATTCCGCCCAGTTGTTTATCCACGACCCGATTCATCCCATGGTGCATGCACAGAACCTGATGGGATATGATGTATGGGTTCCGGGCAATCACGAGTTCAATTACGGTATGGATGTGCTGCGGGATATTATCGAACAGCATGATTGCAACGTGCTCTGCAGCAATGTTTACAATGCCGACGGCAGCCCCATCGCAGACCCCGTAGTCATCCTGGAACGCGACGGCGTGAAGATCGGAATCATCGGGGTGGTCACGCCGAACATCGCACGATGGGACGCAAAGAACCTTGAGGCAGCCGGAGCCAGGGTTACGGATCCTGTGGAGGAGATCCGGGCCATTGTAAAGGAGATCAGGGATGATGTGGATATTTTGATCGCTGCCTGCCATATGGATTGCAGGAATGAGTTCGGTCAGGAGAATTCCGGCGTGTATGATCTGGCGGACAAGGTGCCGGAGCTGGATATCATTCTGGCATCACATGGTCATAAGAGGATTGAAGAGGACTATCGCAACAACGTGCTGATCACCGAAAACAGAGATGAAGCCAAAACGCTGAGTCTGATTACCGTCACGCTGGAGCAGGGTGATGATGGCAGGTATCATGTGGCCGGGCGCCACGGCAAAATCTACGATATGCAGGACTATGAGGAGGATCCGAAGATCAGCGGGGACAAACTTCTGATGGAGGCCGATGCGCGGGCGAAGGAAGACGCCATTATCGTGATAGCCCGGTTGACCAACGAGTACCTCTCGCCTCCTGATGAGATACCCGGCATCCCGGAGGCGAAAATAAGGGACACTGCACTGATCCGTCTGATCAACGACGTACAGAGATATTATGCGGGAACAGAAATCGCTGCTGTGGCGCTGCATGATGATCAGGCCAATTTGTATCAAGGCGACATCGAAAAGCGCGATTTGGCACTGGTATATAAGTTCAGCAATGAGCTTTGCAAGGTGCGCATGACCGGCGCACAGCTGGTGAAGTGGATGGAATGGTCGTACAACTACATCAATACCTTCCACGAGGGCGACCTGAACATCTCTTTCAACCCCGACATCGAAGCATTCAACTACGATATGTTCAACGGTGTGAATTACGAGGTGGACATTTCCCGGCCTGCCGGCAGCCGCATCAGCAATGTGACGCTTTCTGATGGTACGCCCCTGGATATGGATGGGAAGTACGAGGTGGCCGTGAACGATTACCGTGCCACCAGCCAGCTGCTCGTACCCGGCGTGATATTTACTGAGGAGGAGGGTCTGCCTGAACTGGTGGAGTCCGGTATACGGGGAGATATTGGCGGCATACGCGAGCTGATTGCCGATTACATAGTGAATGTACGCGGCGTCAGGAGCGATGACGGCACGATCTCCTTTACCGCCGAGGACGTGAATGAACAGAACGCCAATTGGAAGCTTACCGGGTACTCCTGGGATGAAAAAAAGCATGAACGGGTGGCGGAACTCATCAAAGCAGGGAAGCTTTCTCTCATCCGGAGCGAGGATGGGGCAGCTAACAACATACGATCCATCACCGAAGCAGACCTTGCCGCTGCGGAAGCGAAGTAGCGGAGGGTGCTGAGGAAAGACTGCTTTATCAGAATAAAACTGCCACCATGGGAAGTGGTTCGTATACAATGGTAAAACTGTTGAAAATTGCTGCGGGGGGCATGTGTTTTTTGCTTTCCGGAGCGTCTTATGAGCAGAAGAGGGGACATGTGAGGAATCATGGAAGGAGGCAAAGAGATGATTTTAATCGGTAACGGCATGCTGATCACAAGAGATGCGGAGTCGCCCTGGTTTCAGGATGGGGCAGTCGTGATAGAAGGGGATACCATCAAGGAGGCAGGAGAATACGGCACTTTAAGAAAAAAATATCCGGAGGCGGAATTTGTGGATGCCCATGGCGGCGTTATCATGCCGGGATTCATCAATGCCCATACCCACATTTATTCGGGACTGGCCAGAGGTCTTTCCATCGACGGGAACAATCCCCACAATTTCCTGGAGGTGCTGGAGGGGATGTGGTGGGCCATCGACCGGAAGCTCACCCTGGACGGCACGCGAGCATCCGCCTATGCGACGATACTGGACTGCATCCGTGACGGCGTCACGACAATCTTTGACCATCATGCCAGCTTCGGGGAGATCCCGGGTTCCCTCTTTGCCATCAAAGACGTCTGCAAAGAGACAGGGATGCGCGCCTGCCTCTGCTATGAGGTTTCGGAACGTGACGGAGAGGAAAAGACAGACCAGGGAATCAGGGAAAATGCCGACTTTGCCGCCTGGGCAAAGGAGGAAAATGACAGCATGATCAAGGCCATGTTCGGCGGTCACGCCCTGTTTACGATTTCTGACCGTACCTTTGAAAAAATGGTGGAGGCGAACAACGGGATGACCGGCTTTCATATCCATGTGGCAGAGGGTATGAACGATGTGTATGACAGCCTCAGGAATTACGGCTGCCGGCCTGTAAACAGATTGCTTTACAATGGTATCCTCGGAGAGAAGACCCTCCTCGGCCACTGCATCCATATCAGCCCTGCGGAAATGGATATCATCAAAGAGACCGGGACTATGGTGGTGAATAATCCGGAGTCCAACATGGGGAATGCGGTGGGATGCGCGCCCGTACTGCAGATGATGGAGAAGGGCATCACTGTCGGAATGGGAACGGATGCCTATACCCACGACATGCTGGAGAGTCTGAAGACCTTTTTGATCATTCAAAGGCACAACGCGGCTTTGCCGAATGTGGCATGGGGAGAGGCTGTCACCATGCTCTTCCGGAACAACCGCGATATTGCCGGCAGGTATTTCGGACGTCCTCTGGGTGTAATCAGAGAGGGAGCGGCAGCGGATGTGATTGTCATGGACTATAAGCCCTTTACGCCCTTCTCGGATGAAAACATAGACGGGCATATGATTTTCGGCATGATGGGCAAAAATTGCCGCACCACCATCATCAATGGCAGGATTCTCTACAGGGATCGTGCTTTTGTGGGGATCGATGAGGACAAAATCAATGACTTTATCATGGGGCAAAGCAGAAAGCTCTGGGGAGAGCTGAATCACAGAGAATATTAATGAAAGACTGATTTCATGAAAAACATGTTCTGGAGAGTGATGATAAGGAGGGAAAAAAGCTTATGAGTGATATCATGAGACCGATGACGTTTCCGCAGCTGATGGAATGGATTCTGGCAGAGTACGAAAAAAGCGGCAGTATCTTTGGCGTGCGGCATTTTGTGAAGCAGGATGGAAAGGGTAAGGCACCGATTTTTGACGGGAAGCTGGAGTCTCCTTATGGTCCCGCGGCAGGTCCGAATACGCAGCTGGCGCAGAATATCATTGCATCCTATGTGTCCGGAGCCAGATTCTTTGAGCTGAAGACCGTGCAGGTCATGGACGGTGAGGAGCTCAGCAAATGCATCAGCAAGCCCTGCATTATCGCGGGGGATGAGTGCTACAACTGTGAATGGTCCACGGAGCTTACGGTGCCGGAGGCTTTTTCCGAATATGTCCACGCATGGGTGGCCTGCAAGCTTCTCGCAAAGGAGTATGGATTCGGAGATCCGGACGCTTTTGTATTCAATATGTCCGTAGGCTATGACCTGCAGGGCATCCAATCGGAAAAGATCGACCGGTATATAGAGGACATGAAGGAGGCGAAGGATACGGAAGCCTTCCGGGAGTCCATAGACTGGGCGCTATCCCACCTGGACAGATTCCATCATGTGGATGAAGCCTTCGTGAAAAACATTTCCTCCCGGGTATCCTCGTCCATTACGGAGTCCACTCTCCACGGATGTCCTCCGGATGAGATTGAGCGGATTGCCTCCTACCTCATGAAGGAAAAGCATCTGCATACCTTTGTCAAATGCAACCCCACGCTGCTGGGATACGAATATGCCAGAAAAAGACTGGATGATCTGGGCTTTGACTATATCGCCTTTGATGATCATCACTTCAAAGAAGATCTGCAATGGGAGGATGCAGTGCCGATGTTTCGCCGGCTGATGGCTCTTGCGGCAGAAAACGGACTGGAATTCGGCGTAAAGCTGTCAAATACTTTTCCGGTGGATGTGAAGGCCGGAGAGCTTCCCAGCGAAGAAATGTACATGGCGGGACGATCCCTTTTCCCCCTCACGGTTCACCTGGCCCGGCTGATCGCGGATGAGTTTGACGGGAAGCTGCGTATATCCTATTCAGGAGGAGCTGTACTGCAGAATATCGGGGAGCTTTTTGCCGCCGGCATATGGCCCCTGACCATGGCCACTAATGTACTGAAACCCGGAGGGTACGAACGGTTTACACAGATCGGAGAAAAGCTTCGCGGGATGGAATCGGGGCGGCTTGACGGGATCAACCTGGAGGCCCTGCGTTCGATTGACGAAGGCGTGAAGACGGATCCGCTTTACAGAAAGAGCGTGAAGCCCCTTCCGGACAGACATATTGCAAAGAACCTGCCCCTGTTTTCGTGCTTTACCTCACCCTGCAGGGAGGGCTGCCCCATCGGACAGGATATCCCCGCCTATCTGCGCGCCATGGAGGAAGGAGACGAAGCAAAGGCATTCCGGATTATCATCGAAAGAAATGCGCTCCCCTTTATTACCGGTACCATCTGTCCCCATCATTGCGGAGACAAATGCATGCGGAATTACTACGAGGAGACGCTTCATATCAGGGATATGAAGCTGGCCGCCGCAAAGGGTGCTTATGAGGAGGTGCTTCCTTCCCTGAACAGCACGGACAAGAAGGATGGAAAGAGGGTGGCCGTCATAGGTGGCGGACCGGCAGGTCTGGCCGCAGCCTATTTTCTGACGAGAGCCGGGATACGTGTCACCATCTTCGAGAAGAAGGACACCCTGGGAGGAATTGTCAGGCACGCGATCCCTTCCTTCAGGATCAGCGACGATGCCATAGAAAAAGACAAGTCCCTGTGCCTCGCCTATGGCGCAGAGGTTCAGACCGGCACCGAGATTAAGAGCATTGACCGGCTGAAAGAACAGGGCTATACGGATGTCATTGTGGCCACAGGCGCATGGAAGAACGGAGAACTGCGGCTTTCCTATGGGGAGACCCTGGATGCCCTGGATTTTCTCGTGAAGGCAAAGACGGATCCGGACAGCCTGCGGATCGGCAAAAACATAGTCGTCCTTGGCGGTGGCAATACGGCCATGGATACGGCAAGAGCGGCCCTCAGAGTAAAGGGAGTGGAAAAGGTACGCCTGGTCTACAGAAGGACAAAGCGGTATATGCCTGCGGATGAGGAAGAGCTGAGAGAGGCTGTGGGCGACGGCGTGGAGTTTCTGGAGCTTCTGGCACCTGTGGGTGTCAGGGACGGCGTGTTGACCTGCACCAGGATGGAGCTTGGAGAAGCGGATGAATCCGGGCGGCGTACGCCCAGGGATACGGGAGAAAAGGTGGAGATTCCTGCGGATACCGTGATTGCCGCTACAGGAGAAGCCATCGATAAGACCCTGTATGAAGAGGCAGGCATAGAAACGGATCGGAAGGGGCGTCCCACAGTCAATGCAGAGCTCATGACGACTGCGGAAAATGTTTATGCCGTGGGAGACGGGAGAAGAGGTCCCGCTACGGTGGTGGAAGCAATGGCGGATGCGGCCACGGCAGCGGCAGCCATCGCCGGTATCGGGTTTGAAGGCTGCGTCGGAGAGAACACGGCGCCGGATGAGAAGCCGTATCTCGACAGGAAAGGGGTCATCTGTTCCGATACCCGGACCACACCGGATCAGAGATGCCTCGGCTGTCCGACGATCTGCGGGGTATGTGCGGACGTTTGCCCGAACCGCGCAAATGTTTTGATCAGAATCCCCGGGGAAAGGCAGGCACAAATCCTGCATATGGACGGCATGTGCAACGAATGCGGCAACTGTGCCGTGTTCTGTCCCTATGACGGAGCGCCCTACAGGGATAAATTTACGCTTTTCTGGAAAGAAGAGGATTTTGCCAACAGCAGCAATGCGGGCTTCGTTGTCCTCGGCAGGGATTCCTTCCTGATCCGTCTGGATCAAAAGGAGGAGAGGACGGATCTCGCGGGAGTGGAAAAGATATCCCGGGATGCGGCAGCGCTGATCCGCGCGGTGACAGAGGCGTATCCGTATCTGACCGGAGCTTTATAGAAAGGGGCTGAACATGGAAAAAATCAAATGGATTTTGAATCAGATGCCAAAGAGCAGCGACCGGTGGCTTTCCGTCATGTCCCGGGAAAATGTGGAAAAGGCTTTTACCTTTCACAAAGGGTTTCCCCAGTATGACATCACACCCCTTGCGGATCTGAAGGAGATGGCAGCTTTCCTGGGAGTTTCCTCCCTTTTTGTCAAGGATGAGAGCTACCGCTTCGGTCTGAATGCCTTCAAGGTTCTGGGCGGGTCCTTCGCCATGGCAAAGTATATCGCAAAGGAGACCGGGAGAGATGTTTCCGACATGACCTATGAATATCTCACCGGAGACGAGCTTCGCAGGGAGTTTGGACAGGCGACCTTTTTTACCGCCACAGACGGCAATCACGGACGCGGTGTGGCATGGGCCGCCAACCGGCTGAAGCAGAAGGCGGTGGTGCATATGCCCAAGGGAAGCACAAAATCCCGCTTTGACAATATCGCAAAGGAGGGAGCAGCCGTCACCATAGAGGACATGAACTATGATGACTGCGTGCGTCTTGCGGCAAAGGAAGCCGCGGAGACGGAGCACGGTGTTGTGGTGCAGGATACAGCATGGGACGGCTATGAGGAAATTCCCTCCTGGATCATGCAGGGCTACGGAAGCATGGCTCTTGAAGCAGCCGAAGGGCTGAAAAAAGCGGGTGTGGATCGACCCACCCATATCTTTGTACAGGCCGGTGTCGGGAGTCTGGCAGGGGCAGTCGTGGGGTTTTTCACCAATCTTTATCCAGACAATCCCCCCAAATTCATCATCATGGAAGCAGATGCGGCAGCCTGCCTCTACAAGGGTGCTGTCGCGGGAGACGGGGAGCCCCGCACGGTGACAGGAGACCTGGCCACCATCATGGCGGGTCTGGCCTGCGGAGAGCCCAACATCATCGGATGGGATATCCTGCGGAACCATGCCACCGCGTTTCTTTCCTGTCCCGACTGGGTTGCGGCGAGGGGCATGCGGGAGCTGTCCGCCCCCTGCAGGAATGACCCCAGAGTCATCAGCGGGGAGTCCGGAGCTGTGGGGATGGGGGTAGTGAGCACCCTCATGCAGGATCCGGACTATCAGGAGTGCAGGGAAAGTCTGGGTCTTACCGGGGAGTCAAAGATACTCCTGTTTTCCACCGAGGGAGACACGGATCCGGAACGTTACCGGAAAATTGTATGGGAAGGAAAGGATGAATAGGGATCGTAAATGTTGTAGCTGGCAGGAAAAGGGTTTTGAAAGGAGAGGAAGATGACATTGGATTTTGAAAAAATCAAAGAAGCGGCAGAGGGCTACAGAAAGGATATGACGGCCTTTCTCCGGGCCATGATTTCCCATCCCAGCGAGAGCTGTGAGGAGAAGGAAGTGGCGATGTGCATCAAGGCGGAGATGGAAAAGCTCGGTTTTGATAAGGCGGAGATCGACGGTCTCGGCAATGTGATCGGATGGATCGGGGATGGGGACAAGATCATCGCCATCGACGGACACATTGACACGGTTGGCATCGGAAACCGTGATAACTGGGACAAGGATCCCTACGAGGGATATGAGACGGAGGAGATCATCTACGGACGGGGCGGCTCCGACCAGGAGGGGGGCGTCTGCAGTGCCGTATACAGTGCCAAAATCATGAAGGATCTGAACCTGATCCCCAAGGGCTACAGGATCATGATCGTCGGGTCGGTCCAGGAGGAGGACTGCGACGGCATGTGCTGGCAGTATATTTACAACAAGGAAAATATCAGACCGGAGTTTGTGATTTCCACGGAGCCCACCGACGGCGGTATCTATCGCGGACACAGAGGACGCATGGAGATCCGTGTGGATGTAAAGGGGGTTTCCTGCCATGGATCGGCACCGGAGCGGGGGGATAACGCGATCTATAAAATGGCGGACATCATTGCCGATATCCGTGCCCTGAACAACAACGGATGCGATGACAGTACACAGATCAAGGGGCTTGTCAAGATGCTGGATCCGAAATACAACCCGGAGCATTATGAGGATGCCAGGTTTTTGGGAAGAGGGACCTGTACCGTATCCCAGATTTTTTACACGTCTCCAAGCCGCTGCGCCGTTGCGGACAGCTGTGCGGTATCCGTTGACCGCCGTATGACCGCAGGGGAGACCTGGGAATCCTGTCTTGATGAGATCCGGACCCTTCCCAGCGTGAAGAAGTATGGGGAGGATGTCACGGTTTCCATGTATATGTATGACCGCCCGTCCTGGACCGGGGAGGTATATGAGACAGAGTGCTATTTCCCCACATGGATCAATAAGGAGAATGCCGCGCATGTGCAGGCACTGGTGGATGCCCACAAGGGTCTCTACGGAGATCACAGGATGGGTCCCGATTCCACGAAGGAGCTTCGGAACCGTCCCCTGATTGACAAGTGGACATTTTCCACCAACTGTGTCTCGATTCAGGGGCGCTACGGGATTCCGTGTGTAGGCTTTGGCCCGGGAGCGGAGAGTCAGGCCCATGCACCGAATGAGATCACCTACAAGGACGATCTGGTGCGATGTGCAGCTGTCTATGTGGCAGCAGTCAATCTCTATAACGAGGAGAATAAAACAGATGACGTAACCCAGTTCCGCGGGGGAAAAACGGACAACGATATCAAATAAGAGAGCAGGCACAAAGACAGAAAAAGGAGGTAAAAAATGAGTGATTTGAAGGAATTCATGGACAAGCTGGCAACGCTGGATTTCAGGAACATGTATGAGGGGGATTTCTTTCTGACGTGGGAGCATACCGATGATGAGCTTGCCGCGGTATTTACGGTGGCGGATGCACTTCGTCATCTGAGGGAAAACAATATTTCCACAAAGATTTTTGATTCCGGTCTCGGGATCTCTCTTTTCCGGGACAATTCCACGAGAACCAGGTTTTCTTTTGCATCGGCCTGCAACCTCCTGGGTCTGGAGGTACAGGATCTGGACGAAGGAAAGAGTCAGATCGCTCATGGAGAAACCGTCAGAGAGACAGCAAACATGATTTCTTTTATGGCGGACGTGATTGGCATCCGGGATGATATGTATATCGGTAAAGGCAACAGGTATATGCATGATGTGGTGGATGCCGTGACAGAAGGCTATCGGGAAGGTGTGCTGGCGCAAAAGCCCACCCTTGTCAATCTGCAGTGCGATATCGACCATCCTACCCAGTGTATGGCGGATATGCTTCATATCATCCATACCTTCGGCGGTGTGGAGAATCTCAAGGGCAAGAAGGTAGCCATGACCTGGGCTTATTCCCCCAGCTACGGAAAGCCGCTGTCCGTTCCGCAGGGCGTCATCGGTCTCATGACCCGCTTTGGCATGGATGTGACGCTGGCACATCCGGAGGGGTATGACGTGATGAGTGATGTAGAGGAGGTGGCAAAGAAGAATGCGGCAGCCACGGGCGGGAGCTTTGTCAAGACAAACTCCATGGCGGAAGCCTTCCGGGATGCGGATGTGGTATATCCCAAGAGCTGGGCACCCTTCGCGGCCATGGAAAAGAGAACTGACCTTTATGGAAAAGGAGATCAGGCAGGGATTGATGCACTGGAAAAAGAACTGC
Source organism: Lachnospiraceae bacterium (assembly GCA_045661345.1). Classification (GTDB taxonomy): domain Bacteria; phylum Bacillota; class Clostridia; order Lachnospirales; family Lachnospiraceae; genus RUG12461. The sequence goes on from JAZRFM010000016.1 coordinate 46,787, forward strand.
TTGCCCAGAATGCGACCCATAAGGACTGGTGCTGTACGGAAGAGCTTATGAAGACCACGAGAGGAGGAAAAGCGCTGTATCTGCACTGCCTGCCCGCAGACATCAACGGGGTATCCTGTGTGGACGGCGAAGTGGAAGCCTCCGTATTCGACCGCTACAGAACAGCGCTGTATAAGGAGGCGAGCTTCAAGCCTTATATCATTGCGGCGATGATCTTCCTTGCGAAGGTAAAGGATCCGGCTGCCACATTGAAGACGCTGGCAGAGCGGAAGAATCCAAGGCAGTTTCAATAAAAGCCTCAGAATCACAATGCCGCAGACGGCATGTGATTTCCGGGGAAAGCTTCTTACAGATATCAGCAAAATGGAGGAATCTGTCATGGGAAAGAAAATCGTGATCGCGCTTGGAGGGAATGCGCTGGGAAACAATCTGCCGGAACAGATGGCTGCGGTAAAGAAAACCGCTGTCGCTATTGCGGATCTGATCGAGGACGGACATGAGGTCGTGATTGTCCATGGAAACGGGCCCCAGGTGGGTATGATACAAAATGGCATGACCCTCCTTACCAGATCGGAACCTGAAAAGTATATTCCCTGCCCGCTTTCCGTCTGCGTAGCCATGAGCCAGGGATATATCGGCTATGACCTTCAGAATGCCCTGAAGGAGGAGCTTCTGGACAGAGGAATCAAAAAGGATTGCGCCACGGTGCTGACACAGGTGGAGGTGGATCATCAGGATCCGGCCTTTGATCATCCGACGAAGCCCATCGGGGCCTTCATGACAAAGGAAGAGGCCGACGCACTGGTACGGGATCGTGATTATCAGGTGGTTGAGGATGCCGGCAGGGGCTATCGCAGGGTAGTGGCCTCCCCGAAACCGAAGGCGATCGTGGAGCTGGATACCATCCGATCTCTGATGGAGTCCGATCATATCGTGGTGGCCTGCGGAGGGGGTGGCATTCCGGTATATCACACCTCGGAACATCATTTAAAGGGTGCGGCGGCAGTGATCGACAAGGATTTTGCGGCGGAGTGTCTGGCAGAGTCTCTGGATGCGGATCTCCTCATTATCCTGACGGCAGTGGAGAAGGTGGCCATCCATTACGGAAAACCGGATGAAAAGTGGCTTTCCACACTGACAGCAGAGGAAGCAAGACAATATATAGACGACGGAGAGTTTGCGCCGGGCTCCATGCTTCCAAAGGTGGAGGCATCCGTCCGCTTCGCGGAATCCAAAAAGGGGCGGCGTGCGCTGATCACGCTGCTGGAGAAAGCAAGAGACGGCATCGCCGGGAAGACGGGGACTGTCATAACGGCATGAGACTCTGAAACCCAATGACATCAGTTATGATGAAAAGGAGGACAATATGAATCAATCAGTACACACCAAAGAGGCACCTGCTGCCATCGGACCGTATTCTCAGGCGGTGAAGGCACAAAACACGATTTACGTATCGGGGCAGCTCCCGGTGGATCCTGCCACAGGCGAATTTGCGGGAGATGACATCAAAAGCCAGACCGAACAGAGCCTGAAGAATATTCAGAATATCCTGAAGGAGGCCGGTGCGGACATGGGAAATGTGGTGAAGACAACGGTACTTCTTGCGGATATCGCTGACTTTGCGGCGATGAATGAGGTATATGCCACATTCTTCAAGGAGCCTTTCCCGGCAAGGGCGGCTTTTCAGGTTGCAGCGATTCCGAAGGGAGCAAAGGTAGAGATCGAGGCGGTGGCGGTACTATAGAAAACGCCGGCTTTTAAACGGGTTTTTGCGATGAAGACTGTAATCAAAAACGGGATCGTGGTAAACGACACCGGGTATGCAGAGCAGGATGTGCTGATAGACGGCGAGACGATCAGGACAGTCTCACCCGGGCTAGATACCGGCGGCGCTGAGGTAATGGATGCCGCCGGGTGCCTGGTTCTGCCCGGCGCAGTGGACGCCCATACCCACATGGATCTGGATGTGGGCTTCACACGCGCCTGCGATGATTTCTACAGCGGCACTGTGGCTGCTGCCTGTGGAGGAACCACCACCATCATAGACCATATGGCTTTCGGACCGCAGGGTTCCTATCCCTGGCATCAGGTGCATGCCTATCACAAACTGGCAGACGGTAATGCGGTGATCGATTACGGCTTTCACGGGGTGCTTCAGGAGAAGGCGGACGAACGCACATTATCGGAAATGAGGGAGATCGCTGCAAAAGAGGGCATCACAAGCTTCAAACTCTACCTCACCTACGACCAGATGCTGCACGACAGGGATGTGTTTGCGGTTCTGCGGGAAGCAAGGCAGAGCGGGCTGCTGATCGCGGTTCATTGTGAAAATGACGGGATGATCGCCTATCTCAGAGATTTCTATGGGAAGACCGGGCAGCTTTCCGCAAAATATCACCCCAAGAGCCGCCCGCCGGAAGCGGAGGCCGAGGCCGTAAACAGGATGCTTTATCTTGCATACCGCGCAGGGGAAGCACCTCTTTACATCGTCCATCTTTCCAGCAAAGCAGGACTGGAGGAAGTAAAAGCTGCTATCGGAAGAGGGCAGAAACATTTCGGTGTGGAGACCTGTCCCCAGTACCTCCTGCTGGATCAGTCACTTTATGAGGACCCTTCGGAAGGCCTGAAAGCCATCATGTCTCCGCCCCTGAGAACCGAGGCAGACCGGGAGGCTCTTTGGGAAGCCCTTTCGAACAATGTGCTGGATACGGTCGCTACGGATCACTGCCCTTTCACATTTGCGGAACAGAAAACACGGGGAAGAGAGGATTTCAGGCTTTGCCCGAATGGGGCCCCCGGGGTGGAGGAGAGGCTTCTCCTCCTGTACAGCGAAGGTGTGAGGAAGGAGCGTATCACCCTCCCCCAGCTGGTCAAATACACAGCTGCGAATCCCGCAAGAATCTTCGGCCTCTTTCCGAAAAAGGGTGTCATCGCCCCGGATGCCGATGCGGACATCGTGATCCTGGATCCTGCCAAGGAAACCCTTCTCACAAAAAAGAATCTCCACGGCAAAGGGGATTATACCTGCTACGAGAACAGGAACCTCTCAGGGCGAATCAAACTGGTCATGCAGCGCGGCCGGATCATCGTCCGGGGCAACGTATTCACAGGAGCCAGAGGAGACGGCAGATACCTGCAACGAGGGACATCCTCCCTCGTCCAGGATCCTTCCAACCGGTAGTCTACTCCCCTCCCTGAACGATTGCCCGCCACGTGTCGCCAGCCCAACGGTCTGCAATGCTCGCTCGATGTGCTTCTAATCAGATTTGCCAAGGCATCGATCGTTCCCGCAACCGCTCGCAACCTGCCATCCATGGCAGATGCTCGCTCTCGCACACGTCCTGTGTGCTCGTTGCGAGGCATTGAGAAATCTGATAAGAATCACATTCTCGCTCACAAAGCAGACGCTTATGTGCTTGCGACATGCGGCGGGCAATCGTTCGAGGGGGCAGGAGAATAAACTACCGTTTACAACAGCAGAAAGTTCAGTATATGATAGAAAAGAAGAAAAGGCTCGTTGTCACTTTTCATACGACGGCAGAGGCAATGGCCGTGGAGAAGGCCTGCGCCGGTGAGAAGATAGAGGGAAGACTTTTTCCGACGCCAAGGGCGCTTTCCGCGGATTGCGGTATTGCATGGTGTGGTTCTCCGGAGACACGAAGTGCGTTGGAAACGCTGCTTTCCAATAAGGGCATTGCGTTTGAGGGAATGTATGAGCTGGAGGTCTGACCAGGGCGCCGGAGAATAGGAAAAGGGAATGGAGATACTGCCGTTTTTGGCTGTTCCAAAGGGCATCACTGCCATCATCGGGGGTGGCGGAAAGACCACACTGATGACCACACTGGCAGAAGAGCTGAAGGAGAAGGGCACAGTTGTCTTCTGCACTTCGACACACATCCGGATACCAGAGGACTATCCTCTCATTACCGGAGAGGCGGATGCGATCCGCGAGGGGATATCCCGTGGAGGAGTGGTCTGTGCGGGGAGGATTGACAAAGATCATAAGGTCACTGCGCCGGGGCTGTCCTTCCGGGAACTGGAGGGGCTTGCTGATTATATTCTGGTGGAGGCGGATGGGTCAAAAGGGCTGCCTCTCAAGGCTCATGCATCTCATGAGCCTGTGATACCGGAGGAAGCAAAGCTTACCATTCTTGTCGTGGGGGCGGATGGCTTTGATAAGCCCGTGAAGGAGGTCTGCCATCGTCCCGAACTGTGGGCCGGCATCGCCGGTGTGTCCGTGGACGATATGGTCACACCCGCATCCTGTGCAAAGGTTGTCAGGAAAGAGGGCTTTGGAGATATTCTGTTTGTGAATAAGGCTGAATCGGAAAGAGAAACGGCTGATGCCGCAGAACTGGCGGGATATCTGGAGATGCCTGTGGTAATGGGAAGCCTGAGAAACAGAAACTATCGCAGATTGAGCTATAGAAGGGAGGAGAAGGGGCTATGTCTGTAAGAGTCCTGATCAGAGGAGCCGGGGATATTGCAAGCGGGATCGCTCTGCGGCTTTATCGTGCGGGGATGAAGGTGATCATGACGGAGACAGCCGATCCCACCACCATCAGGCGTACGGTGGCGTTCTCTGATGCTGTCAGGAATGGGAAGCAGCAGGTGGAGGACATCACGGCGATTCTCTGCGGGGATGCAAAAGAGGCGGAGGATGTCCTTGCGAAAGGGATGATCCCGGTGCTGATCGATCCGGAGTGTGAGATGAGAATAGCGCTTTCTCCCGATGTTCTTGTGGATGCCATTCTGGCGAAGAAAAATCTCGGAACAGAAATGAGCTATGCGCCGGTGGTGATCGGCGTGGGACCGGGTTTTACGGCAGGGAAGGACTGCCATGCCGTGGTGGAGACCATGCGGGGGCATACACTGGGCCGCGTGTACTATGAAGGGAGCGCGCTTCCCAATACCAATATACCGGGGCTGATCGGAGGATTCGCCGGAGAGAGGGTCATCCGTGCTCCGGAAGACGGTGTCTTCTCCGGCGTAAAAAAAATCGGGGAATCGGTGGAAGCGGGAGAAACCGTGGGAACAGTGGAGGGCATCCCTGTCAAAGCCACGATCTCCGGCGTGTTGAGAGGATTGCTGGCGGATGGAGTGAAAGTGACGAAGGGGATGAAATCCGGAGACGTGGATCCCCGGGGTGAAAAGGAGTATTGCAATCTGGTTTCCGATAAGGCTTTATCCGTGGCCGGCGGGGTGCTGGAGGCAATTCTTCACGTCAGATAAATGCTGACGGGCAGGATTGGAAATGACGACGAGGGAAAGAGGAAAAGGCTTTTTTACATAATAGGATGGAAAATACGGTAAAACTCACAAAACTGGCAAAGTGCGCGGGCTGCGGCGCAAAGGTGGGGGCAGGTGTTCTGGCACAGCTTCTGGGAGATATGAAGACCCGTCGTGATCCGGCTCTTCTGGTAGGATATGACAAGTCAGACGATGCCAGCGTCTACAGGGTCTCTGACGAACTTGCACTGGTGCAGACGGTGGATTTTTTTCCACCCATTCATGATGACCCCTATATCTTCGGGCAGATTGCGGCAACCAATGCCCTTTCCGATGTCTATGCCATGGGAGGGGAGCCGAAGACCGCATTGAATATCATGGCCGTACCAAAGGATATGCCGAAGGAGACAGTGCATGAGATCCTCCGGGGCGGTTATGACAAGGCTTATGAGGCGGGTACCGTCATAGCAGGCGGTCACAGTATTCTGGATGAGGAACCGAAGTACGGGCTTTCCGTAACAGGCTTTGTACATCCTGACAGGATATGGACAAACAGCGGAGCAAAAGAAGGCGATGTGCTTATTCTGACAAAACCTCTGGGGATCGGCATCATCACTACCGCGGCCAAGGTGGATATGGCCGGGGAGAAGGACATGGAGATGGTGGTAGATCTCATGACCACACTCAATAAGGCGGCGAGAAATGTCATGGTAAAATACCGGGTTCATGCCTGCACGGATGTCACGGGCTTTTCGCTCCTGGGACACGGTCTTGAGATGGCGGAGGGAAGCGATCAAGAGCTTCATATCGATACCACCTCGGTGGATCTGATACAAAAGGCCGTGGAACTGGCGACGCTGGGGATTCTGCCGGAGGGGATGTATCGCAACAGGAGCTTTGCGGAGGAAAGCGTGGATCCGGGAAGCGTCTCTCTGGCGGTGCAGGATGTACTCTACGATCCGCAGACCTCCGGGGGGCTTCTGATGGCGGTGGATGAGCGGGATGCAGCCGGGCTTTTGGAGGAGCTTGGAGACGTGGTTCCCTCTGCGCAGCTGATCGGTACCGTGGAAGCCTATCGGGGAGGAAAGAGGATTTTTCTGCAATGATCTATCTGGACAATGCCGCCACGACACTCCAAAAACCGCCCTGTGTGTCGGAAGCGGTGGTAAAAGCCCTTGGGACACTTGGCAATGCATCCAGAGGTGCACATACGGGGACCCTGGATGCGGATCGGATGATTTTTGGAACCCGGGAGAAGATCGCGTCTCTGTTTCACGCGGCGTCGCCGGAGAGGGTGGTCTTTACCTCTAATGCCACAGAGGCTTTGAATATGGCGATCCTTGGCACCCTCGGGGCAGGAGATCACGTGGTTACCACTGTCCTCGAGCATAATTCCGTGCTCCGTCCTCTGTACAGGCTGGAAAAAGAGAGAGGGGTGGCACTATCCTTTGTGCAAGCCGACAGGCTGGGAAATGTGGCGCTGGAGGATTTTGAAAGACTGATCCGCCCGGAAACGAAGGCGATTGTCTGCACCCATGCCTCCAACCTTACGGGGAACGTCCTTGATATCCAAAGGATAGGAGAGATCGCCTCTTCCCATGATCTGCTCCTGATTGTGGACGCTTCTCAGACAGCCGGTGTTCACGATATTGATTTGAGGGAGTTCAACAGAGCCATCCTTTGCTTTACCGGGCACAAGTCTCTGATGGGACCCCAGGGGACAGGAGGGCTCTGTATTCAGGGTGAGGTGGACATCGCGCCCCTCAAGACAGGAGGCACCGGCGTCCAGTCACACCTGAGGGAGCAGCCAAAGGAATACCCGACACGGCTGGAAGCAGGCACCTTAAACGGGCACGGCATCGCAGGTCTCTCAGCGGCGCTGGATTTTATTCTGGAAAACGGTACGGAGACGATCCGTAAAAAGGAGATGTCCCTGTCTGACCTTTTTTATCAGGAGATTTGCGCTATTCCGGGGGTACAGATTCTGGGGGATCAGGAAAGCACGTGTCGCTGTCCCATCGTCACGCTGAATCTGGGGGACATGGATTCCGGAAAGGTGGCAGACATCCTTATGCAGGACTTTGGAATCGCCGTGAGAGCGGGGGCGCATTGTGCACCCCTGATGCATGAGGCGCTGGGCACCCGCCGACAGGGCGCCGTGAGGTTCAGCTTCGGCTATTACAATACCGTGGAGGAGGTCAGGTCAGCAGTAGGGGCCTTGACATATATGATTACACGAGGAGGAGTGTGAAAATGACAAAAAAAATCAACATCTTTGTGATCCTGACAGGGGTTATCGTGGGGGCCGGGGCCTGCGTACTGATGGCTCTCGGGAATCCGCCCAATATGGGCATTTGCATTGCCTGCTTTTTGCGGGACATTGCGGGGGCATTGAAGCTGCATCAGGCCGCGCCCGTACAGTATTTCAGACCGGAGATCGTGGGACTGGTTGCCGGGTCTCTCATCATGTCGCTCTGCACAAGGGAGTTCAAGGCGAAGGCCGGATCTTCTCCCGCGATCCGCTTTTGCATCGGTGCTTTTGTGATGATCGGTGCGCTGGTATTCTTAGGCTGCCCCTTACGGATGGTTATCCGCATGGGAGCCGGAGATCTGAATGCTTTTGTAGGACTGCTGGGCTTCTTTATCGGGATTCTGATCGGTATCTTTTTCCTGAAAAAAGGCTTCACCTTAAAACGCTCCTACGTGGTAACCAGGACAGACGGCTTTGCTTTGCCGGGGGCGCTGGTTCTGTTTTTTATTCTGTTCCTTTTGGTACCGACACTGTTTGCATTCTCTGAGGAGGGGCCCGGCTCAAAAGCCGCACCGGTTCTGGCTTCCCTGTTGATTTCCCTGATCATCGGCGCTGTTGCCCAGAAGTCCAGACTGTGTATGGTGGGTGGCATGAGAGACATGGTGATGTTTCGTGACTTCAGCCTGCTGTCAGGGTTTGCCGCAATCTTTGTCACTGTGCTGATTGGCAATGTGATCATGGGAAAATTCACCGGTTTTTCCACACTCTCACAGCCTATCTCACATTCTTCAGAGCTCTGGAACCTGCTTGGCATGGTTCTGGTGGGCTGGGGAAGCGTGCTCGTGGGTGGCTGTCCCCTTCGCCAGCTCATTCTGGCAGGAGAGGGAAATGGAGACAGTGCCGTGACGGTCTTCGGAATGCTGGTGGGTGCAGCCATTGCACACAACTTTAAGCTGGCCGGAAGCTCTGATGCTGTCAATGACGGGGTTTATACCGTAGGCGGCATTGCCACTCCCGGAAAGGTCGCATTGTTCATCGGGTTTGGTGTGTTTCTGCTGATCTCGTTGATGAACAGTACACTGTTAAGAAAAGAAAGGAGTCAGGAGAGATGATAGATGCCAGAGGACAAAGCTGTCCCATACCCGTGGTAATGGTGCAGGAGGCAGTGAAAAAAGAAAACTTTCCGCCGGAGATCAAGGTAAAGGTGGATGCAAGGGTGTGTGTGGAAAACATTACAAGATACGCTTCGTCTCAGGGATACCGGGTTGAAACCGAGGAAGAGGACGGAGAATTCCTGATGACCCTTCAGAAGTGAGTGAGAAGTGAGTGTGCTGTAGCGTTCCCTTAGAAAGGAGCAGCCATGTCGACATTTTTTATCAATGGAAAGACTGTGACGACGGAAAAGAATCAGAAGCTGATCCGGTATCTCAGGGATACGCTGCATCTTACCAGTGTGAAGGACGGCTGCAGTGAAGGAGCCTGCGGTACCTGCACGGTGCTGATCGATGGCAAGCCCATGAGAGCCTGCGTTCAACAGACGGACAAACTGGAGGGAAAACACGTCCTTACCGTGGAGGGGCTCTCGGCATGGGAAAAGGAGGTCTATACCTTTGCCTTCGGAGAGGCAGGTGCGGTACAATGCGGGTTCTGCACGCCGGGCATGGTGATGTGCGCCAAGGGTCTGCTGGATCACGTGAAGGATCCTACGAGAGACGAGGCGAAGGCAGCGATCCGCGGCAATCTGTGCCGCTGTACGGGATATGTAAAGATTGTGGATGCCATTTTGCTTGCGGCAAGGATTTTGCGGGAGGGGAAGCTCCCCGCACCCGGCGCTTCGAACTGGCAGGTGGGATCCAGAGTACAGCGGATTGATGTCAGAGAGAAGGTGCAGGGATACGGCAAATATCCGGACGATATCTATGTGGAGGGCATGTGCTACGGCAGTGCGGTTCGCAGTGCTTATCCGAGAGCCAGGGTGTTGAAGATCGATACCACAGAGGCAGAGGCGCTGCCGGGTGTGGTTTCCGTCCTTACGGCTAAGGACATTCCCGGACAAAACTATGTGGGACATATCAAAAAGGATCAGCCGACGCTGATCCCGGAGGGAGAGATCACCCATTACCTGGGGGATGCTGTCGCTTTGGTATGTGCGAGGGATCTGGAGACCCTGGAGGAAGCGAAGAAGCTGGTTCATGTGACCTACGAGGTGCTGCCCGCCGTGCATGATCCGAAGGAAGCGGCAGAACCCGGTGCGCCCCTTGTCTTTGAGATGGAAAAGGACAATGTGCAGGCGTATAAGCACGTGTCCAGGGGAGATGCCGACAAGGCCATCAGCGAAAGCAGATATGTGCTGAGCGCACATTTTGAGACACCCTGGACGGAGCATGCTTTTTTGGAGCCTGAGTGCTGTGTGGCTGTACCGCTGGAGAATGGAGGCGTCAAGCTCCTGACCACAGACCAGAGCGCCCATACCACGCTGCATGAATGCGCAGCTATGCTGGGGGTGGATTACGAGCACTGCCTGGTGGAGAATCAGCTGGTGGGAGGCGGCTTCGGAGGCAAGGAGGACATGTCTGTCCAGCATCATGCTGCGCTCATCGCCTATGTCTCAAGAGTGCCGGTGAAGGTGAAGCTTTCGAGGCAGGAATCCATCCTGATCCATCCCAAACGGCATCCCATGTGGATGGATTTTACCATGGGGTGTGACGAAAACGGAATCATCCGGGGGGTGAAAGCAAAGGTGGTGTCGGATACGGGCGCCTTTGCCTCTCTGGGCGGACCCGTCCTGGAAAGGGCCTGTACCCATGCCGCGGGACCTTACGCCTACGAGAATTTTGAGATCGAGGGCACGGCCTACTACACCAATAACCCGCCCGCCGGGGCTTTCCGGGGGTTTGGTGTTACCCAGACCTGCTTTGCCACCGAGACACTGTTGAATATGATGGCGGACAAAGTGGGGATCAGCTCCTTTGAGATACGCTACAGAAATGCCATCCGTCCGGGACAGGTGCTTCCCAACGGCCAGATCGTGGGCCCGGAGACGGGACTGGTGGAAACCCTGGATGCAGTCAGACCCTATTATGAAGAGGCTGTAAAGAAAGGGCTGCCTGTGGGTCTGGCCTGTGCCATGAAGAACTCCGGTGTGGGCGTGGGCCTTCCTGACTGGGGAAGAGCGAAGCTGATCGTCCAGGAGGATGCGAAGGTTCATATCTATGCGGGCGCATCCTGCATCGGGCAGGGGCTCGGGACGGTGCTGATACAGATGGTTGTGAGCAATGCCCATATCGATCCTGAGGATATTGTCTATGAGAGAAGCAACACCTGGATCGCACCGGACTCCGGCGACACCTCCGGCTCAAGGCAGACCCTGATCACCGGGGAGGCCGTGCGGAGAGCCTGCGAAAAGCTGGTTTCGGCAATGAAGGGGAAAAATCTGTCAGATCTGACAGGACAGACATTTACCGGCGAGTATCTGGCTGCTACAGATCCTTTGGGAGCGGACAAAAAGAACCCCGTCTCCCATGTGGCATACGGCTATGCGACGCACTTGTGCGTGCTGGATCCGGAGACAGGGAAAGTAAAGGAGATCGTGGCCGCACATGATGTGGGGAAGGCAGTCAATCCTCTTTCCTGTGAGGGGCAGATCGAGGGAGGCGTGGTCATGTCCATGGGCTATGCGCTGACAGAGCGTTATCCCATAGACGACAACTGCAAACCCACCGCAAAGTATGGCACGCTGGGACTCTTCAGGGCAACGGATGTGCCGGAGGTAAAGGCAATCGTGGTGGATAAGCCGGGTCTGGAGATGGCAAACGGCGCCATCGGAATCGGAGAAATCACTTCCATTCCCACAGCGCCGGCTATCAGCGACGCCTACTTCAGACTGGATGGCAAAAGGCGGTTTTCGCTGCCGCTTACGGATACGCCTTATGAGAAGAAGTAGAGGGAAGGATCAATCCTTTGTGTCTATGTCGTAAAGCTCCTCAGGATCCATGTTCAGGAGCAGCAGCGCATCCTCATGAGCGCGGATCACGGCGCTGCCGCCGGTGTCGCCGGTAAGCGTCAGGAGAGAACCGAAATACTGTTTCGGAAAGATACAGGGGTTGCCCCGTTTCCCGCCGGCAGAGGCGCAGACGATTTTGTCCGGGTGACGGCGGTATAGAGCGATCAGGCTTGAGATGCTGCTTTTTTTCAGGCGGGGCTGATCGGATACCATATACAGGATGGCATCGCAGCTGTCCATCAACGCCTCGGTGCCGAGACGGACGGTGCGGCTTATTCCCTCGTCGGGACGGTTGTTTTCTATCACAAGAAAGCCGTAGGAGAGCGCCAGCGATCTGACCTTTTCGTATTGCGTTACGACACAGATACGGCTGAAAGATGCGGCAGGGACAGCATCCAAAGCGTGACGGATCAGGGACTTTCCCTCATAGAGAGCGAGGAGCTTATTTTCACCGAAGCGTGTGGAATTGCCCGCTGCCATGATGACGCAGCCGATGGATGTTTTTTTTTCTGAAGTCATGTTTCAACAGCTCCTGTATCATGCGTTCACTATATACTATAACACATCGAAGAAAGGAGGGCATCGGATGAGCAAGGTTGGAAAGAGAGAGATCCGCGTGGATGCCTTTGATAAGGCGAGCGGGAGGACGAAATACTACGAAGACAGGATTCCGGCCGGGACGCTTTACGTACGGATCAAGCATGCCGAAATCGCTCACGGCATGGTGAAAAAGGTGCAGAAAGAGGCTGCAGAATCGATTCCCGGGGTGGTGAAGGTGCTGACATGCTTTGATGTGCCGGACATTGCTTTTCCAACGGCAGGACACCCCTGGTCTATGGATCCGGGTCATCAGGACACGGCAGACCGTCACCTTCTGAACCGGCATGTGCGCTACTGGGGCGATGATGTGGCTGTGGTCATAGCGGAGGACGAGGTATCTGCCAATCAGGGCGTGAGAGCCCTGCAGGTGGAATATGAGGAGCTGCCCTTTGTCCTGGATGCAGAGGATGCCATGAAACCGGATGCACCGCAGCTTCATGAGACTGTGCCAAACAACATACTCAGGCATACGGATATCCGAAAGGGTGATTACGCTGCAGCCATCCGGGAACCCGGACTGATCTGTGTCGATAAGGTATATGAGACGCCCACGGTACAGCATTGCCACATTGAAAACCACGGGTGCTACGCATACGAAGAGAACGGACGCATCGTTGTGGTGTCTTCCACACAGATTCCCCATATTATCAGACGGGTGGTGGGACAGGCCTTGGGGCGTCCCTGGGCTGACATAGAGATCATCAAACCCTATATAGGCGGGGGCTTTGGCAATAAGCAGGATGCCCTGTATGAGCCTCTCTGCGCATGGTGCTGCACAAGGGTGGGAGGACGGCCCGTCCGTATCGACTGTTCCAGAGAGGAAACCTTTGTCTCCAATCGTGTGAGACACGCCATTCGTTTTCATATCGTGACCCATCTCAGGAAGGACGGCACCATTGTAGCCAGAAAGGTGGAGTGCTTTTCCAATCAGGGAGCCTACGCTTCCCACGGTCATTCCATTGTGGCAAAGGCTATGGGTTCCTTCCCCCAGCATTACCCCTGCGACAATATGGAGTGCGATGCCTATACGGTATATACGAACCGTCCCACGGCGGGTGCCATGAGAGGATATGGGATGCCCCAGGCGACGTTTGCGGATGAGTCCAATATCGAAGACTGCGCCAGAGCCATTGGCATGGACTCTTACGAGTTTCGAAAGAAAAATGTGATGCCCAAGGGGTTCCATGACGATTTTTCGGGAAATACAAACTATTATGACACCTATCGGGAATGTATGGCAAAGGGAGCCGAGGCGATCGATTATGAGAGGAAAAGGGAAGCCTATGCCAACGAGAAGGGAGACATACGTCACGGCATAGGGCTTGCCACCTTCTGGTATAATACGGCGGTTTATCCCATTGCGCTGGAAACCTCCTCCAACCGGATGTCTTTGAATCTGGACGGCACCGTGACCTTTCAGTGCGGGGAAACGGAGATCGGACAGGGAGCCGACACGGCTTATGCGCAGATGGTGGCAGAGGCAGTCGGATTGAGAAGCTACAGGGATGTGAGGGTAAAATCCTGTCAGGATACCGACATCACACCTACGGGTCTCGGGGCTTATGCCTCCCGCCAGACCTACGTGGCAGGCTTTTCCATCAGACAGACGGCGGATCTCCTGAGAGAAAAGATTCTGAAGTATGCCAATGAGCTGACACGGCAGGCTGTCGGCTGTATGGACATCGTGGATGGAGAGATCATCAGGAAAGAGGATCGTCAGGTACTCATGTCTCTCAGCGAGCTTGCCATGACAGCCCAGTACAATCCCGTGCACAGCGAGCATATCACGGCGGAGAGCACCTACACGATACGGAATAATGCCTACTCCTTCGGCTGCACCTTCGCAGAGGTGGAGGTGGATATCCCTATGTGCAAGGTAACGGTCAAAAACATCGTCAATGTCCATGACTGCGGAAACCTGATTAACCCGGCGCTGGCGGAAGCGCAGGTACATGGCGGCATGTCCATGGCCATAGGCTTCGGTCTGTCGGAGCAGCTGATCTTTGATGAGAAAACAGGGAAGCCCCTAAACGGTAATCTGTTGGATTATAAGCTTTCCACCTTTATGGATCACCCCCGTCTGCACGCCATGTTTATCGAGAACCCGGAGCCCACCTCTCCGTTTGGCACCAAGTCCCTGGGAGAGCCGCCGGCATGTTCGGGCGCTCCGGCCATACGAAACGCGCTGCTGCAGGCCACAGGGGTCGCCATTGATCACACTCCTTTGAATCCCCACGTATTGTTTGCGGAGTTTTCAAAAGCAGGACTGATCAAGGATCCCTGGAGAGAAGAGGCGGGTTCCTGAAGGCTGGATGATCCATGGTGCATAGTAAGAGGAAGGAGACTGCCTATGTATGACATGAAAGCATTGTATGAGGCAAGAGATGTAGAGGATGCCATACGGCTGCGGATAGAACATCCCGAGGCCCAGATCATTGCAGGAGGGTCTGATGTTCTGGTGCAGATGCGTGAGGGAAAGAGAGCCGGCAAGGAGCTGATTTCCATATACATGATTGACGCCCTGCGGGGGGTGAGTCTGGATCAGGACGGGAACCTGCGGATCGGCTCCCTCACCAGCTTCTCCCATATCACAAAGGATCCGTTGATTCAGAAATACTGCAACGTACTGGGAGAGGCGGTGGATCAGGTGGGATCACCGCAGATCAGGAATATCGGTACCATCGGCGGCAATACCTGCAACGGCGTGACTTCTGCGGATTCTGCCTCCACGCTCCATGCATGGGAGAGCATTGTGGAGCTCACAGGCTCCCAGGGCGTGAGACGTGTACCAATCAAGGACTTTTATATCAAGGCAGGACAGGTAGATATCGCACCGGACGAAATACAGACAGCCATTCTCATTCCAAGGGAAAGCTATGAGAATACTTACGGTCACTATATCAAGTATGGATTGCGGAACGCCATGGAGATCGCCACCCTGGGATGCAGCGTAAACGTCAGGCTTTCACCTGACAAGAAGACCGTGGAGCGCTGCCGCATCGCGTATGGTGTGGCGGGACCTGTCCCCATGCGCTGCCCGACGGCCGAGAATATCATGAATGGGGAGACCCCCGGGATGGCGCTGATCAAACGCTTTGCCCTGTCCGTCATTGAGGACATCAATCCAAGGGATTCCTGGAGGGCGAGCAAGGCCTTCCGGCAGCACATTGCCGTGGAGATGGCAGAAAGAGCCCTTGTGAAATCCATAGAGCTGGCGGGAGGTGTTGTCGGATGAGTGGTGTACAGTATAAGCAGGTTTCCTGCACGATTAACGGAAAAAAAGTGGAAAAGATGGTGGATGTGCGCGCATCCCTCACGGATATGCTGCGAAATGAGTACAACCTCACCTCTGTAAAAAAGGGCTGTGAGGTCGGGGAATGCGGGGCATGCAATGTGCTGATCAACGGAGAAGCATTTAATTCCTGCATTTATCTGGCGGTCTGGGCAGAGGGAAAGGAAATTATGACGCTGGAAGGCCTCCTGTCTCCGGAGGGCGAGCTCAGTGACATCCAGCAGGCTTTTGTGGAAGAGAGCGCCATCCAGTGCGGATTCTGTACGCCGGGCTTTCTCATGACGGCCGTGGAGATCCTGAATGATCAGATCCTTTACAGCGATGAAGAGCTCCGCAGAAAGCTTTCGGGACATCTCTGCAGATGTACCGGCTATGAGAATATCCTGCGGGCTGTGAAGAAGACCATGTACAGACGGCTGGGGAAAGAACTGCCGGCATCCGAAAAAGAGGGCACACCGGTCTAATCGTTGCGCCCGGCATCAGGGTATCGTCAGCATTCCACGGGAACGTGACAAAAACGAAGAACATCAAAGACGCCCATGTCTGTGATCCTGATTTCCGGGATGACAGGGAGCGCCATGAAACAGGGCGTCATGAAGGGATCGGCACTTTCTTTGATATGAAGCTCTTTTCTGGCGGTCTCTTCAAGCTCTGACATGCGCTTTGCCACGTACTCACAGGATCTGTCCGTCATCAGACCTGCAATCTCATGCTCCAGACTGTCCAGAAGAACCCCCTCTTTTGCGATGGCTATGCCGCCACCCATCTCGATCAGACGGTTGACGGCGATTTCCATGTCTCTGTCATGATCTCCCACGACCATAATATTGTGAGAATCATGGGCAACGCTGATAGCGAGAGCGCCGCCCTTCAAACCAAAGCCTTCAAAGAGCCCGACACCCACATTGCCGGTTCCTTTGTGGCGCTCGATCACGGCGATCTTAACGATGTCCTTTTCATCTCTCGTCCAGTTTCCGTTTTCATCCATAGAGACCTCGGCTTCCCCGATCCTGGTTGTGATAGAGTAGGGGGTGGTCTGGATGGTTCTCACTTTATTGCTTTTTAGCGGGAGAGCAAGCCTCTTGGCACTAAAATCCCGTACATTCATCTTTCCGGATACTCTCTTTGTGCTGACATGGGCCTCGCGAACCAGAGAGTGACCTTTATTTGCAACGTGATGGCCACCGATCCATACCTCCTCCACCCGGAAATCATTGAGATCCCGGAAGAGGATGAGATCCGCCCGACGGCCGGGTGCTACACCGCCTCTGTCTGTAAGATGAAAGCAGTTTGCCGCATTGATGGTGGCCATGGAGATGGCAGTCAGGGGATCGAGGCCGTGCTCGATGGAAAGCCTGATGTTATTGTCAATGGATCCTTCCTTCAGGAGACTGGCAGCCTGCCTGTCATCCGTACAGAAAAGGCAGTAAGGAGCATTTTCCGGCGTTACCCCGGGAAGGAGGTTTACGAGATCCTGCGCGGCGGTACCCTGACGGAGCAGTACATACATGCCTTTTCGGATCCGCTCCTGAAGCTCCGCCGGATGCGCGCATTCATGGTCATTACGGATGCCGCAGGAGGCATACGCGTCCAGAGCGCTGCCGCTGACATGGGGACTGTGACCGTCGATCACCTTGTGAATACGTCTTGCCTCCATGATCTTGTCCAGCACTCTCTCATCGGCGGCACAGACACCCGTATAATCCATGAGTTCTCCCAGTCCCAACACCCTTTCATGACCGATGCATGTATGGATTTCCAGAGCCTCCAACACGGCACCGGCGTTCTCGAAGGGCGTGGCGGGCACACAGGAGGGGAACTGCAGAAGCACCTGAAGTGCGATATGCTCTGTCGCCTCCAGCATGTAATGGAAGCCGTCAAGACCGCAGACATTGCAGATTTCATGGGGATCGGCAACGACGGTGGTAACGCCGCAGGGCACTACCTGCTTTGAGAACTCGGCAGGAGACAGGTGGCTGGATTCGATATGGACATGACTGTCGATCAGCCCGGGAGCAAGGTAGGCGCCCTTCGCATCAAAGGTTTCCTTTGCAGCAGGATTGGAACCATCCCCAAAACCCGCGATCATGCCCTCCGTAATATAGACATCCGAAGAAAAGACGACTCTGTTAAACACATCCACGACCTGACAGTTTTTGATACAGAGGTCTGCGGCTTTCCTTCCCTGCGCCGTGTCGATCATGCTTTTCAGTAACTGTTTGTCCATTATGATGCCCTCCTCAAATCAGCGACGAAGTCGCAATCCCTTTATCCGCAGTGGTGTCTGCCTGCGCAGCCTGATAGTCCCCGTGAACACCGCCTGACTTACTGAGGAGCCGGATGTCCGTGAGGACGATATCCCGTTGTACCGATTTGCACATATCGTAAACGGTCATGGCGGCTACGGAGCAGGCAGTGATGGCTTCCATCTCAACACCGGTTTTCCCGGTGCAGGTGACAGAGGCGGTGATCTCCACGGCAGTATCCCGTTCGTTCAGACGAAGCTGCACATCAACACCATCAATCACGATCGGATGACACAGGGGGATCAGATCAGGTGTACGTTTGACACCCATGATGCCGGCGACCTGCGCTACGGTGAGCACATCGCCTTTTTTGACACCCCCGCTCCTGATCAGATCGAAGGTGTGCCGGTTCAGGAGAACTCTGGCGCCGGCTGTGGCAGTACGAAGGGTGACATCCTTCTGCGAGACGGAGACCATGCGTGCATTGCCTTGGTTATCAAAGTGTGTAAGCTCGACAGTATCCATGAAGTGTCCTTTCGGGTAAAACACATCGTTAACGCATGAATATCACTGACGTGCGCACTCAGAAGCGTTTCCCCTGAGTACCCGGATGCCATGGTCAAGTCCGTGGAGGATGAAGCCGAGACATTCCTCCACTGCCCGAGGACTCCCGGGAAGGTTGATGATCAGGCTTTGACCACGGAGTACGGAGACACCTCTGGAAAGCATTGCCCTGTCGGTGCGCTCCATGGATCTCATCCGGATATATTCGGCGATACCCGGCGCATTCCGGTCTGCGATTTCCTGTGTGACTTCCGGGGTAATGTCCCGGGGGGAAAAACCGGTACCGCCGGAGGTAATGACCAGATCCGCCTCACGACCATCGCAAAGACGGATAAGCTCGGCCTTCAGTGCCGCCGCATCATCCGGGATCACCAGTGTCTCGATGACTTTATATCCGTTTTTTTGCAGGATTTCCCGGGCCATGGGACCGCTTGCGTCTTCGCGGATACCGCTGGCAGCCTTATCGCTTAAAACCACCACAGCTGCCTGAAAGGGGCGGTCATTGTCAGGGTAAGTGACACAGACGGGATCCCCCGCATGGATGGTTCCTCCCGTGAGAACCTCTCCAAAGACCCCCTGACTCGGCATGATGCATTCCCCCATTTTCCGGTAGATGTGACAGCCGGTGTGACAGGTCTTTCCTTTCTGGGTAATCCGGATCCTGGCAGCATGGTCACTCTCTCCGAGGGTAAGAATCGTGCCTACGGGAAGCATGGTGCATTCAATCCCGTCCAGGACAAGATTTTCGCCGAAATCCCCGCTTTTTACGCCGGCTCCCCGGCGATTGAAATCGTCCACGCATCTTCCGGACAGGATGCTCACCTGCCGGTGCCATTTTCCGGCATGCGCATCTCCCTCGATCCCGTATCCCTCCCGGAGGGCTGCCGAAGCGACTTCTTTTTTTGTAACGCCGCGCTTCTCGCTGACGCAGATGGCGCGAATTCTTCCTGCAGCTGTTGTGATATCCATGGCTCCATTTTAACACGAAAGGAAGCGGCACACTAGATCTGTTTATGAATGAAAAATATCACATATGGGAAGCTGGTTTCGTGATATAATAATGCTATAACAGTCTCAACGGGAAACGCCAAGGTTCGAAGCGCGTACCTAACGTCAGCCATAGACCGGAAGGATAAGGGACATCAGGATGAGGACAGAGAAAGAAAGCTTTGTATTTCGGGGATCCATTTGCTACAGCAGGGACAAGGACAGATTACAGACATTTGATGACGCTTATCTGGTGTGTGTCGGGGGGCGCTCGAAGGGTGTGTTTGACGTGCTTCCGGAAAGATACGGGAGTCTTCCCCGCAGGGAGACAGGGCATAAGCTGATTATTCCCGGTCTGGTGGATCTCCATATCCATGCGCCCCAGTATCAGTTCCGGGGGACCGGCATGGACATGGAGCTTCTGGAATGGCTGGAGACCTATGCGTTTCCCGAGGAAGCAAAATACGAGGATCTCTCCTATGCGAAGAAAGCCTACGGTCTTTTTGTAAAAGAAATGAAAAAGGGGGCGACGACCCGCGCCTCCATATTTGCCACAAGTCACAGACAGGCAACTGTTTTACTCATGAAGATGCTGGAGGAGACAGGACTTGTGACCTGCGTAGGAAAGGTAAACATGGACAGGAATGTACCTTCCTATTATGTCGAAAGCACGGAACAATCCCTTGCCGAAACAAAGCAGTGGATTGAGGATGTGGAGGAGTCCGGTTTCCGGAACACCAGAGCCATCCTCACACCCAGGTTTGTCCCTTCCTGCACAGGGGAACTCATGAAAGGGCTGGCGGAGCTGGCACAGACGTATGACCTTCCGAGCCAGTCGCATCTTTCGGAAAACCTGTCCGAAATTGAATATGTGCGGCAGCTGGAGCCGGACACCTCGTGCTATGCACAGAGCTATGTAAAGGCAGGCCTCATGGGACAGGGAAAGGGATGCATCATGGCCCATTGCGTATGGTCCGGGGAAGAGGAACAGGAGATCCTGAGGGAAAACGGCGTTTTCATCGCTCACAGCCCTGATTCCAACACAAACCTCTTTTCCGGTGCCGCTCCGGTCAAGACCTATCTGCAAAAAGGGCTTCATGTAGGTCTTGCTACCGATGTGGCAGGGGGCGCAACCACCTCCATGATCCAGACAGTCAGGACCGCGATACAGGTTTCCAAGCTGAGAAACAGGCTCTATGATCGGGACACGGGAGCGCTGACCTTTCCGGAGGCCTTTTACCTGGCCACCAAAGGGGGCGGTGCGTTCTTTGACAATGCCGGGAGCTTTGACGCAGGATGCCCCTTTGATGCACTGGTGCTGGATGACGGGGCGATTCCCACCACGAAGGAGGATATGTCGGTGGAGGAGCGGGCAGAGCGCTTCTTTTACCTTGGCGATGACAGACATATTCTTGAAAAATATGTGAATGGTGTCCGGATTTTGTAAGGAGAGGTTCAGTGAAGCTGATACAGACGAGAGATGCCGTGGGACAGATGCTTTGCCATGACATCACGGAAATCATAAAGGATAAGACAAAGGGGCCGCTTTTTCGAAAGGGGCACATCATCCGTGAGGAGGATATACCAAAGCTCCTGTCTCTCGGAAAGGATCACGTTTATATCTGGGAAGTCACGGAGAATATGATGCATGAGGACGAGGCGGCTCTCGTACTCTATGATCTGTGCAAAAATGAGTATCTTTCCAGAACAGCCGATATCAAAGAAGGAAAGGTGGAGCTGACAGCCGAAATCGACGGCCTTTTGAAGGTGGATAAGGACAGGCTTTATCAGGTGAATTCCTTCGGACAGATGATGATCGCATCCGTGAGAAATGATTATCCCGTGAAGGCGGGACAGCATGTGGCGGGGATGCGAATCATCCCGTTGCTTATTGAGAAGGAAAAAATGGAAAAGGTGAAGGCACTGGTTGGACCCGTCCCCCTCTTTACCCTGATGCCCTACCGGAAAAAGAAGGTGGGGATCGTTACCACCGGAAACGAGGTGTTCTACGGCAGAATCAGTGACACCTTTACGCAGGTGGTGAAAGAAAAGGTAGAAGAGCTGGGATGCGAGGTGATTGCCCATGAAATCTGCCCTGACGACACCGGGATCGTGACAGGAGCCATGGAAAAAGTGCTTTCTGCGGGGGCAGAGATGGTGATCTGTACAGGCGGTATGAGCGTCGACCCCGATGACAGGACACCTGCCGCCATCGCAAAGGTCTCGGACAGAGTCGTGACCTACGGGACGCCGGTGCTGCCGGGGGCCATGTTTATGCTGGGTTACCGGGGAGAAAAGGATGAGATCCCCATCATGGGACTTCCCGGATGCGTGATGTTTGAAGGACGGACGGTATTTGATCTGATCCTGCCAAGAGCGGTGGCGGGGGATCCCATCAGCAAGGAAAGCCTTGACCGTATGGGACTCGGGGGCTACTGCATGCACTGTGCGCATTGCAATTTTCCGAATTGTGCGCTGGGTACGGGAGCATGAGGGGGAAGGAAGGGAAGAGCCTCTCCCGGGTTCTGAGGTCTTCTTTTTGGATGGCATTTTTTGTGACGGCGCTTTTCTTGTGCGGCTGCGGTTTGAGGAAGGGAAAGGGCGCGCAGGACGCCGGGGGGACAGAGATTCAGGTGTTTATCGCAGCCTCTTTGCAGAACGCAATGGAGGAAGTGAAAACGGCGTACTGCCTGGAGCATCCCGAGGTGAGGGTCACGCTTCACGCCGATTCCTCCGGAACCCTGATGACGCAGATTGAGGAAGGATATGTCTGCGACGTGTTTTTTTCTGCCGCACAGGAACAGATGGACAGGCTGGAAGGGAAAGACCGGCTTGTGGTGGAGGGAACGAGAGAGGATGTGGTCGCTAACCAGCTCTGTGTCATTACCTGTCAGGGCAGCGACACGAAAGTATCAGGACTCGGGAATATAGGCGAGGCCGGTTCCATCGCCCTTGCTGATGCCACGGTTCCCGCAGGGAGATATACGAGGGTGGCAATGGGGAACGCCGGGATCCTGCAGGGAGAAGAGGATCCTGCAAAGATGTCCGCGAAAGAGGTATCGGAGCAGCTCGGCGGGGTGGAAATATCTGAGCAGTCAAATGTGTCCAAAGTGCTTGCCGCTGTGGCGGAACGGTCCTGTGAGGTGGGCACGGTATATGTTTCGGATGTATACGGACATGAGGACAGGGTAGAGATACTGGAAAAGATTCCTTGCCGGCTTACGGGAGATATCATCTATCCCATCGCCCAGATCCGAAATGAGGAGGCGGGGGAAGCGGAGAAGGCGGCGGCGCTGGATTTTATCGGTTTTGTCACCTCAGGGAAGGCACAGGAAATATTCAGGAAGTACGGTTTTGATGTGCCTGCCGGGGATTAGCACGGATGTACCGGCTCCGTTGGCATAGGGAAACGAAAGACTGGAGAAAATGATCGGGATTTTGGAAGGACTTGACTGGAGTCCGCTCTGGATATCGTTAAAAACCGGTGCGGTGGCAACGGTTATCTGTTTTTTTGCAGGCATTTTTGCCGCAAAGAAGGTCATGAAAATGAAGCCCGGGGCCAGGGCGGTTGTGGACGGGATTCTGACGCTTCCCATGGTGCTGCCGCCGACTGTGGCGGGCTTTCTGTTGCTGCTGATTTTCTCCAAAAGGAGACCTTTGGGGATGCTTCTTTACGACGGCTTTCACATCCAGGTGGTGCAAAGCTGGCTGGGATGCGTGATTGCCGCCTCCATTATTGCGTTTCCGCTGATGTATCAGAATGCACGTGCCTCCTTCGAGTTGATTGACAGGAACCTGATCTATGCCGGGAGAACCCTGGGGATGTCGGAGTTTTCCATATTCTGGAAAATCGTGATGCCCAATGCGAAGCCGGGGATCGCCAGCGGGACAGTCCTCACCTTTGCCCGTGCCATGGGGGAATATGGCGCTACTTCCATGCTGGCAGGCAATATTCCGGGGAAGACAGCCACCATTTCCCAGAGAATCGCCATGGTGATGCAGGATCAGGACTATCTGACGGGAGGGATATGGGTACTGATCGTACTGATCATCACATTTCTTTTAATCTGTGCCATCAATCTCATCGCTCGTAAAAAAAGGGGAAGGCATTTTTCAATCGCTGCTTCGGACATGAAAGCGAAGGAACCGGCAACCGGACAAAAAGGAGGGGAGCCTGACAGATCCATGAGAAAGACAGGTGCCTCATGAGCCTGGAGGTGTGTATCAAAAAAGAGCTGGAGGGTTTTTGCCTGCATATTGATTTTCAGGAGGATTCCCGCAGGATCGGGGTATTGGGTGAGTCGGGAGCCGGAAAGACCATGACATTGAAGGTGCTGGCCGGCATAGAGCGTCCGGATTCCGGCAGGGTCTCTTTGGACGGACGGGTGCTGTATGATGCTGCAAAAAAAATCGACGTCAGACCGCAGAAAAGGAAGGTGGGCTATCTTTTTCAGAATTATGCCCTGTTTCCCAATATGAATGTGATCCAGAATATTTCTGCCGGGATCCGCAGCAGGGACAAAAAAGAGACGTACCGAAGGGCAGCGGAAATGGTGGAAAAATTCCATCTGGAGGGACTTGAAAAAAGGCTGCCGTCGGAGCTTTCCGGGGGACAGCAGCAGCGGGTGGCTCTTGCCCGTATCATGGCCTATGAACCGGACATGATCCTTCTGGACGAACCTTTTTCCGCCCTGGATGTCTACTTAAGGGATCGGACACAGGAGGAGCTGATGTCATTTATGAGGGATTACGCGGGAACGGTGATTCTGATTTCTCATTCGCGCGACGAGATATACAGATTCAGCGACAGGCTCCTGATCATGGACCGGGGCAGGATTATCAGTCATGGCAATACCGGAGACATTTTTAAGAATCCGGAAACAAAGGCCGCGGCCGTCATGACGGGATGCAAAAATATTTCCGCCGTTACGGTCATGGACGACCATACCCTTGTGGCGGAGGACTGGGGGATTACCTTGCGTCTTTCCCGTGCTGTGCCGGAAGGGACAGCGTTTGTCGGCTATCGTGCGCATGAGTTTGAGCCGGTCTGGGGAGAAAGAGTGGAGAACTGCATCCGGTTTTCTCTCGCTTCCAGAGCCGATCTTCCCTTTGAGAGGAATTATTACGTGGAGCCGGAAAAGGAGTCCCGCAGCCGGCAGGCACGGATCACCTGGTTTGTACAGAGGGATATGTGGCCTTTGCTCGACCGGAAAGGACTCCCGGCTTTTTTGAAGCTGAGGGAAGAGCATTTATTGTTTTTGCAGTGAGGCAGGAGTGAAAAGTGGGGTACACAGATGAGTAGTTTTTTCCAGACAATCGAAAACTGCAGTCCGCAGAAAACAACGATGGGTGTTACCGTCATCAAAGGAGTTCATGCCGGAGAGAAGGCGGTGATCAGCGACGGGAGTCTGGTCTATGCTTCCCGCGAAGACGGATGGATCACAGCGCATGAGAAAGAGCTGACGGGGCTGACGAAAACCTGCCTTCTGGAAATGGAAGGAGAAGAGATCTATGCGGAATCCATCGGTCATGAGAAGAAGATGGTGATCTGCGGATGCGGGCATGTATCCATGCCCATCATCATGCTGGGAAAGATGGCCGGCTTTCATGTGACTGCCATGGACGACCGCCCCGAATTTGCAGAAAAAGCCAAAGATGCAGGGGCGGACCAGGTGTTGACAGGGAGCTTTGCGGATGCTCTTTCCACGGTGGAAAGCGATCCGTTCACCTATTTTGTCATTGTGACACGCGGACACCATTGGGATGAAGAATGCCTTCGCCTCATAGCCGGCATGCCCGGTGCATACATAGGGATGATGGGCTCCAAAAGACGCGTTTCCATGGTAAAGGAAAAGCTGGTGAAGGAAGGGATCGAAAAGGACGTGATGGATCGTGTCCATGCCCCCATCGGACTTGACATCGGGGCGGAGACGCCGGAAGAGATCGGCATAGCCGTGATGGCCGAGATCATCGCCTGCAAGCAGGCAAAAAAAGATGTTGCCATGCCGGCGGATATTCTGAGGGCCATCAACGAATCACCCCGGGAAGGAAGTGAAGACGGGAGAAAAATACTGGCCACCATTGTCAGAAAAGAGGGAAGTGCGCCGAGAGAGACGGGCACGAAAATGCTGATCACAAAGAAGGAAACGGTAAACACCATAGGAGGCGGGCTGCTGGAGGCCAGGGTCATCGAAGCTGCGGGGGAAATGCTTGCTGCGCCCTGCGGGAAGCCGCAGCTGCTCCGGTTTTCTCTCTCTGCCGATGCAGCGTCCGCGGAGGGAGAGGTATGCGGTGGAACGGTGGAAGTCTTTTTAGAAGAAATATGCTGACATGAAGGATTCATTTGGACGCGATATAGATTATATGCGGATTTCCATTACCGACAGATGCAATCTGCGCTGCTGCTATTGCATGCCGGATGAATCCATGCAGTCTGCAGGGACAATTCCTCTCTCCCATGAAGAAACCCCGGACACTACGGAGACAGGACTGCTTTCCCATGAAGCAACCCTGGACACTACGGAGACAGGACTTCTTTCCTTTGATGAGATTGCAGAGATCGTAAAGGTGGCGGCAGAGCTTGGCATCACGAGATGCAAGGTGACCGGCGGGGAGCCGCTGCTGAGGGAAGGCTGCCCTTCCCTTATCAAAAGACTTCGCTCCATCCCCGGTGTGGAGCAGGTGACCCTGACCACGAATGGCATACTTCTGGAGAGGGATCTGGAGAAACTGCTGGACGCAGGGGTCAGCGGAATCAATGTTTCCCTTGATACGTTAGATCCGGAACGCTACAGGGAGATCACGGGATCCGATAAACTGGAAAAAGTGCTGGGGGGATTATTTGCTGCGGCAGCATCCGGGGTGCCGGTAAAGGTCAACGCTGTGCTGCAAAGGGGAAGTCAAAAGGAGTGGCACAGCCTCGCGCTTCTGGCGAGAGAGTCGCCCATTGACGTGCGTTTTATCGAGATGATGCCAATAGGGATCGGAACGGCATTTGAAGCGGTGAACAATGACGGGATCCTGAGAGATCTGCAGGAGACCTTCCCCGGCGTCACGGAGGAGAAACCTGTGCATGGAAACGGACCGGCTCGATATGTAAGGGTTCCGGGCTTTATGGGCAGTATCGGGTTTATCAGCCCGCTGCATGGAAAATTCTGCGCTGCCTGTAACAGGATACGGCTTACCGCCAACGGCAAGCTGAAACCCTGTCTATGCTACGGCGAAGGGACTGATATCAGAAAGCTCCTGAGAGAATATCAGGAACCGGACAGAAACAGCATGCTGAAAAAAGCATTGGAGAAGACAATCCTCTCAAAACCCCGGGAGCATTGCTTCGAACAAAAGGGGGGCGTGACAGAACATGCCCTTATGTCCGCCATCGGCGGTTGAAGGAGCATTCCCCTTCCCGGAGAGAAAAAACAAACCGCGCAGAATCATCGAAAACGTTGATTCTACGCGGTTTTTAAGTTGTCGGAGTGACAAGGCTCGAAGCTCAATCTTTCCTTGAATGAAAACACATAAAAAATCTATTTGCCAAACATAAATGAGGTATGGCGGAAATTGCATCTGGACCATCCAGACGGAAGCTGCCCTGAAATTGATGGGGCGCAACACGCTTTGGTTGTAATAGCCATGCTGTATGTGTTATTATGATGATGT
This sequence comes from Lachnospiraceae bacterium, assembly GCA_045661345.1. Lineage (GTDB taxonomy): Bacteria > Bacillota > Clostridia > Lachnospirales > Lachnospiraceae > RUG12461. The sequence goes on from JAZRFM010000016.1 coordinate 73,618, forward strand.
AAATTATTATTCATTATAAATAAGATTTGGCATTCGGATAGAGAGCTTACTTGCGAAGATATCGATATCCAGCAAAGAATTGCCGGTTTGTGCCTGTAGTCCAAGGCTTATATGGCAGATGACTACGTGAAACATACAGAGCGCTGAGAGTGCTTTGACAGGACAGGATGGGCTTCAAAACGCAAGATGAAGTCTAAAGTAAAGTAAGATTCCGTTAGCTATGCAGTAGCAAAAGGAATCGAGGTCTGCGGCGGATGTCGCAGGCAGTGGTCAGCCGGTGGCTGATGAGGTAATTTTATTTTGCACACAATCATACATCCTATATATGTATGCGATTGATGAAGGTGTGGAGTAAAACAGTTGAATATGGTGGGAGGCATCCCGTAACTATTTGTTATCAGGGATCGTCTCGGCAGAGCCTTCCCTGTTTGCAACTATAAAAACATATTTGTAATCATGGGAGGAATAAGAGATGAATCCTGAAGAACAACACTTAAAAGACCTGGAGAGAATCAAGAATTTTCGTCTTTTGGACGATGACTTCATGACAAAGGTTTTTGACGGGTCGATCGAAGAGACTCAGCTTGTGCTGAGAATCATTCTTGGTGACGAAAATCTGAAGGTTATATCTGCTGAAGCACAGTATACCATAGCGAATCTTCAAGGAAGATCGGTGAGGCTGGATGTGCGAGTGGTTGATGGAGCCGGACGAGTATTTGATGTGGAGATTCAACGGGCAGATAAGGGCGCAGGCACTAAGCGAGCACGCCACAATGGAAGCTTGATTGATGCGAATTCTCTGAGAAAGAATGTAGATCCTGCAATGTTGCCGGAAGTATACATCATCTTCATCACAGAGAACGATGTCCATAAGAAAGGACTTCCGCTTTATCACATCGAGCGAATCATCAAGGAAACAGGAGAAGAGTTTGGAGACGAGGAGCACATCATTTATGTGAATGGAGCATACCAGGGTGACGATCAGATCGGATACCTGATGAATGATTTCCGCGAATCAGATCCAAGCAAGATGCATTATCCGTTGCTTGCCGAAAGAACAAGGTATTTTAAGGAAACGGAGGAAGGGAGGAACGCCATGTGTAAAGTAATCGAAGATATGAGAAATGAATCGTATCAGGAAGGACGCCAGGAAGGTATTCTCGAAAAAGCCAAGGAAGTTTATCAGGCATTGCTTGACGAGGGCATGACTCCCGAAAAGGCATTACAGCTTTCGAAGCTCAAAGAAGCCGAAGCAGCTGTTGCTACAGTCGCTTAAACCAGAATTCCATATTCAACTCAAAGAATTGAGCGTAGCCATCAGGCTACGCTCTTTCTCTTCTGTATGTATCTTAAAATCTTCCCTCAAATCAGCCCCTCACGAAAGACCCTCATGAAGGTAGACCCTCAACAACTGTCATTATCCAGAAAATCAGCACTTGGCTTTTTGCATATATGACAGTTGGTATCAGGCATAAATGAAATGCTCTTTGAAGTGCTTTCCATGGACAAGATCTATGGAACCTTGCACAGGTCGGGGAAGACGGCGGCAAAGGATCCGGAGACGGTTTCCGAGGAAGAATCCGACGCGAGAGCGGAGAGATTTACGGAGAATGAGAACCTTTCCACCGTATACGGGGAACTGGAAAGAGGGGAAGTTGCACCGGTGCAACAGTCGGTGGCAGCAGTCGAGCAGGCATATCAGAACCGGAAGAACACCTTTGACAGCATAAAAGCGGTGATAACGGATTCTGACGGGAACTTTGCGCTCAAAATGAAGAATGGATCCACGGTGCGTCCGGAGAGCATGAACATTCCGGAGCGGGATTATGACACCCGCATGGTCATGGGATGGGCGATGGAAGCGGGGACACCGCAGGAAGCAACACAGATCATCCAGAACAGACCGGCGAATGTACCTTATCAGCAGTACAGAACCGCCTTTGAGGGTATCAAGAGAGCAGCCATGACAGAGGTACCGCTGGAACAGGTGGAGAAATCCTTTGACGAATATACGCGGATGCTTTCACCGGAACAGGTGAAGTCTATCTATTACCTGGGCGAAAATATAGCAAAGCAGAGGTCGGAGAAGAACCTGACAAAGGGAAATCTGAACGCAGCGGAGGTCATTGCAAAGGCGGCAGGGATCAAGGTGCAGGTAGGCGGCAGGAACCTTGCAGGATTGAACGGTATCTATGACCCGTCCGATAACACCATTTATATCTCTGATAAGACGCTGAATCCGGCAGCAGTGGTGGCAGGACATGAGCTGGTGCACTCCATGAAGCAGAACGCGGCGGATCTGTATCAGAAACTGGATGATGCCCTGGTGGAATTCTGGAAAGAAAAGGATCCATCTGTCTATCAGAGGATCTATGAGAACCGGGAGCGCCGGTACAAAGATCAGGTCAAAGAGTGGAGAGACAAAGGAAAGACCGAAGCAGAGATAAAAGACCTCATCGAGGAAGAGATGGTAGCACACGCCACGGAAGCTCTTTTCGAGAGATGGGGACAGATGAGCGCAAGAGAGCGGGAAGACCTTGCAAACAGCATTGCGCAGAAAGACAGGAGCCTTGCAGAGAGGATCCTTGATTTCGTGCGCGATTTGCTGGAGAAGTTCCGGAACGCGCTGAAAGGGTACAAGGCGAACAGCCTGGAAGCCCGCACCCTGAATCAGAACATCGAGCTTCTGGAGGACTTTGAGGATGTCTTCATGAATGCTCTTCAGGAATATGGCGAGCGCAACAAAGTATCCGGCCAGACCGGTGAGCTTGTGGACGCGAGAGGACAGGAAGCAGCCGGGCAGCAGTCGGAAGAGAATGATACTCTTCATTCCAAGAAGAATGGGTTATGAATTCCACAGGGGAAAAGATAACACCGGAATTTGTGAATGTTCTTAGAAGACTGGAAAACAAAGAGTTTGTTCCGTATGAAGAATTAATGTCGGTTCCGTAAATAGCGGAAGGTTATAGAAATGCTATGAGCATTGAAGAGACAATCCATAAACCCGGAAGAGAAAAGATAAGACAGGAAAGTGTTTCGATTCTTTTGAAAAATCGTAGGGTGCTGACAGCGGTTTGACAAGAAAGCGGTAAACAGTTACAGTTAGAAAAGAAGCTACAGAAGGGAGCAATTGGATGCCGAACTGGGGCGAGGTTATTGAAAAAATAGGATCAACGCCAAAGCCACTGGACAAAATGCGATTAGAGTACTTGAAGTTGATGTATGAGTATACGGGGCGAAATGTTATTGCTTATTACTCTTCGTTTATTCAAAAACCGGGGGCAGACTCGACAGGAATCGACGAAAACGACAAGAATGCGTTTATGCAAACGGTGGCAGGCCTAGACAGGTCGAAGGGGCTGGATCTTATCCTTCATACTCCGGGAGGTAATCTCGCTACGACCGAGTCGATTGTCTATTATCTGAAAAAGATGTTCGGAAACGATGTGCGGGCAATCGTTCCCCAGATAGCGATGTCGGCTGGCACTATGATTGCATTATCGACAAAAGAAATAATCATGGGAAAGCAATCAAACCTAGGCCCGATAGACCCGCAATATAACGGCTTTTCTTGTGCGGGAATAATCGAAGAATTCGAAAGAGCGATCAACGAGGTAAGCAATGATCCAATTAAAGCAAATATCTGGGGACAAATAATCGGAAAGTATCACCCGACATTTATTGGAGAGTGCGAGAAAGCTCTTGAATGGGCAGATTCAATCGCGAAAGATTGGCTTAAAGAAAATATGTTTTCAAATTACGCAGACAAGGATGAAAGAGCAGACAAAGTGATAGAGACCTTGTCAAGCCATACGATCACTAGCTCTCATTCACGTCATATTCATGCAGATGAATTACGAAATCTTGGCCTAAACATTGTGAATCTTGAAGGGCTGGATGATCAGCAAAAAGAAGATTGTAAGGACTTTCAAGACTGTGTGCTGACGCTACACCACACATATATGCATACTTTTGGGTCTTCAAACGCATTGAAGATAGTGGAGAATCAGAACGGAAACGTAATGATACTGAACCATGCATGATAAATGAGAATGGAGGGATATTCATGAGGGAAGGAAGAGAAGAACAATACTATAAAATCACGGGAAAACACAATGAAAATAATCAAAAAAGCCCGGAAGAACAGGCTAGAGCAATAAAAAAGTGCTATCTTATCCAGCCGAAAAGTGATATAAAATATAGTTACCAGACAAACGCATCGGTAGAAAAAGGCTACTGTGTATGGTGACGAGAAACTTCTTATCGGATACAAAAGCAAATAACAAAAAGACACCGGCTGGTGTCTTTTTGTTTTATAGCGCCATCGCCTTCTCAATGGAGGCGGTGACGTTTTCTTTTTCATCCAGGATATGACTGTAGATGATCAAGACCATATTTTCCGTGTCACCCATGGGGTATATGATAGTGTTTGCTTGTAGCAAGTAAAAAAGTGCCCGAAACACCCAAAAATACTGATGTTATGACGTATATCTGGTATAATTGAAGTGCAGGAAAAACGCCTGCTTTCCATAAAAAACCTTGCTCTTCGGTGTTTTTTGCAAGAGTAAATTCCCAAAATTGCAGAGGTATTTCCCTAAAGTTGCAGAGGGAAATTCCCCATTTTTGCATCTGCCTTTTCCGTACCACAATACTATAACTGGGTCAATGTAGATAAAAAAGAATATATCTGTCCTGGCGATTTTGACTATGGAAATAAGTTTCATGAATCTATGCATAAGGAAAGCTGCGTGCTTTTGGAACGCGTGAGCAACCGAAACGCGTATTGAGATATGCCAGGTATTTTCGTAATCCGGAAAGGAAATCGTATGAAAGACAAAAACATGAAAATTGAGTGGAGGAGCGTGTTGATCGTCGCAGTCCTGTTTGCCATAGTCCTGTTCTTTGCATGTGCGGTGAGGATGCCTGATCTCTCGCTCCTTCAGGGCAGGGACGACAATGACATCTGGGTAGATGAATCGGACCTTCCGTATTTTCTGGATCCGGATTCTGCCTTCTATGTACGTATATCCAAGGAGATAGCCGAGACCGGGCAGTACGGCACGGCTGATCCCGAGACCGGGCAGCTGATCGATACTTTACGGTATGCTCCGCATGGCATATCTGCGAAGAGTAAGAACATGTTGCCTGAGACGGCTGCTTTCATATGGAAGTTCATGAGTGTGTTCGGTAAAGTCGACATACAATTCGTGGACTTCTACTTCGTGTTCTTTTTCATGCTGCTTACTATCCCTGCCGCGTGGATCCTGACTCAGAAAGCGTATCTCGCGGTGTCTGGCAATAAGAAAGACGGCGCTGTCTTTGCGGGGGCGGTGGGAGCGCTCCTCGTTACCTGCGCGCCGGCATTCGTCTCCCGTACGCTTGCCGGGATATTCGATACAGACATAGTCCATTCATTCTTTGTCTTGCTGCTCATGCTGCTCATGACGGAGATGATGCTTCAGGCTTCTCTGAAGAAAGGGATCTTACTTGTCATATGCTTCGGCATCACGGCGTTGCTGTACAACGCCTACTGGGCACGCAGTGCGTTAGTCTTTGTCTCGGTTGCTGCGGCAGGCGGCGGAGTTTACGTGCTCAGTCTGCTGCTCATGCCCTCGAGGAAAACCTTCGGTGCGGCTCTGTCTGCCACATCGGATAACATAGCTGCGGCAAAGACCTCAAGAAAATCAGGGGAGAAAGCAACGTCTGGATCTGCAGACAGCACCGAAAACGCAAATACGACCAAGCTAACCGGCAGATTCCGCCAGTGGCTCAGCGCCGTCCCTGTACAGATCTATCTGGCAATAGCTGCTCTGGCCGGTATATTCGTGGCAACGCCTTTCGGGAGATCGATGCTGAGCGGCTTGTTCGGAAAAGTGGTCGGTTACTCGACTGCTGACGTAAATGAGATAAGCGGCAACAATTTCATTTTGGAGCTCATAGCGCCTGACTTCGGTCCGGAGAAGTTCTACAACTGGTTTTTAGCCGATGTCAGTGATAAGTCGACTACTATAGTGAACGGCGTTGGTGGTCTTCTCGTTCTGATATTTGCTTTTGTATCCATGGGCTATATTATTTACAGGGTCGCAAGGATGCGGAAAGAAGGAACAGATACAAACAGGGTAATGGTCTATCTCTCCGTGATCGGGACGTGGCTGATCGCCTGCTTCTTCATGACCAGAGTCGGCGTCAGGATGGTGCAGTTCTTTGCATTCCCGTGCGCCGTGCTTGTGGGAATACTCGCGGGGAGGTTGTTCAATCAATATATAACGGATAAAGGGAACGCCTCCGGGAAAGAGGTGGCCCGGAACGCTGTGCTCAATGTCGCGATATGCGCGGCGGTGGTATTGGCGCTGACTGGCTCCTTCCTGTGGGGCCGGGAAATAAGGAGCATGATGAGCGACTCGCTCGCGCACAGTATGGAGTGGGTGAAGGACAATGCCGAGACTGAGGATGCGGTGGTGCTCTCCTGGTGGGATTACGGCTACTACTATGAACTTGATTCCGAGCATCCAGCTCTCTGGGACGGGGGTACAGGGACCTCGAAGAGGTTGAACATAGTCGGAAGGATACTCACGACCGATGATCCGAAGCTCAGCTACTCATTGATAAAGATGATCTCGACGTCGGGCGACAAGCCGATCGATATACTCACCGACAAGCTCGGGAAAGCAGAAGGCTTTGATGTGCTGTATAAAGTAGTGGTGATGGATAAGGACGACTCGATCAAAGAGCTGACGGATGAGTACGGCTTCGGCGGAAGTGAGGCTGCAGAGCTGGAGGCTTTACTGCATCCGAGCGATCCGAGGGAAGTCTACCTCGCGTTGTATGAGACCATGACCGAACAGCTCGGGGTCTTTGAGTACTACGGGAACTGGGACTATGACGGGGAGAACACGGTGCCGGTTAAAACTGTGTACACGTCGCTGCCGGACGGGAGCGATGATATGAGCTCGACCGATACGGAGGTACAGGAGTTCTTCGAGAAGAGGCAGAAAGAAATGCTTTGGAGGCTCTATATCTCAGGTGATACAATAAAGAAGAGCGAAGTATCGGACACTGAGAATGATGAGGCTTCTGCAGACGAACCGGCCTTCGAGAAAGTATTTGAAGAGGACGACGGCTATGTCGGCTTCAAGATATGGAAACTCAGCTGGTAGGCAAGTCTATTATCGGATTAAGGATGAAGTGAAAATGGAAAATGAAACCGTTTGGCTTACTCAAGCCCAACTGGTTGAATTATATCAATCATCAAAATCCAATGTCAGTGAGCATATTACACATATATTTGAAGAGGGTGAACTGGATAAAGAATCAGTTGTTCGGAAATTCCGAACAACTGCATCTGACGGAAAGAAATATGATGTGCTTTATTATAATTTGGATATGATCATTTCCCTTGGATATCGTATTAATTCTTCTACAGCGACCAAATTCAGACAGTGGGCGACATAACGGTTAAAAGAATACATTATCAAAGGGTTCACTATTGATGATGAGCGCCTAAAAGGAAATGGTGGCGGTAACTATTGGAAAGAACTGTTAGATCGCATCAGGGATATTAGGTCTTCGGAAAAGGTACTTTATCGCCAGGTTGGTACTGCAAAATACGTCAGATTTAATATTATCTCGGAAAAGTTGTCACATCCCGACATTTATCGTATAAATATATGTGAAGGGTATTTTGTAAACGGAGGAAATGGCTATGAAGCTTACAGCAGATCTTAAGAACAAGGAAGAAAAGACAGAGAATTTGGAAGAAACGAAGAAAACAATTGAAGAAGCTGGAATAAAACTCTCCGACGACGATCTGGATGAAGTTTCCGGCGGGGCGAGCTTTTACGGTTTTTCTACGATGGAACATAAGAGATGATGCCTCAGTAACCCCATGTTTTCTGTAACTTTAGCATTTCAAACTTCTGCTGCACATATATTTATGTAACAGAAAGCACAGGAGGAAACGAAAATGGAATTGACAGGAAAACTCAAAGAACAGGTAGAGCAGACCAAAACCAAGGAAGAAGCCAAGGATCTTATTGCA
>JAZRFM010000017.1:0-21789 GCA_045661345.1 Lachnospiraceae bacterium
TACATGGAAGCTTCACAACACAAGAACCAAGGACTTGGAGTTGCTCAAGGAAGTAGGTTACGAACCGAATACGGAGTATAATCCGAACGGTGCTGTATCATAAAAACAATACTCATATGTACAGAAAGCCAAATGATTGTGCCTAATTTTTTTCCCGGATCAGCCGAAATAAAGAGCGACAGTAACTATCTTATGTGGAGAATCTTATGCGCGTAGATCCGAATAATTTTCTGGAATTCACCAAAAACCCGAAGGGAATTCATCCCAGCGTGGAGCAAACCCCCTATTCCGTAACCCTTGAACATACGAAAACAGAGAGAGCCGCAATGATCGGCTCCGGTGTTTATACTCTGAAGGACAATACTTACGAGAGGCCGGCGGCAGACTCCAAGGAGGAGATTCAGGAGCTGGCAGGGGTTGCGGCAGGCAGTGCCGAGGCAAGGCAGAAAGAGATGGCGGTCCTGAGCAATTCCATGTCTCAAGAAGACTATCAGAAATACCGCGAAAACGGCGGTTCCCTTTCCGATGTGGACAGCGCCGAGATCGTGACGGTTGTGGATAAGATCAAAATCCATCTGGCGGAAAGCGGCGTGGATGTCGGAAAGATCACGGCCGGGAAAGAAGCGATCGAGAGCATCAGCAACGGCCGCGTGACAACGGAGCAGGCTTCGGCGGTGCTGACGGGTGCGGATCTGCCGGCAACGAACGAGAACGTATCGGATCTGAAAAAGGCTTTTGAGCTCGCATCTTCGCTGACGGAGTTCAGTGACGGTGCGGTGAAGTATATGACGGATAACCGTCTTCCGGCGGAGATCGAGAATCTTTATCGCGCGCAGAACGGCGCAGGGGCAGGTTTCGGTCTCAATGTGATGCCCGATGCGGTTGCGGAGGAGATGCGCCCGCAGATGGAGCAGATGATCGAAGAGTGCGGTCTGCCGGTGACAGAGGATACACTTGCAAACAGCCGTTGGATGATCGCAAACGAGATCCCTCTGAATGAAGAAAATCTGGTGCGTGTGGACACCTTGAAAAAGATGGCGCTTCCTTTTGAGAAGGAACAGATCCTAACGGCTATTACAGATGCCATTACAGAGGGCAAGCGGCCGCAGGAAGCGAAGATGCTCGATTTTGTGACCGCGAAACGGACGTTGGAGGAAACCCGTCTTGCCATGACAGAGGATGCGAACCGTTCTCTTCTGAAAAAGGGTATGGAAGTGGATACCACGGCATTAAGGGAAACCGTGGAGCAGTTGAAGGAGCAGGAGCGGACGTTTTATGAAAGGCTGCTTTCCGAGTCCGGACAGGAAGCGGATGAGGTTTCAATCCATGCGCTGAAAGAAACCGTAGACAAGATCGACGAGATCCGTTATCTTCCGGCGTATACGCTTTCAATTCCGGAGGCGGATACGAAAACGCTTTCGGGGATCCGCGAAGCCGGACAGTCTCTCAAAGTAAAGATGGACCAGGCCGGAGAGAGATATGAGACCATGCAGACGGAGATCCGGCGGGATCTCGGAGATTCCATTAAAAAGGCATTCCGCAATGTGGACAGCCTCCTGGAGGATCTGCATCTGGCGCAGACCGAGGCGAACGAACGCGCCGTGCGGATTCTGTCCTATAACCACATGGAAGTGACCGCAGACAGTGTCCTTGCGATGAAGGCGAAGGACGAGGAGGTACAGCGCGCACTGAAGGCGTTGACGCCCTCCGTGGTCGCGCATATGGTAAAAAACAATCAGAATCCGCTGGATCAGAACCTGACTGACCTGACAAAAGAGGCGGAGGTTCTGAAGAAAGAGTTCGGGATCAGAGAGGAAGACCGGTTTGGCGAATATCTCTACAAGCTGGAGCACAACCGTCAGATCAGCGAAGCGGAGCGGGAGTCCTATGTCGGCGTCTTCCGTCTGATCAGACAGATCGAAAAAACAGACGGAGCCGCGATTGGTGCGGTTGTCCAGCAGGGGGGCGAGCTTACGATGCGCTCTCTCCTTACGGCTGTTCGCAGCAGCAAAAAAGGCGCCATGGACTACCGTGTGGACGATGATTTCGGCGGTGTCGCAGGAAAAACCACAGGAAAAGATATCCTCACGCAGATTCAGACGGCCTTTGAGGATGGTGCTTATCAGACCAATGTGATGCGGGATATCGCAGAAGAGATGTCTCCGGAGGCTTTCCGGACACTGATGAAGAAGGATGCAAACTGGGAAGGACAGACACCGGAGCAGTTTTTGGAGCATCTTCGGGAAGCGGATACCGCGGATGAATCGGCACAATTTGCCAGAGAGCAGATGGAGCAGCTGGCGGAGGCCGCGGACACGGAACAGCAGGTATACCGCATGATGGAGCAATTTGACCTGCCGAATACCATGACGAATGTCCTTGCCGTGAAGCAGATGATGGAATATCCGAATGTCGCGATCCGCAGATTGTTTGGCAGACCTGTCGAAAACTACCGCGATGAAAACGGTGAAGTGGATTTTCAGGAAGTCAAAAACAGCCTGCTCAAGGAATTCGGAGAAGCAGTTTCGGAACCGGAGGAGCTGGCCGAGGCACAGAAGAAGCTTGCGGATGTGGCAGAAAACGTTATGAAGACAATGCTTGCATCCGAGGATAAGACGACAACAGAGCTGGATGTGAAGTCGCTCAAGATGGCGATGAATCGTTTTCAGATCGCCGGCAAGATGGCGGAAAAAGAGCAGTATCATATTCCTGTGCTGGTGCGCGGAGAGACCGGCGAGATCAACCTGAAGATCGTGAGCGGCACCGAAAAGAAGGGGATCATCGACATCATGTTTTCCCTGTCTTCTCTCGGCAGCGTGGCAGCGAAGCTGAAGGTCGAGGACGGAAAGGTTTCCGGCTTTGTGGCTTCCGACCGCCGGGAGACCGCGGATCTGATCTCCCGGAAGGGAAATGATCTGCTGGCAGCACTGACTTCCGTGGAAGGGATCCATGCTGTGAATGTCAATCCGATCCATGATGAAAAACTGGAGCTGCCGAAGTTTTCCGCGGCAACGGATACGGAGAACGACGCATACCGGAAAGCAAACGGGATAACCGGTGAAAAGCCCACGCCTACGAGGGTTTTATATCAGGTCGCAAAAAGTTTTCTGACGGTGTTAAGTAGTTTTTGAAAAGACCGATATAATATATAGTGAAAGGCAAACGGGATTGCCTTTCAGGAGACAGGAAACAGTAAAAAGCGGGGTCACGGATGACCTCTCATAGTATGCAGGGATGCGATTCAGACAAATGAGGGTACTTTTATGAAGATCAATCATAATTTGTCCGCAGTCGTAGCAAATAATAAGCTCCATCAGAATGAGGACATAGTCGCGAATTCGATGGAGCGTCTTGCGTCCGGGATCCGGATCAATCACGCAAAGGATGATCCGGCGGGCATGGCGATTTCCAACAGAATGACGACCCAGATCGACGGAATTGATCGTGCATCGCAGAATTCCAGTGATGCGGCGGCCATGATCCAGACCGCAGACGGTGCGCTCGGAGAGATCACGGAGATCCTGCAGCGAATGCGGGAGCTTTCGGTACAGGCAGCGAACGATACGAACGCGCTTTCCGATAAAGAAGCGATCCAGAAGGAAATCGCAGAGCTGAAAAAAGAGATCGACCGTATGAGCCGTGACACGGAGTTTAATACCAAGGGGCTTTTGGACGGGACATTGGATAACCGCTATTATACGTCCAAAACGATGCAGGATCCGGCGACATCACTCTATCTGCCGGATATGACAAGGATCTCCGTGTCGGATTACGTGCCGGCGGGTGAGTATAAAATGAAGATTACGACGGGGACACAGACAGCTGTAAGAGGAAACGGTACATTTCAAATCAACCCGACAGACGGAACAACCAAAATCGGTGAGGCAAATGCCGGCACCATTGACGTGAACGGATTTCTGATCGAGATCAATGCGGATGATACACATGCGTCGGCGTATCTTAAAATCTGTGACGGGATGGAAAAGGCGGAAGTGGAGTTCCATGCGCAAAACGGCGCAGTCCCGGAATTGAAATCCCAGTTTTACGGCTCTCAGCATCAGATTACGGTAGTGACATCCAATCCCAATCTGGCGGCGATGATCGGCAAAATTGAGACAGAACAGACCGATCCGAACCACGGCGCCCTTCAAATGGGGACAGATGCGGTGATCACACCGGATCCTGCTTCCGCATTTGAGAACAGGAACACCTCCTACACGGCGGACGGAAATCATATCACGATCCACCAGCCCGGCGGTTTTGAGATTGACTTTCTGGCGAATGCCGATTTGACAGCTGGCGCGGATATTTCTCTGAATGTCACCACCATGGGGGCCATGCAGGTGCAGATCGGTGCGAATGAGAACCAGACCACGCTGATGCGGATCCCGAAGCTGGATCTGGAAAATCTCTATTTGGATGATCTGGATGTGACTACGGTCTACGGTGCGGATCGTGCCATCGGGAAGCTGGACTATGCGCTGAATAAGGTGAGCTCTGTCAGAGCAAAGATCGGTGCTTACGAGAACCGCCTGGATCATGCGGTGGCGTCTCTTGATCAGACCAGCGAGAACCTGACAAAGGCTTTTTCCGATCTGGCGGATGTGGACATGGCTGAGGAAATGACGAAATATACGCAGTACAATGTGCTGGTACAGGCATCCACGAGTGTGCTGGCCCAGGCGAATGACCTGCCGGAGTCTGTATTACAGCTCCTGCAGTAACCGGATTGGAAGGATTGACGGGCGCTGACGACAGGAAAGCGCCGGGAGAGACACATGCAAAAAGACAGGATTCAGCAGTTTACCATGCGTATCACCGGCAGTAACCGGACAGAACTGGTTGCGGTCATGTATGACATGATCGATACATACCTTGCGGATGCGGTTCATGCGAGAGAAACGGATGATCATGACGGATTTCAGATGCAGGTGCGTCTGGCGGATCGGGTGATCAAAGAACTCATGGATATTCTGGACTTCAAATATGAGATTTCAGCGGATCTTTACCGGCTTTATCATTTTTGCAGGAAACGACTGGCCTACAGCCTGATGAAGTATGATACGGCAGGCATCGGGGAAGCGCAGCGAATCCTGACGGCCCTCGGAGCATCCTTTCGTGAGCTTGCCAAACAGGATCATTCGGCGCCGCTGATGAAAAACACCCAGAAAGTGGCTTATGGCGCCACATACGGGAAATCGGACATCGCAGAAGCCCCGGCGGCGGATCCCAACAGAGGTTACTTTGCTTAAGCTGGACTACCACCAGTGAGCTTTTCTTTACAGAAAAGGGTATCGGAACGGATTCCGATATCCTTTTTCTGCGTTTACTATGCTTTTCATTCAGTGTACAATGTGGCTATGAGTAAGACATATCTCGGAAGAATGACAGAGGGAAAGCCGATTTCTCTGATCCTGCGGTTTGCGCTTCCCCTGCTGCTGGGCAATCTGTTCCAGCAGACCTACAATATGGTGGATGCGGCAATTGTCGGTCAGACGCTTGGCGCGGACGCGCTCGGCAGCGTGGGGGCGTCTACCAGTGTCCAGTTTTTGGTGATCGGCTTTTGTATCGGGATCTGTGCCGGCTTTTCCATTCCCGTGGCACAGACGTTTGGTGCGAAAAAGTACGAAAACCTCCGAAAGTATATTTATCATGCGATCCTTCTGACCGTTCTCTTCGGGGCGATCCTTACCATTGGCTGTGCCTTGCTTTGCAGCACCATATTGCACGTCCTGCAGACACCGGCGGAGCTGTTTACGGAAGCCTACAGCTATCTCCTCATCATTTTTCTCGGCATTCCCTTTACGCTGACCTACAATCTGTGTTCCAGCATTTTACGCGCAGTGGGAGACGGCAGGACACCGTTTCTCTTTCTCGCTTTTTCCGCGGTTCTGAATATAGCGCTGGATTTCCTTTGTATCATGGTTTTTCACTGGGGTACGGCGGGTGCCGCGATCGCGACGGTATTCTCGCAGGGATTGAGCGGGGTTCTCTGTATTCTTTTTATGCGGAAAAGGCATCCGATTCTGACGGTCACGGCAAAGGAAAAGCACTGGGACGGTCATTATGCAAAGATCCTGTGTGCGATGGGTCTTCCCATGGGACTGCAGTATTCCATCACCGCCATCGGCAGCATGGTGATGCAGAGTGCCAACAATTCCCTCGGTGCGATCTATGTATCCGGTTATGCGGCAGGCATGAAGATCAAACAGCTGGCAATGTGCCCCTTTGACGCGTTGGCGACGGGGGTTTCCACATTTGTGGGTCAAAACTACGGCGCAAACCAGATCGACCGTGTCAGACAGGGAGTCCGGCAGGGCATGTGGGCAGGTATTATTTACGGTATTGCAATCGGTGTTGTGCTGATCTTTTTCGGTCGTCCGATGTCACTCATGTTTGTCAACGCGGAATATACCCAGATGCTGGATGCGTCAGGGCAGTATCTGCGTGCACTGGGCTTTTTCTTCTGGGCGCTGGGGATTCTGAATGTCTGCAGAATGAGTGTACAGGCGCTGGGATTTTCGATCCGTGCCGTGTTCGGCGGCGTATTGGAGATGATTGCAAGGACGGTGGTCAGTTTTGGCCTCGTGCCTTATTTCGGGTTCAATGCGATCTGCATTGCAGATCAGTGTGCGTGGGTTTCCGCGGCGGTTTATATTTATATTACGCTGCGGTGGTGTCTGAAAAAGATCGAAACCCGCTACGCGCCTGTTGATTGAGGCATTCCGCCGCTCGCAATCTTAAACCATGCTTTTCTCAGAACTTCATGCGTTCGACGATCTCATCGGTGACGCTGTGAAAGAATCCTTCCGTATCGCCTCTTAAGTCTCTCCAGAGAATCTTGTCCATACTGTAGAGATTCCCTGGTGCGTGACGAAAAACATCCTCCGTAAGGGAGCATTTTTGAATCGTCCCGTCGAAAAAGACGCTGGCCAGCAGCTCTTCATTACGACGGACCGCCAGATCATGGATCTGAAAATCCACTCCCTTCTCATCAGATGTCCAGGAAATGCTGCTCGTCGAGGTATACTCATCGCCGTGAAACGTTTCATAAACGGTATCCATCTGCACAGCATTGACAGAGATGATGTCTCCGTTTCGGACAGTTGTGACCGTGACTTTCTCGTCGTCGGGGAGCGTTGCCGTCAGGATGGCGGTGTCGCAATCCGTACCGTCTATGGTGAGAAATGCAGTCTCAAAGGAAGAATCCCTGAGAGTCTCTGTCAGATCCATCTCGATCCGCCGGACCTGGCACCGGGGTGTCAGATAAAGATCAAAGACCACGGGGTGCGCCGGTGCTTCCATCCCGAGAAATTCCCAGATAAACATACCGCAGCCCTCCGGGATTGTGATCCTGTAACCCGTGCTGATGCAGTGAGGATCGCAGATGCTGTTTCCGTTCGGGACTACCGCAATCTGCTTTGTAAAGGACCGGATATTGTCCCAATTCTCCTGAAACCAGGCGGCATTCAGATCCGAAGTGAGCTCCGGAGCTTTCCAGAACAGCTGGATCCCCGTATCAAAGGCATAGGACAGATTATCCAGCATGGGCACGATCATATAGAGATCCTTGTCCTGTGCGTAAAAATCAAATTCACCGACGGGAAGGATCAGGACATGCAGATCCGCCTGATAAGCGGCTTTCTTCTGGGAGAAGGAGCGTTCGCCGGTGATTTCCATATTCATGGTGTTCCTGACCTCTTTGACATCATTGATGAGAGCACTGCCCTGTAAAACCGTATCACCGTTCATATAATCACGGCAAAGCTCCATCAGATCCACATGATAGGCAATATAAGAAGGGTTGTTCAGCGTCTCTTTGGAGAAACGGATCGTACTGATCAGGATTTTCAGGCGCGGGTTTTCCTGTACTGCCGCAAAAAACAACAGGAACAGGAGCAGCAATATGGCCAGGAAAGAGAGAAATCGTACTTTTCTTGTTTTCATGGTTTTTCAATTATAGCATACTTGATGTATAATCTATAGTAAACGCGTCAGGGAAACGCGTTTATGACAGACAATTTGTGCGCTATAAAAATAGGAGGATGCCCGTTATGAAGACTTTTTTTCTGATCCTGTTTCTGGTTGTTGCCGGGGTGCACCTGATTTTCTGCTTTCTGGAAAATGAGAAGCTGCGAAAGATCACAAAGCCCATGCTGATGACGACTTTGATCCTGTATTACCTGACAGCGGCGAATCCTGTCTCGGCATTGCTGCTGATCGCTCTGGCGGCAAGTCTGATGGGCGATATCCTGCTGATCCCCATGGGAGAGAAATGGCTGACGGTGGGCGGGATCTTCTTTCTGGCCAGCCATGTGATCTATATCCTGCTGTATTATCCTTTGATCTCGTTTTCTGAAGTGCGTGTGTTCCTGCTGGTGCCGATTGTGATCCTTTACCTGATCATGGCTTTCCTTGTGATACGCATGATTAAGGATACTACGCCGAAAGCCATGCTCGGCGGGCTGTATCTGTATCTGGTGATCAACACCGTCATGAACACCTTTGCGTTGATGCAGGCGATGTCCCTTCGAAATACCGGAGCAGCCCTGGCGTTTTTCGGTGCCGTCTGCTTCTTCGCTTCCGACTGCATTTTATTTGTCGTACGTTATTACAAAAACAAAGAAAAACTCCGAAAAGGAGCCTTTCTTGTTATGCTGACCTATCTGGCAGCGCAGTTTCTGATCACACAGGGTATGCTGATGAATATGGGCATGCGCTGAGAAAGACAAAGCCCGGATCAGTCACGGTCAGCAGCTATTGCAACTCAGCGGGGCGCTTGCTAAAATGGAGAAGTGATTAACGACCGGAAAAGAGTAGGAGGCATACCATGAGAAGATTTGAAGGATATCAGAAGGGAATCAATCTGGGAGGCTGGCTTTCCCAATACAACGATACGACAAAGGAATACTATGACTCGTTTATCACCGAGGCGGACATTCGTACCATCGCATCCTGGGGACTGGATCATGTCCGCGTGCCGGTGGATCATCTGATGCTGGAGGACGAGGACGGAAATCCCATCGACAAGGGCTTCTTCTATCTGGATCAATGCATCGCATGGTGTAAGGCGGCAGGTCTTACCATGGTATTGGATCTGCATGATACCCACGGCTACACCTTCGACCCGTTGGTGAAAAATATCGACCGCGAGGCATTTTTCAGGGATCCCGATCTGCAGGAGCACTTTTACCTGCTTTGGGAACGCATCGCGAAGCGTTACGCAGGTGACAGCGGGATGCTGGCCTTTGAACTGCTGAACGAAGTAGTCAGTCCGGCGATCGCGTCCGAATGGAATGAGATTGCGGAGACGGCGATCAGGAGACTGCGGGTGCTGGCGCCCAAAAGCTATATCATTGTGGGTGGAACGAGGTATAACAATGTGATTTCGGTTCCCGAGCTGAGGAAACCGTATGATGACCGTGTTGTCTACAACTTTCACTGCTATGAGCCCATGATCTTTTCTCATCAGGGCGCATATTGGGTGGAGGGAATGCCACAGGACTTTGTACTGGAATACCCGGGGGAGCTTGCGGATTACCGCAGGAAGGCCCACAGTCTGACCGAAGCGCTGGGAGGCGCTATTGATCTGCCAAGCCTCACTTCCATCGGACCGGATTTCTTTGAGATCCTGTTTGCCCCCGCATTGAAAGCGGCGGAAGAGAACAATGCACCGCTATACTGCGGAGAATACGGGGTGATCGACCGTGCACCTCTTTCTTCTGTTGTCAACTGGTATCGGGATATACACGGTATTTTTGAGAAATACGGGATCGGCAGAGCTGCCTGGAATTATAAGGAAAAAGATTTCGGTCTTTCCGATCCGCATTACGATTCCGTACGGGAAGAACTGATCCGCCTGCTGTAAGGGAAACGCTGATGAAAGCGTTTTCTGCGCATCCTTAGCGCAATTGCGGAGCAGTTTGAAGGAGTTTCATGAAAAGAGCATGTCAACGCATTTGCATCCCGCTGCTTTCTGCGGTGATGCTCCTGCTTAGTGTCACCTGTGTGTACGCATCCGGGTCCAGCGAGAATTTTCAATCGGAACATGAGGCAGTCTTATACGGTTCCGGAAAAGGACTGATCTCTTCGGAGGCAAATTCCATTGCACAGACAGATGACGGTTATATCTGGGCAGGCACCTATTCCGGGTTGTACCGGTATGACGGGGTGCGTTTTGAAAAGTTTGATCTGGATCCCAGGATCAGCGCGGTCATACAGTTGTATGTGGACAGCAAAGGAAGACTCTGGATCGGGACGAATGATGCCGGGATCGCCTGTTATACGCCGGGAACGGGAGAGGTTCGCCTGTATACGATGGAGGACGGCGTGGCGGCTGATTCCATCCGGTCCATCGCGGAGGATCAGCAGGGTAATATTTTCGTGGGGACCGTTTCCAGTCTGACCATGATTTCGCCGGAGGGACAGGTTACCAGTCCCGAAAAATGGGAAGACCTGAACGGTGTTACATCGCTGTGTTGCGGTACCGACGGCGTTATCTGCGGTGTGACCAATGCCGGCGTACTCTTTTTTCTGCAGGACGGCGAGCTGGTCTATCAGCGGAAATTCGGTCAACCGGGCATTTATTACACAACGGTAACGGCGGCCAGGCTGAACAGCTTCCTGGTGGGTACTTCCGGAAGCCAGACCGAATGGCTGACATTCAACGGCAGGGAGACCAGACGGCTGGAGCTCGTGACGAACCATTTTATCTCCTATTACAATGAGATTTATTACGATGATGAGACCGGTTCGGTCTTTTTCTGTGCGGAAAACGGGATTGGTCTCCTGACATCAAACGGGACGCTGATGAACCTGACCCGGGAGGAATTTGACAGTTCCATTTCGGACGTCATGAAGGATTACCAGGGCAATATCTGGTTTACCTCCAATAAGCAGGGGATCATGGAATATACGGCTGATCCGTTTATCGATGTTTTTCTACGGGCCGGCGTCTCCAACGAAGTAACAAACGCTTTGCTGGTCAAGGACGGGATGATCTATGTCGCAACGGACAACGGGCTGGGGATTCTGGATGCCAGAACCTATCAGGTCGTTGATTTTCCCTATCTGGATTATTTCGAGAACATTCGGATTCGCCACATCATGGAAGACAGTCAACACCAGCTCTGGATCAGCACCTACGGTTCGGATGGGCTGGTACGGGTCAATGCGGACGGAGAGGTAAAGCTTTTTAACGAATCCTCCGCGGATACACTGGGCGGACGATTCAGACTGGCGATGGAGCATTCGGACGGAACGGTCTATGCGGCCAGCAATATGGGGTTGAATGTGATCCGGGGCGATGAGGTGGTCGCGACCATCGGTCAGGAGGAAGGGCTGGAATCCGCACAGATCCTGACCATGGTGGAAAAACCGGACGGGACGATTCTCGCGGGCTCGGATGGGGAAGGCATCTATCTGATCAGGGACGGCGTTATCACGGGACATATCGGTCAGGAGGAAGGCCTGGAAACCCTTGTCGTGATGCGAATCATACCCTGCCGGGACGGATATCTTTATGTGACAAGCAATGCGCTGTATTACGACAACGGGCAGGAGATCAAACGTCTCACGGCATTTCCCTATACCAACAATTATGATGTATTCTTTTCCGACACCGGTGACGCATGGATCAGCTCCAGTGCCGGCATCTATGTGGTGAATCTGGATGAGCTCCTTGCCAATGAGAGCTATCATTATGAGCTTCTGGATTATTCCCGCGGGTTCAACACGACCCTGACGGCCAATGCGTGGAATACGCTTCTGGATACAGAGGGAAACCTTCTGCTTTGCTGTACGGATGGCGTGCGGCAGATTTCCACCAGGAATTATGACACCCTGGATATGGATTATGATATCCGCGTCCATTCGATCCGCTACGGGGATGAGACAGCCGTTCCCGATGAGAAAGGGGTCTATCAGATCCCGTCTTCCGCAAACCGTATCGAGATCCAGGCATCCATCCTAAACTACAGTCTTTCAAATCCGTTGATCCATCTGTATCTGGAGGGAGCCAGTGATGAAGGTGTGACGGTCTATCAGAATGCGCTTACACCGCTGACTTATACGAATCTGCCGTACGGCTCCTATACACTTCATATCCAGGTTCTGGACAGTACGGAATATACCGTATTGCGGGATGAAACCTTCCCGATCTATAAATCACCGCGATGGACGGAGCTGCCGGTATTTCAGGTGATAGGGGTTGTCGTCTTCGTAGTACTGGTGTCCCTTTTTGTCTGGTGGGTACTGAGATCCACCATCATCCGCCGGCAGTATGCCGAAATCCGTGCCGCAAAAGAAGAGGCAGAGCGGGCAAATACCGCAAAATCCAGATTTCTCGCCAATATGTCCCATGAGATCCGTACGCCCATCAATACCATTATGGGCATGGATGAAATGATCCTCCGTGAAGACAGGAATGAGCCCAAAAGCCGCTATATTTCCACCGTTGCCGGCTACGCGGAAACGATCAAGCGTGCTTCGGAATCCCTGCTCGGGCTGATTAATGATATTCTGGATCTCAGTAAGATCGAATCCGGCAAGATGAACCTGGTCGAGGCGGAATACGATACAGCGGAGCTCCTGCGGGGAATCGCCCTGATGATCCGGGTAAGAAGCAATGAAAAGGATCTGGCCTTTTCCGTGGAGATTGATCCTTCTCTGCCGAAGAGGCTTTACGGAGATGACGGCAAGATCAAGCAGGTGCTGTTGAACCTTCTCACAAATGCGGTAAAATATACGGAGACAGGAACGTTTTCCTTGCAGGTAACCGTCACCGAACAGACAAAGGACGAAGTGAGGATCCATTACAGCGTCAAGGACACCGGAATCGGCATTCGTCCCGGAGACATGGAAAAGCTGTTTTCGGCATTTGAAAGACTGGATGAAAAGCGAAACAGCAGGATTCAGGGAACCGGCCTCGGCCTTGATATCTCAAGACAGTTCGTAGAGCTGATGGGCGGCCGGCTGCAATGTGAGAGTGTTTACGGAGAGGGCTCGGAATTCTTCTTTACGTTGAAGCAACGGATCATGGATCCGGCACCGATTGGCACCTTTACGGAACAGGAGGAGACGACCGCAGCGGACGGTGTGTATGTGCCGTACTTTGCCGCGCCGGAAGCGAAGATTCTGGTGGTGGACGATAACGAGATGAATCTGCAGGTGATAGAGGGGCTGCTTCGTCCTACAGGGGTACAGCTCACAACGGTGCTTTCCGGGAAAGAGTGTCTCTTAAGGCTGCAGGAGGATTCTTACGATCTGGTATTACTGGATCACATGATGCCGGATATGGACGGAATCGAGACCCTGCATGCGCTCAGAAAGATAAACGCATCTGTCCCCGCGATCGCA
This sequence comes from Lachnospiraceae bacterium, assembly GCA_045661345.1. Lineage (GTDB taxonomy): Bacteria > Bacillota > Clostridia > Lachnospirales > Lachnospiraceae > RUG12461. The sequence goes on from JAZRFM010000017.1 coordinate 13,357, forward strand.
TTAACCGCAAACGCCGCAGAGAGCGGAGAAGCATTTTACCTTGGCGAGGGCTTTCAGGGGTATCTGGCAAAGCCGGTGGATGCGAGAAAACTGGAGGAGACCATTTCCCGTTTTCTGCCGGAGGAAAAGCTGGTGGATCCGTCGGATTTTATTTCGGTAAAGGGAAACGTCAGTGAAATAACAGATGCCGTGGAGGTACTCCCGGAATGGCTTTATGAGACGGAGGGGATCTCACCGTCAGACGGAATCAAAAACTGCGGAACGCCGGAGGGATTTCTGTCAGCGCTGCACACCTTTGATGTGACGCTTCCGGAGAAAGCGGATGAGATAGAAACAGCCTATGTGATGGAGAACTGGGAGCTTTACACCATCAAGGTGCATGCGCTGAAAAGCACAGCCCGGATCATTGGTGCCAAGGCGCTGTCAAAAGAAGCAGAGGAGCTGGAAGTAGCGGGAAAAGCGGGTGATCTTAATACGATCCGGAAAGGGACGGCCCGGCTGCTGCTGGATTACAGAGCTTATACCGACAGGCTGTCACGTCTCAATGAGGAGGAGGACGGACAAAAGGAGGAGGCAAGTCTCGAGATGCTGTCCGAAGCATATGAAGCGCTGGGAGAGTTTATCCCCGCCATGGATTATGATTCTGTGGAAATGGTGCTGGACTCCCTGAAGGCATACCGCCTGCCCCCGGAAGACGCAGATCGTTTCCGCCGGATGCAGGTGCAGCTGAAACAGCTGGAATGGGAAAAGCTGGCGGATCTCCTGAAACAAAAATAGAAAAGAGGAAGAAAAATGGAAAACGGACAGAAACTGATGATATTGGGCGCAAAGGAATCATTTCTGATCATGTCACTGAGCAGGAAACTGGAGGAGGCCGGGATACCGTCTTTTTTTCGAAAGATGACTGTTGACGAGATCAGCAAAGGAATTGAGGAAGCGGATCTTGTGACTTACTATCTGGAGACAAATGAGGTTCTGAAGCAGGATGTGCTGCATTATCTGAATGAACGTCTGATCGAAACAAACAAACGGATCATTCTGATCGGAGAAAAGGATGATACGGATTCGGTGAGGGATCACCTGCACGCCGATTTTATTCTGAAAGTGTTTCCGAGACCGCTGGACACGGAAACCTATCTTACAACGGTGAGAGACGAGTTTTCCACGGGAAGACTGGAGGAGAGGAAGAAACGGATTCTGATCGTGGATGATGACCCTACCTACATCGGGGTGATCCGGGACTGGCTCCGCGGCACCTACCGGGTCTCCATGGCAAATTCCGGTTTACGGGCAATCACATGGCTGGCAACCAATCCGGTGGATCTGGTGCTGATGGATCATGAGATGCCGGTCACATCCGGACCGAAGGTCCTGGAGATGATGCGAAGCGAAGCCGGCACCAGGGATATCCCGGTTATTTTCCTGACCGGAAAAAGTGATCGTGCCAGCGTCATGGAGGCTGTGGAACAGAGACCGGAGGGATATCTTTTGAAAACAATTGATCGTGAGAAGCTGCTTGTGGAGCTGGATCAGTTTTTCCGTAAGCACTCCGGCGCATCATCATAATATGGAGGAAAACAATGGCACAGAGAACAGACATCAAGAAGGTATTAATCATCGGCTCGGGTCCCATCGTGATCGGCCAGGCGTGTGAATTTGATTATTCGGGCACTCAGGCCTGTAAGGCGTTGCGCAGCCTGGGATATGAGATCGTGCTGGTAAACTCGAATCCCGCGACCATTATGACTGATCCGGAAATGGCGGACAAGACCTATATTGAGCCGCTGAATGTAGAGCGGGTGACGGCGGTTATCGAAAAAGAGCGGCCGGATGCATTGCTTCCCAATCTGGGGGGACAGTCGGGACTGAATCTGTGCGCGGAGCTTTACAAGAAGGGGGTTCTGGAGCAATACGGCGTCAAAGTGATCGGTGTGCAGGTGGATGCAATCGAGCGTGGTGAAGACCGGACAGAATTTAAAAAGACCATGGATGCGCTCGGTATCGAAATGGCGCGCTCCAAAGCCTGCTACAGCGTGGAGGAAGCACTGGCGGAAGCAGACGTTCTTGGGTATCCGGTTGTGTTGAGACCTGCCTATACGATGGGCGGTGCAGGCGGCGGTCTGGTATACAACAAGGAGGAGCTGCAGACGGTATGCACAAGAGGGCTTGCGGCTTCTTTGATCCATCAGGTGCTGGTGGAAGAATCCATCCTCGGCTGGGAAGAGCTGGAACTGGAGGTTGTCCGGGATAAGGACAATCATATGATCACGGTTTGTTTTATTGAAAACGTGGATCCGGTCGGCGTTCACACCGGGGATTCTTTTTGCACGGCTCCCATGCTGACGATTGATGAAGAGCTGCAGAAAGAGCTGCAGCGGCAGGCCTACCGGATCGTAGAGCATATCGGGGTGATCGGAGGGACCAACGTACAGTTTGCACACGATCCCGTGTCAGGAAGAGTGGTGGTGATTGAGATCAATCCCCGTACGTCCAGGTCTTCTGCTCTTGCATCCAAGGCAACAGGTTTTCCCATTGCCCTTGTTTCCGCAAAGCTTGCCACGGGACTGACACTGGCGGAGCTGCCGGATTCCAGATTCGGAACACTTGATCGATACGAACCGAACGGGGACTATATCGTTGTGAAGTTTGCACGGTGGGCTTTTGAGAAATTCCACGGAGTGGAGGACAAGCTTGGAACACAGATGAGGGCGGTCGGTGAAGTCATGAGCATCGGCAAAAACTTCAAAGAAGCATTTCAAAAGGCGATTCGTTCTTTGGAAAAAGACCGGTATGGTCTCGGCAATCTGCAGAAATACCGGGAAATGGATCAGGAGGAGCTGCTCCGCCGTCTGAAGGATGCTTCTTCGGAACGCTATTTCCTGATGTATGCTGCTCTGCAAAGAGGCGTATCCGTAGAAGAGCTGTTTGAGATCACAAAGGTGAAGCATTATTTCCTGAATGCCATGAAAGAGCTTGCAGATGAAGAAACTGCATGGACAGAATGCTTCAAGGGATCCGTGCCGGATCCGGAGACCCTGCGCCGGGCAAAGGAGGACGGATTTTCCGACCGTTATCTGGCCGGAATCCTTGCCATATCTGAGGATGAGATTCGTAAGGCACGTGAAGAAGCCGGTCTGACGGAACGATGGGAGCCGGTTCATGTCTACGGCACCGAGGACAGTTCTTATTACTATTCGACTTATCAGGCAGGAAACAGGGAACCGGATCAGACCTCCGAAGGAAGAAAGGATTCCCGTGGCAGGATCATGATCCTCGGCGGCGGACCGAACAGGATCGGTCAGGGGATCGAGTTTGACTATTGCTGTGTACATGCATCAATGGCGCTGAAAAAGCTGGGATTTGAGACCATTATTGTCAACTGTAATCCGGAGACGGTGTCCACGGACTATGACACATCGGATAAGCTGTATTTTGAGCCCCTGACACTGGAGGACGTGCTGCAGATTTATCGGAAGGAAAAGCCCCTTGGCGTCATAGCACAATTTGGAGGGCAGACACCGCTTAATCTGGCGGCAAAGCTGAAGGAGGAGGGCGTCACGATCCTCGGGACCACACCGGAAGTGATTGATCTTGCCGAGGATCGGGATCAGTTTCGGATGATGATGGAGAAACTCTCCATCCCCATGGCGGAGTCCGGGATGGCGTCGGATGTCGAGGGTGCAAAGGAAATTGCCCGCAGGATCGGATATCCCGTTATGGTGCGGCCTTCCTTTGTCCTTGGAGGCCGCGGGATGGAAGTGGTGCGTGACGAAGAAAGCATGGAGGAATACATGCGAGCAGCAGTCGGGGTGACGCCGGACCGGCCGATCCTGATCGACCGTTTTCTGCAGAACGCGATGGAATGTGAAGCGGATGCGATTTCGGACGGTACGGAAGCGTTTGTGCCGGCTGTGATGGAACATATCGAACTGGCGGGGATCCACTCCGGAGATTCTGCGTGTATTATTCCATCCAAGCATATTCCGGAAAAACATCTCAGTACCATAGAGGAATACACCAAAAAGATTGCCGTGGAGATGCATGTGGTAGGCCTGATGAACATGCAGTATGCGATTGAAAACGACACGGTATATGTGCTTGAGGCAAATCCACGGGCGAGCCGAACGGTTCCTTTGGTATCCAAGGTCTGCGGGATCCGCATGGTGCCGCTGGCCACGGATATTATCACAGCGTCTCTGACGGGGCGAACCTCACCGGTGCCGAAGCTCCTGGCTGAGAAAAAGACGGGAAAACCGGGCTACTTCGGTGTCAAAGAAGCAGTCTTTCCGTTTTCCATGTTCCCGGAGGTGGATCCGGTGCTCGGACCGGAAATGCGGTCCACAGGGGAAGTCCTTGGGCTGTCACAGACCGGCGGAGAAGCATTTTTCAAGGCACAGGAAGCGACAGGACTGATGCTTCCGCTTTCGGGCGCCGTGCTGATTTCCCTGAATGACGCGGATAAACCTGCAGCTGCAGAGATTGCAAAGAGTTTTGCATCGGACGGATTTGAGATTTATGCTACCGGACAGACCTATCAGGTGATTACGGAGGCCGGCATCACGGCAAAGCGCGTCATGAAAAACTACGAGGGCGGGCGCCCGAATGTGGAAGACGTGATCAAAAACGGAGAAGTGCAGCTGATCATCAATTCTCCCATTGGCAGAGGAGCGGCGCATGATGACGGGTATCTTCGACGCGCGGCAATCAAGGCACGGATCCCGTACATTACCACAGTTGCCGCTGGCAAAGCCGCCGCAGAGGGTATTCATGAAATGAAGACGCATGGCAGCAGCAATATCTGCTCCCTTCAGGAATACCATGAAAATGCATAAGCGGGAGTTATCTGCATGGAGATCCACAGTTTTTATAACCTGTATGCAAATACCTATATCACAAATCTGATCCTGATCATCGCGATTACGGGTATTTCCGTTGTTATGGCGATTGTTCTGCCTCTCTTTGACGGGACGCTCTGCAAAAAGGCAGGTGTCAGTCTGGAGGGAGGCATTCACGAATCGGACAATGCAATCCGCTTTCTGCGTCTACGAAAAGTGGTTTTGCTGACACTTTTTGGCATCTATCTGGTTCTTTTGCTTTATGTCGTCTTTTTTGCACGGGGCGTACAGGCGGATTACCATATCTCCAATTCCATCGAAAGCCTTGCGAACCTTGCCTTGATCGATCTGATTTTTCCCCGTACGGAGCTGATCGAATTCTATCTGAATGTGATGCTCTTTATCCCCATGGGGTATATGCTGCCCTATTTATTCCGCTGGTTCCGGATCAGGGCGGCAAGGCGTTCCGTATTGATCTGCTTCCTGATCTCCATCGGAATTGAAAACATTCAGCTGATGACAAGAAGAGGGAGCTACGATACCGGGGATATTCTGTCCAATACCGTCGGTGGACTGATCGGAGCGGCACTTTTTTTGTGGAAGGCCTATACACTGACGAACCCGGACTGGAAAAAACAGATCAAAAACCTGCGGCGCTACCGGCATCATGCCAAAGACGGCGCGCTTTTTCCCTACACCCCCCGGTTGAACGTGGTGCGTACTACGATCCGTGCCACAAAGGAAGAGACGATCTGGGATTTTTACGTGTCGAAGCTGGGTCTGCAGCTGCGAAGACAGCTGGTACCCGAAAAATCCGAAAAGACGGCGTTTCTTTTCAGCATCGGGAGAACCCAGATCGAGATCCTCTGTTCCAACAAAGAAGAGGAGCTGCCGGATCAATCCCTGATTCTTTCATTTTCGAACTTGGATAAGGTGAAAAATCATCTGGAAAACAAAGGGATTGCGACAGAGGAATATTTCATCGACCCCTATACGAAACACCGCTCGTTCCGCTTCAGCGCACCGGATCACGTCAAAGTGACCTTGATCGAGTTGTAGATTCCGGCGCTGTTCTTGACAAAAGGCAAAAAAGGGCTAAAATTGCGTAACGTAAGAATATCTGTATCAAAGGAGGAGTAGAAAGGTGTATTTGGAAGATGTTTTTTCATTCGTTGGCGGCATGATCATCGGGATCGTCATCGGAGCGATCATAGGAATCGCGCTTTGGATACTGGAGATCGTTGGTAAGTATAAGGCATTTTCAAAATCGGGACAGCCGGGATATACGGGGCTGGTTCCGGTAGTGGATGAATACGTGATGGGTCAGTTGTCCGGCGCAAAGAAGGATACGATGGTACTGCTTTTGATGAAGACCTTCGGTTCCTTCCTTTGCCTGATTCCGTTTGTAGGTGGTATCGCATACCTTGTGATTGTGATTGTATTTGCGTGCAAGCAGCGGAATGCGGTTGCGAAGAGCTTCGGTTATGATGTGGGGATGACGGTGCTGCTGGTGCTGCTTCCGTTCATCGCATGGATGATCCTCGGCTTCGGCAATGCGCAGTACGTGGGACCAAGTAAACAGGAGTAATGACGATCTCAAAAATGGCGGGGCAGATTTGCCTCGCTTTTTTTGTTGTGCTATAGTAGACGCGTTAAGTATAGTGAACGTATTCCTTTCATGCGTTTACTATGGATGCGTTCACTGTAAAATGCAGATAATATGGCGGAGAGGAATCGACACGGACTGCATGCGGTTCGTGAGGAAGAGATCAGGGAAAAAGAACAGTCTTCGGACTATAGGGTGCAGATCCGTTCGCATCGCTTTAAAGTCTTCTTACGGGCGGTCATTTTGATAGGAGCACTGATCGGCGTGTTTGTCGGGATCGTGCTCTATTTTCGGTATCGCAGTTACAGCGATTACGAAGTACAGAGCGAATACGAACGGTTGGATACCTCGGCCACATTGTTTGAAGAGTACGGAAAAGGACTGCTGAAATATAGTAATGACGGTGCGTTTTATACCGATCTGGACAATACACCGTTCTGGAATCAGACGTATGAAATGGAGCATCCCAAGGCTGATATTACGGAAAGCTATGTTGCGATCGGAGATCTCGGAGGCACCGAGCTTTTTATATTGAATGAAAACGGTCAGCAGGGGAAAATATCCACGGTTTTGCCGATTTACAAATTCAGTGTTGCTGCACAGGGCACGGTAGCGGTGCTCCTGTCGGATAAAAATGATTATTATCTGAAGCTGTTTGACGCGGAGGGAAAGGAGCTTGCTTCCGGACAGCTTTACGTAAAAAACAGCGGTTATCCCCTCGCCATCGCATTGGCCCAGGATGGGAAAAAGCTTGCGATCGCAACGATCAATCCCACGGGAAGCTCTGTCCAAAGTGAGATTACGATGTACAATTTCGGCTCCGTCGGACAAAATGAGCCGGATAACATTGTCGGCTCCTTTACTTATGAAGATCTCGTGATCGCGCAGATGACCTTTATGAACCCGGATACCCTGGCTGCTTTCGGGGATAAAGAAATCCAGATCTACAGCGGTGCGGAAAAACCGGAATTAAAGGACACGCTTCCGGTTGAAAAGGAGATCAAGAGTATCTTCTATAATGATACCTATTTCGGCCTTATATTTAATAATGAAGACGAAGAAAACTCGAGACACTTGGAAGTCTATGACAAACACTGCAAACAAGTGATGGAGCATGACTTTCAAATGGACTACGAAAAGGTATCCTTCCTGAAGGATAATGAAATCTGTCTGCAGAACAATTACGAATGTGCTTTGATCGGGATTAACGGAGTGGACCGCTTTTCCACGCAGTTTGATATACCGTTGATCAAAATCGTGGAGGAGTATTTCGGATTGTATTATACGTTTGTGCTGGAAGGCAAAACGCAAAAGGTGAGGTTAATTTGAACGCGTTATTTCTGGGCGTGCTGATCACGCTTCTGCTTTGCGGAATCTATGGAGCATTAAAAGGAGCACTGAGAATCCTTTTTGCGTTTGCGGAAGTATTGACGCTGATCATCGTCTTCGGACTCCTGACCACAAACTTCAAGGCATTTATCGGACTGTTCATTGTGACGGTGATCGTCCTGTTTATTGTCTCGAGATTCCTGCCGTTTTTTTCAAAGCTCCCCGTGATCAGGACAGTAGACAGGTTTTTTGGTACATTAATCGGTCTTTTGCTGGGACTCCTGTTTATCTGGCTGTTCTTTATGATCGTTTCCCTTTTTGCGGGTACACCCTTTGGGATCAGGATGCTTGCCATGATCCAGGAGAATCCGTTTTTGGTATGGCTGTATCAGAATAATGGCATAGATATTTTTGCAAGACAGCACTTTACCTGGTACAAAGCCGTTGCATCCATGGCACCATAAGTTTTTTGCGCTTTTTTTCAAAAAGTTGTTGACAAAGCATTTTTGCGGTGCTAAGATAATCAAGCTGACCCGCTGAAAGGCGGGGGCGCACCTTGATAACTGAACAGCGAAACAACCTTGAAAGGTTTACATTAAACTATGACATCCTTTCGATTCTAATGAATGAATGAGATGCGACCTAAAGCAGTAAATTTTTCAG
>JAZRFM010000018.1:0-77345 GCA_045661345.1 Lachnospiraceae bacterium
CCATGAAGACATGAGCAAAGATCAGCCATTTCCGTCACTTGTTCTATGAAAAAGTCTCCTGTCGGTCAGCGATGGCCGGCAGGATCCAGTGACAGAAAGATGAGCGGGATAATGACAGCGAGTTAGAGCTGGTTGGTGACAGTCTGGGGAGTTAGCAACAGAAATACAAGATGCTTTTCCGGGGATTAAGGGATTTAACAGACGCGGTCTGTATAGGATGAAGAAGTTTTACGAAACTTATAAGGATGATGAATTTGTGACAACACTGTTGTCACAAATTAGCTGGTCGAATCATCTGGCAATCCTTTCAAAGGCGAAAACGGAAGAAGAACGGCATTTCTACATCTCTTTATGCGTAAAAGAGAACTATTCGGCCAGAGAACTGTCAAGACAGATTGACAGCGGCTATTATGAGAGATATATGCTTTCCAAAGAAAAACTATTGCCGGAACCGATTAAAGGCTTGAAGGAAAACCCGTTTTTGGATTCCTATGTAATAGAGTTTCTGGATCTGCCTTCAAATTTTAAGGAGGCAGATTTGAGAAAGGGTCTGATTCGGAATATGAAGGACTTTATTCTTGAAGTCGGGAAAGACTTCACCTTCATAGATGAAGAATACCGGGTGCAGGTTGGCGGCAGTGATTATAAAACTGACCTTCTTTTCTTCCATAGAGGATTACAGTGCCTTGTTGCGTTTGAACTTAAGATAGGAGAATTTAAGCCGGAATATATTTCCAAGATGGATTTTTATTTGGAAGCACTTGACCAGCAGAAGAAAAAAGATAATGAGAACCCAAGTGTAGGCATGATCCTGTGTGCATCCAAGGATGATGAGGTGGTTGAGTATGCGATGAGCAGAACCTTATCGCCGATGATGGTAGCTGAGTATCAGCTGCAGCTGCCTGATAAGAGCGTTTTGCAGAAGAAACTGCAGGAATTGATCAATATGCCTTTATTGGAAGATGGAGAAGCCGATGATTAGATTACAGACAGTTCGGAAAAAAGACAGAGATTTGCTTTGGAACATCAACCAGAAGTATCTGTATGAGATGACAAATTTCTATGATGATCCGATGGATGAGAACGGAAACTATCATTACGGGCACTTTGATGAATATTTCTCGGATCCAAAGAGAGAGGCATATTTTATATTCGTTGATGATGTCCTTGTGGGGTTTGCTATGATCTGCCCATACTCAAATATAGAGCAGGATCCTGATTACACAATGGCAGAGTTCACAGTATTTCCGGCTCATCGAAGAAAGCATATTGCTATTGATGCAGTAGAAATGATCCTGGATATGCATCCGGGGAAGTGGGAGATCAAATATAACGAGAAAAATACTGGTGCGAAGAAGCTTTGGAACACAGTGGTAACTCCGTATGGACCGGAAGTGTGTCATCTGAATAAAGAGGAAACGGTTCTCGCGTTTGAGGTGAAAGACGAATCATGAAAAAAGTTGGTATTGTGGCATGTTCAGATGCTCAAAAGGAAGAGTACTGTAGTGTATTCATGGTCCTCTAAGTGGACACCATTCTGCGTTAGCTTTCCTTTTCCCATACAAAGCATGCTATCACTGAGCCCAAAGTGATGATGCCAAACAACCGAAAATTTATCGGCCAAATAACCGAAAGAAATATTGCCAAATAACCGAATAAGTGATATTGTTGTCGTATAGAAAATAGAAAACAAGGAATAATAATTCTATGGATGATTATAAGAAGAGAGTTGCTGACAGGCTTTTAGAAAGAAAACTGAAAAGCGCCGGAGCAGTTCTGATCGAAGGACCCAAGTGGTGTGGCAAGACCACAACAGCAGAGCAGATTGCTGCAAGCATATTGTACATGGATGAGCCTGAGAAGAAGGAACAGAATCTTAGGATGGCTGAGATAAAACCATCTGTTTTGCTCGCGGGCGAGTTACCGAGACTGATTGATGAATGGCAGATTGCACCAACATTGTGGGACAGTATCCGGTTTTCGGTTGATCATGGGGGATCCGAGGGTATGTATATTCTGACCGGATCGTCTGTCCCAGCCGATATTTCAAAAATGGAACATTCGGGAACCGGACGATATGCGAGGATCAAGATGCGTCCCATGTCCTTATTTGAATCCGGGGAGTCCAATGGAGAGGTTAGTATAAAGGCGCTATTTGACGAAAATCCCGGAGAGTCGCTTGCATCTGTAAACGGTCTGAGTGTCGAAGATATATCATATCTTGTCTGCAGGGGCGGCTGGCCCCGGGCTGTTTTGCAGAGGGATAAGGAAATAGCACTTGATCAGGCTCTGAATTATTATGAATCAGTTGTTGGTAATGATATATCAAGAGTTGATGGAATAAACAGGAATGAACAACGGGCGAGACTTCTTATGCGTTCGTATGCCAGAAATCAGGGAGCACAAGTTAGCAATGCTGCTCTCAAAGCTGACATGGATGCTAATGATTCTCAGACATTGGACGAAGATACAGTTCTGTCATATGTAAATGCGCTTAAAAAGATTTTTGTCGTTGAGGATCTGTCGGCATGGAATCCGAATCTCAGGTCAAAAACAGTCGTAAGAACATCTGATACAAGGTACTTTGTTGATCCTTCGATTGCCACAGCCGCATTAGGTATTTATCCTAAAGATTTAATGAATGACCTGAATACATTTGGGCTTATGTTTGAAACTATGTGTATTAGAGATCTGAGGATATATGCTGATGCACTCGGAGGACAGCTTTATCATTACAGAGATAAGAGCGGGCTGGAGTGTGATGCGGTTATTCATCTGAATAATGGCGATTATGGTCTTATAGAGATCAAGCTTGGCGGAGATACATTGATAGAGCATGGAGCCGAGACACTGAAAGAACTTGCGGATAAGATTGATACTTCCCGGATGCATGAACCTTCGTTTCTTATGGTGTTGTCTGGTACGGATAGTTATGCATATCAGCGAAAAGACGGAGTATATGTTGTTCCGATCGGATGTCTGAAAAATTAACCTGTTGGGTGATGCTTAACAGTGACATTTATACTGAAAAATAGTGACATGACACTTTAAGGGAGCCTTTGATGAAGAAACAATTTGTCCAAAATGACAATAACGTGGCCGTGGCATATTATAGATTTTCGTCTCATGCACAGAATGAACAGTCTATTGACCAGCAGCGAGAATTAGCTGAAGAATATGCTAAAATACACGGACTACACTTTCGCTTAAGGATAAGATAAGATGTATGAAGGCATGATAACGGACATTATGAAGGTGATAGTATGATTAAATCATTGATGGAACGTGTTCTCGAAAACGTCGACAAAGAGTACGATGAACCCGAAATATCAAAGCTGATTTCTGCGTACAGAAAGAAGTTTGGAGAAATAGACTTCAACAAGACGGTAGACGATGACGAGGAAGAAATGGCTGAGAACCTCAGGATATGTTTGAACACAGGAGTGCGCTACAATGATCTACTCGGGTATGAAGACAGTTACGACGAAAACGAAAGCGTAGATTAAGATAATGCTCGGTTTATACTGCATTATTGAAAAAACAGCCGATTTGGATTAAAATAGAGACACCAAAAGACCTACGGAGGATCCCTGCCCGATGGAGAAGAACTACTGGCATCCGGCTTTTTGCGGTGCCACGGAGTGGGAACTGAAACAGAATAAGAACGACCTGATTTTTGATTCGGAGCACCAGCTGAGCAAGAAGCCGCTGCAGATGGATATGCTTGTGATCAAGAAGAATCCGGCAGTCGTTATCCAAAATGAGATCGGAAAGCTCTTTAAGCAGCACAACGTGGTGGAATTCAAAGGAAGCGGCGATGATCTGAGCATAGATGATTACTATAAGACCATCGGTTATGCCTGCCTTTACAAGAGCCTTGGAAAGCATGTCAACGAGATCCCCGCAGAGGAGATCACGCTTACCATGATAAGGGAGGCATACCCCAAGGAACTGATCCGTATGCTGGAGGACTCCGGGGTTATGATAGAAGAGAAGTTCCCGGGAATCTACTATCTGTCGGGCAGCACGACCTTTGATGCACAGATCATAGTCACAAGAGATCTGGACAGCGATAAACACGCAGGTCTGAAGATCCTGTCAAAGAACGCCAGAGAGCAGGATGTACGTAAATTCTTGGAGGAAGCGAAGCTCGCAAAGGAGCCGGGAGACCTGCAGAATATCGACGCTGTCCTTCAGGTAAGCGTCTCGGCGAATAAAGAGCTTTATGAAGAAGTAAGGAGGGATGAGAATATGTGCCAGGCATTGAGAGAACTCATGAAGGATGAGATAGCGGAAGAAAGAGCAGAAGAAAGAGTAGCCGCAACAGCAGAAGCAACAGATAAAAGGGCACTGTATGATATAAAAAAAATGATGAAAAACCTGAAAATGTCCGCAATGCAGGCAATGCAGACATTGGAGATACCCGAAGCAGATCAGGCCAGATACTCGGCCATGCTCTGAATAGAGTGATTCAGGAAATCCGCCCCAAAGGCGGATTTCTTCATTCTCCCCCGTTGGAGTCGGGACGGGGGAGGTCCGGGAGGCAGGGCCACGATCTTCATATTCCCACAGCCATTCCGCCTCTCGGGGAGGGGGTAGGAATGGTTCCATAAGAAGGCTTCGCGTACCTGACTTATCGATTGATTTGACACCACCGCATACGATTAAAAGGGCCAAGAACAAGACAATTAATGAATGAACTTGTTGAACTCGGCAAGGTAGAGAGTTTTGGAACAACAAAAGATCGCAGCACCGGATTTAAGGGACAAGTCAAATGTTCATGTACCCCTTGCGCATGCTTAAATCACGTGACAAAGAAAAGCCCCCTAAAAACGTTGACCGTTCTTTATGAAGTCAACGAGATTCGCGTGGATGATCCCGTTTCTTTTCTGAAGCAGACTGTCGGTGGTAAGAAGATATTTGGGATAATTGTCCCATGTAACCCGCTCTAACGATCTGTATTCTCTGTCCTCGGTATCCTTGCTTTCAAGAATCGTATAGGCGACTTGAACATAGGAATAGTCCATTTCATTATCTCTGAGAATAAAGTCACATTCCAACTTGCCAATCCTTCCGACGCTTATCATATAGTCCATGCCGGCGGCGTAAGTGTAGCATAAGGTTTTTTATCGAGGTTGAAATAGAGGATATTTTCTGCCTTAACACCGCCTTCGATCAGCTCTCCGGCAATCAGGTTCATGATAGAAGACTTTCCACATCGTCTGCCCCCTATCATTTGCTTTTGTTGGCACTTTCACGATAAAAATGTGTATCTATGGTTTCACAGGCACTTACTTTAGAGAAGTCTGGAGCAGGTGCCTTTTTTCGTGCTAGGGGCAACTTGTAAGCGTGGTCATATTATGATATAATTTGCCTATTGAATCATGGGAGGTCTCATATGCTTACTATACAGGAAACCATCCGCCCCTCTGCGGACTTAAGGAACCATTATAGTGAAATCTCGCGCCAATGCCGGGAGGACAAAGAGGCTGTCATAATAACTGTGAACGGCCGTGGCGATACGGTGTCTCTTTCGTATGAGGAATATAAGAACATGAAGGCAAGGATCGAACTTCTTGAGATTCTTGGCGAAGCCGATGATGATGTAAGGAATGGCCGAGTTGCTCCCATAAAAGAGACATTTGATGATCTCCGCTCTTTTCTTAAGGAGGGCTGAACTTGCAATATAAAACTGTCCGTACAGACACTGCGGATGCCCTCATAAGAAAAATAGTGCTGTATACCGCAGACAGGTTTGATCATGATACGGCATTAAAGAAACTGCATGAGCTTGAAACTGCGATCATGGCACTTGGGGATAATCCATATATCGGTGAGGAACCGAGATACCCAGTCCTAAAAAGACAAGGCTACAGAGCTCTGATAACGGAAAAGGAGCTTGTTTTTTATAAGATTGATGAAAACAACAGGATCATCACGGTTTATGCTGTTGTTGACCAGAGACAGGATTATTTAAGCATAATCAGGGGATTATGATAGAAACAGAATGCGGCATTCGGAGATACGCTCATCACAACAGCGACTATGACACAAGACCTGCAGCGGAGGGTGTGGATATTGATAAAGTATGAGAAATTAACAAAAGAGAGATTGGATACATTCATACAGATGCGAATCAGACAACTTCGAGAAGAAGGAGCTACGGAGGAAATCGATCTTGTTCCGGCTTTACAGGATTTCTATAGGCGGCATATGTCTGATGGCACCTTTGTATCGTGGCTCGCATTGGACGGAGATAAAATCGTTGGCACCAGTGGGATGTCTTTTGTGGAGAAGCCGCCGTATTTTGGCTGTCCGAGTGGAAGGATGGGTCTGTTATCAAGTATGTTTACGGATCCTGAATATCGCCGCAAAGGAATAGCAAAGGAACTGCTTTCAAGAGTTGTCGAGGAAGCACGTGCTTACGGCTGCGGGACAGTGCAGATAACTGCATCTGACATGGGCGTGATGCTGTATACGGATTTTGGATTTGTAAAGAATGGGAATTTCATGCAATATAAGCTGTAAAAGGACAATTGATTGCATGTACAAGGATAGGGCACATTTTTGAAAGAAGAAGGAGGATTTGTCATGACTTACGAAGAGATTGTAAAAGAAGCACAGAAGATTGTGGCAAGGGGAGATGCATCCGGGATAAAGGATCATCTTGCTGTTCAGTACAACATAACCGGAGAAGGTGAGGGTGCCTTCTACATGGAACTGAAAGACGGCCAGATTGATATTCAGCCTTATGACTATAAGGACAGAGATATTCTTGTAACGGCAGATGCTAAGACAATTCTCGATATGATGTCGGGAAAGCTTGATATTGTGAACGCATACCTTACGCACAAAATCAGCGCAGAGGGGGATCTTGGCAAGGCAGATATCCTCAAGAAGCTTATAGGCAGCGCGAGGAAAGCGGAGAAAGCGGCGGCAAAGGCTGGGAAGAAGACAGCAAAGAGCACAAAGAAAACGAAGTAGAAATGAGGTATGCTGATGCTGCCGAAGACCATTTGCTACATCAGGTTCAAGTGAAATCGGCGATTCCGGCAAGAACATGGCTGAGATCGCTGCGGTGATCCATAACGCCAGAGCTTTTCAGAGGGTTCGGGAGGAATTCGGGAGCTTCTGCGACTATATGTGGGCATACTCTGATAATAAGGTGATCCTCTATAACGGACACAGCAAGATGAACGGTAAGATTCCGGTCAGCAACGGTCTGTCCAAAATGATCAGCAAAGATCTTAAGAAGAGAGGCTTTCAGTATGTGGGTGAGATCACCATATATTCTCATTTGCAGGCCTGCGGGATCATCAATGATCATGATGAAACCTGTCCGTGTTACGCAAAGATCAACAAGATGCACCCTACGGTGAATAAGAGACGGGATCAGGAAATATACTGAATGACCGAGAAAAGTCCTATGAGATTTAAGGAGTATGTGAAAGAAGGAAAACGCTCGGCAGAGCTGGAGGATGCTTTGCAGTGGTTAGTGGATGCCGGATAACCGAAGAAAGTGCCGGAGCAGAGGCGCGTGAAGGAGGGTGACAATGAAATATTCAAAAGTGTGTGGAGAAGAGATATCAAAACTGGCCTTTGGAACCATGCGGCTTCCTCTTAAGGAAGACGGGAGTATTGACCAGGAGCAGGTAAATGCAATGACGGACTATGCCATGGTACACGGTGTGAATTATTATGATACCGCTTACCCATATCATGATGGCAGATCCGAGATGGCGATAGGGAAGGCTCTTTCGAAATATCCGAGAGAGAGCTTTCATCTTGTAACGAAATTTCCCGGGCATCAGTTTATGAAAAAGTATGATTGTGAAGGGATCTTTGGTGAACAGCTTCAAAAATGCGGGGTAGAGTACTTTGACTTTTACCTGCTTCACAATATTTATGAGAACAGTCTTTCCACCTATAAAGATGAAAACTACGGCATAGTGGACTATTTCGTAAAACAAAAGGAACTCGGCAGGATCAGACATTTGGGATTCTCTACGCATGCCAGGGCGGAGAACCTGGAGGAGATACTTGATTTTCTCGGGGACAGGGTCGAGTTCTGCCAGATACAGCTTAACTATGTGGACTGGACGCTGCAGGATGCAAAAAAGAAGGTGGAGCTGCTCGGCAAAAGAGGACTCCCCGTCATGGTGATGGAGCCCCTGAGAGGCGGAAAGCTCACGGATCTTGGAGAGGAGAACAATGCCAGGCTGAAAACGGAAAGACCGGAAGAATCTATCGCCTCATGGTCCTTCAGATGGCTTATGAACATCCCGGAGGTGGCTACCGTCTTGAGCGGTATGTCAAACCTTGATCAGATGAAGGACAATATCAAAACCTTCAGTGAAGGAGATCCTCTTAGCAGGGAAGAGTGGGAGATGATGCTGGATATTGCAGAAACCATGAAGACCGGCGTCCCCTGTACTGCGTGCAGATACTGTTGTGCCGGCTGCCCCAGGGGGCTTGATATACCGATGCTTTTGGCGGGCTATAACGATCTGAAGTTTGCCAATGCCATGACTGTTAAGATGCAGATGGACGGTACTCCGAAGGATAAGTGGCCGGATCAATGCATCGGATGCGGTGCATGTGCGGCGGTCTGTCCACAGCATATCGACATTCCGGGGACGTTGAAGGAATTCGATGAAATGCTTCATACCGGTCCGACCTGGAAGGAACTGTGCCGGCAGCGGGAGGAAGCAGCTGAAAAGATGAGGAAGCAATGAGGCTGATGCTGCGTTTCTATGACCTGACGGCGAAGCACATCCCTGCAGTAAAACTGCCGCCGCCGTAAGTATCAGTAATATCTTTTTCATGGCCATATCTCTTGTGTGACTGGTATGTGAGTATGACAGTATATTCTTTGTCATTTTAAAATGATCTTGAGAGCTTTGAACGCATGAAAGTGTTTGAAAGAATTCAATTCCGCCCCTCGTCGCGCCTGCCATTGAATATCCGCCTTCCGGGGAGTATAACAGGTACCTGGTACAACCGAAACCTGTCTTCATCGACCCGGCTCGGCAACAGGAAAAACAAAACTTTCTATAGGAAGATTGATTCATTTTTGATATAGTAAACGGAAGAAGACCGCAGCGAGGAAAGACAGATCTGATAAAACAATTCGGAAAGGATGCGTCATGCCAAAGGGAACCAATCAGAAACTGAAGCTGTATTATCTCAGCCGTATCATGATGGAAAAAACGGATGATGAGCATGCGATCACCATGTCGGAGATCCAACGTGCTTTGGAGGGGTACGGCGTGACGGCCGACCGCAAAAGCCTGTATGATGATCTGGAGGCGTTGCGGGTTCTTGGAATAGATGTGATAGGAGAGAAAGACGGACGGAACTATGTGTATTATGTTGGGGAAAAACAGTTTGAGATCGCCGAACTGAAGCTTCTGGTGGACGCGATACAGTCCTCGAAGTTCATTACGGAAAAGAAATCCAATGAACTGATCAGGAAGCTGACAGGGCTTGCCAGCAACTATGAGGCATCCCAGCTTAAACGTCAGGTGGTGGTGCAGGGGCGCATCAAGACGATGAATGAAAGCATTTATTACATCATCGATGATATCCATAATGCCATCACCAACAACAGGAAGATCCGTTTTGAGTACCTGAAGTGGAATCTTGAAAAGAAGATGGAGAGACGGAAGGATAAGCCCTATGAGGTCAGCCCCTGGGCGCTTACCTGGGATGATGAAAACTATTACATGATCGGCTTTGACGCGGAAGAGGACAAGATCAAACACTACCGCGTGGACAAGATGCGGGGGATTGAACTGACGGATGAGAGACGCGAAGGAAAGGAACACTTCAAACAGTTTAATGTGGCGGCCTATGCCCGTATGAATTTCAGCATGTTCGGCGGCGAAGAGGTCAGGGTAAAGCTGCAGTTTGATAATCATATGGTGGGCGTTCTTCTGGATCGTTTCGGGAAGGATATCTCCATCTATAAGACTGACAAAGAAGGCTGGTCGGAGACTTATGTGGACGTTGCACTCAGCGACCAGTTCCTGGGATGGATCTTCTCCCTTGGAACGAAGGTGAAGATGATCGGACCGGAGGAAGTGGTAGAGAGGTTCCGGAACGAAATAAAGAACCTGAATCAATTGTATCAAGGAAAGGACTTTTGAACATGAGAAAGAGAAGACTACAGAGTGCTGGTATGGCATTGTTGCTGCTGTTCGCACTGATCCTGAGTGGATGCGCAAATGCCGCGGCCAATCAGGGAACGGGACAGTCAACCTCTCCTTACGATATTGATTATGCAGACAAAGGGAACTGGGCTTATTATGCCGAAGCAGATGGGGCGGAGGCGGATCTTTTCCTGATAGCGCCGACCGTAGACATGCAGGACGAATTCAATATGTCGATGGATGATGAAGAGACCAAAGCAAGTTTCCTCGGGGCTCTTAATATGGAGCGCGGCATCTATGAAGACGAGACAAGGATGTTTGCGCCTTATTACCGGCAGGGCGCCATGAAGATCTATTCCCTGACTCCGGAGGAGCGCGAGACGTATCTTCAGTTCGCTTATCGCGATGTTGCAGCGGCATTTGAGTATTATCTTGAGAATGAAAACCACGACCGTCCCATTGTCCTGGCAGGATTTTCCCAGGGAGCGGATCATTGTTACCGGCTGCTTGAAGACTATTTCGGAAGCAGTGAGATGCAGGAAAAACTGGTGGCGGTCTATGCCATCGGCTGGCCGTGTACGGAGGAACTGGTCAGCAGGTTCCCGCAGATCAGACCCGCTTCCGGAGAGGAGGATACCGGCGTTGTCATCAGCTTTGACTGCGAGGCGCCCGATGTGGGCGAAACCTTCATCACACCCTTAAAGACCAAAGCATATACAATCAATCCGCTGAACTGGAAGACGGACAGCACACCCGCGGACAAATCCCTGAATCTTGGCGCGTGCTTTACTGATTATGATGCGAACGTCACAGAGGAGATCCGGGGACTGTGCGGCTGTTACATAGACGAGAGCCGGGGTGTGGTAAAGGTAACCGACGTGGATCCGGCCGACTATCCGGCGCTGATTCCGGGACTTCCCGAGGGGGCATACCATATTTATGATTACCAGTTCTTTTTCAGAAACCTGCAGCAAAACGTGCAGACAAGAACGGACAGCTACCTGAAGAACCACAAATGAGCTGTTGCCGGGTTGGGTAAAAGAAAACCAGCATGAAAGACGGTCAGGAGAGAGAAGACTTGCTGATCGTCTTTTTTTGCAGAGATCGCCGGAATGGTGTATGATAGATAGAACTGACAAGTCAAAGAGGGTAAAAACATGCAAAAGAAAAAACTTACAACCGGGTTACTGACGGGCATGCTCATTGTTTCCACGCTTGGGCTTTCCATGATGACAGGGTGCGGGCTGCTTTCCTCCGATACGGCGAAGGAGCTGGCGCAGCAGATACTGGAAAAAGAGGAAGGGAACGGGGCAGAAGAACAGACGGCTGCGGCGGAGAGCATAGAGCATAGTTCCAATTTCCGGAGGACCGATGATTTCGGGGAGACGGACGTTGCATCCGCCGGCGATGCGGAAACGGATGAAAACTCCATCCGGTTTACAACGGTGGATCTGGACGGATCGCCGGTGAGCGGATCCATCTTTCAGGATGCGGATCTCACACTGGTCTACGTCTGGGCGACCTATTGCGGTCCCTGCATCATGTCGATGCCGGATTACGAAGAGCTTTATGAGAATCTGCCGGACAATGTCAACCTGATCGGGCTCGTGAGCGATGTTTACGAGGGAGACGCACAGGGCGTGCAGGCCGCAAAGGATATTCTGGATGAAACCGGTGCGAAATTCAAGAGCATTTGTGTGAGCGATACCGTCGAGCCGTTGATCAGCAACATGCAGTTTACCCCGTCCTCCTTTATCGTGGACAGACAGGGGCATATGGTGGGAGAATTTATGGATGGCAGCAGCTTTTCCGACAGTGTGGAACGGCTGTCCGAGCTGCTGGAGTGAGTGAAGATGGGGTTGTACCGGGGAAAACAAAATCTGATCAGGATTCTTTTGCTGGCAGCCGGCACTGCCTTGCTGATCGCAGGGCTGCTGACGGGCGGCTTTGATGAGGTCAGGGAAAAAGCGGTGATGATCTGCAGGGAGTGTATCGGGATCGGATGAAACGGGGATGGATCCAGCTGCTGACTGCAGTGCTTTACAACTGTCACTTTACCGGATTTTTTACGGGGAAGATCGCGAAATGGGACAGCAAGGGAGTCTGTGTGCCCGGGCTGAACTGCTATTCCTGCCCGGGAGCGGTCGCGGCCTGTCCTCTCGGAAGTCTGCAAACCGCGATCACCGGTGCCGCCTACAGATTTCCGCTGTACATGCTGGGATTCCTCCTTTTGCTGGGACTGTTTCTCGGACGTCTGATCTGCGGATTTCTCTGCCCCTTTGGTTTCTTGCAGGATCTTTTACACAAAATCCCGCTCCCGAAGATCAAAAAAAACCGTGTGACACGCGTCCTTTCCTATGCGAAATACGTGATTCTGATTGTCTTTGTGGTTCTGATCCCGCTGATTCAGCTGAAACCCGGCTTTTGTGAATACATCTGTCCGGCGGGGACACTGGAGGCCGGGATCCCTCTGGTGCTCATGAACGAGCTTCTGCAGACAAAGATCGGCTTTCTGTTTTCCTGGAAGGTTTTTGTGCTGGCGGTGGTTCTGCTGCTTTGCTCTGTCTGCTATCGCGCATTCTGCCGGTTCCTGTGCCCTTTGGGCGCAATCTATTCCCTGTTCAATCCCGTTGCGTTTTTCGGGATCAGGGTTGACCGGACAAAGTGCAACGGCTGCAACGCCTGTGTCCACACCTGTCAGATGGATGTCAGGTGTGTCGGTGACCGGGAATGCATAGAGTGCGGGGAGTGCCGCAGGAGCTGTCCGAAGAAGGCCATCAGCTTCGGCTTCCGTACCGAAAAAACCAAGGGAGGGGTGGCATGCGTCCGCAAGTGACCGGAAGGGCCAAAGAGTTCCTGGAGATTGCGATCCCTGCGGTTTTGGAAAGCCTGGTTGCTGTTATCATTACCACCATTGACACCAGGATGATTTCCGTGCTCGGGAAGGGTGCGATTTCCGCCGTGTCCTTTACAACACAGCCCAAGCTGATCTTTTTTGCGATCTTTTACGCGCTGGGCACCACCGTGACGATTTTTGTCGCGCAGGCAAATGGAAAAAAGGACAGCAAAGAAGGGAATACCTATTTTCATACGATCTTAAAGATCACGATTGTGCTGTCGTTACTCCTCGGTGTGCTGCTCTCTGTTTTCGCGAAGCCCATCATGATGCTGTGCAACCGGCAGGCGGAGACACTGGATTTGTCCGTTTCCTTTTTCCGGATCATCATGGGATTCATGATCTTTCAGACCGTATCCATTGTTTTGAATGCGGCGCTGCGCGGGATCGGCAGAACAAAGGTGACATTGGTCTCCAACATTGCCATGGGGCTGACGGACATCCTGTTTAATTATCTTCTGATCGAAGGACACCTCGGGTTTCCGCGGCTGGAGATCGCCGGGGATGCAATCGCAACCGTGCTCGGCACAGTGGCAGGCTGTGCAATCAGTATCATTGCCATCCTCAGAAACGTGGACTTCCTTTCCTTCAAGGGGATGCTGCGGGAGCGGATTCTCGCAAACCGGGAAGCACTGAAGGCTATCGGGAGCAAGGCGGGCAATATCATTTTCGAGAATCTTGCCATGCGCATCGGTTTCCTGTTGTCCAGCATAATCGTATCGATGCTTTCCCCGAATGAGACAGCGGTCTATGCGGTTGCCATGATCCTGCTCAACTATTCCTTTGCCTTTGGGGACGGGATCCAAAGCGCAGTGGTGGCATTGACGGGAAGGAGCTTCGGCGCCCGTAATTTTGACGATTTCCGGCGATACTCCAGAATTGCCGAGATATGCGGACTGATCTGTGCAGGCTTTCTCTGCCTGATCTACATCACAACGGCAAGGCCTTATTACGGAATGTTTTTTACGGATGCCGCAGCCATTGCGGACGGGGTGAAATCGTCTTTCATCGTGTCGTCCCTGACCGCGGTGCAGATTTTCAGGATCGTTTTGATCGGGATCATGCGCGGAATGGGAGAGGTGAAAGATCCGAGACGTATCGCCACCCTCTGTGTCATGGTCGTGAACCCCTTATGCAGCTATATCCTTACCTTTCCCGCGGATCTCCGTGTGTGGGGCGTGTGGGCGGCATCAGTCATCACACAGGTGCTTTGGCTTGTGTTAAGCATCTTCTTCTGCGGCAGACATCAGAGAAGAATCAGGAAAGGAGCCTTTTCCCATGCTGATTAATTGCACGAATCATCCTTATGAGATCTGGAACGAGCCGCAACGCGAAGCAGCCCTGCGCTACGGGGAGGTGGTGGATCTGGCGTTTCCGCCCATTGACCCCTCCGCGGAGCCGGCGCAGCTGCGTACCCTGGCGACGGAGTATGCGGCAAAAATCGAGGCGCAGCAGCCGGAGGCCGTGCTTGTGGCGGGAGAGTTCACCTTTGCGTTTATGCTGGTGGACAAGCTGCTCCGGGACGGCGTGACGGTGCTTTCTTCCTGCTCCAAAAGAGTCACGGAGGAAGTCAAAAATCCGGACGGTACCAATGAAAAAAAATCTGTCTTTCTGTTTGAAAGATTCCGGGAATACACCTACTATGAGGAGTAGAAAAGGAGCGGACAGGAGGGGGTTCGGAGGATAGAATCATGGAAAAAGAACTGATGGAGAAAGAGGTCTTATGTATCCTTGATACGAGACAGATTCAACGCTATATGTTTCGCAGCAACACCTTTCTGGATACCATCGGCGGCAGCGATCTCCTGGAGCATGTGCTGTGGGACGCAATCAGGGATGCAATGGTGAGTATCGACCCGCCGCTTTCCGGGGAGGAGTATGCGCTCTCCCTCGGGACACGCTCGGAGGATATCCCGTATTTTACTTCGCCGGGAATTAAGTTTCAGCTTATGATCTGTGCGGCAGGTAACGCGCTTTGCCTCGTACGCACCGGTGCGCTCTGCCAGACAATTATCCGCAGGATTTCCCGCTATTATCTGGAACAGGGGTATTCTCTGAATCTGGCGGCTGCGGCCACAGAGAAAACGGATCACCTGGGCAATGATATTTTTCAGCTTTACAAAAAACTGAACAATATCAAAGCGGCTTCCGAGCTTTCGGATCCTCTGGGGACTCTTCCCGTGATCATGCGGGAAAGACGCACGGGAGAGCCGGTGGTCGCGTTTGATGAGGAGAACGGGGACTATGTTTCCAGATCCTCCGTGATCCGCAGAAATGAAGCCAAAAAGCGGGCTTTCCGGTTTGTCCAGAAGGACATACATACCACCCGGGCCAAGGACGGGAAAGACTACCTCGCCTATATTCATGCGGACGGCAACAATCTCGGGATCACCATCGGGCGGATTCTGCAGTCGACCCCGGACTATGTGGAGGGCATCCTCACCAGGCGCCGGATCAACCAAAACATCGAGGCGCTCTATCAGAGAGTCATGGAGCAGACGATCCGGGATCTACAGGCATATTATGTCGGAAAAGGAGGCATAGAGGAAGAATTTCCCTATGAATTTCAGGTGTTCCACCGTGCGGGAGATGATATCAACCTGGTGTGCAACGCGAATCTGGCATTTCCGTTTCTGGACTTTTTCTACAAAAATCTGGAGGGGGCCACGATCTGGGAAAAGGACGGGGAGCGTATCCCCCTGTACGTTTGCGCAGGCATTTCCTTTGTGACGAAGGACAGTGCATTCCACGCGGCATACGGTCTGGCGGAGGAATGCTGCAAGAGCGCAAAGACCGCTGCAAAAGAGGAACGCAATCTCCGAAACGGTCTGGCAGGGAACTGGTTTGACTTTCAGATCTGCGACAATCCGAATGTGCAGGAGCTGGATCTGCTGAGACAACGGTCTTACCTCACCGATCAGGGGATCAATATGATGCTGCGTCCGTACAGCAGAGATGAGGAGGATCGTGGAAAAGCGTTTCATTATAGAGGCCTGCTGGAGCGGATTGAAAAACTGAAAGCTTTGGATCTATCAAGGACGCAGACGGCCATGCTGAAACAGTCCTATCTCAGCGGAAGGGTCGCATTCAGTACCTGGTTACATGCCATGAAGAAAAGGGGCGTGGATCTTGTCGAAATGCTGGGACACCCCTCCTATACAGATGAAGAGCGTCAGATCCATGCGGTCTGGTTTGATGCAACGGAGCTCATGGATTTTGTATGATCACGGAGAAACAGCGGGAAGGAAAACAGGATGCTTTTTTTAAAAATCATGACGATCGGAGAAGTGGCATTTTCCGGATTTATGAAGCTGGAAGAGGGATACCGATACGATATTCCCTTCGATGATCTCATGCTGCCGGCGCTGCCCATAGAGGAATTGCTTCGCAAGGAAGGATTGATCGAGGATTCGGATTTGATCGGATTTGCACATCCGGACGGGTATCGCGGGATCATTGCCAATGCTGTCGAATTGCTTCAGAAATCCCGTAACTTTGCGGAACACATCAAGGGCTGCTTTACAAAGGACAGATTCTGGGAAGAGGAAGGGGTGCGGGTTCGCAGCATTCGATCCGGGATGCGGTTTTTTGCGGCGGTGCGTGTCACGACGGAACGGGCCAGGGAGCTGAAAAGCCGTCTGGACGGGCGGCATCATATCGGCATCCGGACAAAAGAGATCACCGGAGAGGTGGAGCTGGAGCTGATCAATATTGACCGGGAATTGGCGTATGGGGTGGAGACTTCCCCGATTAAACACTATACGGCTTTGGATTATACCGCCCTGACGGTGACGCCGGCTTGTTTTTACGCACCCTATGAGGAGGGCGACAGGACGTATCTGTATATACCCGGCGCAGTGATGAGAGCAATGATGATGGATCGGGTGACGGAGCTGACGGAGGAAGAAAAAGACAGTCTGCGCTGTTCCAATGCATACATCAGCAGGAACGGAAGACGGCTTCTTCCCGTACCGGCCTGTATGTCGGTTGTGAAGCTGGACAAAAAACAGCTTCGCTATCGTCTGGCACCGGGCAAGGATCCGCGGCGGGTAGAACAGGATGTGGGACTTTCGGATTGCTTTGCGGAGGATTTTGAGAGTCATTTTATGGAATATACGACGCCGGAGACGGAGCATATCGCCTCAAAAGAAGGGCAGATTTATGACGCGCTGTCCTGCGGACAGGTTTTCTGCGGCACCATCTACGGAAGCGATTCAGCGCTCCGGAAGGTTCTGGACTATGGACACCGGTTTCAGACCTTCTTTATGGGCTCCCTGGAAAAGCAGGGCTATGGAGAGGTTTATCTGAGAGCCTCCGGACTCCGGGAGGAAGATCCCCCGGCTGAGATGCTTTCCAGAAACTTTGATGTATGCTGCGCTTCCGACACACTTCTTCTGAATGAGGACGGGATGCCCTCCTGCAGAGCAGAGGATCTCCTTCTGGAGGTCGAGCGTGTGCTGGGATGTGAGGGGAAACTGGAGATCGAAGGCAGATATACCAATATTTACCGGGATTACAGTGTAAACCCCTATTGGGGGACGGACGGTGCCGTCGTCAGATGTATGGCAAAAGGCTCCGTACTGCGCATCCGCACAAGGGACAGGGAGCCGGTCGACATCTTTCCGCTGCGCCACTGCTTTGTCGGGGAACGCACGGAGGACGGATACGGCGAACTGATCGCCTATCCGGCGAGGGGACAGTACTACCGGCTGGCGGAAAGTGTGTCACCTGACAGGCACGTACGCAATTACCCCCTGCCGGTTCGCGGGATCGGCATGGGCGCCGGCTTTGCAGGGAATGTGCTTGCATCCACGCTGAAAAGCCGCATCCAGGCACTTGCCACCGCAGACCGTCTGGGAAGCGTGGATGCGGAGCTGACGAAGGAGATGGTTCCGGTGGATCTGCTTCTGGAATTGCAGGATCAGTATGATCCGATGATATCGGAAGAAAGGATGATCCGGTGGTACCGGGATGCATGGGAAGGAGAAGAGAATGAATCGGATCCCGCTTGAAAAAATACCGAAAAAAGGGCTTGTCATGGCGTATTTTCGCGAGACTCTGCTGTTTTCTCCTTATGAGATCGATGGGGAACAGCTGAGAATGACGGTGGAAAATGCCTTTGAGAAGGAAGAACCCTATGAGTGTCATTTTTTTGACGGAACAAAGGAATACCGCAGGATCAAAAGAGCTGCCCGGGGAGATGTGATCGAACGGATCCTGACAGAGGAGGAAGAGAGGGACTTGCCCGGCGAACTGCTTTTTACGGAGGACATGCTCGTGAAGAGGGAATATGTCCAAATACCCGGCATACCGGAAAAGCTGCGGGTGATCAATCGCTATCAGTATTCGGAAAACGATACGCTGATACTGAAGGATTACCGGATAGCTGTGATAGATGGTGTACAATAAGAAAGGAGAACCCTATGAGTTGGATGAAAGAAAATCTTGGTAAAATTGTAGCGATTGGAGTTCTGGTCACGGCGGTCGCCATCGTCGTGCTGATCCTGATCAACAAAGCGCAGGAAGGTAAATTGCTCGACGAATGCTAGCATCGGAAATGACTTTACGCATCGATCTGTTTCAGAATGCCATTGTGCTTTTTCTGATCGTGCTGTCCGTCCTCCTCTGGGTCGGGTATGTACGCTGTTACAAGCGCCGCCGGTATTCCTATCAGGTGGTTTTTCTATCCGGATTTGCGCTCTGGATCAGTGTCTCCGCCATATTCACCGCGATTGATGCAGCGATGCGCTATCCCATGCCCCGCTTTTTTTCTTTTCTGCAGGAAGCGGGATGGGTGTTTATGCTGTTTACCTCCTGGCTGGTGCTGTCCTTTGCGGTGGCGCTGACAGCCAGCAACATCGCCTTGATCAGACACGAAGGATTTCGAAGAAACAATTTCTACGGAATCGTGATCTCGTTTCTGATGGTGGCGGGAGAGGTTCTCGGTGCGGTGCTGATGCTTTCCGGTAACGGCGGCGCCACCCAGTATCACAAAAACAGCATTACCACCACCAGTTACCTGTCCTGCTATGTGCTGTTTGAGTGCTTTTTGATCGGATCCATCATCAACGGGCTGCTGGCGGCAGAGCATGAGCCGCCGTTGGATGCGGACTACATCATCATTCTCGGCTGCAGGATCCGGGAAGACGGAACCCTCTATCCCCTGGTGCGCGGCAGAGTGGATCGCGCCCTCGCCTTTTACCGGAAGCAAAAAGAAGCGACCGGAAAGGAAGCGGTCTTCGTCCCGTCGGGCGGAAAGGGGGCAGATGAGCCCATGAGCGAGGCGGAAGCCATGCAGCGGTACCTGCTTTCCAAGGGCATTGCAAAAGAAAAGATCATGCCGGAAACAGCTTCCCGGGATACCCTGGAGAACATGCTGTTTTCCAGAAAGCTGATTGAGGAAAAGAGTCCCGACGCCAAGGTGGTATTTGCCACCACGAATTATCACGTTTTCCGCAGCGGCATCATCAGCCGGCAGGCAGGATTTGAGCCGGAAGGGATCGGAGCGCGGACGAAGTGGTATTTCTGGCCGAATGCGTTTGTACGCGAGGTTGTCGGCATGTTTGTCTATAAAAGCAAGGCGCTGCTTTTGATATTGTGCCTGATGATCGCGTACTTTGCATTGAT
The DNA here is from genome assembly GCA_045661345.1 of Lachnospiraceae bacterium. GTDB lineage: Bacteria > Bacillota > Clostridia > Lachnospirales > Lachnospiraceae > RUG12461. The sequence goes on from JAZRFM010000018.1 coordinate 19,675, forward strand.
CGGGACACTGATCAGATGATAGTAGAATCCGTGGGAACAGGAGGGCATGTTCTCAGGGATTCTTTTTTTTTGCAAAAACCTATTGACATGGTAGGCGAGTAGGAATATAATCCGGTAATGTAATCGGAAATCAGAGAATCGTAACAGCAGGAGGATAAGACATTGATCTATGCGGACAATGCCGCAACGACCAAAATGAGTGAAGCGGCACTTGATACCATGACATCATTCCTGAGGGAAACCTGGGGCAACCCGTCGAGTCTGTACGGGATCGGACAACAGGCAAAGGAAGCGCTGGAAAATGCAAGAGCGGACATCGCTGCGGTGATCGGCGCCGATCCGAAGGAAATCATTTTTACCTCCGGCGGGAGTGAGGCGGACAATCAGGCGATTCGTTCCGCGGCAGCGCTGGGGGCAAAGAACGGAAAAAGGCACATCGTTTCCTCCGCCTTTGAGCATCACGCGGTTCTGCACACCCTGGAGGCACTGAAGGACGAAGGCTTTTCAGTCACCCTGGTGGACGTGCATGAGGACGGCATTGTACGGCCGGAGGAAGTGGAAGAGGCGATCACAGACGACACCTGCCTCGTGACCATTATGTATGCGAACAATGAGATCGGAACCATCCAGCCCATCCAAAAGATCGGGGAGATCTGTCAGAAGCACGGCGTGCTTTTCCATACGGACGCCGTGCAGGCCGTTGGCCACATTCCGGTGAATGTAACCACCGATCAAGTTGATATGCTGTCTGCTTCCGCGCATAAATTCCACGGACCCAAGGGCGTCGGCTTTCTGTATGTGAAGAAGGGCGTACGCCTGACGAGTCTCATCGCAGGAGGAGCGCAGGAGAGAGGGAAACGTGCCGGCACGGAAAACGTGCCGGGGATCGCAGCCATGGCGTCGGCTTTGCAGGAAGCCGTATCCAAAATGGATACTGCGTCCGCAAAGATCCGGAAAAACCGGGACAGGCTCATCGAAGGGCTTGGCGGCATCGAACACTGTGCCTTGAACGGTGACGCTGTAAAACGCCTTCCGGGGAACGTGAACTTCTGCTTTGAAGGGATCGAAGGAGAATCCCTACTGCTGCTGCTGGACGACAAAGGAATCCAGGCCTCCTCCGGAAGCGCCTGCACCTCCGGCTCTCTGGATCCGAGCCATGTGCTCCTTGCAATCGGGAGAGTGCATGACGTCGCGCACGGATCCCTGAGACTCACCATCAGCGAAGAGACGACGGAAGAGGATGTGGAGGAGATCATAGGTGCCGTTTCCGAGGTGGTGGCCTATCTGAGAGGATTTTCCCCGATCTGGAGAGACCTCACTACAGGGAAAAAGCAGTTTATTTTATAATCACGGAGGTAAGACAGATGGCTTTATACAGTGAAAAAGTGATGGATCATTTTCGCAACCCGCGCAACGTCGGTGTGATCGAGGATGCGGACGGGATCGGAGAGGTCGGGAACGCCAAGTGCGGCGACATCATGAAGATGTATCTGAAAATCGACAACGAGACGATCACGGATGTCAAATTCGAGACCTTCGGCTGCGGCAGCGCGATTGCATCCAGTTCGATGGCGACAGAGCTGATCAAAGGAAAACCCGTTTCCGAGGCGATGCAGCTGACCAATCAAGCAGTGGCCGAAGCCCTGGACGGACTGCCGGATTACAAGATGCACTGTTCCGTGCTGGCGGAGGAAGCAATCCGGTCGGCGCTGGATGACTATGAGAACAGGAAGAAGGAAACAGTTTCATAAAACCTATTGACACGGTAGGTAAGTAGTGATAATGTGGAAGAAATTTTAAGAAAAGGAGAGCTATGAAAATGAGCGATTACAGATTTGAAACCTTGCAGTTGCATGTGGGACAGGAACAGGCGGATCCGGTGACGGACGCGCGAGCGGTACCGATCTACCAGACGACCTCTTATGTGTTTCATAACAGCAAACACGCGGCCGATCGTTTCGGACTGGCAGACCCCGGCAACATCTACGGCAGACTGACCAACACCACCCAGGATGTTCTGGAGCAGAGACTTGCCGCATTGGAAGGCGGCAGCGCAGCACTCGCGGTTTCTGCCGGTGCGGCGGCCATCACTTACACCATCGAAGCACTTGCGGCAAACGGCGGACATATCGTCGCTCAGAAGACGATCTATGGCGGGACTTACAATCTCCTGGCGCACACCCTTCCCCTGTACGGCATTCGTACAACCTTCGTAGACATCCACAACCTTTCGGAGGTGGAGAGCGCGATTGAAGCGGATACCCGGGCGATTTTCCTGGAGACTCTCGGCAACCCGAACAGTGATATCCCGGATATTGATGCCGTGTCTGCACTGGCCCATGGGAAAGGGATCCCGGTGGTGATCGACAACACCTTCGGCACGCCGTTTTTGATCCGTCCCATCGAGCATGGCGCGGATATCGTGGTTCATTCCGCGACGAAGTTCATCGGTGGACACGGGACGACCCTTGGTGGTATTATCGTGGAGTCCGGGAAATTTGACTGGAAGGCAAGCGGGAAGTATCCGAACATCGCAGCGGCGAACCCGAGTTATCATGGCGTTTCCTTTGCGGATGTGGCGGGACCGGCAGCATTTGTGACCTATATCCGTGCGATCCTGCTGCGGGATACCGGCGCGACGATTTCTCCCTTCAACGCATTCCTGCTGCTGCAGGGTGTGGAGACCCTTTCCCTCAGACTGGAAAGACATGCGGAGAATACCGCGAAGGTGGTTTCTTTCTTGAAGAACCATCCCAAGGTGGAAAAGGTGAATCATCCCTCCCTTCCGGAGCATCCGGATCATGCGCTGTATCAGAAATATTTCCCCAACGGCGGCGGTTCCATCTTCACCTTTGATGTCAAAGGCGGCAAGGAGGAGGCCTGGAAATTCATCGATGCGCTGGAGATCTTCTCTCTGCTGGCAAACGTGGCGGATGTCAAGAGCCTCGTGATCCATCCGGCATCCACGACCCATTCCCAGCTCTCGGAGGCGGAGTTGAATGAGCAGGGGATCCACCAGAACACCATCCGTCTTTCCATCGGCACGGAGCATATCGACGACATACTGGCAGACCTGGAGAAAGGGTTTGCGGCAATCTGAAGAGACACTTGGACAGGAGGAAAAAACAATGGCGAATATCTATAAAGGGACACTGGGACTTGTAGGAAATACCCCTCTCGTAGAGGTGGCAAATATTGAAAAAGAGCTTTCACTGAAGGCCACCGTGCTTGTGAAGCTGGAATACTTTAACCCGGCCGGCAGCGTTAAGGACCGGATCGCAAAAGCGATGATCGAGGATGCGGAGGAGAGAGGTCTCCTGAAGGAAGGCTCGGTCATCATCGAACCGACCTCCGGAAACACCGGCATCGGGCTGGCATCCATCGCGGCAGCAAAGGGGTATCGTATCATTCTGACGATGCCGGAGACCATGAGCGTCGAGAGAAGAAGCATTCTGCAGGCCTATGGTGCGGAGATTGTCCTGACCGAAGGCGCAAAGGGTATGAAGGGAGCCATCGCAAAAGCAGAGGAGCTTTCCAAAGAGATTCCGAACTCCTTTATCCCGGGACAGTTTGTGAACCCCGCGAACCCGGCGATCCACAAAGCAACCACAGGCCCGGAGATCTGGAAGGATACGGACGGCAAGGTAGACATCTTTATCGCAGGTGTGGGTACGGGCGGTACCGTGACGGGAGCCGGAGAGTATCTGAAGGAGCAGAAATCCGACATCAAAATCGTAGCGCTGGAGCCGGAGGATTCCCCGGTGCTTTCCGAAGGAAAGGCTGGTGCGCATAAGATCCAGGGTATCGGCGCCGGCTTTGTACCGGATGTGCTGAATACGAAGATCTATGACGAGATCTTCAAGGCTTCCAACGATGACGCGTTTGCCACGGCCAAGCTCCTTGCCAAAAAGGAGGGGATATCTGTGGGGATCTCTTCCGGAGCCGCGTTGTTTGCCGCCATTTCCTATGCGAAGAAGCCGGAAAACGAAGGAAAGGTCATCGTGGCGCTTCTCCCGGACAGCGGTGACAGATATTATTCCACCGCCTTGTTTACCAACTGAAGGGTGCGCTGATTTCGGCGTATCCGGTATTTGAAAAAAGCTGTTTGAGAAAAACTCCCGGTCTGAAGTCAGGGAGTTTTTTGTTGAACAAAAGGTGCTTTGCGGGTATAATTCTTGGCATGAGAAGCAGTGGAAAGGATTTGCCATTTTATGCTGGTTAGACGTGTCTATTCGCAATCGTTGCTGGTATTGATCCTGTCGTCGATGATCAGTATGCTGGGAGCGCTGGTGGACGGCATGGTGATCGGAAACATGCTGGGAGATGATGCCATTGCGGCATACGGATACGCACTGCCCCTGACTGTTTTGATCACGGGGATCGCTTATGCGATTTCAGGCGGCGGCCAGGCGCTATGCGGGAAAGCAATCGGCAAGGGCGATCAGAAGGAGGCCGACCGCTATTTCACGGCGGTGATCTTTGCTTCGGTGGTGTTCGGACTTCTTGTGACGGTTCTCTGCATTCTGCTGGTGGATCCCGTCAGTGTGCTGCTGGGTGCACCGAGGAGCGAGGCGGAGATCTTTTCCCAAACGAAGGCATATCTGCTCGGATACCTCCCTTGTTCTGCGTTTAATATGCTGACTCTTTCCCTGTCCTCCTTTATGCATCTGGAGAACGCGCAGCGCCGGGCGGTTTCCGCGGCTGTCATCGGAACCATCGTGAATATTATCGGTGATTTTATGGCGTTACGTCTGTTTCATGGCGGCCTCTTCGAAATCGCCATCGCCACCACCGTTTCCTATGCAGTCATGACACTGGTGCTGCTTTTGTATTATACCGGCAGGGAGCGGGTGCTTCATTTTAACAGGAGCGGGGTGAGCCTTCGCAGGGTCGGGAGGCTTTTTCTGTTCGGACTTCCCTCCGCGGATATCCAGATTTGCTCGGTGTTCCGGTCGGTCTTCCTGAACCGCCTGCTCTTTTTTATCGCGGCGGAAGGAGCGGTGTCTGCCTTCTCCATCCGTATGTCCATGTACAATCTTTACGGATCGATTGTGATTGGATTCGGTCTTGCGACGCTTCTGGTGGGGAGCTTTTTTATCGGGGAGGAAAACACGGACGCGATCCGGCAGCTGCTGAAGAGTGCCCTGCAGCTTGGTGTCTTTGTGACCGCGGTTCTGTGCCTGTTTGTCTGGATCGTTGCCCCGGTGTTCGTTGACCTGTATACGAATGATCCGGAAGTCATGCAGATGGCGATCTCCTCGATCCGCTGGTTTGCATTGAGTCTGCCCCTGTTTGTGGTGAATTCCATTCTGGCAAAGTATTATCAGGCCATGAACATGGGATGGCTGTCCCACCTGATCACGATACTGGAAAACCTGATCTATGTCTGCCTGTTCGCGCTGATCCTCGGACTCCGTTTCTCCACGGACGGTGTCTGGATCGCGTTTGTAGTGACAGAGGCTGTGACACTTCTGACCATCCTGGTGGTTGTCATGGTGCGACGCAGGCGTTTTCCGCGGGCGCTTCTGGACTGGATGCTGCTGCCGGAGGGCTTCGGTATTCCGGCGGAGCAGGCGCTGATCACGGAATGCCGCGTGAAAGAGGATGTCACGAAGGTGGCGCAGAATGTGACCGATTTTCTGATGGCGCACGGGGAGACAGAGCACCAGGCAAACCGGCTGTGTCTTTGTACGGAAGAGCTGATGATGAACAGCTTCCAATATGTGCAAAAGCCCCATCGCCCCCACAGCGTTTATCTGATGCTTCTTCAGAAGCAGGAGGAGTGGCTGCTGTGCATCCGTGATCTCGGGAAAAGCTTTGATCCGAAGGAATGGCTGGCCTATCATGAAGGGTCGGTGGACCATCTGGGACTTACCCTGGTGAGGGCGGCCGGGGATGATATCACATTTCTTCATACACTGACCATGAATCAGATCACCATTCATTTGAAAAAAGAAGGAGGAAGGATCCGTCTATGAGTAGAAGAATTGACATCAACACCTGTGTCTTCGGGGTGGAGAAAATGGAAAAGGTACCGGCCTATGCCGAAGCCTATGGGGACAAAATAGGATTCGAGATCCTTGCCATGTTTGATCTGCCGGAATTTGAAGAGGAGCTGAAGGCGTACCTTCCGGTGTTTTCGGCTTCCCCCGTTTCCTTTCACGGACCGGTGTTTCAGGCAGAGCATTCCGCAAAGCGCGGGACAAAAGAGTATGAGGAAACCATGTGGCATGTGAAAAAGACTTATGAATATGCCAAAATCCTGCACGGCAGTCATTTCACCATGCATCTCAATAACTGCGAGGTGTTCCCGGAAAAAAGGGACGAGATGCTGCGAAAAGCACTGGAGAACTACCGGGAGCTCTCGGACATGTTCGGCGCCATCGGCTGTCACATCTATGTTGAAAACACCGGGACGCTCCGGCAGAAGAACGTGCTGCTGGATCAGCAGGAATTTGTGGATCTCTGCCGGCAGCAGAACTTTGAGGTGCTGATCGATATTGGACATGCCCATGCCAACGGCTGGGATCTATACCGGCTGATTGATGACCTGGCACCGCAGATCAGGGCGTATCACCTTCATAATAATGACGGCAGCAGAGACCTCCATAACCGGCTGCACGAAGGCACCATGGATTTCGACGGTGTACTGCGGCACCTTCGGGAGAAAACACCGGATGCGGATGAGATCATCGAGTATATCCGCACGGAGCAGGAGGGAGCCGGCCTCAGGGAGGACATAGAGGAGCTTCTGCGATGAACCGGAATCAGGATGGGTACAAGGCCTGGAAACAGACGGATCCGGCCTTCAATGAAAAGGAAGCCTGGACAAAAGACCGGTTTCCCCGTGCGCATTATCACTATCTGCGTGATACCGGGTGCCTTTTGACGTCTCTGGCCATCATGCTGCGGCATTTCGGAATTGAAAAGGAGACGGATGAGCGGAAATTCAATCCCTGGATTCTGCATGAAAGACTGCTGGCGGCAGGGGTGTATGATGAGGTGGCGGATCTTTGTCTGCAAAGAGTCCACAGACTCTACCCGATTGAATACTGCGGGAGCATTCCCTATTCCGGGGAAACGCTGCAGCGCATTGCGGGATCCGGGGAGCCCTTTTTAATCGCCGTGCCGGGGCAGCTTGCACCCCGACATTTTATCGCGCCGGATCATCCGGAGGGAGACACCTTTACGGTTTTTGACCCGGACAGCGGGAAGCGTTCTCTGGAGGAATACCCTTCCGTTCTGGAGCTTCGTATCTTCTGGACTCCCCAAAGCGGAGCGCCTTTGGGAAACAGAACCGTAATCCGGTAAAGGAGTGACCTATGCATAGACAGATCAAAACCATTCTTTCGCCGCAGGCATCCGAATACGGATCAGCCTGTCTCGCCATGCTGTTATCCTATTATGGCGTGCAGATCTCTTTGTTCCGTTCGTCTCAGGCCTGCCTCATCACCCGCGACGGCTGTACATTTGAACAGCTGCGGGACGGTGCTGCCATGCTGGGTGTCTCAGCGGAGATTACACAGGCGCCGTTTTCCCAGGCCCCCAAAAGAACCGTGCCCTGCATCGTGACGCTTGACGAGGAATACGCGGTGCTGGAACGTCTGACAAGCAGAACCGCCCGGATCGTTTCCCCCGGCTGGGGGCGCGCGAAAATGAGCCGGCAGGAGTTTGAGAAAAAGCGCGGGGAAGAAGTACTGTTTGTGCAGGAGCAGGGGCTAGACCAGACCCGCAGTCAAAAGAGGTCTTCTGTCATACGCTATGCCGGGAGTCTTCTTTCCGGAAAGCAGTGGATAGATCTGATTGTATACACGCTGATTCTCCTTGGGATCTGTGCCCTGCTGGTGATGATCCCGCGGGTCTCCAGCACCATTACGGATCTTATCTATTCCCAGAAGGTGGCGGCAACCAATCCGGAAATCTCGTTGTCCATGATGGAAACCGTGGTTCTGCTGGTCGTTCTGATCGTCCTGGAAATAGTCTCAGTTCCGGTTTTTGCAAAGTTTTCCGAGAGGGTTTCCACGAACAGCCGGAAGGGCTTTTTGTGGTCCGCCCTCAACCTGCCCATGGACTTTTATCAGATCCGGTCAGATGGATACTTTATGGAGAGCGCCGGGCAGGTACGGGAGCTGGGATATTTCCTTTCGAAACAGGTTGTGGATGTGCTGCTGAAGCCGATACTCGCCGTCATCCTGCTGATTGCGATGGCTACGGTATCCCTGCCCTGTACCCTTGTGGTCGCTGCCTCTATACTGGTGATCGGAGCGACCTGTGTGCTTACCTCGCGCTTTGTGGATCAGAAGGGGAGAGCGGTATTTCAATCCCAGTGCAGGGAGAGCGGTTTTTTGATGGAGGGAATGAAAGCAATCCGCAGTATCCGCAATTCCGGATCCGAGTTTATTTTTTTCCGCGATTATGTAGGACTGAACCGTTCTTCCGCACAAAAGCTGAGACCTTTTAAGGGAATGCAGAATGTCTTCAACATTTTGCCCAGTTCCATCAGCAACCTCACGAAGCTGGTGCTGATTCTGGTAGGTGTCTTCTGCATATACAGGGGGACGCTTACGAGTGGAGGACTGATCTATGTGCACGGGGTTTGCTGCATCGTGCAGGGCTATATCAGTCTGGCCATCTATTCCAGTCAGACCCTGATGAGCATGAAATACAAGATGGAGAACATCCAGGAGATCTGTGAGTCGAAGGAAGAAAAAGCTCCTGCAAAAATGGCCGTTTCAGACGGGACGGAATACGAGAAGCTGAAGGGGCAGATCCGGATCGAGCATCTCGATTTCGGATACAACCGGTTCGGAGACAGGATCCTGAAGGATATCAATATGGAGATTCAGGCGGGCAGCAGCGTTGCCATCGTCGGCGCATCCGGCAGCGGCAAGACCACCTTGAAGAAACTGATCTGCGGCAGATATGAGCCCTGGAAGGGGCGGATTCTGTATGACGGCATGGACGGCAAGGATGTGCCGGAGCCTGTTCTTACAAATTCCATTGCTTCGGTGGATCAGCAGATCATTCTGTTTGGCGACAATGTCATGAACAATATCAAGATGTGGGACGCGACCCAGCTGGATGCGGATGCAATCCTGGCGGCGTGGGATTCGGAGATTCACGAGGAGATTATTGCTCGGGAGGGCGGATACAAATCCGCCATTGCAGAAGACGGGGATAATTATTCCGGCGGCCAGCGCCAGCGGATCGAGATCGCGCGGGCGCTTTCCGTGGATCCCACCATTCTTGTGATGGATGAAGCGACCAGTGCGCTGGATACCGTTGTGGAAAAACGCATTGTGGAGCATGTGAAGAACAGAGGCATTACCACGATTGTGGTGGCGCACCGTCTGTCCACCATCCGGGAGTGCGACTGCATTTATGTCATGGATCAGGGACAGATTGTAAACCACGGTACCCATGAGACTCTGATGCAGACCTGCGAGCTTTACCGGAAGCTTGTGACACTGGAGTGAAAGAGGCGAGCCTATGAGCAGTTTATTTACACAACAGATCTCTGCGAGAACGGAAGCGGATGAAAACATGCGGATCAGGGCGGACGAGCTCATCGAGGATGCTGTCAAAAAGAACCCGTCTGATGATGTGCTGGGAGGATTACGCACCAACCAGGAGGCATTGCACCGGATCCTTTCTCTCTGCGGGATTGAGGATGAAAAGCTGGATAATCTGGAAAAAGAGGACATCCTTTTTACCAGAATCGAGGATGATCCCGGGTGGTACCGTCAGTTCTACGGGTATTGTATCGGCGTGACCGGGAGCGGGGAGTATATCGCTCTGCTGCCGGGGCTGCTATCCGGGTATTATTATTTTGACGATAAGAAGAAGTGCCGGATCAGCGCCAAAAATGCCGGTCTCTTTGAAAAGGTCTATTGTCTGTGCAGACTTCTGCCGGAGTATCAGTTGGACATCCCGCATCTGATGAAATATCTCCTCAGCTTTATGCGGAACAAGGCGTTGGTTCTCTTTGTTGCCGCCACGGTGCTGGCAGGCATTCTGGGGATCGTATTTCCGCGGTTCATAAGCTTTTTGCTCAGACAGGCCGGGGATCAGGGAGACAGCTCCATCAGACTTATGATTTTTGTTGCGGTCAGCTGCGTCGTTTCGGAATTGATCCGGCTTTTGTTAAACGGACTGCTTGCTTATTTTTCCAGTGTTTTTACCAACCTGGTGAGCGGACAGGCGAAAAACGCGGTGCTGATCCGGTATCTTTCCGGCACGGACGAGGCGCCGGGGGAGGACAGGAGTGCTGCGAATGTCTGGACCGCGATCAATACCACACTGCCGGAATTTGTTGAGAATCTGGTGGGAGCAGGGCTCAACATGGTGCCGTATCTGATCTTTACCCTGTGTTACTGCTGGTCCTCCTGGGTCATCCTGGGGGGACACAGCGCCTGGATGTTTCTTCTCCTGACCATGTTTGCGCTTGCCATCTGGATGATCAACAAAGGATATGACCTGTGGTATAAACGCACGGTGCAAAACCGTATCCAGTCGGATCGAGTCGTGTTTCAGGCCTTCAAGGGTATTGAGAAAATCCGCAGCAGAGAAGCGCAGAAACGTGTCTATCTGAAATGGTCCAAAATCTATGCCACGGAGGCGTTTTGTGACAAGCAACGCAAAAAATACAGTGAGCTGTCAAACGTTGCACAGGAACTGATCACGCCGGTTCTTTCGCTGGCGCTGATTATTGTAGTGGTCAGCTCCTCCGTGACCTATTCCGCATTTATGACAGGCTCCCTCCTGGCCGGCCTCCTTGCGGGACAGATCGCACAGCTGGTGACCGCCGTGGAAAAGATGGTGAATACAAGGTCTCTGTGGGAGAACATTTCCTTTTTATTTGCGGAGAAGCAGCGGGAAAAGAAGATGAAGTGCACGGACTTTACGGGGCAGGTTTCGGTACAGAAGATGACCTTTGCCTATCCCGGGATGGAGCGTCTCCTGGACGGGATTTCCTTTTCGGTAAAGGAAGGGGAATATGTGGGAATTGTCGGGATGTCCGGCTGCGGGAAGAGTACCCTGTTAAAGCTTCTGTTGGGAATTCTGAAGCCGAATAAGGGAGAGATCAATTACGGCAAGTATGAGCTTTCCGGTACGGATCAGCGGAGCCTGCTGCGCAATATGGGAATCGTCCTGCAGAATGAATCCCTGATTCCGGGGACGATCCGGCAGAATATGATGATGCAGCCGCGGCCGGTGACGGAGGAACAGATCTGGGAGACGTTAGAGCGCCTGAAGATTGCGGATCTGGTCAGAAGCTATCCTTACGGTCTGGACACGGAGATCGGGGCGTCCGGGGCTGCCATGTCCGGCGGACAGATGCAGAAGCTTCTGATTGCGCGGGCCATCATTTCCAGACCGAAGATGATCATTTTCGACGAAGCGACAAGCGCACTGGATAATGTTTCCCAGAGAGAGGTCAAGGAGGCGCTGGATTCCATGAATTGCACCAGGATCGTGGTGGCACACCGCCTCTCCACCGTAAAGGATTGCGACCGGATCATCCTGCTGGATAAGGGGCATATCACCCAGGAGGGAACCTATGAAGAGCTGGTGGCGGAGGAGGGATTGTTCCGGGAGCTGGTGCTTTGTCAGGGGGCGGAAATATAATGCCGGAATCCTCCGGAATCATTGCATGAAACGCCGGAGGGTGCTATAATATGTGGGCGCGGGATACGCCTGTCATTCCATGCAAATGTCCGCAGGGATGCACACGATCCCATAGAAGGAGATACCTCTTTGAAACCTTATCAATTTGACGAAACAATTGCAAAACATCTGATGGAAAGCTGCATTCCGTTTGCGGTGTTCCAGCAGGTCAATGGACGGGTCGTCCCCCTGCTCTTCTCCGACGGTGCCTGCGAGCTGTTTGCAGTCAGCCGTGAGCGTGCCATGGATGAGCTGACCCACCATCTTTTCGACAACGATCATCCGGATGACGTGGCACGGCTGGGAAATGCGGTGCTTTCTTTTGCTAAGGAAGAGGGTGAGTTAGACCTCCTGTATCGGGCAAAATCCGGGGAGGGTCTTAAGATTGTACATATCTGCGGCAGACATGTCTATCTCGAAGAGGGGATTCGTCTGGCGGTGGTCTGGTATATGGACGAGGGCCCTTACGCAGGGGATAAGAAGGCATTGTTTGATCAGGTCATGGATACCATGTTCTTCCAGGCAAAGAAGCAGTCCGCTCAGGAATACGATTCCATGACGGGTCTCCCGCAGGTCAATTATTTCTTCCGTCTGGCAGGGGAGACCTGCGGCAGGATGCGTGCGGCGGGCGAGCAGCCCGCGCTGATGTATTTCGACTTTAACGACATGAAGGGCTACAACCAGAAGCACAGCTTTGCGAAGGGAGATCTGCTGCTGCTGGGGCTGCGCGATACGATGGTGCAGCATTTTTCCAATCAGAATTGCTGCCGCCTGGGCGGAGATCATTTTATTGCACTGGGTTCCGCCGCGGGACTGGAGGAAGTGCTGGAGGACATTTTCCGGGATGTTGGCAGGATTAATCACGGGGAATCGGCAGCGGTGCGCGTCGGGATCTGTCTGAATATCCCGGAGGACGGGAATATCGGTCCCGCCTTTGATCTGGCCAAGATGGCGGCCGACCAGAACCGGGAGAGCCCGGTGTCCGCCTACAGCTACTACACGGAGGAGCTGACCAAATCGGCGCGGCTCAGAAGCTATGTCCGGGAAAACATCGATAAAGCATTGAAAGAGGGCTGGGTACAGGTGTACTATCAGCCCCTGGTGCGCACGGCAAACAACAAGGTTTCCGATGAGGAGGCCCTGGCCCGCTGGATCGATCCGGCTCTCGGCTTCCTTTCTCCGGCGGACTTTATCCCTGCCCTGGAGGAGGGGGGGATGGTCTATAAGCTGGATCTTTTCGTGGTGGAACAGATTCTGGCGAAAATGAAGGAGATGGAGGAGAAAGGGTATTATATCGTACCCTGTTCCGTCAATATTTCCCGTGCCGATTTCAGATCCTGTGACATCGTCAAGGAGATTACAAAGCGTGTGGATGCTGCCGGGATCAAACGGGAGATGCTCACGATTGAGATCACGGAAAGCACCGTCGGGAGCGATCTGGACTATATCAGAGCACAGGTGGACGAACTGAAGGCGCTGGGCTTCCATGTCTGGATGGATGATTACGGCAGCGGCTATTCCTCGCCGGATATCCTGCCGAGCTTTCATTTCGATACGATTAAGCTGGATATGCAGTTTATGCGGCAGTTTGATAAGGGGGAGAAGAGCCGGATCGTCATCAGCGAGCTTATCAAGATGGCCATGAACCTTGGGATGGAGACCGTGGTCGAGGGCGTGGAGACACTGGAGCAGGTGGAGTTTCTGAAGGAAGTCGGTGCCACCAAGATGCAGGGTTTTTATTTCTGCAAGCCCATTCCGCTGAAGGAGATTTACAGACGGTATGAGGTCGGCGATCAGATCGGGTTTGAGAATCCTGCGGAGTCCGATTACTATGCGAAGATCGGACGGGTGAACCTTTACGATATCTCCCTTTCCAACGACGAAAACGAAGGGATCGGAGAATATTTCAATACATTGCCGATGGCGATTTTTGAGGTAGGAGAGTCGGATGTGGCGATCATCCGGTGCAACGCCTCCTATCGGATCATGCTGGGAGACCTGTTCCAGCAGACCAATACTTATGTACGCGTCAGACTGGATACCTTCCGCAGCGGTTACGGCTCCCTGTTCGGGCAGACCCTCACGCATGTTGCACTCAACGGTGGGCAGCAGATCATCGACGAACGGACGGCGAACCGGAAGAAACTGAAGGTGCTGATCCGCAAGCTTGCAGAGAACCCGGTGAATCATATAGACGCCGTCGTGGTCATCCTGCTGGATATCAGTGACGATCATGACGAACAGCAGGCGCTTACCTATATGAGCGTTGCCCAGGCTCTTTCCTCGGATTATCTGGATCTTTACCATGTGGATCTGGAGACGGAGTATTTCATTGAATACAAACCGGACTCGGATCACGAGGCCATTGCGGAGATCCGCAACGGGGATCAGTTTTTTGCCGCCAGCCGGAGAGACGCGGAGACTTATATCCATCCGGATGATCGAAAGGAGTTTATCGATGCCTTTACCAAGGAAAAGGTTGTGACCTCCCTCCGGACGAACGGCGTCTTTACCAAAACATACCGGCTGCTGACGGAGGAGGGCTGGATGTATGTCAATATGAAAGCCATCCGGATCGGCAAGGACGGCAGGCATATCATCATCGGTGTGAATAACGTCGATGCCCAGATGCGCCAGCAGGCGATGATAGACCACCTGAGAGAGGAGAGGCTTGTCTATCAACGGATCAGCGCCCTGTCCGGAGAGTATATCGCTTTCTACACAGTGAATCCGCAGACGAATCATTATCTGGTGTTCGATGCGCAGGAGGATTATCAGCGCCTCGGCATCAGCAGAGAGGGAGAGGACTTCTTCTCGGAGTCTATGGTGGACGCCAGAACCGTGATCCATCAGGATGACCAGGATGCTTTCCACAAAGCCTTTACAAAAGAAAATATCCTGAAGGAAATCGAGACAGTCGGGAGCTTTCATATGGAATACAGGCTGCTCCTGAACGGTAAGCCGCAGCCTGTCATCCTGAAGGCCGTAAAAACCCTGGAAAACGGAGAGGAGAGACTGATTGTCGGTGTGAAAAGAAAGACGCTGTAATACCCCTTGCAATTTATCCGAAAACGAATATCATTATATATAGATTTAATTTAGCATGATTCTATGGACATCAAATATACAATAGTAGAAGGGAGTATTTTTTATGAAACGAAAAGGGAAACTGGTAGTGAAGCTGATGGGGATTTCCCTGATCTCCTTGATCGTCACGGCGGTTGTCCTGACGATTCTTGCCGCGGTGCAGATCGACAAGGCTTTTGAAGACACCCTGGGGGAGATGCTGAGAGCGCAGGCCCGTTCTCTGGCCGACACCTATGACATGGCGTATGAAGGCGAATGGATCGTGGACGAAGAGGGAAATGTTTACAAAGGAGGCGAACTGATCAGCGGCAACTACGAGCTGATTGATGAGATGAAGCATGATACGGGTCTGGATTACACCATCATCTGGGGCGACACCCGTGTTGCGACGACCCTGTTAAAGGAGGGCACCAACGAACGAAACATCGGCACGCAGATTTCCCCGGATGTGTGGGCAAGGGTACAGACGGGGGAAATCGTCAATGTACGCCATATCGTGATTGGCGGCGTGAAATATGATGCCTGCTATTCACCCCTGGTACAGCCGGATGGCACCGTTGTGGGATGCGCTTTTGCGGCACGTCCATCCGCTGACGTTCAGTCGCATATACGGGAGTCGATTCTTCTCATGGTCATTGTTGCAGGGGCAATCGTTGCAGTGATCGTCATCATAGGTGTGCTGCTTGCAAAGAGCGCAAGCCGGGCGATGTCGGCAATTGTGTCTGCGCTGGAGAAGCTGGCAGGGGGCAACCTTACCGTGAAGATGGATCCGGAGCTTCTGAAGCGCAACGACGAGCTGGGTACCATTTCCGAAAATGCCAAGACATTGACCGAGAAATTACGTACCGTGATTTCCGAGACGCTGGCGCTTTCCGGCAACGTCAGTTCCTCCGGAGAGGATCTGTCCGATTCCGCGGAGCAGGCGACGCAGGCTTCCGGCCAGGTTACCGAGGCTGTGGACGATATCAGCAAGGGTGCCGTATCACAGGCTGAGAGCATTCAGGTATCCGCAAACAACACCAATGACATTGGCAATGACATTGAAGGGATCACCGCGAATATCGATGAGCTGACCGAATACGCAAACCGTATGAAGGATGCCTGCGACAGCGCGATGGATGCGTTGAACCAGCTCCTGAAGCAGAACGAAAACGTGGTTTCCTCCATGCAGGTAATTGATACCCAGATCCGCGCGACCAATGATGCCGTCAAGGATATCAGCCAGGCATCCGAGATCATCACCGACATTTCCAGCCAGACGAATCTGCTGTCCCTGAACGCTTCCATCGAGGCGGCGCGTGCAGGGGAGGCAGGCAAGGGCTTCGCTGTCGTTGCTACCGAGATCGGATCTCTTGCGACACAGTCCGGAGAGGCTGCTGTCAAGATCAACGATGTGGTGAAGAACCTGGTAGCGGAATCCGAGAAGAGCGTGAAGACCATCGAAGAACTGAATCATGAATTCGAAGCACAGTCCCAGCAGCTCGATCAGACGAGGAACGACATGACCAGCATGGCGGACGGTGTGCAGAACGTCACCGACAGCTCCGTTATGATCGCAGACAAGGTACAGAACCTGGGTCGTGCGAAGAACAGCCTCATGGAGATCATCGAGGATCTGTCCGCCATCTCCGAAGAGAACGCGGCGTCCACCCAGGAGACCAACGCTTCCATGGAAGAGCTGAATGCGACCTTCGAACTGATCAATACCTCCGCGAAGGATCTGAAACATCTGGCTGTGCAGCTGAATGAGGAGATGAGCTTCTTCAAGCTGTCCGAAGAAGACGAACCCGAATCCAAATAAACAGACTTTCCGGGATCAGGCAGCCGGGGTTTGAAAGCCCCGGCTGTTTTTTTATGCGCAGATTCCCGTATGGAATGATTCCGGCTGATGACAGGGGCTTCTTCTTTGTGCATTTTACCGAAAATGGAATATTTAGTGTAAAAGGGTTGCGCGAAACACTAAATATGGTATGATTATAATCGGTGTTGCAGGATACCGAAGAGACATCATCATAAAAGGGAGAGATGCTTTATGAAAATCATTAAGAGAAGCGGGACGGAAGTCGAATTTGACATCAGCAAGATCCTGACGGCGATCAACAAAGCCAACCGGGAGGTTGAGGAGGTGGACAGGCTGTCCGCCGAGCAGATCCGGGAGATCGGCAACTATATTGAGAATCAGGGAAAGGAAAACAAACGCGCCCTTTCCGTTGAGGAGATCCAGGATCTGGTGGAGGAACAGATCATGGATAAGAAAGCCTTCAAGGTGGCGCGTACCTATATCACTTACCGCTACCGCAGAGCCCTGGTGCGCAAGTCCAATTCCACGGATCAGCAGATTCTCTCCCTGATCGAATGTAATAATGAAGAAGTAAAGCAGGAGAATTCCAACAAGAATTCCACCGTCAATTCCGTGCAGCGGGATTATATGGCAGGCGAGGTCAGCAAGGACATCACGAAGCGGTTTCTCCTGCCGGAGGAGATCGTCCAGGCGCATGAGGCGGGGATCATCCATTTCCACGATGCGGATTATTTTGCGCAGCATATGCATAACTGCGATCTGGTGAATCTGGAGGATATGCTTCAGAACGGTACGGTCATCAGCGGAACCAAGGTGGAGAAGCCCCACAGCTTTTCCACGGCCTGCAATGTGGCGACCCAGATCGTTGCACAGGTGGCATCCAGCCAGTACGGCGGTCAGAGCATCAGCCTGACACATCTTGCCCCCTTTGTGGAGGTCAGCCGTCAGGCGATCCGTAAGGAGGTGGAGGAGACGCTGGAGGAAACCGGCGTTGTCATGACAGAGGAGCAGATCCATCATATCGTGGAGAAACGGGTACGCAGCGAGATCAAAAAGGGTGTCCAGACCATCCAGTATCAGGTGGTGACCCTGATGACCACGAACGGGCAGTCTCCCTTTGTGACCGTGTGCATGTATCTGGACGAGGCGAAAAACGAGCAGGAAAAGGCAGATCTTGCCATCATCATTGAGGAGGTGCTGCAGCAGCGGATTCAGGGCGTCAAAAACGAGGCAGGAGTCTGGATCACGCCGGCCTTCCCGAAGCTGATCTATGTGCTGGACGAGGATAATATCCATGAGGACTCCAAATACTTCTATCTGACGGAGCTGGCGGCGAAATGCACCGCAAAGCGCATGGTGCCGGACTACATTTCCGCGAAGGTCATGAGACAGCTGAAAGAGGGAGATATCTATACCTGCATGGGCTGCCGTTCCTTCCTGACGGTGGACCGCTGCTCCGAGGTGAAGGGAAATGTTGCCAATGCCCTCAACTATGAGGAAGGGAAGCATAAATATTACGGCCGGTTCAATCAGGGGGTGGTGACCATCAACCTGGTGGACGTGGCTCTTTCCTCCGGCGGGGATTTTGAAGCGTTCTGGAAGATTCTGGAGGAGCGTTTGCAGCTTTGCTACCGTGCGCTGATGATCCGTCATAACCGTCTGAAGGGGACCGTATCCGATGTGGCACCGATCCTCTGGCAGCATGGAGCCCTGGCCCGCCTCAAGAAGGGGGAGACCATCGATAAGCTCCTGTTCAACGGCTATTCCACCATTTCTCTGGGATACGCGGGCCTGCATGAGTGCTGCTATTATATGACGGGGAAACCCCATACCGATCCGGCAGCAACTCCCTTTGCGTTGGAGGTGATGCAGCGGCTGAATGACGCCTGCAAAGCCTGGAAGGCAAAAGAAAACATCGACTTCTCCGTGTACGGGACGCCCCTGGAATCCACGACCTACAAATTCGCAAAATGCCTCCAGCAGCGGTTTGGCAAGGTGGAGGGCGTGACGGACAAGAACTATATCACCAACAGCTACCATGTCCATGTGACGGAGCCCATCGACGCCTTTGACAAGCTGACCTTTGAAAGCCAGTTCCAGAAGCTGTCTCCCGGGGGCGCCATCAGCTATGTGGAAGTACCGAACATGCAGGGAAATATCCCCGCGGTGATGGCGGTGATCCGTCATATCTATGAGAACATTATGTACGCGGAGCTGAATACAAAATCCGACTACTGCCAGTGCTGCGGCTACGACGGGGAGATCTCCATCGTGGAGGATACCCACGGGAAGCTGGTCTGGGAATGCCCGAATTGCGGCAACAGGGATCAGAACAAGCTGAATGTGGCAAGACGCACCTGCGGCTATATCGGCTCCCAGTTCTGGAATCAGGGACGTACCCAGGAGATCAAGGAGCGTGTTCTGCATCTCGGCAACAAAACGATCCGGCCGGAAGAGTTCGCGGTGAAATAAATGTATCTGGCGGAAATGATTACGGCGGATGACGCCAACGGACCGGGGATACGGGTCAGTATCTTTGTGTCCGGCTGTACGAACCATTGCCCCGGCTGCTTTCAGCCGGAGACCTGGGACTTTCATTACGGCGTGCCCTATGACGGAGTGATGGAGGAACGGATCCTGACGGAGCTGAAAAAGCCCTATTACGCGGGACTTTCCATTCTCGGCGGGGAGCCCTTCGAGCCGGAGAACCAAAGGGAGCTGATCCACCTGATCCGGAAGGTGAGACAACGCTTTCCCAATCGTACCATCTGGATGTACACCGGCTTCGTCTACGAATTTGACCTGATCCCGGGCGGGAGAAAGCATATCGAGGTCACGGATGAGATTCTGGACAGCATCGATGTGCTGGTGGACGGCAGCTTTCTGCTGGAGAAGAAAAATCTGATGCTGCATTTCCGCGGCTCCGAAAACCAACGGATCATCGACATGAAGCACACACGCCAATACAAGAGCGTGGTGCTGGATCCGCTGAATGACAACTGATCAAAACAATGCTTCGGCCAGGAGGGCGGGGCATTGTTTTTTTTTGTGGCATGGGATAAGATAGGACTATGAGTGTCAGGAATAAATACCGCATCCTGCAGTGCCTGTACTGGATGTCAGGATGCGTAGCCTGGGGATATTTTATCTCCTATCTGGATGAATACGGATACAGTGCGCGTGTCAGCGGCCTGATTGCAGCCGGCTTTGCCCTCGGGGCGGCGCTGCTTCAGCCTTTTCTCGGACGGCTTGCGGATCGAAGCCGTATTTTTCACTGGAAGAACATTTTGCTGATTCTGGATGTGCTGACCCTTTCCTGTTTCCTGGGGCTATGGTTCACCAACGGGAAAGCGGCGGTGGGGATCCTGTTCGGTGCGGTTTCCATGCTGGTGACGACCATTCTTTCCATGGTGAATGTCGCCTGCTTTTACTATGAACACAAGGGGACACCCATGAATTTCGGCTTTGCACGGGCGCTGGGATCCCTTGCCTATGCCGTGCTCTCCGCCATCCTCGGGAGGCTCATTGCGCCCTGCGGGATCAAGGTCGTCGTGTTTGCGGGGATCCTGATCTTTGCCGCAGAGATCATTCTGGTGTGCAGACTTCCCTATGAAGGAAAGGTGGAATCCGCAAGGCCTGCAGAGGAGAAGAGAAAAACCGGCTTTGGATCCTTTGTACGAAAGTATCCGGCTTTTTTGCTGATGATCATCGCCTGTATCCTGTTTCTGACCTTCCATAACATGTATTCCAATTATATGCTCCTGATCATGGAGAAGGTGGGCGGTGGAAACGCGCAGCTGGGGATCGCGCTGGCTCTTGCCGCAGCCCTGGAGATTCCCGTGATGGTTGTGTCCGGATGGCTGGCGAAAAAGATCCCCTCCTACTGGCTTCTGGTGGTGGCCGGGGCAGCCCTCGTTGTGAGAGGATTTGCGTATCTGGCTGCAGGTACCGTCATGGAGATTTATCTGATCCAGCTTTTCCAGATTCTGACCTTCGCATTGATTGCCAGTGTGGGCGTATACTTTACGGATGAGACCATGGACCAGGAGGATCTCGCCACGGGGCAGTCCTTTATGGGGATGACCATCGCGGCGGGCAATACCATCGGCTACTTTGTGGGAGGCTCTTTGATTGACAGCCACGGGGTGGACGCGATGCTGAAAACGGGAACAGCCATCAGCGCCGTTGGCACCGTGTTTGCGGTATTCTCGGCGATGCTGCTGACGAGGGCATCAAAACGCAGAAAGCAGGTCACGGGTTAAATGGGGAATGACAAGATGAATCAAGTGGAAATTGACGGATTCCTGTTTTCCGATCCCGCGGAGACCGCACAGGCGAAGAAGGAGATGGAGGGGATCCGCTATCTCCGGACGAAGCTGGATAGGGACAATCCGGAACAGGTGCTGATGGTCTATAACCAGGCCGTGGACCAGCAGCTGTTTGTCACACCGGTGGGCTATCATTTTCTGAAGGAGCTGCAGGACTTTCTGATTACCATCCCCTTTATCAAGGATGAGGACATCCATCGGATCGCCATCACGGAGCGGATGACGGAGTCCTTCGAAAAATCCCGCAAAAAAACCGCCCAGGAAAAAAAGAAGCAGGCGGTGAAGCAATATGAGGATGAGCGGAAGCTCCGGGAAAAGAAGATTCAGGCGAAAAACACGGATTATAAGGCACGCTTTAGGGTGACCCTGTTTTTTGTGTTTTTGCTGCTTGCCATGGTGGTGGCCATGTTTGCCATCAATTTTATCAGCAGGGACAATGTCACGATCATCAATTATGAGAATCAGCTGATCAATAAATACGAGGAATGGGAAAGAGAGCTGGAGGAACGGGAAAACGCGTTGAATGAGAGGGAGCATGCGGTAAATGGAGAGAACGAAAATACTGATCGTGGATGATGAAAGCAGGATGCGGAAGCTCCTGCGGGATTTTCTGGTGCGCAAGAGCTTTACGGTGCTTGAAGCCGGAGACGGAGAAGAGGCGCTGGAGATCTTTTACAGGGAGAAGGATCTGTGTCTCATCATTCTCGATGTGATGATGCCGAAAATCAGCGGCTTTGACGTGTTAAAGGAGATCCGGGAGACCTCAAAGATCCCCGTGATCATGGTGACGGCCAAGGGAGACGAATCGGACGAATTACAGGGGTTTGATCTGGGGGTGGATGAGTATATCGCAAAGCCCTTCAGCCCGAAGATCCTGGTGGCACGGGTGGAAGCGATTTTACGCCGCACGTCATCGGAGGGAGAAGAGGATAAGGTCCTGAGTGTGGGGGAGATCACCCTTGACCGTATGGCGCATCAGGTTACCATCGACGGGAAAAACATTGACCTGAGCTATAAGGAATTCGAGCTGCTGGCCTACTTCATGGAAAACAACGGTATTGCCCTGTCCAGGGAAAAGATCCTGACCAGTGTCTGGAACTACGATTATTTCGGCGATGCGAGAACCATTGACACCCATGTCAAAAAGCTCCGCAGCAAGCTGGGAGAGAAGGGGGACTACATCAAGACCATCTGGGGAATGGGCTATAAGTTTGAGGCATAGGAGAGGACAATGATCAGATTTATCGGGATGGATGCCATGCTTCATATCTCCTTCAGTCTGGCGGCGTTTGTTTTCAGCGTCGTTTTGTTTGCGTTGCTGTGTTTCCGCGGATCGGGGGAGGAGCGGAGCAGCCGGCGTTTCATCACCCTGACGGTGACCATCGTGTTCGGCAATCTGCTCAGTATACTGGACAACGTCTTCCGGGATGCCGGCATCTTTCCCACGCCCTATGCGATCCAGCTGCTGCTGCTCCTCGGGGTCTATGTTGCCAATATCCTGCTGACGTATTATATGGCGTATTACATGGAAGGATTCTTCGCACAGTTCAGATGGAAGCAATTCTTCCACAGGTTTCATCTGATTCTCGTCATCTCGGCGCTTCTCATAACGGTTCTGGCGTTTATCACGCAGCTTGCCCTGTATCGGGGCGAAGAGATCGCTACCGGGCTGCCGATTCAATTCAGGGTGCTGCTGGGGTATGTGTATGAGCTTTACTTTCTGGTCTATGTCAGCGCCCTTTTTATCATCTACAGGAAAACGCTGACCAGGCGTGCCCGTATTACTTCCATTTGTGCCTTTGCCGTTGTGATCGGCGGCGTCCTCTTTGAACTGCTGAATACCTTTGGGGTGGGCAGCGGGATCCTCTATAACTATTTCGGTGCGGTCATCGGGCTGTACATTTTTTACATCGGGGTGGAGACGCCGGATTACAGAAACCTTGTGCAGTCCATGGAGGAGCTGCGGGAGGCGCGTATCCTTGCCGATGAGGCAAACCGTTCCAAATCCGATTTTCTGGCAAACATGTCCCATGAAATCCGGACTCCCATCAATGCCATCCTCGGGATGAATGAAATGATCCTGCGTGAGGAAGAGAATGAGGATATCCGTACCTATGCCGAAAACATCGGCAGCGCAGGCTCGACGCTTCTCGGTCTCATCAATGACATTCTCGACTTTTCCAAAATCGAAGCCGGAAAGGTGGATATCCGTCCGGAAAACTATGATCTGGCCGTGCTTCTTTCCGATCTTGTCAACATGGTGCATACCCGTGCGGATGAGAAGGGGCTTCTGCTCCTTACGGAGTTTGACCGGGAGCTGCCGCGCCACCTTTATGGCGATGAGGTTCGCGTCAAGCAGGTGATCTCCAATCTCCTGACGAACGCGGTGAAATATACGGAGAAAGGAAATGTTTCCTTTACGGTGAGACACGAAAAGGACCCGGAGGATCCGGATGCGGTGCTGCTGCACGTGACTGTGGCGGACACCGGGATCGGCATCAAAAAAGAAGATCTTTCGAAGCTGTTTGTGGAGTTTGAACGGATAGAGGAAAAACGCAACCGCAATATTGAAGGCACCGGACTTGGCATGACCATCACCAAACGTCTGCTTGCGCTGATGGGGTCTTCTTTGCAGGTGGAGAGCATCTACGGGAAAGGGTCCACCTTCTCCTTTGTTTTGAAGCAGGGCGTGAAGGGATGGGAACCGCTGGGAGATTATCAGGCGGCCGCCCAGGACCGGCTGCGGCTTCATGAACGCTATTATGCATCCTTCACGGCGCCCTCGGCCCGTATTCTTGTGGTGGATGATAATCAGATGAACCTGATGGTGGTGAAAAGCCTGCTGAAGCAGACAAAAATCATGGTGGATACAGCTACGGACGGAGACGAGGGGCTGTTTTTGACAAAGCATCAGACCTACGATCTGATTTTTCTTGACCATATGATGCCGCAGAAGGACGGGATCGAGACTCTCCGGGAGCTGCGCGGCCTTGAGAATAACCAGAACCGGAACAAGCCGGCCATCTGCCTGACCGCAAACGCAATCGCCGGTGCCAAAGAGTTTTACCTGAGGGAAGGGTTCGCAGACTATCTGCCAAAGCCCATCAACTCCGGGGAGCTGGAACGGCTGCTGCTGTTTTATCTGCCCCAGGACAAGATCGTGAGAACGACCCCTGCGGACAGAAAGCCGACGCAGACCATGGATACCCCGGCGGATCAAGAGCCGCCGCAGAGCATGGATACCCCGGCGGAGAAAGAACCGCCGCAGCCTATGGAAACTACGGCGGAAACGGAGACTGTGAAAAAATACATCACGCCGGTACCGGAAGCGGCAGAACCGTTGGAAACAGACGAATATCAGATCCCGGAGGAGCTTTTCATCCTGGAGTCATACGGCGTGGATGTGGAGGCCGGTGTGGTAAACAGCGATGATCCGGAGGTCTATATTTCTCTTCTGGAAGCCTTTCATGAGTCCCTGGAAGAGAAGGCGAATGAGCTGGAGGGCTACCGGATGGAGCAGGATTGGGAAAACTACACCATCCTGGTGCATTCCATGAAAAGCTCGTTGCGGCTCCTGGGGATAGGCGGGCTCGGAGAAGATGCCCAGGCGCTGGAGTTTGCAGGCAGAGACAGGGACACCGCCTTTATTGATACACACCATGCGGCATTTATGGAGGCGTATCGCGGTTTGCAGGAGCCTTTGACCAAGGTGTTCTATTTGTTGGGGTGAGAGGATGAAGCAGCTGTTCAGATCCATTACCGCAAGAATCGTGTTTGCCATGGCATTGCTTCTGGCCGGGACGATCCTGCTCACGGTTCTTATGAATACGTTTTTCCTGGCGGATTATTACGAAAGCTCCAAATGCAGCGCCCTGCAGGACACCTATCAGATGATTGACCTTGCCAGCCGCCGGGGCACCATCGGGACGGAAAGCTTTTCCGTACAGCTGGAAACCGTTACGGATCGGGAGAATATGGATGTGATCCTCTTTACTTCCGACGGATCCGTGGTATTCGCGACTGCCAGCAATTACGAGGAACTCCGGGATCAGTTTATGACCCTGATCCTGTTTCAGGAGGGAGGGCAGGACGAAACCATTGCGGAGACAGAGAACTATGTGCTGCGCCATCAGACGGATATCAGGCTGCAGGGTGATTATCTGGTGCTCTGGGGGACGCTTTATGACGGCAATTTTGTGATGCTGCGGAGTGCGATCTCCAGTATCAGCGATACGGCGAAGCTGTCCAACCAGTTTCTGCTCATGACGGGGATTCTGGCTGCGGTGCTGGGGATCCTGATCATGTACCTGATCACCCGGCGTCTGACCAAGCCCATTATCCAGCTGACCGAGATCTCGGACCGTATGGCAGAGCTTGACTTTGATGCCAAGTATACCGGTTCCTCCTATCGGGAGGTAGATGAGCTGGGGGAGAATATGAACCGGCTTTCGGAGAATCTGGAGCAGACCATCTCCGAATTAAAAAGTGTCAATAACGAGCTGCGCCTGGACAATGAGAGAAAGACGGAGATCGATCTGGAACGAAAGGAATTTCTCTCCAATATTTCCCACGAGCTGAAAACCCCCCTTGCCCTGATCCGCGGCTATGCGGAGGGATTGTCCGAGGGGGTGACGGGAGATCCGGAGAGTCAGGCTTTTTACTGCGAAGTCATTGCGGATGAGGCGGAAAAGATGAGCCGCATGGTCGGGAAGCTTCTGACGCTGAATCAGCTGGAGAGCGGCGGAGAGAAGGTCTCGATGGAGCGGTTTGATGTGACATCTCTGATCAACGGGGTTCTGTCCGCCAACTCCCTGCTCTTTAAACAGGAGGGGATTACCGTCGAGTTCCCGGAGAGGGAAAGTGTGATGGTATGGGCGGATGAGTTTCTGACGGAGGAGGTTCTGACCAATTACGTCAGCAATGCGATCCATCATTGCAGGAATGAAATGCTGATCCGGATCCGGATGGAGAAACGGGAGGGCTCCGTACGTATTTATGTGTACAACACGGGCGACCCGATTCCGGAGGAATCGCTGGAGCGGATCTGGGAAAAATTCTATAAAGTCGACAAGGCCAGAACCAGAGAGTACGGCGGCAGCGGGATCGGGCTGTCCATCGTGAAAGCCATTATGGACCGGATGCATCAGTCCTGCGGCGTGCAAAACATGCCGGGGGGCGTGGAGTTTTTCCTGGATCTGGATGCAAAGCCCCAGACGGTTGCATGGCCGGAACAAGAATGATAAAATAAAAAAGATGGGTATACAATTTGAAAAAAGAAAGAATCGAATCAGAAAATTCCTTGTTTCCGGCGTTTTAACGGCGGCTTTGTTTGTGATGACAGGCTGCGGGGAGCAGCTGGTGGACATGACGGATGTCGAGGAACAGCAGATCGTCACCTATGCCGCCCATGTGATCTCCAAATACAACAAGAAGCAGCCCGACGGGATCTGTTTCGTGCCGGTGCAGGAGACGGAGGGTATGGCATCGCCCCTTTCGGAGACCCCCATGCAGCAGGATGCGGCGGTGGAGGAAGTGCCGGAGGGGTATCATGATCCGGCGGAGTTTGCGGATATCCCGACGACGACCGGGACAGACATGGACGCCATCGAACCGGAAGGATCCGGAGAAGCTTCCCAGGCGCCTTCCATGGAGCTTTCCGAGGTGATGGGGATACCGGGCTTTGACATGCAATGGACCGGGACGGAAGCGGCTGATGATTACGTGGATCCCAGCGGCGCGACCCTTGCAACGCCGAACAAGGGCTACCGTTATGTGATCCTGACCGTCACGATCCGTAACACCACAGACGACACACACCGGTGCAATATCGCGGAGCTTGTGCCCGCCCTCGTCCTGACCGTCAACGGGAGTGAACGGATCGATGCCAGCCAGATGCTGGTATCCACGGATTTTGCCACTTACAATGCGGATATTGCCGCAGGAGAGTCTGTGGACACGAAACTCTTTTTCCAGCGGAAGGCATCCGATATCGCGGATTCGGACACTTACGGGCTGGAGGTGACCCTGAACGGCGTGACCGGATCCATCAGTCAGGGATCATGAAAAATAATAAAGTTTTACAAAAATAGGGTGCTTTTTTAAAGAAAGTTGTGCTATAATAACAAGTGTGCGAAAAGCATCACGAAAAAAGGCGGAGGACAGCATTTCATGGAAACAAATATCTTACTGGAGAATGGTACGAATGAATTGGAGGTTCTTGAGTTCAAGCTGAATGAGAACCACTATGGTATCAATGTCGCGAAGATCAGGGAGATCCTTTCCTATCAACCGGTGACCCCGGTTCCGAATGCAAATCCGAATGTGGAAGGTATTTTCATGCCGAGAGACCAGATGATCTCGGTGATCAGTCTCAAGCGATGCCTGGGGCTTCCGGAGGATGGAAACGAAGGACTTTTCATCATCACCAACTTCAACAGCCTGCATGTCGCATTTCATGTGGATCAGGTCATCGGCATTCACCGTCTTTCCTGGACGGATATCATTACACCGAATGCCACCATGAACACCGAAGAAGCAGGGGTTTCCACCGGCGTCGTCCGGATTGACGGCAAGCTTGTAGTGATCCTCGACTTCGAAAAGATCGTTACCGACATCAGCCCGGAGACGGGGCTCAAGGTTTCCGATATCGAGCAGTTCGGCGGCAGAGACCGCTCCAGTTCTCCCATCCTCATCGCAGAGGATTCCGCGCTGCTTTCCAAGATGATCACGGAGTGCTTAAAGAAATCCGGCTATACCTCCCTGATCGTGAATCCCAACGGACAGGAAGCCTGGGACAAGCTGGTGGCCTTTAAGAAAGACGGCACGGTACACCAGAAGGTACACTGCATCATTACCGATATCGAGATGCCTCTTATGGACGGACACCGCCTGACGAAGCTGGTCAAGGAGGATGATGAGCTGAAGAGCATTCCGGTGGTGATCTTTTCCTCGCTGGTCAATGAAGAGATGAGGAGAAAAGGCGAGGCCCTCGGCGCGGATGCCCAGCTGACGAAGCCTGAGATCGGGAAGCTGGTGGAGGCTGTGGATCGTCTCATCGACAATAATCCGGCGGCAAGATAAAGGAAGTGTATTATTTGTGGGGATGTGATGCAGCGTCACATCCCCCTATTTATGAATGTGATGTTTTTCGTTTGGGAGCTGTCCAGAGACCTACAGGGTTGTTCTGTGACAGATCCTTGCGATCTGGAGGACTGTTTTGAGCACATCGGAAGATTATCTGGATCAACTCCTCAGCGGGATGACCGATGATGAAAAAAAACGACAGGAATCTGTTTCTGACGAAGACTTTCTGCAGGAAATTGACGAAGGTCTTGCCGGTGACCTTGACAAGGACGGCAATTCCGACGGACTGCTGAAGGACTTTGAAAAGGAACTGAATGTCCCTGACGATGATTTTCTGTTTTCCGACGGGAACGATCCCTTCGCGGGAGACGGTGCACCCATTTCGTTTCAGAATCTGGATGAGCTGATCAGCCTTTCCAGGGAGGAAACGGACGATTCCATCGAAAACATGAAGCCCACCAGCTCCCGTGCTTCCGGTGAAAATTTTGACCTGGGTCTTTCCCCTTCCGAGAAAGAAATGGACACTTCCGAAGTACCGGAAGACATCCTGAACCTCATGGAAAGCGTGGAGGAGACCACGGGACAGATCGCGCAGGAAGAGCCAAAGGAAGAGGACGATTCTGCGGAAGCTGCCCCTGCAGCAGAAGAAAGCAAAGAAGCAGCAGACGGGGCCGAAACAGCGCCTGACAACGATGCAAAAAACGGTGAGGCTGCAGAGGATCCCGGAGAGTTTTCCGAGCTCGGACTGGAGGAAGCAGCGCCGGCAGATACGCCGGAAGAACCAGGTGAACCGGCGGAGATCTCTGTGGGGGATGCAGACACGCCCGATGCCGACGAAACGTCTCCGGAGACAGAGTCCCTGGATCCGGCGGAGGTTGCCGCGAAGGCGGCAGCGGAATCCGGGATTCAGGATGAAGCGGCACTGGAGGGAGCAGATCCGAACGGTGAGTCGGCAGAGGATCTTTTGAACCTTTTGAACGGGCTGGAAGAAGGAGGAGAGGAGCTCTCGGATATCGGCGACCTTTTGAACAGGGATTCCGCCGGGGTACAGGAGCTTTCCCAGGAAGAGATAGAGAGTCTCCAGGAAGAGCTGCGGGAAAAGAACGCAAAAGAAGGAGACGGGGAAGCAGAAGAAGAGGACGGCAAGAAAAAAAGCGGCCGCAAAAAAAAGAGGGAGAAAAAAGGGCCGGGATTTTTGAAACGGCTGGCGGCTTTCTTTTTCGACGAGCCGGATCCCGTTGATGATGCTTCCATCGCTGCAGCGGCTTCCAACGGCGTAGCCGAGATCAGCGACGACAACCTGGCGATTTTGAAAGAGCTGGATGCCGCCGGTGAAGGAGACAACGGCGCAATCGCTCCCGGAGATAAAAAGAAAAAGAAAAAAGAGAAGAAGCCCAAGAAGGAGAAGCCCAAGAAGGAGCCGAAGCCCAAGAAGGAAAAGAAGCCGAAGAAGGAGAAGAAACCGAAGAAGCCGAAGGAAATCGATACTTCTCCCAAGCTCCCGAAAAAGCCCGTCATTGTGATCGTGATCTTTGCGATCTCCATTCTGGCGCTCGTTATTGTGGGCATAAAGACCTTCGGAAAGGCAGGATCGGTGCCGGATGCCCAGAAGGCATACGAGACCGGGGATTATGTGGCGTGCTACAGGGAGCTGTCCGGGATGCAGCTTTCCGAAACGGATCAGGAGCTTTATCAGAAGGCGATGATTCTTTCCGCCATCCAGAAGCCTTATCTGGATTATCAGGTGCTGTATAACATGGGCGAATATGAGATGGCATTGGACAGCCTGATCCGTAGTATCGGGCGCTGTTACAACTATGAGGAGCAGGCAAACGCGCTGCAGCTGACGGATGCCATTGTTGCGCTGCGGGATCAAAGCGCGGCGGAGCTGTCCGGTGTATTCGGACTGTCACTGGACGATGCGGTTACGATCTATGGGAACAGGGATCGGGATGACTACACCCTGGCGGTGAAGGATGTGATCCGACGTCTGGGCCTGGAAAAAGTGGAAGAGGAATAGGGACAGACGGATGATCGCAATCGTGGATTATGATGCCGGAAATTTAAAAAGTGTGGAAAAGGCGCTGCGTTTTCTCGGTGCTAAGACGTGTGTCACGCGGGATTTCAGGGAGATCCGTTCGGCGGACGCACTGGTGCTGCCGGGAGTCGGCGCCTTTGGTGTTGCTATGGATCGCCTGAAGGAATTGGAGCTGGATAAGGCGATCTGTGCATTTGTACAGGGGGGAAGGAAGCCGTTTCTCGGGATCTGCCTCGGACTGCAGCTTTTGTTTTCCGGGAGTGAGGAAAGTGAAGGAGTCGAAGGCTTATCCCTTCTGCCGGGAGAGATTGTCCGGATCCCGGAGGGAGAAGGGCGGAAAATCCCGCACATCGGATGGAACTCCCTGACCTTTCCGGCAGAGGGAAAGCTGTTTCAAGGTCTCATGAGAGAGCCTTATGTATACTTTGTGCATTCCTATTATCTGAGAGCACTGGACAGGCAGATTGTGACGGCCAAGACGCAGTACGGACCGGCGCTGGATGTCTCGGTGGAGAAAGAGAATCTCTTTGCCTGCCAGTTTCATCCGGAAAAAAGCGGCCGTGTGGGCCTTACGATTCTGCGGAATTTTTTGAACATGACAGAGGAGAGGCAGGTGGATCATGCACACTAAGAGGATCATTCCCTGCCTGGATATTAACCGCGGCAGAGTGGTAAAAGGGGTCAATTTTGTAAACCTGAGGGATGCGGGGGATCCGGTTCAAGTGGCCGAAGCCTATGACGCACAGGGCGCTGACGAGCTGGTGTTTCTGGATATTACCGCATCCTCGGATGCAAGGGAAACGGTTGTGGATCTCGTGCGCCAGGTGGCGGAGAGGGTTTTCATTCCCTTTACGGTGGGAGGCGGGATTCGAACTACAGAGGATTTCCGCGCCATCCTGCGGGAGGGGGCGGATAAGATTTCCGTGAATTCCGCCGCCATTGACCGGCCGGCGCTGATCTCGGAAGCGGCGGACAAATTCGGGAGCCAGTGTGTGGTGTTGGCCATTGATGCAAAGCGCAGAGAGGACGGCGGCTGGAATATCTACAAGCATGGCGGACGCCTGGACTGCGGGATTGATGCGGTGGAATGGGCAATCCGGGGAGAGAAGCTGGGAGCCGGAGAGATCCTCCTGACCAGTATGGACTGTGACGGTACGAAGGCAGGATTTGATCTCGCCCTGACAAAAGAGGTTGCGTCTGCGGTGGGGATTCCCGTGATCGCATCCGGCGGCGCGGGCACCATGAATCATTTTTACGATGCGCTGACGACGGGGATGGCGGATGCGGCGCTTGCGGCTTCCCTGTTTCATTACAAGGAGCTTTCGATTCCGGATCTGAAATCTTATCTGGCGAAGAAAGGACTGCCCATGCGGCTGACCAATCCCGATCCATCGCCCTTTACCGAGGTGGGCTAGACATGGCTGCGATTGACAATGACTGGCTGGAACCCCTTTCCGGGGAATTTCAAAAACCGTATTACAGCAGGCTCTATGCCTTTGTCCGTCAGGAGTATCGGGAGCATGTGATCTATCCTCCGGCGGACGACCTCTTTCAGGCATTTCATCTGACGCCCCTTTCCAAAGTGAAAGTGGTGATCCTGGGGCAGGATCCTTATCACGAGCCGGGACAGGCGCACGGGCTTTGCTTTTCCGTGAAGCCCGGCGTTGAGGCACCGCCGTCCCTTGTGAATATCTACAAGGAGCTTTCCGACGATCTCGGCTGCCGGATTCCAAACAACGGCTGTCTCGTGAAGTGGGCCGAGGAGGGTGTCCTGCTTTTGAATACGATTCTGACGGTACGGGCGCATGCGGCGTTCTCTCACAAAGGAAGAGGATGGGAGACCTTTACGGATGCGGCGATCCGCACGCTGAACGGCGTGGACCGGCCAATCGTGTTTTTGCTGTGGGGACGTCCGGCTCAGGAAAAGAAGGTGCTGCTGAATCATCCCGGGCACCTGATTCTGACGGCACCCCATCCCAGCCCCCTGTCTGCTTACCGCGGGTTCTTCGGCTGCCGGCATTTCAGTAAGGCAAATGCGTTCCTGACAGAACACGGGATCGAGCCCATTGACTGGCAGATTCCGGATTTGCCGTGATCTTGTCTGTCCTTGTGGAAAATGATAAAAAAAGTTTACTTTGATTTCAGAATTTGTTCATAATTACCTGTTAGAGTAAAGGTAGTTGAAAAGCAGAAATGAATTTTTTCATAATAGCCCCGGTGTTCGGTACACGAACCCGGGGCACTCCTCTTTTCAGGAAAAATTGGACACTCGTGAAATCTGGTGATATTTTTGGAAAAGGACAGCGGACTATGGTACAATAAAAAAGCATGGTACGCTATGTCGAAGGCAATGCCATCCCGAGGAGTACGACGGGACGGCAGGAAGATATGGTGCAGCTCCCCGGCGGGACAGAATACGGCACCGTATCGAAAGAGGTTGCATCATGAGCATCACGGAGATTACAAAAGAGAATGTCAATGCATATACCGATCATTTCCCGGCAGACTTTGCAGATGAGATCGAACGTGAATACTACAGGGGTCTGGTGGGAGAAGATGAGGAAACGAGTGATGTGACGGCGGTGGTTTTCTGGGAGCTGAGGAATGCAGAGGATGACAACTTACAGACAGAGGCGGAGATCCTCTGGTTTTCGGCAAAGAACGCCGAAGACGGTGCAGCGCTTTTGAAGGAAATCGAGGAAGTGCCCGAAGTGGATGACGTCAAAAGACTGTATTATGAGATGTCCGAGATCGGCAGCGTAGAGCAGGAGGCGTTTTCCGCCGCCGGGTTTTCCGCACAGGAGGCAGAAGGCAGAGATGTCTGCGTGACGGTGGAAGAGCTGTCAAAGCTGAAGCTCTCGTTGAGCAAAATCCCGGATTATATCAAACCCCTAAAGGAAATCTCCTCCCAACAGTTTAAGGCGGGTATCATGACGAGCGTGTTCCACGGGAAATACGGGCTTTTGGAGGATCTCCCGTTTTTGCCGATTACACGGTTTGATCCGGATCTTTCCTGCTGTATGATCACGGACGAGAAGGTCAACGCCCTTCTTCTGGTACATCAGGACAAGACGGGGACTCTGCGGGTGGAACTGCTCTTTGCCATGCAGCCGGATGCCAATGTCCATCTTCTGAATATGATGCGCTACGCCATCAGGACAGCGTCCGGCATCCGGTCTCCGGAGGACAGGGTGCTGCTCAGACGGCACAACAAAGCGACCGTGCAGCTGGTGGGAAAGCTGTTCCCGGGGAGGAAGGGCGCATCCGTGGTCAGAGGCGACAAGAGGTGCACACATGAGCAGCTGTTTTGAACAGGGTGGATACGGTTCACGTTGTTGGTGAAAGATATAGGAAACGAATTCCTTCGTCCTGCGGATGGAGAGTAACAGTATATGAATATATATGTGGATTATGACGACTGTCTCTGTGAGACGGGAAAGGCTTTTTCCAAACTGGTTTATGAGCTGTATCATAAGACAGTGCCCTATGAACAGATGCACTATTTCAATCTTCAAAAGTCCTTTGGTCTGACCGGGGAAGAGTACGATGACCTTCTGATCCGCGGGCATGAAGAGGAGGTGCTTTTATCCATCGAGGAGACACCGGGCGCTTCTGCCGTCATCCATGAATGGCTTCGCCGCGGGCACCAGGTTTCGATCATCACGGGACGGCCTTACAATGCGTATGAAGCATCCCGGGCGTGGCTTGATAACCACGGGTTTTCGGACGTCAGGCTGTACTGTCTGAATAAATACGGCAGGGAGAATTTCCTGAAGGGCAGCGACTACAGCCTGGAGCTGGAGGATTATCTGAAGATGCATTTTGACCTGGCCGTTGAGGACTCGGCATTGGCGTTCAAATTCTTTGACCATCTGCCGGCGCTCAGGGTTTTTGTGATCGACAGACCCTGGAACCGGGACGCCGTGTTTCCAAATGATCATTACACCAGATGCCAGAGCTGGGAAAACATCCGCGAACTCACACAGAGAGGCTTATGACATACTCCCTGTACGGCGCGGGGAGTATGGAGGAACTGATAAAAAACACTTGAAAAAAAGAGATTTGCATAGTAATATGAAAGTAGGCGAATAGCAACTGTTAGCCATCGACAGGGAAGTCGATGAGACAATCAAAGGAGTGATGAAATGAATGTGAATAACAGTTTCAACAACAGTATGTACGGCGCGATTTTCGGGAACGGCAATAGTACCAGCAGCGGCATGTATGGCATTGACTTTTCCCAGTACGCGTCCCTCAAGAACGGAAGCTTCAAGACAGCGCTGAAAGCGTATTATGCATCCGATGCTTCCAAAAAGAGCAATTCCACGGATGCGGAGAAGACCGCTTCCGGGAAGGACACCACGCAGTCGCTGACACGGATTCAGACCTCTGCGAAGGAATTGTCCGAGAGTGCCACAGCGCTGCTCGCAGGTGGCAAAAAATCGGTCTTTGCCACGGAGAAGACAAAGGACAGCAGCGGCAATGAATACGACTCCTACAAGTATGATACCGACAAGATCTACAAGGCTGTAAAGGGATTCGTGGATTCCTACAACTCCATGATCGAGAATACGGTTTCCACCCGTACCGGCAATATCGCCACCGCTACAGCCGGCATGATCAACATGACCGATGAAAACAAGGGTCTGCTGGCTTCCATCGGTATTTCCGTCAGTGCGACAGATTATAAGATGACGCTGGACGAGGAGGATTTCAAAAAGGCGGATATGAGCACCGTCAAAGCGCTGTTCAATTCCACCGGTTCCTACGGGTATCAGGTTTCTGCCAAGGCATCCATGGTCAACTACTATGCGCAGAACGAGATCACGAAGGCCAGCAATTACAGCGGATCCGGAAATTACAGCTTCTACAATGTCAACGGATCCATGTTCAACTCCTGGACGTAATTATTTTCAGGAACAGAACAGTTTCTGAGCGGACGAGTGAACGGAGCCCTGCCGCAGATGCGGCGGGGCTTTTCATGTGCGCGGGAGGACAGGAATCAGATGAGTGCACAGTACGAACTTTTAAAGCAGGAAGGACGTGCAAAGCGCGGTGTATTTCATACGGTGCACGGGGATATACAGACCCCCGTGTTTATGAATGTGGGGACCGTGGCTGCCATCAAAGGGGCTGTCAGTACGGAGGATCTGAAGGCCATCGGCACACAGGTGGAGCTTTCCAATACCTATCATCTCCACGTCAGAACCGGGGATCAGCTGATCCACGAGCTCGGCGGTCTGCATCGCTTTATGAACTGGGACAGACCGATCCTTACGGATTCCGGCGGCTTCCAGGTGTTTTCTCTGGCGGGGCTCCGTTCCATCAGGGAAGAGGGTGTGACCTTCCGCTCCCACATTGACGGGCATAAGATATTTATGGGACCGGAAGAGAGTATGCAGATCCAGTCCCATCTTTCTTCCACCATCGCCATGGCGTTTGATGAGTGTCCGCCGGCTCTTGCGGAACGCAGCTATGTGGAGGACAGCGTGGCACGCACGACGCGGTGGCTGTACCGCTGCAAAGCGGAAATGGCGCGGCTCAATGCAAAAGAGGATACGATCAATCCCAGGCAGATGCTGTTTGGCATCAACCAGGGAGCCATCTATCCCGACATCCGTATTGAACATGCAAAGCAGATTTCCGAGCTGGATCTCGACGGCTACGCGGTGGGCGGTCTGGCCGTGGGGGAGACACATGAGCAGATGTATGCGACCCTGGAAGAGACGGTGCCCTATCTGCCTCTGGAGAAGCCGACCTATCTGATGGGGGTGGGGACGCCGGTCAATATTCTGGAATCCGTGGAACGGGGAATCGATTTTTTCGACTGTGTTTATCCTTCCAGAAACGGACGCCACGGACACGTCTATACAAACCGTGGGAAGAAAAACCTCTTCAATCAAAAGTATGAAAAGGATCTCAGACCCATTGAGGAGGGGTGCGGATGTCCTGCCTGCAAAGCAGGCTATTCCCGCGCTTATATCAGACATCTTCTGAAAGCGAAGGAGATGCTGGGGCTGCGTTTCTGTGTCCTTCACAACCTGTATTTTTACAATCATCTGATGGAAGAAATCCGGGATGCGCTGGATGCGGGAACATTTACATCATACAAGAAGCAGAAGGTGGCTGCACTTTCCGCGGAACAGGGATGAAAACATGGCGGATTTGAATACCCAAAAAACAATAGACACAAACAATAATGACGCCAAAACGGTGGGGTTCTGGCGGCTGGTACTGGAATCCCTGCCGGAGCTGTGGGTGATGCGGATGCTGACCTCTTTTTTTGTAGCGGGGCTTCTCTTCCTTTTGAACAACATTGTTTCCGCCATGCTCGGGGTCAAAATCAGAGCGCTGACCACCGCCAATCTGAGGTCGTTTCTGCTCAGCTGGCAGGCACCGGTCATCATCGCCATCACCATTGCAGCCGCATTTCTTGTGGTCGCACTGGACCTTTTTGTGCAGGTGCAGGTCAGCGGCGATATCCTGCGCGGGAAAAAGGCTTATTACTTTCCGTCACTGAAGAGGGCATTTTTGAATATCCGGAGATTTCTGAATCCGGCGGGCATTTCCCTGCTTGTTTATGTGCTCTTTGGCGTCCCTCTTGTGGGGATTGGGTTTGGCATTGAGGCAACGGAGCATTTCCGTCTGCCGGATTTTATCATGAACGTGGTGCGGAATAAGCCGCTTCTTCACGTTGTTTATGTGGCAGGCTGTATCGCCCTGGTTCTTTTCGGGGTGCTTTTTATGTTCTCCGTCCATGCCGTGCTCCTTTCCGGGAAGACTGCGAAGGAAGCAAAGAAGTATTCCGTACACCTTCTGAAAAAGAACTGGAAAAAGCTGATTCTACCGATGGCGGCGGTTCTGATCAGTTCGTTTCTGATCCGTATGGGGGTATCCTACCTGCTGCATGAGGTTATCCCGGATACCCTGACATCACAGGAGGAGATGCTGCCGGAAGGACATAAGGATTACAACTTTGTGGACGATCTGGAAAACGGGTTTGCAGGGATGACGCCGGAGGAGGAGGATGTTCTGCTGTACCGTATCGGAACTTCGACAGTTGTGATCGTCGGAGGCTATGTGGAGACCATAGTCTATCTCCTGCTTTCCGCGTTTATTATGTTGTTTTTTACGAAGCTCTACCTGCAGTTTGACCATGCGGAAAGGACGGATGATAAGATCGGATGGTTCCCAAGGCCGAAGACGGCGATTTACTATGGCAAGATTTTCGGGATGATTGTGTTTTCCGTGATCGTCGTGGTGGTTTCCTTTGTGCTGGCGTTCGGACTGAATCTTGTGATGAGGGATTACCATGTACCCATCATCGCGCATCGGGGCGGAGGTGATCTTGCGTCGGAGAATTCGGCGGAGGGCGTGAAAGAGGCGGTGCGCTACGGCTGCTATGGGACGGAAACGGATATTCAAAGAACCAAGGACGGGTATTACATCATCAACCATGACGATACCTTCCGGAGAATGGCCGGTGTCAACAAGGCAGCCCAGAATATGACGCTGGAAGAGATTAAAGCGCTGAAGGTCAGGGACACCACAGGAAAAAGCGGGTATGTATCCATCCCGACACTGGAGGAGTTCCTTGACAGCGGCGCGGGCAGGATCCATTATTTTCTTGAACTGAAGGGCTCCACCGCGGATCGGAAGATGGCGGATGATGTGGTGCGGATCGTAAAGGAAAAGGGGCTGGAGGAGGACGTCACCATCATTTCCCTGAAATATGATCTGGTCGACTATGTGGAGCAGACCTATCCGGAAATGGATACCGGTGTGCTGTTTTTCCTTGGCACCGGAAACCTCCAGAATCTGAACTGCGATATGCTGATCGTGGAGCAGGGGATGGCGTCGGAAACGATCTACCAGATGGCGCATGACGCCGGCAAAAAGATTGCCGTCTGGACGGTCAATACCCATGACGCCCTGTATGATTTTCTGGATGACAATGTGGACGGAGTGATTACGGATACCGTGGAACTGGCGGAGACTGTGGAAAAGGAGCTGGAGAAACGCTCGGAGCTGACGCTGATCAAGGACAGGGTGAGGAATGTCTGGAATTAGGAAGAAGTATTTCGGTGTATCCATAGACAAAGCACGGGAAAACGTGTAGAATAGACAAAGTGAGTTTTTGTGCAGTGTAGGAGGGAAAAAGTATGTCTATTTTAATGGCAGCCGGACAGGCATCCGGCGCGGCATCCGGTGGTGGTCTGATGATGATCGTCTGGATCGTGGTTCTGGTCGGATTTATGTATTTCTTCATGATTCGTCCGCAGCAGAAGGAAACAAAAAAGAAAAATGAGATGATGAATCAGCTGGCAGTCGGAGATACCGTACTGACGACCAGTGGTTTTTACGGCACCATCATTGACGTGAATGAGGACACGGTGATTATCGAATTCGGCAGCAACCGTAACTGCCGGATTCCCATGCAGCGCGCAGCGATTGCCGCCATCGAGAAGCCGGAGCAGGCCGTGGAAGAGAAGGCATCCAAGGATGACAAGAGCGGCACTGCCGAAAAGAAGGGCTTCAGTTTGTTCGGAAAAAAGAAGGAGCAGACCGAAAACAAGGAGAGCAAGTAAAAAAGAGGAAAAGCGGATGAAGAAGTATTGCTTTGGCGTCGATGTCGGCGGGACGACGGTGAAGATCGGACTTCTGACGACAGCGGGAGAACTCCTTGATAAATGGGAGATTCCCACGGATAAGCGTGAAAACGGGGGACATATTCTGCAGGATATCGCGGATGCGATCCAAAAGAAGCTGACCGAAAGGAATCTGTCCCCGGATGAGGTGGAAGGCGTCGGGATTGGCGTACCGGGTGCCGTACTGCCGGATGGAACCGTCAACCGGTGTGTAAACTTAGGCTGGGGGGTCAAAAAAGTGGGAGAGGAGCTTTCCACGATTCTTTCGCTCCCGGTGCGTGTCGGAAATGATGCGAATGTTGCCGCATTAGGTGAAATGTGGCAGGGCGGCGCGAAGGGACATAAGGATGTCCTGATGGTGACGCTGGGAACAGGTGTCGGAGGCGGCCTTATCATCGGCGGAAAGATCATCCCCGGATTTCACGGAGCCGGTGCCGAGATCGGGCATATCGTCGTAAACAGGGACGAGGAGGAAGCCTGCAATTGCGGCAACCGGGGATGTCTTGAGCAATATGCGTCTGCCACGGGCATTGTGCGGATGACCAGAAAGCTTTTGGAGAAAGAAACGGGAGACTCCGTGCTTCGCAGGGATTCCTTCACCGCAAAGGATATTTTTGATGCGGCACGGGAAGGGGATGCGCTGGCAAAGAAGGCAGTGGAGGACTATTGCGAGACCCTGGGATTCGGTCTGGCTGCCGCATGCAATACAGCCAATCCAGAGATCGTCGTCATCGGCGGCGGCGTTTCCAATGCGGGACAGGCGCTGGTGGATGCCGCTCATGCAGCGTTTCAAAAATACGCGTTTCATGCGTTGAAGGGAACGGTCTTTACACTTGCCACCCTCGGCAATGATGCCGGGATGTACGGATCGGCCAGGCTGATTTTGGATGAATAAGAAGGACAGTCGGGACGGCCGGGAGCCGTCCCGAAAATATATGCGGGAAGAATCGCAGACAGAGGAGGAAAGGCGATGGAATATCGAGTAGGTGTGATTGCCGGAGACGGCATCGGACCGGAAATTGTAAAAGAGGCTATGAAGGTGCTGGACAGGATCGGAGACAGATTCGGCCATACGTTTACCTATACCAGGATTCTGATGGGGGGCTGCTCCATTGATGCCTGCGGCGAGCCCCTGACACAGGAAGCCATTGATGCGGCAAAAGCGCAGGATGCGGTGCTGATGGGATCCATCGGCGGAGATGCGAAGACCTCTCCCTGGTATCAGCTGCCGCCGGAGAAGCGGCCGGAGGCAGGACTTCTCGGTATCCGGAAAGCCCTGCATCTGTTTGCGAATCTCAGACCGGCCTATCTGTACCCGGAGCTTCGCGCCGCATGTCCCCTCCGGGATGAGATCATCGGGGACGGCTTTGACATGCTGATCATGCGCGAATTGACGGGAGGTCTCTACTTCGGAGAACGAAGGACGGAAGTGGTGGATGGCAAAACGGTCGCCACAGATACCCTTGTTTACAGCGAAGACGAGATCAGAAGGATCGCGATCAAGGGATTTGATATTGCGAGGAAGCGGCGGAAACTGGTGACGAGTGTGGATAAGGCAAATGTACTGGATTCCTCGCGGCTCTGGAGAAAGATCGTGGAGGAGGTCGCTAAGGATTATCCGGATGTGACCCTTTCCCATATGCTGGTGGACAACTGCGCTATGCAGCTTGTGAAGGATCCGAAGCAGTTTGATGTGATCCTGACAGAGAACATGTTCGGCGATATCCTCTCAGATGAGGCAAGCATGGTGACGGGATCCATCGGGATGCTGTCCTCCGCGAGTCTGAATGAAACAAGGTTCGGCCTCTACGAGCCCAGCGGCGGTTCTGCCCCGGATATTGCAGGCAAAGGAATCGCAAATCCCATTGCGACAATCCTTTCCGCGGCCATGATGCTGCGTTACAGCTTTGATCTGGACAAAGAGGCGGATGCCGTGGAGCTCGCCGTCAAAAAGGTACTGCAGGACGGCTTCCGGACGATAGACATTCTTCCGCAGAAGGGGGAGGAGACAACAGACATCAGACAGGTCGGCACCGTGGAAATGGGCGATGCCATTGCAGATAGGATCTGAATCGTATCAAATATCAGGTAAGGAGGGAAAGAACGGGATGAACAGTGAACAAATGAAATGCGGGATGCAGCAGGCACCGGCAAGAAGCCTTTTAAACGCTCTCGGTTTTACGCCGGAGGAGATCAAAAAGCCCCTGGTGGGGATCGTCAGCTCCTTTAACGAGATCGTGCCGGGGCATATGAATATTGACAAGATCGTGGGCGCGGTCAAGCTCGGTGTCGCGGAAGCCGGCGGAATGCCGGTGGTCTTTCCGGCCATTGCGGTCTGTGACGGGATTGCCATGGGACATATCGGCATGAAATATTCCCTGGTGACGCGGGATCTGATCGCGGACTCGACGGAATGCATGGCAATCGCGCATCAGTTTGACGCCCTTGTCATGGTTCCGAACTGCGATAAAAATGTCCCCGGGCTGCTGATGGCGGCTGCGCGGGTCAATGTGCCGACGGTATTTGTGTCCGGCGGACCCATGCTGGCAGGGCACGTACAGGGAAAGAAGCGCAGCCTTTCCTCCATGTTTGAGGCGGTGGGCTCCTATGCCGCAGGGACGATGACGGAGGAGGATGTGACCGAATTTGAAAATCACGTCTGTCCCACCTGCGGATCCTGCTCCGGCATGTATACGGCCAATTCCATGAACTGCCTGACAGAGGCACTGGGAATGGGACTGTCCGGAAACGGAACGATCCCGGCGGTCTATTCGGATCGTCTGCGTCTTGCAAAGCATGCCGGTATGGCAGTCATGGCGCTTTTGGAAAAAAACATCCGTCCCCGGGATATCATGACAAAGGACGCGATTCTGAACGCACTGACGGTGGATATGGCGCTGGGGTGCTCCACCAATTCCATGCTGCACCTTCCCGCCATTGCGCATGAGATCGGGTTTGACTTTGACATCAGCTTTGCGAATCCCATCAGTGAGAAGACGCCGAATCTTTGCCATCTCGCCCCGGCGGGGCCGACTTATATGGAGGATCTCAACGAGGCGGGTGGCGTCTATGCGGTGATGAAGGAGCTTTCGGACATCGGACTCATCAAGACAGACTGCATGACGGTTACCGGAAAAACCATCGGCGAAAACATCGCAAATGCAAAAAACAGGAATCCGGAAGTGATCCGGCCGGTGGACAATCCATACAGCAAGACCGGCGGGCTTGCCGTACTGAAAGGGAATCTGGCACCGGACGGGTCTGTGGTGAAGCGTTCCGCAGTGGTTCCCGAAATGATGGTGCATGAAGGCCCGGCGAGGGTATTTGACTGTGAAGAGGATGCGATAGATGCCATCAAAGGCGGCAGGATCAAGGAAGGGGATGTGGTCGTGATCCGCTACGAGGGACCGAAGGGCGGACCGGGTATGCGGGAGATGCTGAATCCCACCTCCGCCATTGCCGGCATGGGGCTCGGCAGCACGGTTGCCTTGATCACGGACGGGAGATTTTCCGGTGCTTCCCGTGGTGCCTCTATCGGTCATGTTTCTCCGGAGGCGGCTTTGGGCGGCCCCATCGCTTTGGTGGAAGAGGGAGATCTCATCGCAATCGATATCCCCAATATGACGCTGGATCTCAAGGTCAGCGACGAGGTGTTCGCATCACGGAAAGCGGCATGGAAACCCCGTGAGCCGAAGGTGACCACCGGATACCTGGCGCGTTATGCGTCCATGGTGACCAGCGGAAACCGGGGGGCGATCCTGGAGATACAAGAGGGCTGATAAGGAGAGAACATATGCAGCTGACCGGAGCACAGATTGTAATCGAGTGCCTGAAGGAGCAGGGTGTGGATACCGTATTCGGATATCCCGGCGGCGCGATCTTAAATGTCTATGATGAACTGTATCTGCACAGAGAGGAGATTACCCACATTCTCACGAGTCACGAGCAGGGGGCTTCCCATGCGGCGGACGGCTATGCCAGGACCACCGGGAAAGTGGGGGTTTGCTTCGCAACGAGCGGTCCCGGCGCCACGAATCTCGTAACGGGGATTGCAACCGCTTATATGGATTCCGTACCCCTGGTGGCCATCACCTGTAATGTGGGGGTTCCGCTTCTCGGCAAGGACAGCTTTCAGGAAGTGGACATTGCCGGCATCACGACGCCGATTACCAAGCACAATTTCATCGTCAAGGATGTAAAGCATCTCGCGGATACGATCCGAAGGGCATTCACCATCGCACGGCGCGGACGTCCGGGTCCTGTGCTGGTGGATATTCCAAAGGATGTGACCGCAAACAGGACAGATTATAAAGCCGCTGTACCGGAAGCAGTGTCACCGCTGACGGATCAGCTGACGGAACCGGATCTGGAGAAAGCCGTATCCATGATCCA
The DNA here is from genome assembly GCA_045661345.1 of Lachnospiraceae bacterium. GTDB lineage: Bacteria > Bacillota > Clostridia > Lachnospirales > Lachnospiraceae > RUG12461. Next base: position 62,719 of record JAZRFM010000018.1, read on the forward strand.
GAAGTCCAAAAAACCGGTGATCTTTGTGGGAGGCGGTGCCATCATCTCGGAGGCGTCAGAGGAGCTTGCGGTCTTTGTGTCCCTTGTAGGCGCGCCGGTCTGTGATTCGTTGATGGGGAAGGGCGCCTATGACGGGACAAAGAATGATTATACCGGGATGCTCGGCATGCATGGCTGCAAAGCCAGCAATCTTGCGGTTTCGGAATGTGATCTTCTGATCGCCCTCGGTACCAGATTTTCCGACCGGGTGCTGGGCAATCCCAAAACCTTTGCAAGGCAGGCGAAGATCCTGCAGTTTGACGTGGATCCGGTGGAGATCAACAAAAATCTTACCGTCGATGCGTTTGTGATGGGAGATCTGAAGGAGAGCCTGAAAGCCGTCAACGAACGGCTGTCCCATAAATCCCTGCCGAAGCATGAGGAATGGACGACACACATCGAAGAGTACCAGAAAAAATACCCGCTCACCTATAACCGGGACGGTCTTTCCGGACCCTATATCGTAGAGAAGATCTATGAGCTGACGAAGGGAACCGCAAGGATCGTGACAGAAGTCGGACAGCATCAGATGTGGGCCGCACAGTTTTTCCGCTATCAAAAGCCCCGTCATTTTCTGACATCCGGGGGACTGGGCACCATGGGCTATGGGCTGGGTGCAGCCATCGGTGCACAGATTGCGGATCCGGAGACACAGGTTATCAACATTGCCGGGGACGGCTGCTTCCGTATGAACCTGAATGAGCTTGCCACCGCAGTCAGGAACCGTCTGCCGCTCATCGAAGTGATCATCAACAATCATGTGCTCGGGATGGTACGGCAATGGCAGACGGTGTTTTATCAGAAGCATTATTCCGCTACGATGCTGGATGACGACGTGGATTATGTCAAAGTGGCAGAGGCGTTTGGGGCAAAAGGCTTTCGGGTGACTTCCCAGGCGGAGTTTGAGGAGGCGTTCGGGAAGGCACTTGCGGAAAACGTGCCTGTTGTGCTAGATTGTATCATAGATTGCGACGATAAGGTGCTCCCCATGGTGGCACCCGGCGCGGACATCAGTGATTTTCTGGAATAGCGAAAGAGGAGGAGTGAGATCATGAGCAGAGTGTACAATTTTTCCGCAGGACCGGCGGTGCTTCCGGAGGAAGTGCTGCAGGAGGCCGCCGATGAAATGCTGGATTATAAAGGATCCGGTATGTCTGTCATGGAGATGAGCCATCGTTCCAAGGTCTACGATGAGATCATCAAGGAGGCGGAGCGGGATATCCGGGAGCTTCTTTCCATTCCGGACAATTATAAGGTACTGTTTCTGCAGGGCGGGGCTTCCCAGCAGTTTGCCGCGGTTCCGATGAACCTGATGAGAAACAGAAAAGCGGGCTATATTCTGACGGGTCAATGGGCAAAAAAAGCCTTTGCGGAGGCGAAGATCTACGGAGAAGCGGTGGAGCTTGCCAGCTCTGCGGATCAGACATTTTCCTATATTCCGGATTGCTCGGATCTGCCGATCACGGAGGATATGGATTATGTCTACATCTGTGAAAACAATACGATCTACGGGACGAAGTACAAGACCCTGCCGAATACCAAGGGAAAGCTGCTTGTATCCGATGTGTCCTCCTGCTTTTTGTCGGAGCCCATGGATGTGACGAAATACGGTGTTGTGTATGGCGGCGTCCAGAAAAATGTGGGGCCGGCCGGGGTTGTGATCGACATCATCAGAGAGGATCTGATCACAGACGAGGTACTTCCCGGGACACCTACCATGTTGAAATGGAAGACGCAAAGCGATAACGATTCCCTCTATAATACGCCTCCCTGCTACGGAATCTATATCTGCGGCAAGGTGTTCAAGTGGATCAAAAAGAACGGCGGTCTGACAGCCATGAAGGCACGTAATGAGGAAAAGGCTGCGATCCTTTATGATTTCCTTGACAACAGCAGGCTGTTCAAGGGGACGGTGGTGAAGGAAGACCGATCCCTGATGAATGTTCCTTTCGTGACAGGGAATGAGGAACTGGATAAGAAATTTGTGGCGGCTGCCACTGAAAAGGGCTTTGTCAATCTGAAGGGACACCGTACGGTGGGCGGTATGAGAGCCAGCATCTACAATGCCATGCCGAAAGAGGGGGTGGAAAAGCTGGTGGAATTTATGAGTGATTTTGAAAAACAAAACGGGTAAGAGGAGGAAACAGACACGTCATGATCAAATACGCAACACTAAACCCCATCAGTTCGATGGGGACAGACAATTTTTCGGCGGGGTACGAGCACACCGCTGACCTGGCCGATGCACAGATTGCTCTGGTGCGAAGCGCGGCCATGCACGATCTTGAGCTGCCGAAGCAGTTACTGGCAGTCGCAAGAGCCGGTGCGGGGGTCAACAACATTCCGCTGGAGAAATGTGCGGAGCAGGGGATCGTCGTGTTCAACACACCGGGGGCCAATGCAAACGGAGTGAAGGAGCTGGTGCTGGCGGGGATGCTTCTCGCAGCGCGGGATATCAACGGCGGCGTCATATGGACCATGGAGAATAAAGACGATCCGGACATAGCAAAAGCCGCGGAAAAACAAAAGAAACAGTTTGCGGGAACCGAGATCGCGGGGAAAAAGCTGGGTGTGATCGGTCTTGGCGCTATCGGTGTACGCGTCGCCAATGCCGCATCCGATCTGGATATGGATGTATACGGGTATGATCCCTATATTTCCGTGCGCGCGGCGTGGAGCCTTTCTCACAGAGTGCATCATGTGACCGCCATCGAAGAGATCTGCCGGGAATGTGATTATATCACGATCCATGTGCCGCTGATGGAGTCCACGAAGAAGATGCTGTCCAGAGAATGCATTGAAATGATGAAGCCGACTGCGGTGATCCTGAATTATGCGAGAGATCTTCTGGTGGATGAAGAGGCAGTGGTGGAAGCACTGGCAGCCGGAAAGCTGCACCGTTATATGACGGATTTTGCCAATCCCGTGACAGTGGGAAAGCCCGGCGTGATCACGACGCCGCATCTCGGCGCTTCCACGGAGGAATCCGAGGACAACTGTGCGGCCATGGCGGTGAGGGAGCTTCGGGATTTTGTGGAAAACGGCAACATTGTCAATTCCGTGAATTACCCGGATGTTTCCATGGGCGGATGCGAGACGGCGGAGCGGATCGTGCTGCTGCACAAAAACATCGCCGGTGCCATCAGCAAATTCTCTACACTGTTCGGAGATGCCGGGATCAACATCGCGAACATGATGAACAAGGGCAAAGGTGATTATGCGGTGACTCTGATTGATAATGACAGCAAGTCGCCGGAGGATGTGATCAGGGCATTATCGGAACTTGATTTTGTCCGGAGAGTGAGAACCATTTAACAGGGTACAGGGAGTCTTGAAAGGAGTCGGATCCAAGTATGGCAATTATCAAACCATTTTGCTGTATCAGACCGGTGGAATCAAAGGCAGCGCATATAGCCGCGCTGCCTTATGATGTTTATAACCGGGAGGAAGCGAAAAAAGTCGTTGCGGCTAATCCGGAATCATTTTTGGCAATTGACAGGGCAGAAACCGCATTTCCGGACAGCGTGGATATGTATGCGCCCGAAGTGTATGAAAAAGCGAAGGAGCTCTTCTGGAACCGTGTGGAGAAGGGAGACTTTATCCGGGAAGAAAAGCCGGTTTACTACATTTATGAGCTGACCATGGCGAAGCGTACCCAGACCGGTATCGTGGCGGTGGCTTCCATTGATGACTATCTGCAGGGCGTGATCAAAAAACATGAAAACACCCGGGCGGAGAAAGAAGTTGACCGGATCCGTCATGTGGATACCATTGTGGCACAGACCGGGCCGATTTTCCTGGCTTACCGCAAAAGCGAGCCCATCGAAGAGGTTGTTGCCAGAACGAAGGAAGGTTCTCCCTTATATGATTTCACCACCGAAGATCAGGTGCGGCATCGTGTCTTTACGATCTCCGGGGAAGCGGACATTGAGTCCGTAAGAAATGCCTTTGCACAGATCGATCAGATTTATATCGCGGATGGTCATCATCGTGCGGCCTCTGCCGTACAGGTCGGATTAAAAAAACGGCGTGAGCACCCAGATTATGACGGGACAGAGGAGTTCAACACCTTCCTTTCCGTGCTGTTTCCGGACAGCGAGCTTGCAATCATGGATTATAACCGTGTGGTGAAGGACTTAAACGGCTTGTCCGTGCTGGATTTTCTGAATGAGGTGGAGAAGCGGTTTGAAGTCGGCGAAGTGTCCGCAGTGCCGATCCATCCGGCGCAGAAAGGGGAATTCTCCATGTTTCTGGACGGGATCTGGTATCCCTGCAGGATCAGAGAGGAGGATCAAAGTACGGATCCGGTGGAGGGGCTGGACGTATCCCTTCTGCAGAAGCTTTTGCTGGAGCCTGTACTCGGGATCAGGGATCCCAAGACCGATAAAAGAATCGACTTTGTCGGAGGCATCCGGGGACTTACCGAGCTGGAGCACCGGGTGCATACAGACAGTGCCGTGGCTTTTGCCATGTATCCGACCACCATCGAAGAGCTGTTTGCGGTGGCCGATGCAGGTCTTTTAATGCCGCCGAAGTCCACCTGGTTTGAACCGAAGCTCCGGAGCGGCCTGTTTATCCATGAGATCTGAAAGGAGGATCCTCATTGAAACCGAATCATATCCCTGAAACCTATGAATTGATCGAAGACCATCCCTTGCCGGATCTGAAGTCGGAGGGACTTCTGCTGAGGCACAAAAAGAGCGGTGCCCATATTTCCGTCATATCCAATGAGGATGAGAACAAAGTCTTTTTTATCGCCTTCCGAACCCCGGCGCCAGACAGTACGGGCGTGCCGCATATCATCGAGCATTCCGTGCTTTGCGGGTCGGATAAGTTCCCCGTGAAGGATCCCTTTGTGGAGCTGGTGAAGGGCTCTCTCAACACCTTTTTGAATGCGATCACCTACCCGGACAAAACGGTTTATCCGGTTGCATCGGAAAACGACCAGGATTTCAAGAATCTCTGCGAAGTCTATATGGATGCGGTACTGCATCCGAATATCTACCATCATAAAGAAATCTTTCAGCAGGAAGGCTGGCATTACGAGCTGGATGCGCCGGATCATGACCTGACCGTCAACGGCGTGGTTTATAACGAGATGAAGGGGGCGTTTTCCTCCCCGGAGGATGTGGTGGACAGGCTGATTTTAAATACGCTCCATCCGGACACCAACTACGGCTTTGAATCCGGCGGAGATCCGGTCGAGATCCCGAAGCTGACCTATGAGCATTTTCTGGAGTTTCATAAACGCCTGTACCACCCCAGCAATGCATACATCTATCTTTACGGCGACATGGATGTGGAGGAGCGGCTTCGCTGGCTGGACGAGGCTTACCTTTGCGGGTACGATGCCATCAATCCGGATTCCGAGATCAAATTGCAGACCCCCTTTACGGAGCGGAAGGAGATCGTGTCGCAGTACAACCTTGCCAGTACGGATGAGGAAAAGGACAATACCTATCTGACCTTAAACTATTCCGTCGGCGATGTATTGGATTTAAAGCTTGTCACGGCATTCGATATTCTGGACTACGCACTGCTCACCAGACCGGGTGCGCCGCTGAAGCAGGCGCTTCTGGATGCGGGGATCGGCAAGGATATTCTCGGGGGATTTGACTCAGGGATCCGTCAGCCGATGTTTTCCATTGTCGCCAAATGCGCGAACGAATCCGACAGGGATCGTTTCCTGTCCGTGATCGAAGATACGCTGCGAAAAGAGATCCAAAACGGTCTGCCGAAAAAGACGATTGAGGCCGCCATCAACAGCAATGAGTTCCGCTTCCGGGAGGCGGATTTCGGCTCCTATCCGAAGGGACTGGTCTATGGGCTGGATATCCTCGGATCCTGGATCTACGATGCAAACAAACCGTTTTTGAATCTGGAGGTACTGCCGGTTTATGCGCAGCTTCGGGAGGAGATCGGTACCGGGTATTTCGAGAAGCTGATACAGACTTATCTGCTGGATAATCCCTTCAGCACCATTGTAATCGTCAAACCGGAGAAAGGGCTTTCGGACAGGCAGGAAGAGAAGCTTGCAAAGGAGCTTGCGTCCTACAAGGACAGCTTAAGCGATGCCGAAAAGCAAAAACTCATGGAGGAAACCACCCACTTGAAGGAATATCAGGAGGAGCCTTCCTCACAGGAGGATCTGGAGAAGCTTCCGATGCTGAAACGGTCGGATATCGGCAAGAAGATCCGTCCGCTGCAGAATGAAGAGATTATGATCGGGGCACATAAGGGTCTGCTCCATGAGATGTTTACAAACGGGATCCTGTACCTGCATTTTCTGTTTGACGTCACGGATCTGACGACGGAAGAGCTGGCGCTCCTCGGCATTCTTCGTTCGGTGCTGGGGTATATGGATACGGAGCATTATTCCTACGCGGAGCTTTCCGATGAGGTCAACCTTCATACCGGCGGCATCGGGACGATGGTGCAGCCCTATTCCGATATTGCCGACAAGGACACCAGCTTTTATTTTGAAGTGTACGCAAAATCGCTGTACGCCAATGTCTCCGATATGGGAAGGCTTTTGAAGGAGATGGTTTATCACACCGATTTCTCGGATCAAAAGCGGTTGTACGAGATCATTGCGGAGCAGAAAAGCAGGATCCAGATGGTGCTTTCCGCGGCAGGACACGCATCCGCCGCCGGCAGGGCGATGTCCTATTTTTCTCCGAGAGCGGTGCTGCGGGAATTGACCGGCGGCATCTCCTACTACAGGCTGATTGACAGGATCGAAAAGAACTTTGAAAAAGAAGGGCCGGCTCTTTCTGCCAAACTGGAAGCACTCAACCGGAAGGTGTTCCGGAAGGGCCGTGTTTTGGTGAGCATTACCGCGGATCAGGAAGGGTATCAGGCTGCCCAAAAAGAGCTGCCGGCGTTTCTGGATCTGCTGTGGGACGGGGAGGCCGGCGAGAGACAGCCCCTGTCTTTCGAAAAGAAAAACGAAGGCTTTATGGATGCTTCCCAGGTACAGTATGTTGCCAGAGCCGGAAATTTCCTGCACAAAAACCTGCCGTACAACGGGAGACTGAGAATCCTGAAGACGATCCTGAGCTATGATTATCTGTGGCTGAATATCCGCATGAAGGGCGGCGCGTACGGGTGTATGAGCTCGTTTTTGAGAAACGGAGACAGCTATTTTGTGTCCTACCGGGATCCGAAGCTTGCGGAGACCAATGCCGTATTTGAGGGGATTCCCGATTATGTCAGAGCTTTTGACGCTTCCGACCGTGATATGACAAAATACATCATCGGGACCATCAGTGATATGGATACCCCATTGAACCCGGATGCGAAGGGGGTACGCAGCACGACGGCCTATCTGACGGGGCTGACGGAAGACATGCTGCAAAAGGAGCGCGATGAGGTGCTGTCCGCACAAACAGAGGATATCCGGGCTTTGGAGGAGTATGTCACCGCCATCCTTTCCGATGAGTGCCTTTGCGCCATCGGTAACGAGACTGTCATCGGAGAGGAAAAGAATCTGTTTGACCGGAAAGAGAGCCTGCTATGACGGAGGAAAAGCAGCTTCGTTCCGGCTTTGCCGCCTTGATCGGAAGACCAAACGTAGGGAAGTCGACGCTGATGAACCGGCTGATCGGACAGAAGATCGCGATCACAAGTAAAAAGCCCCAGACAACGAGAAACCGCATTCTGACGGTGTATACCGATCCCGACCGCGGGCAGATCGTCTTTCTTGATACACCGGGCATCCATAAGGCCAAGAACAGGCTGGGGGAATTCATGGTACAAAGCGCCCGGCAGACCTTTGACGAAGCGGATGTGATCCTGTGGCTGGTGGAGCCTGATACCAAAATCGGCCCCGGAGACGAGCATATTGCATCCCTCCTCGAAACTGTCAAAACACCCGTGATCCTTGTGATCAATAAAATGGATATCTGTCAGAATCCCAATGAGGTGCTGACGGTAATCGATACCTACCGGAAGCAGTACGGTTTTTTTGCGGATATTGTCCCTGTCTCCGCCATGCGCGGCGACAACGAGACGGAGCTTCTGGATACGATCTTCTCCAGACTGCCGGAGGGACCGCTTTACTATGAGGAAGATACGGTCACCGATCAGCCGGAACGCGCGATCATTGCGGAGCTGATCCGGGAAAAGGCGCTTCATGCGCTGTCCGACGAGATTCCCCACGGCATCGCGGTGACGGTGGAATCCATGCGGGAACGGGAGAAAGTATCCGGGGAGGAGAAAAGAACCCGTACAGAAACCCTCATGGATATTGAGGCGGTGCTGATCTGCGAGAGGGAATCTCACAAGGGAATCATCATCGGAAAGGGCGGCGGGATGATCAAAAAGATCGGTACGAACGCCCGGTATGAGATCGAGCGGCTCCTGAACTGCCATGTGAATCTAAGCCTGCGGGTGAAGGTGAAAAAAGACTGGCGGGACAGTGATGTACAGCTTCGTAATTTCGGATTTACCACAAACACATGAATGAGAACAATCTCAAACTGACCGGCATCGTGCTGTCGGCGATGCCCATCGGAGAAAATGACAAAAGATTATCACTTCTGACCAGAGAACGGGGAAAGATCAGCGCCTTTGCACGGGGCGCGAGACGTACCAACAGCCCCCTCCTTGCGGCGACGGAGCCCTTTGCATTCGGAACCTTTCATGTGTTTGAGGGGCGCAGCTCCGTAAACGTGAACAAAACGGAGATCTCGGAATACTTCCGGGAAATCGCATCAGATCCTGACGCAGCCTGGATGGGCTTTTATTTTCTGGAGCTGGCGGCATACTTTTCCTTCGAAAACCTGGAAGCAGGCGAGACGGTCGCACTGCTTTTTTATTCCCTGAAAGCCCTGCTCTCCCCGGCTTTTGATAACGAGCTGGTGCGGCGGGTGTTTGAACTGAAGCTTCTTGTGATCAACGGGGAATATCCCGATCCCGACCGCTGTGCGCTTTCGCAATCGGCGGATTATGCCATGCGGTTTATCATCACGACCCCCATCCGGGATCTGTACCGGTTTGGCGTGACAAAAGAGGTTCTGCAGGAGCTGTCGGGGGTCATCGACAGGTTTATGCGGGGGAATTACAACCACGAGTTTCGTTCCCTTGCGATGATACAAAAGCTGTGATATAGTGAACGGGATCAATGAAGAGGGCGGCTTTTGGCCGCTCGCAATTGGCGTAAAAGGAGACGAAGGAATTCGTTTTCCGTCAAAGGAGTGTTATGGATCCAAGAGAGATGGAAAGACATTGCTGGAAAAGAGGAAAGATACATACCCTGCTTATCGCTGCCGCGGCCGGGGCGCTTTTGCTTTCCGGGTGCGGATCTTATGATGCCGATGAAAACACACTGTTTATCAAGAAAAACGGTGAGATCTATGAGACGAATGTACAGACCTATGAGGGAGATCAGTACAACGCGCAGGAGATACAGGCCTTTATCGATGAGGAGATCGGTGCTTATGACGGCGAGGGCAGTGTAGAGGTGGAGAAGTTTGAGATGGACGGATCCACCGCGATGCTGACCACAAAGTATTCGGATGCACAGGCTTATGCCGACTTCAATAAGCGCACGTTTTTCAACGGAAAAGTCGTTCTGGCACAGGCGGAAGGGTATTCCTTCAACGTGCCGTTCTTTGAACGCAATGAAAAGGGCTCTTCCGATACGGAGACTGCAAACGGCACAGCGGTTCCACGGGATCAGGTGGTGGACAATCCCAATCTTTCCGTGGTGGTGTTGAGTGAAAATACCCTGGTTTCCGTTCCCGGAAAGATACTCTACTACTCGGAGCATGTGAAGCCCCAGGATAAAAGTACGGCCAAAGTGGACGGGTACGGCGAGGACGGTACGGCGACGGGACCTGCCTATATCATTTATCAATAAGTCATGCAGGGGGAGAACCGGAGCCGGATGCTTACGGATCCCAAGATAAACCGGCAGTGGCAGAGGAGAGGAGTTACAAATCTATGGAAAAAACAATGGAGAAGATCGTGAATCTGGCGAAAGGGAGAGGGTTTGTTTATCCCGGCTCGGAGATTTACGGCGGGCTCGCGAATACCTGGGATTACGGGAATCTCGGCGTGGAGCTGAAGAACAATGTAAAGAGAGCCTGGTGGAAAAAGTTCGTACAGGAGAATCCCTACAATGTGGGGGTGGACTGTGCGATTCTCATGAATCCGCAGACATGGGTGGCATCCGGTCACCTGGGCGGTTTTTCCGATCCGCTGATGGACTGCCGGGAATGTAAGGAGCGTTTCCGGGCAGACCAGCTCATTGAGGGATTTGCGGCGGAAAACAATCTGACGCTGGAGACTGCCGTGGACGGATGGACCCAGGAGGAGATGTCGGACTTCATAGAAAAAAACCAGGTTCCCTGTCCGAAATGCGGCAAGCATAATTTCACGGATATCCGTCAGTTTAATCTGATGTTCAAGACCTTTCAGGGTGTGACGGAGGATGCGAAGAATACGGTGTATCTGCGTCCCGAGACGGCGCAGGGGATTTTCGTGAACTTCAAAAACGTACAGAGAACCAGCAGGAAGAAGATTCCCTTCGGTATCGCCCAGATCGGTAAAAGCTTCCGCAACGAGATCACCCCCGGCAACTTCACGTTTCGTACCAGAGAGTTTGAGCAGATGGAGCTGGAGTTCTTCTGCGAGCCGGGAACCGATGATGAGTGGTTTACCTATTGGAGAGGGTTCTGCCGTGACTGGCTTCTCTCCCTCGGCATGAAGGAAGAAGAGATGCGCCTCAGGGATCATGATCCTGCAGAGCTGGCATTTTATTCAAGGCATACCACAGATATCGAGTTCTTATTCCCCTTCGGATGGGGCGAGCTGTGGGGCATCGCAGACCGGACGGATTATGATCTCGGACGTCATCAGGAGACTTCCGGTGAGGATCTGACATATTTTGACGATACGAAGAATGAACGTTATCTGCCCTATGTTATTGAGCCGTCCCTTGGTGCGGATCGTGTGGTGCTGGCATTCCTCTGCGCCGCATACGACGAGGAGAATATCGGTACCGGGGAGGCGCCCGATATGCGGACGGTTTTGCATTTCCATCCGGCGCTGGCGCCGGTCAAGATCGGTGTGCTGCCGCTCAGCAAGAAGCTGAACGAAGGTGCGGAGAAGGTGTTTGCAGAGCTTTCCGCACACTGGAACTGTGAATTCGACGACCGGGGCAATATCGGCAAGCGTTATCGCAGACAGGATGAGATCGGGACACCGTTCTGCGTAACCTATGACTTCGATTCCGAGACGGATCATGCCGTCACCGTACGTGACCGCGATACCATGGCACAGGAACGCATCGCCATCACGGATCTGAAGGGGTACTTTGAGGAAAAACTGGCGTTTTAGAGCCTGCCGGACAGTCCCTTGCCGGAACGGATTTTCCTTGAAATAAAGGGCATTTACTGCTACAATAAAGATTGACTAACCATTCAAACACTCAACCTGGACGAATAACATTCGCCCCTAAAAAAAAGATGTTAGGAGGAAGAAGACAGATGGCAAAAAAATGGGTCTACATGTTCAGCGAAGGTGACATGAGCATGAGGAATCTCCTTGGCGGAAAAGGCGCAAACCTTGCCGAGATGACGGATATCGGACTGCCGGTGCCACAGGGATTCACCATCACGACAGAGGCCTGCACGCAGTATTACGAGGATGGCCGCAAGATTAACGACGAGATCATGGCGCAGGCGATGGAAGGCGTCCGGAAGATGGAGGAGATCAACGGCAAAAAGTTCGGTGATCTGAACAATCCGCTGCTTGTTTCGGTTCGTTCCGGTGCGAGAGCTTCCATGCCCGGCATGATGGATACGATCCTGAACCTGGGATTAAACGACGATGTGGTTGCCGCCATGATCAAGGGCAATCCGGATCCGGCGTTTGAGCGTTTTGTATATGATTCCTATCGCCGCTTCATCCAGATGTTTTCCGACGTCGTTATGGAGGTCGGCAAGAAATATTTCGAGCAGCTCATCGACAAGATGAAAGAGGAGAAGGGCGTCAAGTTTGACGTGGATCTGACCGCGGCAGACCTGAAGGAGCTTGCGGAGCAGTTCAAGGCGGAATACAAAAAACAGCTCGGCTCCGATTTCCCGTCCGATCCGGTACAGCAGTTAAAGCTCGCGATCGAGGCAGTGTTCCGTTCCTGGGACAACCCGCGTGCCAATGTTTACCGTCGTGACAATGATATTCCCTATTCCTGGGGAACGGCTGTCAACGTGATGCCGATGGTATTCGGTAACCTGAACAATGAATCCGGTACGGGTGTGGCGTTTACGCGTGACCCCGCGACGGGTGAGAGAAAGCTCATGGGCGAGTTCCTGAAGAACGCACAGGGCGAAGACGTGGTGGCAGGTGTGCGTACACCGATGCCCATCGCACAGATGGAGCAGGAATTCCCGGAGGCTTACGAGGAGTTCATCAAGGTTTGCGAAACGCTGGAAAACCACTATCACGATATGCAGGATATGGAGTTCACGGTAGAGAACAAGAAGCTTTACATGCTCCAGTGCCGGAACGGCAAACGTACCGCACAGGCTGCGCTGAAAATCGCCTGCGATCTGGTGGACGAAGGGCATAAGACCCAGGAGGAAGCGGTTGCCATGATCGATCCCCGGAATCTGGACACCCTTCTTCACCCGCAGTTCGACGCGGAGGCGCTGAAGAAAGCGACGCCCATCGGAAAGGGTCTTGGCGCTTCTCCGGGTGCTGCCTGCGGTAAGATCGTCTTCACGGCAGATGATGCTGTGGAATGGAAAGAAAAGGGCGAGAAGGTGATTCTCGTTCGTCTGGAGACCTCTCCCGAGGATATCACCGGTATGAAGAGCGCAGAGGGTATCCTGACCGTCAGAGGCGGTATGACGAGCCACGCGGCGGTGGTAGCCCGCGGTATGGGCGAGTGCTGCGTATCCGGCTGCGGCGACATCGTCATGAACGAAGCAAAGAAGACGTTCACCCTTGGCGGCAAGGAATTCCATGAGGGAGATCCCATCAGTATCGACGGTACGACCGGTAATATCTATGACGGCATCATCGATACCGTGGATGCACAGATTGCAGGTGAGTTCGGTCGTATCATGGGCTGGGCCGACCAGGCAAGGAGACTGAGGGTTCGTACCAATGCGGATACGCCGGCGGATGCAAAGAAAGCAAGAGAGCTCGGGGCAGAGGGTATCGGTCTTTGCCGTACGGAGCATATGTTCTTCGATGAGGACAGGATCGAAGCGTTCCGCGAGATGATCTGTGCGGATACGGCAGAGGCCCGGGAAGCGGCCCTCGACAAGATCCTTCCCTATCAGCAGAGTGATTTCGAGCAGCTCTTTGAAGCATTGGAGGGCAACCCGGTGACCATCCGTTTCCTGGATCCCCCGCTACATGAGTTTGTACCCCATGAGGATGCTGAGCAGAAGAAGCTGGCAAAAGCCCTTGGCAAGAGCCACCTGGAGATCAAGGCCATCGTGGAGAGCCTGAAAGAGTTTAACCCGATGATGGGTCATCGCGGATGCCGTCTGGCAGTTACCTATCCGGAGATTGCAAAGATGCAGACCGCAGCCGTGATCAGAGCAGCCATCAATGTACAGGAGAAGCATAAAGACTGGAACGTTGTTCCGGAGATTATGATTCCGCTGGTTGGAGAAGTAAAAGAGCTGAAATTCGTGAAGGACGTCGTTGTCGAAACTGCCGATGCGGAGATTAAGGCAGCGGGTGCGGATCTGAAATACCAGGTCGGTACCATGATCGAGATTCCGCGTGCAGCCCTCACCGCAGACGAAATCGCAAAAGAAGCGGACTTCTTCTGCTTCGGTACGAATGACCTGACGCAGATGACCTTCGGTTTCTCCCGGGATGATGCAGGCAAGTTCCTCGGCGCCTATTATGACACCAAGATTCTGGAGAACGACCCCTTTGCAAAGCTTGACCGCAATGGTGTCGGCAAATTAATGGATATGTGCATCAAGCTTGGCAAGCCGGTGAATCCGAATCTTCATATCGGTATCTGCGGCGAGCACGGTGGAGATCCGTCCTCCGTTGAGTTCTGCCATCAGATCGGTCTGGACTATGTCTCCTGCTCACCGTTCCGTGTACCGGTAGCAAGACTCGCAGCAGCACAGGCGGCAATCGCCCAGAAAGCGGAAAAACAGGAAAGGAAGGGCATTATGGACGAAGACACGAAAGAGAAAATCAAAGACGCGGCAGGAAAGGCAGCAGAAAAGACAGTAGAGATTGCAAAAACTGTTGCTGAGGTCGGCGTGGATGCGGCGAAGGCAGGATTTGAAGGCATCAAGGCAGGCGCCAAAGAAGCTAAGCGCGCCTTCCAGGAGAACCGGAGAAACTGAGCCTCCGTCTCTGATTCTGACGTCAAAAGGGGAATCGCCTATCGCGATTCCCCTTTTTCCTGACCAGCATAACTGGGAGTTTAATCCCTGCCCCCGGACGATTGCCCGCCCACTCCCCGCCGGGCTCCCTGTGCCCTCCCGGCATGTCCGCCCCCACCGGGCTCCCGCTGGCTTTTCACAAGCACATCGGAACTGCACATGCTCGCTCGATGTGCTTCTAATCAGATTTGCCAAGGCATCGACCGTTCCCGCAAC
>JAZRFM010000019.1:0-11276 GCA_045661345.1 Lachnospiraceae bacterium
GAAGTGTTGGCAAAGGCGGGGCTTGTAAGCTGTCTTGACTATTACAATGAGCGTCACGCTTTGAAGTTATGTTGAACCGCCGTATGCCGAACGGCACGTACGGTGGTGTGAGAGGGGGATTAAATCCCCCTACTCGATTGTCCGGGAAATTGCTTTGCCTTGCGGCAGGTGTTGATTTAGGGTAATATAGAGGGCATGAAAGAGATGGGAAAGAGCCGGCACTCTTGCGAAGTCACGAAGCGATGCGGGACGGGTACGAAGGACAGCCGGCGTTGACAGACGAGGAGGAAGAATATGAACCTGCACGGAAGACATTTTTTAAAGCTGCTTGATTACTCTCCGGAGGAGATTCTCTATCTGGTGGATCTGGCAGCGGAGCTGAAGGAGAAGAAAAAGAAGGGCATCGCACATGATGAGCTGCGTGGCAAAAATATTGCGCTGATCTTTGAAAAAACCAGCACCAGAACGCGCTGCTCCTTTGAAGTAGCGGCGCATGATCTTGGCATGCAGGTGACCTACCTGGATCCGTCAGCCTCCCAGATCGGGAAAAAGGAGAGTATCGCGGATACGGCGCGTGTACTCGGGCGGATGTACGACGGCATCGAATACCGCGGGTACGGACAGGAGATCGTGGAGGAGCTGGCAAAATATGCCGGTGTACCGGTGTGGAACGGACTGACAAATGAGTACCATCCGACGCAGATGCTGGCGGATCTGCTGACGATCCGGGAGCACAAAGGGAAGATTTCCGGACTGAAGCTGGTGTATATGGGAGATGCCCGGTACAACATGGGCAATTCCCTGATGGTGACCTGCAGCAAGCTGGGGATGGATTTCACGGCTTGTACCCACCGGGACTATTTCCCGGATACGAAGCTGGTGAACATCTGTGAGAAGATCGCCGCGGAGAACGGCGGCAGCATCACGTTGTCGGAGAACGCGGAAGAAAGCGTGAAAGGTGCCGACATCATCTATACGGACATCTGGGTATCCATGGGAGAGCCGGAGGAGGCCTGGAAGGAGAGGATCGACAAGCTCCTTCCCTATCAGGTGAACCGGAAAGTGATGGAGCACGCTGGAAAGGACGCCCTTTTCATGCATTGTCTCCCGTCCTATCATGATCAGAATACCCAGATCGGAAGAGAAGTCTGTGAGAAGTTCGGTCTTTCCGAGCTGGAGGTAACGAACGAGGTCTTTGAAGGATCCCAGTCCATCGTCTTTGACGAGGCTGAAAACCGGATGCATACGATCAAAGCAGTGATGTATGCCACCCTGAAATGAGCCGACGGATAAAAGGATGGATCGGGACGGAGACGATCCGCCTTGAAGAAACAGATTCCACCAATCTGCAGGCGAAGCGGTTGGCGGAGGAAGGCGTGCCGGATGGTACGCTCGTTGTCGCGGATTGTCAGACTGCCGGAAGGGGGCGGCTTGGCAGAAGCTTTTCATCGCCGCATGGAGACGGGATCTTTATGACAGTGATCCTGAGGCCGGAAGTGCCTGCGGATCAGGTGTCTTGCCTGACATTGATCGCAGCACTTGCCGTACATCGCGGGATTGCGGAAGCAGCTGGCGTCGACTGCGCGATCAAGTGGCCGAATGATATTATCCTAAACGGTAAAAAGGTTTGCGGGATCCTGACAGAGATGAGCATGGAGGAGCATGCGGTCCGTCATGTGGTGATCGGGATCGGGATCAATTGCGGCAATACGGATTTCCCGGAAGAACTAAAGGAGGTTGCGACCTCGCTTTTTCTTGAGACGGGGCAGCAGATTGAGCGGGAAGACTTGATTTGGCGTATTTGGACAGCTTTTGAACCTCTCTATGATTCGTTCCTGAAATATCATGATCTGCGTGAGCTGCGGGATAGCTACAATGCACTTCTGATCAACTGTGATCGGGAGGTGGAAGTGCTGGATTCTCCGGAGGCATGGAAAGGCACAGCCCGCGGAATTGATGAGACGGGAGCTCTCCTGGTGGAAAATGCGGCGAGAGAGCTTGTCGCGATCAGCACCGGTGAGGTTTCGGTGCGTGGAGTTTACGGTTATGTATGAAGAACATGTGGTACTCTGCGGTGCGAGTGCGTACACCCGGAAATTTTATCTGAATGAGGATTTTGCAGGGCTTCCGGAAGAAATCAAGCAGGAACTGCAGATTTTATGCGTGTTGTACACGGAGGATGTCGGCGGCACGATCAGGCTGGAATTCTCGGAAGATGGACAGCTTGCAATCGAGACGGATGCTGAGGAGGGAGACCTTCTTTACGACGACATCGGAAGCGTGCTGAAGGTGAAGCAGTTCCAGAATGAAAAAAAAGAGCTGTTTGAGGCATTGGAGACCTATTACCGGGTGTTTTTTCTTGGCGAGGAGGGCACAATCCCATGTTAATGACCATTGATGTCGGCAATACCAATATTACCGTTGGCGTGTTTGAAGGAGAAAATCTCCGTGCCAATTTCCGGCTGATCACGAAACAGGCGCGTACTTCCGATGAATACGGGATTTTGATGATGGATCTGACGGAGCATAACGGGATCCATACCGGAGAGATCAATGCGGCGATCATTTCATCCGTGGTTCCTGCGGTGATGCACTCCCTGAACAGCGCATTGATCAAGTATTTCGGCATCACGCCGCTTCTCGTAGAGCCCGGGGTCAAGACCGGGATCAAGATCGTGACCGGTAATCCGGAGCAGATCGGCGCGGACCGGATCGTGGATGCGGTCGGAGCGCTTGGAATGTATGGAGGACCGGTGATCGCGATCGATTTCGGGACAGCGACCACCTATGACCTGATCGGTGAGGATGGCGCTTTTTTGACCGGTATCACGTCGCCCGGAATCCGCATTTCCGCGAAAGCGCTTTGGGAAGACGCTGCTAAACTACCGGAGATCGAGATCAGGACGCCGGAGAGCATCATGGTGAAAAACACGATCGAGAGTATGCAGGCCGGCTTGATGTACGGGCAGATCGGACAGACAGAGTATATCATCCGCCGCTTGAGGGAAGAATCCGGACTCACCAATGCCAAGGCCATTGCAACAGGCGGTCTGGGGAGACTTGTGGCAGAAGAGACAGATATGATCGATGTCTATGACCCGGATCTGACGTTGCACGGAATGCGGCTGATCTATGAAAAAAATAAAGCCGCGCAGGTTTAGAGGAAAGTGTGATAAAATAAGCGTATGGAAACATTATCTTTTGTCGTGCCCTGTTATCGTTCAGAGCACACGATCGGTCAGGTAGCGGAACAGGTGGAGAGCCTGATGGCGGCTCATCCGGAGTATGATTATGAGTTGATCATGGTCAATGACCATTCTCCGGATAACGTCTGGGATGTGATCACCGCCCTTTCCGAGAAAAATCCCAAATATCATGGCATCTCTTTTGCACAGAATTTCGGTCAGCATGCGGCACTGATGGCCGGATATAATGCGTGTAAAGGGGATTTTGTCGTGACCATCGATGATGACGGGCAGACTCCGGTGGATCAGACCTTCATTCTGCTGGACGCCCTGCTTTCCGGAAAATACGATGTGGTGTACGGGAAGTACGAAGATCGAAAGGACAATGATTTCCGTAAGCTCGGAACGCGGATGAACAACTATATGCTGGAGCATCTTCTCGGGAAGCCGAAAAATGTCCACATGACAAGTTATTTCATTGCGCGGAAGTATATCATTGACAAAATGTGCGAGTATAAGAACGGCTTTCCTTATATCTGGGGGCTGGTGCTGCGCACGACGAAGAATATCGGAAATGCCGTTATCCGTCACAGCGAACGGATCGAGGGAGAATCCGGATACACCCTGGGAAAGCTTCTGTCTCTCTGGATGAACGGATTTACCGCCTTTTCCGTGAAGCCCCTTCGGATCACGGCTGGGGTCGGGATTGTTTTTTCCCTGATTGGTCTGGCGGCGCTTATTTATACCATCGTTGACCGTCTGTTTCTCCATCCGCAGATGACAGCGGGCTACACGGCGCTGATGTCGGTGCTGCTGATTGTCGGAGGGCTGGTACTCCTGTCCCTCGGGATGATCGGTGAGTATGTGGGACGGATCTATATGTGTATCAACAATACGCCGCAGTTTGTGATTAGTGAGACAACCGATGAAAAAAGAGAGAGTCATTGACATCATCTGTTCCTGGAGGAATACCGAGGGGAACGTTTATACCACAAAGGAACTGCTGGACTGGATCAGAGAGCTCAATGAGACCACGCATGTTTCGGTGGAACGCTCCAGCGTCTATGACAGTGATTTCTGGTTTTATGACGACTACAACGGGGAGATCCTGAACAGGAAGAGGAGCTTCTTTTCCGTGAAAGGCATGCGGTTGTTTGTAAATGACCGTTTTGTCAAGGAACAGCCCATGATCTTTCAGCCGGAGATCGGGTACCTGGGGATTATCGTCAGAAAAATCGACGGCGTCCTGAATTTCCTCATGCAGGCGAAGGTGGAGCCGGGCAATGTCAACTGCGTCCAGATATCCCCGACGATACAGGCCACCAAGAGCAATTTTACACGTGCCCACGGCGGCAGGCTGCCGGCTTATTTTGAGCTCTTTGAGCATTCGGACCGGTATGAGATCCTGTATGACCAGGTACAGTCGGAGCAGGCGTCCCGCTTTTTGAAAAAACGTAACCGCAACATCATGATCGTGGTGGAGGATGAGTTTGAGATTCTGCCGAACTTCCGCTGGATGACCCTGGGACAGATCAAGGAGCTCATGAAAGTGGACAATCTGGTCAACATGGATGCGCGGACGGTGCTTTCCGGGATTTCCTTTGTCACCGGACAGATCAGTGACCGGGAAAAAGAAGAGATTGCTTCCGAACTGTCTAAAAATCTTCCGCTTTATCATTCCGCCTTTGAAACAGATATTTCAGAGACCTTGCAGCCGGTGCTGCATTATCTGAATGATTACAAAATGTTCCAGGAAATACACAAAACGGATATTCCGCTGTTTGAGCTTGTGGATTGGACGGTGGACGAATACGGCGTGCGATGCGAGAAGGGATATCCCTTTGAGGTGGCTTATTTCGACATCGAGATTTCGGGGCGCGAGGTTCGCCATTGGTCCCAGCCTCTCTTCGTCGCATCCGGACAGGCCGTATTTGTGCTGTATGTGAAGGAAGAAGAGGGCAATCTCCGTTTTCTGGTACGGGCGTGCCCGGAGATCGGATCCTTTGACAAGATCGAATGCGGGCCGACGCTGCAGCTGGAGGCAACAGAGCACCCGGATCTTCGCAATCCGGTGGAGCTGCTTTATGAGCGGATCTCCGCAAAGAAGGTACCGGCGGAAACACTGGTGGATGTGGTTCTTTCAGAGGAGGGCGGCCGGTTTTATCATGAGCAGAACCGGAATATGATCATCAGGATTGATCCCTCCGCCTTGCCGGAACTTCCGGATGGGTATTTCTGGATGGATTATTCGGCATTGAATTTCCTGATTCAAAGCAACAACTACGCAAATATCCAGCTGCGCAATCTTCTGTCGCTGCTGCCATTATCCTGACCGGAGGAAGCCGGGAAAGAGAGGGGAAGTATGATCCGTATCGGAGTCCTTTGTCCTGCTGAGATCGCAAAACGCAGATTTATGCCGGCGCTGCTTCAGTGTCCGGAGTTTTCTTATGTGGGAGTCGGTATGCACCGCAGAGAAAAGGCGGAGGCTTTTCTTTCGGAATATCCGGGGAAACTGTTTGAAAGTTATGAGGAGCTTATCTCTTCAGAGGAGATCGATGCTGTTTATATCCCGCTGCCGCCGGCCCTTCATTTCCCATGGGCTGAGAAAGCGCTGCAAAGCGGGAAGCATGTGCTGCTGGAAAAGCCCTTTACCATGTTTTGCTCCGAAACGGAGACCCTGATTTCGGAGGCTGAAAAGAAGCATCTTGCGCTGCATGAAAACTATATGTTTGTATTCCACCGGCAAATGGAGGAATTGAAGGAGCTGATCACTTCGGGAGAGATCGGTGAAGTGCGGTTATACCGGATGAGCTTTGGCTTCCCCATGCGTCCTGCCGGGGATTTCCGGTATGACAGATCACTGGGCGGCGGCGCACTGATGGATGCCGGCGGCTATTGCCTGAAGCTGGCCACATGGCTTCTGGGAGAAGACGTGCGTGTCACGACGGCGATGGCAAACCGGACGGACCGGTTCGACGTGGATCTTTACGGATCGGCCACTGTGGTAAACGGGGAGGGAGCGACGGCGCAGCTTTCCTTCGGGATGGATAATCATTACAAATGCGAGCTGTCGGTATGGGGGAGCAGGGGCATGCTCACCACCGGCCGCATTTTTACGGCACCCGTGGGATTTGCGCCCACAGCGGTGATCGAAACGGATGGAAACAGGAAGGAAGTCCCGCTGTCTTCGGATGATACGTTTTTCAAGTCTATCCGGCATTTTTCAGCATGCATAGAGCATCCCGAAATACGGGAGCAGACCTATCGTCAGATCAGGAAGCAGGCGGAGCTCGTGGAGGAGTTCCGTAAAAAAGCGGGTATGTAGGAGCGGACGATGAAGATTGCGGTGATCGGTGCGAACAGTTATATCGCGCGAAACTTCGTGAATACCGTGAAAAAGAAGGAGCAGGTTACCCTGTCTCTTTATGATGCACAGCCCCGGAGCGTTGATGGAGAGGACGGCTACAGACAGATCTTTGTCCTGGAGGAGGGCGGTCTTGCGGCCCTTGATCTTTCCGTGGATTTGATCTACATGTTTATCGGGAAGACCGGAACCGCGGAAGGGTTTGACAATCCGAAGCTGTTTCTGGAGATTAACGAGCTGGCGCTGCTGAACCTTTTGAATGAGTACCGGAGGCAGCATTCGACCGCAAAGATCCTGTTTCCGTCGACGCGGCTTGTGTACAGCGGAAAGAAGGGACCGCAAAAGGAGGACGCCGCAAAAGAAGCGAAAACGATCTATGCTGCAAATAAGCTGGCGTGTGAGCGATATTTGGAGATGTATCGAAATGTATACGGGGTAAGGTACTGTACGGTCAGGATCTGCCTGCCTTATGGGACGCTGATCCCTGGTGCATCGTCATATGGGACGGCGGAGTTTATGCTGAAAAAAGCGATGGCAGGGGAGGACATCTCTCTTTACGGAGACGGTTCGGTCCGCCGGACATTGACCTACATGGGCGATATCTGTGAACTGCTGTATCTTGCGGGTGTGACACCGAACTGTGAGAATGACGTGTTTAACTTCGGCGGAGAGGATTACAGCCTGAGGGAGATGGCGGAGCTGATTGCACAGACCTACGGAGTCGGTGTGACATATGTACCATGGCCTGAGACGGCGGAAAGAATAGAATCCGGAGACACGGTGTTTGACGCGGGAAAGCTGGAATCGATCCTGGGCGGATTTTCATATACCGCCTTTTCGGATTGGCTGCGCAAACAGAAAGAAACGAGGACATAAGGGTTCATGTGGAAGATCGGCGGCGTAACGCTTGCAAACAATTTAATCCTCGGACCGATGGCAGGGGTGACTGACCTGCCATTTCGTTTGTTGTGCAAAGAGCAGGGCGCGGGACTGCTTTGTATGGAGATGGTCAGCGCGAAGGGGATCTATTACCGCAACCGCAATACGGAGCAGCTGCTTTCCGTGGATGACCGGGAGCATCCGGTTTCGCTCCAGCTTTTCGGGTCGGATCCGGCGCTGATGGGCGAAATCGTGCGGCGGATCGAGGAGAGACCCTTTGATATCGTGGATCTTAACATGGGCTGTCCGGTGCCGAAGATCGTAAACAACGGTGAAGGTTCGGCACTCATGAAGGACCCTCTTCTGGCGGGAAAAGTCATCGAAGCGATGGCGAAAGCCACGAAAAAGCCTGTGACGGTCAAAATCCGCAAAGGCTTTGACGAGGCGCACGTGAACGCCGTGGAGATTGCGCATATCGCGGAGAAATCCGGCGCGGCAGCAGTCGCTGTCCACGGTCGTACCAGAGAGCAGTATTACAGCGGCAAGGCAGACTGGGAGATCATCCGAGAAGTGAAGGAACATGTGAAGATCCCGGTGATCGGCAATGGGGATCTGAAAACACCGGAAGATGTGATCCGGATGGGAGAAGAGACCGGATGCGACGCCTTCATGATCGCACGGGGCGCACAGGGAAATCCCTGGATCTTTCGAAGGATGCAGACCTTTTTTGAAACGGGAGAACTGCCGCCGGCTCCGGAACTGGACGAGATCATCGCAATGATCCTGCGGCATGCGCGGATGCTTTGCGATTTCAAGGGAGAGCGGATCGGCATGCGGGAAATGAGAAAGCACGCGGCATGGTATACGACAGGCCTTCGGGGTGCGTCCGAGCTGAGACGGAGCATCAACCGGGTCGAAACGATCGAAGGAATGGAGGAATTGCTTTTTGCATGGAAGGAAGGCCGTGTTTTCCTTGACAATCCAAGCGCTTTGGAGTAAAATAGCGACCTATAAGCGGCGCGAAAAGCGCCGAAGAAACGAAAAGGGGTAATCAGCGAAATGGAACCAAAAAAGAACATTTTGACTTATGAGGGGCTTCGCAAGTATGAGGATGAGCTGGAGCACCTGAAGGTAGTGAAACGTAAGGAGATTTCTCAGAAGATCAAAGAAGCGAGAGAGCAGGGGGATCTTTCCGAGAACGCAGAGTATGATGCTGCAAAAGACGAACAGCGTGATATCGAGGCAAGGATCGAGGAACTGGAGAAGATCCTCAAGAATGCCGAAGTCGTCGTGGAAGACGAGGTGGGGCTGGACAAGATCAGCATCGGCTGCAAGGTTCGTATTCTGGATATGGAATACAAGGAAGAAATGGAGTATAAGATCGTCGGATCCACGGAAGCAGACAGCCTGAAGGGCAAGATCAGCAACGAGTCCCCGGTGGGGAAAGCTTTGATCGGCGCGAAGGTAAAGGATGTTGTGACCGTTGAGACGCCGACCGGAGAGTTTAAGTACAAAGTCCTGAAGATCCAGAGATCCAATTAAGGAAGACCGGAGACGTTTGTTTATGGGTGAGAATCAACAAAAAACAGAACAGCAGGATATCAACCAGCTTCTCAAGGTTCGCCGCGAGAAGCTTGCTGATTTACAGGCAAATGGGAAAGATCCGTTTCGCATTACAAAATACGATCAAACGCATCATACCGATGAGGTAAAGAGCCTCTATGAGGCACATGAGGCCGAGATCCTGAAGGATTATCAGGAGCCTGCGCTTCCACCGGAGCCGGCGGAGGATGCGGACAATGAAACCATCAGCGCATACCGCCAGGCAAAGAAAGAAGCCTATAACGCAAGGAGGGCGCTGCTTGATGCATCGCCGATCCATGTTTCCGTCGCAGGGCGTATGCTCTTTAAGCGCGTGATGGGAAAGGCTTCGTTTGCGAATATCCGGGATCTGAAGGGAGACATTCAGGTATATGCCTCCAAGGATGCCCTTGGAGATGAGAGCTATGCGGAGTTCAAAAAATCCGACATCGGCGATATTTACG
This sequence comes from Lachnospiraceae bacterium, assembly GCA_045661345.1. Taxonomy (GTDB): domain Bacteria; phylum Bacillota; class Clostridia; order Lachnospirales; family Lachnospiraceae; genus RUG12461. Next base: position 9,474 of record JAZRFM010000019.1, read on the forward strand.
GCGTAAAGGGTTATATTTTCCGTACCATGACGGGGGAGATCTCCATTCATGCGACGGAGATGACGCTTCTTTCCAAAAGTCTGCAGATCCTTCCCGAGAAGTTTCACGGTCTGACCGATACGGATATGCGCTATCGGCAGCGCTACGTGGATCTCATCATGAATCCGGAAGTGAAGACTACCTTTGTGAAGCGCTCGCAGATCATCAAGGAGATCCGGAATTTCCTTGACGGCAGAGGCTTCATGGAAGTGGAGACCCCGATGCTCGTCAGCAATGCGGGCGGTGCAGCGGCCAGACCTTTTGATACCCATTACAATGCGCTGAATGAGGACGTGAAGCTGCGGATCTCTCTGGAGCTTTACTTAAAGCGCCTGATCGTCGGCGGTTTGGAGCGGGTGTATGAGATCGGCAGAGTGTTCCGGAATGAAGGGGTGGATGCCCGTCACAATCCGGAGTTTACGCTCATGGAGCTTTATCAGGCCTACACCGATTACCACGGGATGATGGAACTGACCGAATCCATGTTCCGGCATCTTGTGGAAAAGGTCTGCGGCAGCACGAAATTTACCTACGGTGAGATCGAACTGGACTTCGGCAAGCCCTTCGAAAAGATCACCATGAACGAATGCATCAAAAAATACGCCGGCATTGATTTTGATGAAGTGCCGGATGACGATGCAGCGAAGGCACTTGCGAAGGAGCGCCATATCGAATATGAAGAGCGTCACACCAAGGGCGATATCGTAAATCTCTTCTTTGAGGAGTTCTGCGAGCCCAACCTGATCCAGCCCACCTTTGTCATGGATCATCCCCTTGCCATCAGCCCTCTGACCAAAAAGCGGCCTGACGATCCCTCCAAGGTAGAGCGGTTTGAGCTTTTCATCAATACCTGGGAGATGTGCAATGCTTATTCCGAGCTGAATGATCCCATCGATCAGCGTGAGCGCTTTGCCGCGCAGGAAGCGGCATTCGCCGCGGGTGACGAGGAAGCGAACCATACCGACGAGGATTTCCTGAACGCCCTCTCCATCGGCATGCCTCCCACGGGCGGCATCGGCTACGGGATCGACCGTCTTGTGATGCTGCTGACCGACAGCCCTGCGATCCGGGATGTGCTGCTGTTCCCGACACTTAAAAGTATACAGTAAGAAAGCCAGTATTTATGCGGGTTTGAGGACTTGAACAAATGTTTGACCTCTTTTTGACCACACAAAAACCCGTTTCAGTCGGTTTCAATCGGGAATAATTCTGTGAAAAAACAAAAAATGGCATTAATTTTGAAGGCCACTTTCTAAGAAATTAGAAAGTGGTCTTTTTTTATTCGCTTCCGTCACAGAAAAAAACCACAGGAGGAAACCTGAGTGAAGATCCATCTTCACAATAAAATGGCCGGTGTCTTCATCGATCGCTTTGGCAAGGATATCACGTTCCGGCCCATCGATGAAAAACACAGCGAACTGAATGTGGATGTTTACATCAGCCCGCAGTTCTTCGGCTGGATCTTCGGACTGGGGAAGGATGTCCAGATCGTCGGCCCAGAGGAAGTGGCTGAGGAAATGAAAGAACGGGCAAGAACCGTTCTGGAGACAATGAAGTAAAACGAGAAATGTTATCGGGGCAACTGTCGCGGAAAATGCGATGGTTGCCTCTTTTTTTGTTTCGAAGTTACTATTCACAGCCAAATAGAAAAAACTGAATAATGATTTTGGGGTCAGGAAACAAGGCGGGTTTGAGCATCCGCCATTAACTCCGAGAGGGAGTAAGGAAATCCGGCTGTAAGACGTGACAGGGCATCCGTTTCCG
>JAZRFM010000020.1:0-17863 GCA_045661345.1 Lachnospiraceae bacterium
GCATTAACCAAAAGATAAAGACCTTACGTCGGCATGGATATGGCTATCCTGATGATGAATACTTCTTTCTCAAGATCATGGATATGAGTCGGAAGCAGTATGTCAGGAATCAGCCATCACATAGAATTTGTGATTGAGCCATTTAATGGATTTACTATATCATGAATTGCGCGGATTATCCACACCCGTACCCGGGTTTTGTGGTATAATGATGAGATGAAAACGGGATGATCCACACTTTTTAAGGAGAACGCAATATGAAACAGCCGGAAGGGTTGAACTATTTACTGATTGATGCCAGTCATCAAAAGGATTTTTCCAGTGTTTTGCCGGAATGCATGGTTACCGCGGGAAATGTCTGCGCCATCGGTGTCTATGATGACAAAGGGAGTGTCTTAGGTGCACTGGCCTACCGGTGCGAACACTTCCATTATGACGTGGAATGGATCTTTGTGGATCCGGCGGTACGGCGGAACGGAATCGGCACCAGCCTGCTCCACAGGCTCTTTTCCATCATCGGCGGTACCGGGGAACGGTATCCCATTACCCTTCAGGTGCCCTACACGCAGCAAGAGCCTGATTTCTATTACTTCCTGCTGACGCAGCAGTGTGCGGACCTTGGTTTTTCCCATGACCGGTATTATGTAAAGGCAGAAGACATCAGAACCTCCGGCGGGCTGCACAGGGAATGGAATTACGTCCTGGAGCAGAAGCTGTTTTTTGACCTCAGTAAGCCGGAGCAGGAAAGGATCCTTCGCCAATTGGAACAGGAGAGAGTGTTTTTTGCCCTGGATACGGAGGACTGGGACAGGGGGTGCGTTCCCTCTCTTTGTCGCGTGATCCTGGTGAACAACAACCTGATGAATCTGATCCTGGTGAAGGAACTGGACAGCGGTATTTTGGAGCTGGTGTTTCTGTACAGCAAATACCGCCGGGGATTGGAGGAACTCCTCCTGACGGATGCCAAAGAGGTGGAGGAGCATTATCCGGACCGGGAGCTGATCTTTGATGCGATGACGGAGCAGTCCCGTCTCATAGCAAAGCATCTTTTTCCCAATGCGAGAGTTGTCCATATCTATGAAGGAGAATGGTGATTATTTTCGGGAAAATCACTGCCACGGTTTCCCGTGGTTCGTATAAAGAAAAGAAGCAGGAGTCTGACACACCGGAGGGGGATGGAAAAAACCGGATCCCGGGTGAGAACGGAGGAGCATATGGCACAGTTTGAAAACTATCTGGAGAAAAAAAAGCAGGGCGGGATACAGTTTTCGACATTATATCAGGAGCAGAAGAATAAGTCACTGACGTGGAATAGTGATCCGGATTATGCGATTCCATATTCATCGGAGGATATGGGGGAGATGTTCGATGAGCGTATGTCAGAGAAGATTTCGACATACGAGCAGCGGACTGCATACTACTTTAAGGATAGCAAATACATGGCTGCCAAAGCGCTGCGCTATGCTGCACTGAGCGAAAATACGGAAGCCACCAACAAGTTTGCCCAGATCCATACCAACAGATGGGGTAAGACCAGAAGAAATCGCGCCAGTGATGCGTGGAGATACTTTACTTACGCATGGGAGGAACAAAACAAGCAGGAAGCAGACCGACAAGCAGGCAGAGGTCCCCAGACGCAGTATGACACGTACAAATTGCGTGAGAAAATCATGAATTACCGGCTGGATGGTATGATCGCCGCCGCAAAGGCAAAATCCCGCAGTGGGATTCACGAAGAGTATATGAAACTCCGGGCGAAGCTCTCCTGTTACACGATTCTCAAGGATCAGGCAGAGAATCTTCTCCATGAAGTCCCCGTTGATCAGGCGGCTCAGATCGGACAGTTCAAGGAGAAAATAAGGACGCTTGATAACAAAATCAAGAGCGTGAAGACATCCATAGCCAGCTCGATCCCTTCTGCGAAAGACACGTGGCAGAAGTGGATCGACATGAAGGGACAGGGACAGAGTTTCAAAAACCGCGCACGGACACAGGGTGTCACCCTCAGTACAAGCACATCGGAAATGGCTTACTGCCTGGAGCGGTGCCTGGACTCCATGGGAAAGGTCTCCTATCCCTGTACCGTTCCGCTCAAGCACACCGAGGGGGCGCCCGTTACCCATGGAGAACTCAAGAAAGCGCAGTGGAACGAGCGGTACCAGGAAGCTCTCAAAAAAAATGACAGAAAGAAACTGGAACGTCTGAAGCTCGAAGCGATCAAACGATTTGAGGAGTATCAGATTCCGGCACTGGCAGATCTGCAAAGCAAGGGATCGGTTCCCTATTTTATGAAGAATCCCAGCGCTTTTATGGAAAATGTTTTTTACGCGGCACCTTATTACAATGAGAAAATCAAGGAAAAGAGCGGCTTTTACCATACGTATGCGGAGGAAAACCCGAAATTTGTCGAAAAAGTGAAGCTCCTGCATGAGCTGTCTCAAAACTTTCGGAGAGAACTTCGGGTAAAACACAATCTGAGGATAGATGATCAGAAAGGGAAAGTGGTTGCGGAGCGTTTCCAGGGTCAGCAACCCACGGATCAAGAGCTTCGCCGGGAATTTGCCGGGTTGTATCAGGCTTACACGACAGCAGCGCCCTCCAAGCAGGGGAGAAGTGCTGCCTCCCGGATCGAGGCACAGGATATTTTCAACTCGATACCAACAGAGAAGCTGGATGGTTCGGAGGACGGAAACCCGGATAGTTCGGAGGACGGGAGCATGATCTTTGAGATCTCCACATCCTCGAAGGGAGTCATCCACGAAGAAGAGCGGCTTGATGAGGATAAGAAAGAAGAAAAGAAAGAGGATAAGAGGGAAGAAAAGAAAGAGGATAAGAAGGAAGAAAAGAAAGAGGATCAGAGCAGTATCAATCTGAAGCAGAATGAGCAGGAAGATGAGAAAGAGGAAAACCGGAACCGGACCATAATAAAGAAAGAGAAAGAGGAAAACCGGAACCGGATCATCATGGAGGAGGAAGAAGAGGAGGAGATCAACACCTCAGAGGCACTCCCAAAGATCACCTACCGGAGAGACAAGAAGACGACGCATACCTTCTCTAAAAAAGTGCCGAAAAACCTCATGGACGCCATCAGTCTGCGGAAAGAGATCTCAGACAAAGTACTGGAAGCTGATCTCAGGAAAAAGACCGAGGTCAAAGAACTTTATGATTATTATAATAGCTTCGTCCAGAATTTCCTGAAAACAGAAAAGTATGAGTATGACAGGGCGCTGCTGACTAAGGAAGTGATGAATGATCCGACGCAGGAGCATGTGGCGGAGCTGCGTAATAAAATCACGGAGACAGGCGTGAAGCCCGAAGAGCTTCCGCAGGAGCTGAAAGACGTCTACGATTACTATGACGGGATACTGCAGGATCTCATTAAAAACGAGGGCAGGCTGGGAACCGTCGTACCGCACGAAAAACGCAAAACAGTCTCCCATACAGCCTTTTTGGAAACGAAGATTGGTGAATCATATGAGACGCAGGCTTTCGCCTCCAATGATTGCTGGTCCTGTGCCGGTGCCGGGATCCTGAATCACTTTACCCGGAGAGAGCCTCCTATGACACAGGAAGAATTTCGGGCTTTTGAGCCGAGCTTCCGCTCTATGACAGATATGGGTCTTGACCCGGACGACCCGCAGGATCAGGCTGATTATCAAAGGCGTATGCGTGATGTCGAGGGATTCACGTTCAGAAATAATAAGAAAGATCGCCAGGGCTCGCCGGATGGCAATACCTTTACCGTGTCGGATATTTACCTGCGGGAATTTGCAAAGAATAAAGACCTGAAGAATACGGCGGTACACCAGATGAGATTCCAGTGTAATGCCGCCAAAAACAATCTGAAGGATGATCCGAATCTGCTGCATAACATGATGGAGAAGTTCAAGGATACGATAGAGGAAGCGATCTATAAAAAAAGCGCAATTGCCCTGCTGATGCCCGGTCATTATGTCACCATTACCGGTATCAAGGGGGATCAGCTTGAGGTTTGCGATTCCAACATGTCGCGGGTGGCGAGTGACAGTGTTTACAAGGTTTCGAGCCTTTTCAACCCGGAGAATCCGCTTTCCACGCTGGAGCTGACCTGGTTTGAGCGCATCGATGATCCGCAGGAGATCGCCGGGAAGTATCAGAATCTTTCTTACGACGGGAAGAGTCGCACCTTTACAGGGAAACCGGAGAAAGCAGTCGAGAACATCGCGCTCCATGACGGGGTTGAGGCATGGAAGACGGTGGAAGAGAAGGATGAGGATATCAGTCTCTTCTATGCGGAAGGCATTTATCTGCCGAAGACCTTTACCACAGGACTGAAGAAGAACGAATACTCAGAGGTCAATAAGACGAGTTTCGTCATGTCTGTCAATAAAGCGGATGAACTATTCCATCGAGTCCCGAAGAAGACAGATAAGAAGGACGGAGCGAAAAAGAGCCAGTCTCCGCCAAAGCAGCTCAAAAAGCCTGAGACGACGGGGAAAAAGAGCGCATCAAAGAAAGGAGAGACGAAAAAGACTCAAAAGAATATCATAACCGGGCCAATCCCGGAAACTCTTGATCTGGAGGACCGCTACGACATTGATCCGAGTTACTATCTCCATAGCGAGGAGCTTGTAGAGGAATTCGAGAAGCTGCGGGAAACGAATCCGTATCTGACCCTGCGCGGGTTCAGGTATTATCGCTGGTTCCAAAGAGGTCAGCGTGTACTGGAAGACGCCGAACTGAAGAAGATGCTGTCTACGCAGGTGCAGGAAGCGGAGAAAGCGGGGAAGCCTTTGTTTAAGAACCCGGATAATGCCGATATTTCCATGGCACCGGCTGCGCTTCTGCTGGATGTTCATTATAGAGAGGACGGGACAGTATTCCCGGATTATAAGGTAAACGCGGAAAGAAACAAACAATGGATCCAAAGCTGGGCTGCCGGAAAGGAAAAAGAACGGGAGAAGCTTCTGGAAGAGATGCTTACAGAGCAGATCGCTTCGCTGGAAATTCCGAATCCCCAGGAATTGCGAACAGGGTGGATCGAGGATCAAATGGATTCGAACTACATGGGGTTCACAGGTATGGTTCGGCGTATGTCGGCCATGGAACGGCTCATGGAGGAATATCCGGATCTGATGGATGCACTGGCCCTCAGCAATCCGTTTGCGCATGCAAAGCTGGAGGCGGCCATGTCGATGACTGCTTATATTAAGAAGCATATGCTCCGGTATTATGGGTTCTCACTGGAGAATCCTCCGGCGGGATGCACGATGCAGGCTCCACCGGAGAAGGAGCAGGGATCGAATCTGAAAAAACAAACTGATAATGCCCTTGAAACCTATGTGAAATCCTACAACAAATTCAGTGAGAAGGACACCGAAAGAATCCTGACGCTCAAAAAGGATGGCTTTTATGAGTTTATGGTGGAGCTGGATCAGTTTCAGAAAAAATTGAACAGGGAGGCCAAGGAAAATCTGGAAAAAACCCCGGAGTATATACAGGAGCAGGAGGAGCTGAAGAAGGAAGAACAGAGAGCTCAGGATGAGAAAAAGCGCCGGGAGGCAGAGCAGAAAGAAGATGAAGAACAATCCGTGTCGAAGGAGAACAGCAAGATAATCCGGAAGAATCCGGATGTATCGAAGGAGACACTTCAGAAATCCGAGGAGATTCGAATCCTTATGCGGGAGGTTCAGGAGGAAACAGATAAGAATCCCCAAAAGAAGAAACCGCTTTCGAAGGAAAAGTTCCCCTCCCCGGAGCAGCTGAAGAACGGCTGGGTGGAGAACATGTTCAGGGAACACACCAGGGAACTGATCGATCTGATACAGAACGGAAGAGATGAGACAGATGAGAATCAGCGGTTCGCGTTTGACGATCTGGTCAGGATTATTTGCATGGAGGTCTTTGAAAAATTCGAGATCAGTATCGACAGGAACGGCAAGTCCTGTATTGCAAAAAAACCGGTTGGGAAAAGAACAAACGACAAGCCGGGGATGATGAGTTTTATCGAGGGACCCTTGAACGAGCAGTATAAGCGGATGTACAACGAATATATGGGGCTGAAAGAGGAGGAAAAAGAGGACAAAAAAGAGGAAAACAATAATAAGATCATCGAAGAGGAAGAGAATCTGAACGAGATCATCGAGGAGAAGACGGAGGAGCAGAAAGGGGGCAAAGGAAAGAAGGTTTCTAAAGATTCACAGGTGATTACACGGCAGATGGCTGGTCTGGATTCACATATTTCTGAAAAGGACAGGGAAGAGCTGGCCAGGGTGAACCAGGGTGTTCTTCCGGATGATAAATACACCGGGGGTACCATTTTTGCAATGAACGCCCTGAAAGAGAGCATTGCTTGTTGGGGAACCACGGAAGTGAGCCGGGCGTTGAACCATATGCGTGACAATAACATCAACCCTGAAAAAATTGACAATACATTTATGGGGGCACCCTCTGCGCTGATTCAATCTGTACATGGAAAAATCCGAGCGGATGCGCAAAAGAATGATTTTAACAAGGTATGGACGAGCTGTTGTGCAAATGTAAGAAATACGAATGAAGAAAAGAGAAACGTTTACCTCCAAACACAGAACGAGATGATTGAGACATACCTCGGGCAAATCTTTAACGGCTTCAGGCTGCCGAGTCCTGATCAGTTGAGAGGCAACTGGTTCGAGGAGACTATGAAGACGAATTCCTTCAAACTCTTTGAAGTCCTTCGGAAAGCGCAGGCCGTTCCGAGGCTGATCATGCTGAATCAAACCGCGCGGAATTACTATAACAACCATCCCGTCTTTAAGAAGATGGTGGATGCCTGTGTGCTGCTGGACAAGTATGCCAGGTCTTATCTCAAACTGTTTCTCAGAGTTGATATGGCCGTGGACACAGGTTGGCCATCCTACGCGAAGAGAATAAGCAGGGGCGAATTTATGGACCTTCAGGACGCGCTGACGTCACTTGTTGACAATGAATATACGGTGGCTTATAACAGCTTGACGGAGGATGATATTCAGGATTTTGCGGAGGCACAGGAGCCGGAGTATAAGATTCCTCAGGTGTATACGGATTTCAAGAGCAGAACCAAAAAGAAATAAACAGGAATCATGACGTATCATTTCAGGCGCTTTCGGGTGCAACCGGGACACGGCTGTAGGTTTCCGCAAGACTACGGATGCTTGCGGAAAGTTCCCGTGAAAGGAAGTTGGGCTGCAAACGCCACTGCCAGTTGCCGTCTGATGTACCGGGACTGTTGATCCGGGCTTCTTTTCCCTTGCAGAGATAGTCCTGCAACGGGATGATGCAAAGCTTTGCCACAGAACGGTAGGCCTCACGGATGAAGTCCCAGACGAATCTGCCGTAATCAGTATCCATGGAGTTGATATAGCGCCGCGCAAAATCTCGCTCATGATCCTGGATCTCCTCCACCCAGGCGCGGGTCGGGGTGTTGTCATGGGTGCCGGTATAGACAACACAGTTTTGAATATGCCGGTGGTTGACATAGCAGCTGTCCCAACTGGTAAAGCCGTATTGCAGCACCTTCATGCCAGGAAAACCGGAGTCGGAAAGAAGCTTCTCGTTTTCCCGGGTATTGGTGCCCAGATCCTCCGCGATGATGCGCAGATCTTTGACTTCACTTTTCAGGACCCGGAACAGATCCATACCGGGTCCTTTGCATTGCCTGCCTTTTTCGGCGGTTTTATCCCCGAAGGGGATCGCATAGTACTCCGCAAAACCATGGAAATGGTCGATGCGGATGACATCGTAAAACTCATGATTTCTTCTGATCCGTTTCACCCACCAGTCATATCCCGTTTCTTTCAGGGCTTCCCAGTCATAAATGGGATTGCCCCAAAGCTGTCCCGTGGGAGAAAAGGCATCCGGCGGGCATCCGGCGACGGCTTTCGGCGTCAGATCCTTCTCCATCAGGAACACCTCCGGATGTGCCCATGCATCCGCGGAATCCAATGCCACATAAAAGGGCAGGTCGCCGATGATCTTAACGTTCTTCTTGTTGGCGTAGGCGCGCAGCTTCTGCCACTGCTTGTGGAAGAGAAGCTGGATGAAGCAGGTAAAATCATAGGTTTCTTTTCCGGTTTCTTTTGCTTCGGCGAGGGCTGCAGAGCTGCGGGTACGAAGGGGCTCCTCCCACTCCAGCCAGGAAGCACCCTTCTGCTGCTCCTTGATGGTGGTAAAGAGGGCATAATCGCAGAGCCAGTCCTCTTCTTCTTTCAGCCAGTCCTCATATTCCTTCCGGAGGGCGGCATCTTCATTTGTTTTTTCCGAAAAACGTTGGAATGCTTTTTTTAACAGCGGGAATCGGTTCTCATAGAGCGCGCCGTAATCCACCTTTTCGGGGTCGCTGCCGAAAAAGCAGGCGTCCGCTTCCTCTCTGGTGAGAAGCCCTTCTTCCATCAGCGTTTCCAATGAGATAAAATAAGGATTCCCGGCGAAGGCGGAGAAGGGCTGGTAAGGGGAGTTGCCAAACCCCGTGGGACCAATGGGCAGGATCTGCCAGTAGCCCTGGCCGGACTCGTACAGAAAATCCACAAAATCATAGGCTTCCTTGGAGAAACACCCGATGCCGTATTGATTTGGCAGGGAAAAGATCGGAAATAAGATACCACTCTCGCGCATAGCGATACACTCCTTTCAGAAATCACTTTCGATAAATATGATACCCGATTTGAAAAATAATTCAACGCCGGGAGAAATATGATATAGTAAGAGCATGAGTAATCTGGAAGTGACATTTTGCGGCGTGACCATGAAAAATCCGGTCACCACCGCCTCCGGCACCTTTGGGTCGGGGATGGAATACAAGGACTTCTGCGATCTCGGCGCACTGGGTGCCGTGACCACCAAGGGTGTCGCCAATATGCCGTGGGAGGGAAATGAGACTCCCCGGGTGGCGGAGACGCCCAGTGGTATGCTGAATGCCATCGGCCTGCAGAATCCCGGGATTGAGGTCTTCCTGGAACGGGATCTGCCTTTCCTGCAGCAGTTTGATACCCGGATCATCGTAAACGTATGCGGACACACGGAGGAAGAGTATCTGGCCGTGGTGGAGGGTCTGGCAGAAACGGCGGTGGATCTTCTGGAGATCAATATTTCCTGCCCTAATGTGAAAGCAGGGGGGATCTCTTTCGGCACGGATCCGAAGGGCGTCGAGCAGATCACATCTGCCATCAAACAGAAAGCGAAACAGCCCGTGATCATGAAACTGTCCCCGAATGTGACCAGCATTGCGGAGATTGCCAGAGCCGCGGAGAGCGGCGGCGCTGATGCGATTTCCCTGATCAATACCATCACGGGGATGAAGATCGACGTGGAGAAAAGACGGTTTGCCCTTGCCAACCGTACCGGCGGTCTTTCCGGTCCGGCGATCCATCCCGTCGCCGTGCGCATGGTCTATGAAGCTGCGCATGCAGTGGATATCCCGATTCTCGGGATGGGAGGGGTGCTTCATGCGGAGGATGCCATCGAGCTGATCCTGGCGGGGGCGACCATGGTGGCAGTCGGAACCGCGAACTTCCATCATCCCCGTGCTTCCATGGACATCATAGCAGGCATCCGTTCCTACATGGAGCGTCAGGGCGTCTGTGATGTGACGGATCTGATCGGTGCCGTATCCTGAGGAGGCGCTGATTATCCCCGTTGGCAAAGGAGCGATTTGAAGAAGATGACGGAAACAGTTGGAATTGTGCAGAAGCAGCAGGAGATTGCCCCCGGGATTTTTGATCTGCGGATCCGGGTGGAGGAGATGGCCGGAGAGGCTGTGCCGGGACAGTTTGTGTCTCTTTATCCGGCGGATGCGTCTCGCCTTTTACCACGCCCCATCAGTATCTGCGACGCCAGGGGGCAGACCCTTCGTCTGGTGTATCGTGTGGCAGGCGCCGGGACAGAGGAGTTTTCCGGGAGGAAGGAAGGAGACGGGATCCGGCTGGTGGGCCCTTTGGGAAACGGGTTTCCGGGTGCCACCGCCTTTGCCGGATCCCATGTTATGCTTTTTGGCGGCGGGATCGGGATTCCGCCGATGCTTTATGCGGCACGCTCTTTTTCAGTTGCGGGGGCAAAGGTGACGGCGGTACTCGGGTACCGGGAGCGGGAGACGTTTCTCTCGGAGGAATTCAAATCCTTCGGAGAGGTGCTGATCGCGACTGAGGACGGGAGCGTCGGGACAAAGGGAAATGTTCTGGATGCTTTTTCTGCGGCACCCTGCCGGCCGGATCTTTTCCTTGCCTGCGGGCCCCTGCCGATGCTGCGTTCCCTGCAGCGGTTTTCCCGGGAGAAGGAGATCCCCTGCTTCCTTTCTCTGGAGGAGAGAATGGCCTGTGCTGTCGGAGCCTGTCTGGGCTGTGTGGTCAGGATCCTTCATACGGATCCCCACTCCCATGTGCAGAATGCCAGAGTCTGCAAGGATGGCCCCGTCTTTTCGGCGGAGGAGATTGAGTTCTGAGGGCAAAAATGATATACTGTACGCGTGCTGCGGTGCATGATCCCGCAGGTTTTCCCCACAGAACCCTGACTGGCTTTCGGGAGAAATGAGAGATGGAACAATACAAGCAGGATTTTATTACATTTATGGTGGAGTCCGATGTGCTCAAGTTCGGCGAGTTCACCTTAAAGAGTGGGCGGAAGTCCCCCTTTTTTATGAATGCGGGTGCTTATGTGACCGGTTCCCAGATCGGAAGGCTGGGGGAGTATTACGCAACGGCGATTCACGCACAGTTCGGAGATGACTTTGATGTATTGTTCGGTCCGGCCTATAAAGGGATCCCGCTTGCGGTAGCCACCGTGATCGCTTATGCGAAGCTTTACGGGAAAGAGATCCGATACTGCAGCAACCGGAAAGAGGAAAAGGACCACGGCGACGCCGGGATTCTGCTGGGAAGCAGATTAAAGGACACAGACCGGGTGGTGATCATCGAGGACGTGACCACCTCCGGCAAATCCATAGAGGAGACCTTTCCGATCTTGAAGGCTCAGGCCGACGTAACCATCCTGGGACTGATGGTATCGCTGAACCGCCAGGAGGTGGGACTCGGCGGGAAGCACTCCGCCCTGGAGGAAATCGAGGAGAAGTACGGCTTTCCGGCAAGGGCGATTGTGACTATGGAGGAGGTCAGGGAGTATCTGACCAATCGCGAATGCTGCGGGCGGATCGTGATCGATGATGAGATCAGCGCGGCAATGGATGCGTATTATCGACAATATGGAATGCGACAGTGAAAATAAAGGTATCTGGGAAAAAGATCGCAGCGCGGATTTTCTTTCTGATCTATCTCGCGGTGCTGTTTTATCTTTTGTTTTTTTCGGTATTCACCGGTCGTTCTGAGGCATACCAGGAATACCACTACAATTTTATCCCGTTTGAAACCATCCGGCGGTATCTTGGCTTATCGAAATCCGGCGGTTCTTTTGTGCGTTTTTTCAATGTGGAGGGGAATATTCTTGCGTTTTTGCCCTTCGGTTTTTTTCTCCCCTTTCTGTGGGGACGGTTTCGGCGGATCTGGCGTACGGTGCTGGCCACGGCGCTCTTCAGTCTGATTGTGGAGCTGCTGCAGCTCGTCACCAGGGTAGGGAGCTGCGATATCGATGATGTGCTTTTGAACACGCTGGGCGGTGTCACCGGCTATCTGCTGTTTCTGCTTGTACGGAAGGTGACGGGGTTTCCGAAGAAGCCGGATAAAAACAAATGATCAGGAGGTTGCATGGCAAAGAGAAGGATTCAGTTCACCGAAAAGACCAGGTCAAAACGTGCCATGATCGCATTGCTCCTCTCCGGCGGCAGTCTCCTCGGACTGGCGCTTTGCGTGGGCATCTCCGCGAAGAATGAGGGGACGAGCAGTGCCTATATCGGATCGGCAGGGATTTTTCTGTTTTTACTGTCCCTGGCGGGGCTGGTGGTCTCGGTGATCTCTCTGCGGGAGGAAAACAGTTTTCCGATCCTGCCCAGGGTCAGCTTTTTTCTGTCGGCAGCAGCCTGTGCGGCATGGATCGGGTTATATGCATGGGGGATTGCACATCTATGACTTATCGAAAAATCAGAGAAGAACAAAACGAGGAGATCAGGGAACGCTATGCGCTTTGCAAGGAGCGGGTCGCCGGAATCCCGGAGGAGACCGGAAATGAAGGAACAGACCGGTACTTCCAAAAAACCGCTTCCCTGCTCCAAAAGATCAGTGAGATTTATGGGATGTGGGAGGCTGATACCTTAGCCGGGCGTGACCTTGCGACCTGCCGGGAGTGGAATGTGAAGCTCTACGGGGATCTGCAGGGAGAAGGGTATGAGACCTGCTATGCGAATCCGGATTTTGCCGCAAAGGAGCTGCCGCAGGAGCTGGCGGGTCTCCTCTGCTTTCTTTCGAGTGAGCTTTACGGACTGATCCCCCTGGCTTTTGAGGGGAAACTAAGGGAGATCACGATTCTGACGGAATGCTATCTGGAGATCTACGGTCTGTTTGCGGAGGATTGCAGGACGAAGGAGGGTGTTTCGGCGGAGACGGTGGCGGAGATTCTCCGGGCGCATTTCCATGATTACAGTGAAATACTTTCGGAAGAGGAAATTCGTGCCAAGGTGGATCCGGAGCTTGATTTCTTTACCGGGATCGTGCGGGATGCCGATCTTTCCGATGCTGCCTACCTGTACCGGTACGGTGCTTACATCGGGGAAAATGAGGAACGCATGGCGTCCTTTTTGCAGAACTTTTCCGGGGAAGAGATCGACGCCATGGCAAAAACCTGGACGGAGGGATACCGGATCGGCTTTGCGGTGACGGGAAAGGATCTTTCCAAAAAACGTTTCGTGACAGTGGAATATCCCATCGGGTTTGAACGGATCGTGCGTGCGGCTCTCAGACAGTTTGCGGACATGGGTCTGACCCCCGTGATCTTCCGGGAGGCGGTCAGCTCGTTTCAGGGGCTGGGCAAGCCCGGAAGAGGGTGCGCCGGCGTCTCTTTGAACCGGCAGTACGGGTTTGATCACCGCAATGACCAGTATTATTATCTGGACCGCGCTTTTATGGAACGCAGGCTCGAGGCGGCCACGGCAGCCTTTCGCAGATATCGGGAAAAAGCAAAGCTTATGGCAGGACCTGCTGTCATGGAGTATTTCGGGGAAGCGGAGTTTCATCCCCGGATCAAGGAGACGGCGCCGAAGCTCACGGAGAAGCAAAACGCGCTGAACGTTCAGTTCAGAAGTGAGATGGGACGCATCACGAATGAATTTATTCCGGGAGAGGAGCGATCCTTTACCGTGATCGCGTATCCCCTGCCCTCTATCGGGCCGCGGTTTCCCGAGATTTTCCGGGAGACTGTCCGCGTGAATACGCTGGATTACGCCTTGTATCAATCCATGCAGCAGAAGCTGATTGATCTGCTGGATACCGGGGTCAGGGTTCACGTGACGGGGAAGGACGGTAACCGCACGGATCTGACCGTGGCGCTGCAGACCCTTTCGGATCCCGCAAAGGAGACCCTGTTTGAAAACTGCGTGGCGGATGTGAATATTCCGGTGGGGGAGGTGTTTACCACACCGAAGCTGAAGGGGACAAACGGGCTTCTGCATGTCAGCAGAGTGTACCTGAACGGGTTTGCCTTTGAGGATCTGGCCGTCACCTTTACCGACGGGATGGTCACGGATTACACCTGCGGCAATTTCGAAAAAGAAGAGGACAACCGCAGCTATATTTATGAAAACATCCTGATGCGCCATGAGACACTGCCCCTGGGGGAATTTGCCATCGGGACGAATACCACGGCCTACTGCATGGCCAGGGAGTTTCAGATCGAGTCAAAGCTGCCCATTTTGATCGCGGAAAAGACGGGACCGCATTTCGCAGTGGGAGACACCTGTTACTCCTATGAGGAGGATCTCATTACCTATAATCCGGACAAAAAAGCGATCATCGCCCGGGAGAATGAAGTCTCCATGCTGCGCAAAACGGATCCGGAAAAGGCCTATCTGAACTGCCATACGGATATCACGATTCCCTATGACGAGCTCGCCGCCATCACGGTGATCCGCAGTGACGGGAGTGAGGAAACGATTTTGAAGGACGGGCGCTTTATCGTACCGGGGACAGAGCCCCTGAACGAACCACTGGAGAGGAGGAGCCAATGCCAAAAGTAGCAATTGTCATGGGAAGTGATTCGGATCTTCCCGTTATGGGAAAAGCAGCTGCTGTACTGGAGGAGCTGGGCATCGATTTTGAGATGCGGATTCTGTCCGCGCACCGGGAGCCGGAGGAGTTCTTTGCCTATGCCGCCGGCGCGGAAGAAAGAGGACTGCAGGTGATCATCGCCGGTGCCGGCATGGCGGCACACCTGCCAGGGATGTGTGCGGCGCTGTTTCCGCTTCCGGTGATCGGCGTTCCCCTTCAGAGCGGGAGCCTGGCCGGAAAGGATGCCCTGTATTCGATCCTGCAGATGCCCCCGGGGATCCCCGTGGCCACCGTGGCGATCAACGGCGGCATGAATGCCGGACTGCTGGCGGCGAAGATCCTCGCGACGAATGATCCTGCCTTACTGGGCAGATTAAAGGAATACGCGAAGCAGAAAAAAGAACAGGTGATCAAAAAGGACGAAAAATTACAGGAAACGGGGTGGAAGGCATATGGATTATAAGAATTCCGGTGTGGATATCGAAGCGGGATACCGTTCGGTGGAATTGATGAAGCAATATGTACAGGGGACGATGCGCCCGGAGGTGCTGACGGGTATTGGCGGATTCTCCGGTGCGTTTTCCGTGGATCGTTTCCGCAACATGGAGAAGCCGACCCTGATATCCGGAACGGACGGCGTGGGTACCAAGATCAAGCTGGCCTTTATTCTGGACAGACACAGCACCATCGGGATCGACTGCGTGGCGATGTGCGTAAACGATATCGCCTGTGCCGGGGCAGAGCCCCTGTTTTTCCTGGACTACATTGCCTGCGGCAAAAACTATCCGGAGAAGATCGCCACCATTGTCAGCGGTGTGGCGGAGGGCTGCAAAATGGCAGGCGCGGCGCTGATCGGTGGAGAGACCGCGGAGCACCCGGGTCTGATGCCGGAGGAGGAATATGATGTGGCGGGCTTTGCTGTGGGCATCGTGGATGAGAAGGATATCATCACGGGGGCAGATGTCAAAGCGGGAAACGTGCTGATCGGACTGGCTTCCTCCGGGGTGCATTCCAACGGGTTTTCCCTGATCCGCAGGATCTTCACCATGAACGAGGCAACCCTGAACTCCTATAACAAGACCCTGGGGAAATCCCTGGGAGATGAGCTGCTGACCCCCACCAGGATCTATGTGAAGGCGCTCCGTGCCGTGAAGGAAGCGGGGGTGAAGCTTCTTGCCTGCAGCCATATCACCGGGGGCGGATTCTACGAGAACATCCCGCGTATGCTTCCCGAGGGGAAACATGCCGTTGTGGAAAAGGCCAGCTATCCCGTTCCGCCGATTTTTACGATCATGGCGGAAAAGGGAAATGTGGAGGAAAAGGTCATGTACAACACCTACAACATGGGACTGGGCATGATCGTGGCTGTGGAGGAAAAAGACAGGGACCGTGCCTGTGAAGCAATCCGTTCGGCGGGGGACACCCCCTATATCGTCGGACACATTGAGGACGGAGAAAAGGGAGTGACATTATGCTGAGGCTGGTGATCCTGGTTTCCGGCGGCGGGACAAACCTGCAGGCCATCATGGACGCCATGGATACGGGCGTGATTCAAAACGCCGGGATCGTTTCCGTGATCAGCAACAACCCGAAGGCCTATGCGCTGGAGCGGGCAAAGGCCCGGGGGATCCCGCAGCAGTGTATTTCGCCGAAAAACTATGAGAGCCGGGAAGCATTTCATGAGGCGCTTTTGCAGGCGGTTGAAAAGGCAGAGCCGGATCTGATCGTGCTGGCGGGATTTCTCGTGGTGATCCCGGCAAAGATGATCGCAAGGTTCCGCGGCAGGATCATCAATATCCACCCGAGTCTCATCCCCTCCTTCTGCGGAGAGGGCTACTACGGGCTGCGGGTGCATGAGGCGGCGCTGGAGCGCGGTGTCAAGCTGACCGGTGCCACGGTACACATCGTGGATGAGGGGACGGATACGGGACCGATTCTGATGCAGAAAGCCGTGGAGGTACTGGAGGGCGACACACCGGAGACCCTGCAGCGGCGTGTCATGGAACAGGCGGAGTGGGTGATTTTGCCCCAGGTGATCAACCGGATTGCAAACGAACAGAAAGGGGAGGAACCATAGGATGAAGATACTGATCGTAGGCAGCGGCGGAAGAGAGCATGCCATCGCACAGTCCCTTGTCAAAAGCAAAAAGACGGAGAGGCTCTACTGCGCTCCCGGCAATGCCGGCATCGGACAGATAGCGGAATGTGTACCTATCGGTGCCATGGAGTTTGAGAAGCTGGCGGCCTTTGCCAGGGAGAATGCCATAGACCTGACGGTGGTGGGGATGGATGATCCCCTGGTGGGCGGCATCGTGGATGTTTTCGAAAAGGAAGGGCTGCGGGTGTTCGGACCCCGTAAAAACGCCGCGATCCTGGAGGGCTCCAAGGCCTTCTCCAAGGACCTGATGAAAAAGTACGGGATCCCGACGGCCGCTTACGAGACCTTCGACGATCCCGCCAAAGCCCTTGCCTATCTGGAAAATGCCAAAATGCCGGTTGTGCTGAAGGCGGACGGTCTGGCCCTCGGGAAGGGCGTGCTGATCTGCAATACCCTGGAAGAAGCAAAAGAAGGCGTGAAGGAGATCATGCAGGACAAGAAGTTCGGCAGCGCGGGGGATCACATGGTGATCGAAGAGTTCATGACCGGCCGCGAGGTCTCCGTGCTTTCCTTTACCGATGGCAGGACCATCAGGATCATGAGCTCCGCCCAGGATCATAAACGGGCCATGGACGGAGACCGGGGCTTAAACACCGGCGGCATGGGAACCTTTTCTCCCAGTCCCTTTTACACGGCCGAAGTGGACAAAATCTGCCGGGAGAAAATCTATCAACCGACGGTGGACGCCATGGCAGCCGAAGGAAGACCCTTTTCCGGGGTGATCTTTTTCGGCCTGATGCTGACAGAGGAGGGTCCGAAGGTGCTGGAATACAATGCCCGGTTCGGGGATCCGGAGGCACAGGTGGTACTGCCCCGGATGAAAAACGACCTGGTGGAGGTGATGGAGGCCTGTGTGGACGGAACCCTCGACCAGATCACCCTGGAGTTTGCAGACAACGCCGCGGTATGCGTGGTTCTCGCTTCCGAGGGCTACCCCGTTTCTTACCAGAAAGGATTTGAAATCCACGGCCTCTCCCGCTTCGAGAAGGAGGAAGGGTATTTCTGCTTCCATGCAGGGACAAAGAAAAATGAGGCAGGTCAGTTCGTAACAAACGGAGGGCGCGTGCTGGGGGTGACAGCCCTCGGAGAGACACTGCAAAAAGCCCGGGAAAACGCCTACCAAGCGACCGAATGGGTAGACTTCCACGGAAAATACATGCGCCACGACATCGGCAAAGCCATCGAGGAGGCGTAAACGGGAGTTTACCCCCTTCCCCCGGACGATTGCCCGCCCCCTCCCCGCCGGCCTCCCTGTGCCCCTCCCGGCATGTCAGGTTGTATGAAAATGACGCTCACTCATTTCGGGACCTGGCTTCTCTAAGCATTTGCGCCAGATGGTTTCAACCGTACGCAACCGGTACCAACGCGCCTTCCATGGCGCATGGTACCTGGATTCGCCATCCAGGCGAATCCTTGCTTAATAAGTGGCAAATGCTAAGAGAATCCAAGCCCCTCATGAACTGTTCGCTTACATTTCCATGCAACCCGCCATGCCGGATCGAGACCCAGGGCGACCGGCGGCTGGTCACAAGCACAACGGAATGCTTTGTGAGCGAGAATGTGATTC
>JAZRFM010000021.1:0-100187 GCA_045661345.1 Lachnospiraceae bacterium
ATTAGCAGAAACCATCTGTGGGTACTCCTTTTCGAGTTTGGTTTGGTCGCTAATACTCTAAAGGAACACAGATGGTTTTTCAATTGTAAATGTACATCAGGGATCTGGCATAGTACCCACCATCATGCCAGAAGCCTCTAAAATCCCGGCCATATTATACACAGGTCGACGAGTTACAATCCATATAGCTTAATGACGTTCCGCTGTAGTGGTGTAGGCTCTGTGGCGTACTTTTTTCGTGAACCTATGACTTTGACCTCTCGCATGCTTTTCATCTCATCGATGATCTCCTGGAGGTCATAGTCCTTAAACCATCCAGCCTCATTCATCACCTCTTTCAATCTCGTGGTGATCAATAGGGCGATAAACTGAATAAATATGCGGCCTTCCATGGTTTCTTTGGTATGCACGCGGATGCGTTTCATATCGAGATCATTCTTCAGATCATCGAAGCATTTCTCGACAGCATCTTTGGCACGATATACTTTAAGAGCCTTGACTTTGTCCTTGATATCATTGCCGGCAAGGATGAACCAGCCGACATGATTGCGCTTATATTCGGCAATGGCATCTTCGTTGAACCGGACCTTTATACCGCGCACAGGTGTTTCCTTGATAAAAAAGAACTGATCATAATACTTTTTGTGCTCCTTGACACGGTTTCCACTTATCAGTTCTTCATAGCAGCAATGCAGGGTGTGATCAAATTCCTTTTCGTCAGCGGCTGCCTTGTAACTGTCGTAGTAAACATGGGCATAAAAGCGATGACCGCCCCAATCCATGAGTTCTGTCACCGCATACAGGTCATCCGATCCAACCATGCAGTAGTTCTGATGAGAACGTATAGTGTCACGATACCTTTCGACAAGGTCCGTGGCAAAGCCTGCGGTGAAAGGGATGCCCATCATGAACCGCTTATGATCCGCGTACATGGCATCAATATTCTGCTCACTGTAAAAGCCTTTATCCATCACATAATGCAGCTGACCCGCCTCGATGTACGCCATGTTTTTCAGGCTTTCGCGTAAGGTCCGGACATCCTTGATACTCCCGGGAATTATCCGGTAATAGAGCGGCATATGGCTCTTTTCACCCGTGATCATTAACAGGTTGATCTGCGGCAAGTCGTCTCCATCACGGTTGTATCCCCATCGGACAAATTCGATGAGATCACTGTACGAAGAGACGCTGGTGATATCCAAGGCATAGTACTCATCCTGCTTGTTGTTTACGATCCATTTACTGAAGAATTCCTGTTGGAGGGTTGGTGTGATCCGGCCCAACAACTCACTGATACGTTGACTGGCAAGTGATTCGGTAAATGGCACCACGTTGGAGTTTTTCCATTTCTCCACGTGGCACAGAGCTCCGCCTTCACTGACGAGATAGTAAGCGCAGGTGAGTATCCTCGACCAGTCATTTGGAAAAACGGATGCCAATACTTTTTGAAGACCGATATCATTAACGGCTTTGTCAAGTAGCCTCGTGACACCACAGGTGAGGACGGTACACCGCGGATCATCATTGCTCGACGAGACTGATCGCGCCCTGGCAGCATCGCCTTTTTTACGGTTAGGGACGACCTTCCCGCTTGAGGGATCAAGGTGTCCGATGGGTTTGCGCTTTTGCTTACTCTTTTTGGCCTCCTTATCCCAGTAGGAGATATTCTCGTAAACATAGGTTGTGCCATTAGGATTATGGACATAAACCAGTGATGACATAGTCGCCTCCGCCGAAAACCTGTGTATAATATTGATGTTTCTATTATACATTTTATACACATGTCTGTCAACGGACATAAACGAAAAAGTTGGCTTTTTATGCGGCTTGTAGGTGCTTTTTGATGTCATACTGTGTATAATTTTGTCGGGAGATTAGGTTATAAAGCTGCCTCGTCTTGTTTTGATGTAATAAGAAAAGCGGGAAACAATCCAAAATCAAATGAAGCGGATCTTCTAAAAAGAATAGCAGCACTTGAGCATAGAAGATGGGTTCTCAGTCTTGTCACCAGAGGCGCAGTTCCGCTTCGTGAAAAAGAAGGCAAGAAAGATTACCAGATATGCGTTAAAAAAACATCAATAAAACAAACAGATACTAGTGGCAATCTGATTATGCACCCCTGCATTGAAAGATCAACATCAGATACTCCGCTTCAAGATATTTACTCAAACAATACTGATCTTTGGGATCATCCTTCGACAAGCGATGCTATGCTGGATGACCTTGACCTAGTGTCTGTACAACTACATCGCGAAATGCTTTCCGCTGCGACTGAAATTATTACTGGTACAAATACTAAGAAAGAAGATGTGTACCGCTATCTTTCTGATCTGCAACTACTTTGCGAAAAATATGGAGATATCGCAAAAAGGGACTTTGACCGTTTCCAACTGTGTGTAAATAATATTTTTGCAAGAAACAAACGATATGCAGAACAATACGCATCTTATGAGAACACAATTACAAAATCTATAAAATTCGACAATGGAGGCATATCTCTTTTAAACAATATCCATAGGATCCTCTTTCCTATTATTGAAAGCTGTCTTTATAAAGATTATAAACAATATGATATGGAGCTTATCAAACAAATACCTTTTATCCTAACTGGAAAAAACAACATTCATATTTGTATGCCTTTTGGTACAACAGCTCCACATACAAGAAATAACAATCATTCGTTTAAGAGCGTAGCATCTGCGACCTCTTTATATGCAAAAACCATTACATATCTCTATATTGTTGAAGAATCTACAGATATCGATTTTCTTATTTCAAAAATATCTGCCATAAAAAACTATTTTGATTACAGAAATCATCCATGTAAATTGTATTTTGAGCTTCTATGCTCAAAGGAGATTTCAAAAAGTACCTTATATAACCATCTGTCTTCACGACTTACATCCTTAAAGGCTGAGAAAGTATTAACAGCTGTACACACATCATTGTATTCGGATGTTGATGGTATTGGAGTTTGTATACGGGATATTATTCAATCTCGTAAAATTGACTATTTTGACGGTACTAACGCTATATCTGACTCAATGCTGATTAATAAGGCTGTAATTGATGCGTCCATAGCATGTATACCATATTTTGAATTTGATAGTTTGAAAAGACAGTTTACCCATTATATTGGCTGTGATTATCTAAAGTATCAAAAAATTACTTCTTTTATTCAAGTGGAGGATATGTTTGCGTTAATGAATGCGCAGGATAAAGAGTACAACTATCCTGATAGCATTGATTTTTATCAAGATTGCTGGGAAATCTATAGCGGAAAATCCTTAAATGAGGAAAGCTTTACTAAGGTTGCATTATGTTGGACAAGTGTCTGTGACTTCCTTAAATCTGGTGGTGTTAAAACTCTAGAGATAAACGGCAAAGTTCCCGCTGTAAAGGATAAAGAGTTGTTTAAGAATATCCTAAGAAAATTGAAGGAAAAATCTCTCTTGTCTTCATTAAGTATTAAAGGAGACGATGTTTCAGCGACCATAACTAACACCAGAATATCAAAAATTTTTACAAAAGCCGGTAATTTATTAGAAGAGTATGTGTATTATGAAGCATGTAAAACAGGATGGTTTGATGACGTTCAAACGGGATATAAATTTAGATGGGAATTTGATGAAGTAGAAAATGAACTGGATTGCGTGTTAACAAAAGGATATAAATCAGTACTTGTTGAATGCAAATCAGTAAAAACACCTGATGAGAGCTTTTACTTGAATCTTGATAGTCTGGCGGATCATTTCGGAATTGGACAAAAGAAAGTTTTGATAATGATATCTAATACAGGGGAGCGATACATCTCACGGGGAAAGCAGCTAGATATTATAACTATTTCATCAAAAGAAGAATTAGATCATATCGGAGAACGATTGATTGAAATAATGAAACAGTAATGAATACTATGGAGGGATATGCAATGGACAATTATAAACCTAATCCAATCAACACTTCAGACATTGTACTTTCATCAGATCTTGAAGAGCTGGTCGAACTACTTGCTGAAAATTCACATGAGGTATGGGCATTCAACCGAATGCAAGAGGGGTGGACTTATGGATCTACTCGAGACGATTCTTTAAAACAAAATCCCTGTATGTGTAATTACAATGATTTGCCGGATAATGAAAAAACATACGATAGAAATAGTGCAATTGAGACAATCAAAGTCTTGATAAAACTTGGCTATACCGTGAAAAAAGCATAATAGAAGAGCCTGCATCCTGCAGGCTCTCACTAGAAGCATATCTTGTTGACCGTTCTTTCTCCACGAGTATTTGCTCCATGGGTATACCTAGAATTCTGCTCAACGCGAGCAGATTTTCAACGCTCGGAAGCGATGCCCCGCGCTGCCACTTATATACAGACTGCGGATTTTCAAAACCCATTACTTCGCAGATCTGCGTGACAGTAACACCTTTTTCTTTTCGGGTACGCTGAATATTCTTGCCGGTCTTTACAAGGTCGATGGTTGGGTACTCAATTATTGCTTTCATGATAATCTCCTTTCTTACACTTAGACTTTAAGTTTCAATAGTAGACCATCATGTAGGTACAACACCAACCATACTGTAAAGAATAATCTATCATATTTTATATTAAGATGCAAGACTTTTTTATTTGGAAGGCTGAAACTTTTTTCGATGTGTCAGCGTATAGTATGACATCGGTGATAATGACCGGTGTTTTTTTATATCCAATCGTGTTGGAGTTGCTGTTGAATTAGCCCACCGGTTTACTACACAGGAGGTTCTTTCGGTGGTATTTTTACATCAGTAAAAATCAGGACGAGGAGGACGTGATTATGGCAAAGATGACTTCTGCATATGCAAACAAAATGCTCAGGAAACTCAATGAAGATAAGGGATTCTGGCTCTCCAAGGAAGAGGAGGGGTATCTGTACGTGGCTGCTCTTGACGAAGAGCCGGTGATTCCCGAATACGATTATGAAGAGGTTTCCAGAAATGTTTCTGAGATCGACGCGAAGATCGTGAAGATCAAGCATGCCATCAACGTAGCCAATTGCACCAATGAGATTGAGGTGAATGACACGAAGATGACGGCTGACACAATCCTTGTGAAGATGGCGCAGTTAAACAGACGCAAAACCACGCTCGACGTTATGCGTAAACAGCAGCCTAAGAGCAGGATCAGATCGGTAGCTTATTCCGCGCGGAAAATGGCACCGGAATATCAGTATATCAACTACGATCTTGATCTGATTAAGAGAGAGTATGAGAAGATTGATGCCGAGGTGTCTGCAATGCAGATCGCGCTGGATAGGTACAATCAGACAGTGGAGTTTGATGTGGATATTTGATGGTGCATGATAATCTTATCCGTGCAGCGAGACAGGTTTTGAGAATATGCTACAAGTGACATTGTCAGGGGCGTATGTCCGCAGGTTTAATGTTGTCGTTCCCCGGTTATCCTGTTATTTCTTATTGGAGTATTGTTGAATGTTCCGATAGAGAAAAGAGGACTTTGAACCTTTTTCAGATCATCTCGACTGCAAAAAACTTTCCGTCATCCGGCGGGTGGGGCATCGAAGTTCGGTTTCAGATGCCTCTTTTTTTAACTACCGGGTTACTGCCATCAATCTCCTATCTGTTCTATTATGAAAGCATTAGGAGGAAAACATATGTTGAAAAACTACTGGAAGATCGACGCGCCGTCCTTGCTCTTCTTCAGATTCATTTTTATTGATACAGCAGACTATCTTGCGGATCAGCTTTTTATCCGGCATAAGGTGCGGGTCTGGTTCGGAAAGGAGTTTGTGAAAAAGGGGAGTCCGTTTCGGCTGATCCTCTGTAAGGTGAAGAAGAAGGATGTTGACCGGTTTATGGATGCGCTTGGAGAAATGGAAGACAAAATGATCCTGAGGGTGTATCCTGAATATACGGATTTTTGCCTTCAGGCGGCAGGACTTTTGGATGGGTGAAATGCTACCATAGATAAATAGGATAGTAAAACGATACTATAGTACGACAACATTACTGTAAACATCACGGAGAAACAACCATGGCAAAAACAAGAGAAATCCAATGTATTCATTATGTATGTGAGGGGAATTGTGATCTCGGCAAGGAGGGCACGTTCCGTCATCATTGCCAGACCTGTAAGACTTATAAAAAGAAACCGGGAGCATTGTCTGCACGCGTGGATACACGGAAGAAAAAACTGGAGAGGATAAAAAAGAAGGAATTCCGGAAAGAGCATGGAGAATAAATGGAGAAACCACCTATCCTGCGGCCGTCACGCCCCTCGGCTTCGGGTGTGGCGGGGAGATCTGTTTTCTGTCGGAGAAATGAGGACGGACGGTGTTTTCAAAGGGGCGATCCCGGTTCGAGATTTGCTTTGCGCCTGAGTGCGAAAGGATCCGTGCGCACTGCCGGACTGCGATCCCGCGCGAGCCGCTGTCTGAGGCGGAGCCGTTATCTGCAGGCAGATCGCGGCACGTAAGAGGCTTCCCGAAAAAAGGAATAGGCATGTGCCGTGCCGGGATCGTGACTGCAGTTGCGGCTTCGGTGAGTTTGACGAGTGCGGGAGAATGAAGGCTGTCCGGCAGAAGCGCGAGAGACTTCGCATGAGGGCGCCGCAAACAGAGGACAGGGATCGTCCCGCGGAAATTCCGGCCGTCCTCCCTGCACCTTCCGACAGAAACAGAGCTCAGGGTGGTGGGGGCACCCGGCTGCCAGCGGCAGAGGCGGGGGACCCGGACAGCCCGGCTGCCGATGTTTTTGACAAATATGGGCAAGTGTGGCAAAATCCATGAATATGGAAACAATGTGAACAGGATTTTTTGCGCCGGGGAACAGGCGCGACAGCGTGGGAGGAAGAGAATATGAAAAGATTCAGGAAACTCTTTGGCATTCTTCTTTTTTGTGTGATGATGCTTGCGACAACTGTGCTGTATGCGGCGGATAGAAAGCCGTACCTTGCACTGGGCGCGGATCTGACACCGGAGCAGCAGGCGAGTGTACTGCAGATGCTGGAGGTGGATGCGGCAAAGCTGGGTGACTACGATGTGACCTATATTACGAATGCGGATGAGCACAAGTATCTGGATTCCTATGTGGATCCGAACGCCATCGGCACCCATTCCCTTTCGTCTGTTGTGGTATATCAGAAGGATCCGGGATCCGGGCTTGACATTACCACCAAAAACATTTCCTTCTGCACGGAGGGGATGTATCGAAATGCCTGCGCCACGGCGGGGATCACCGATGCCAGGATCATTGTGGCAGGCCCCTCCAACATTTCCGGCACCGCGGCGCTTGTGGGTATCTTCAAGGCGTACGAAAACATGACCGGCAAGACGATTGACGTCGATACCATTGATGGTGCCTTAAACGAGCTGATCGTGACGGGAAATCTCGAAGGCGCACTTTCCGACCTGGATCCGAGCACCATTGAGCAGCTCCTGGCATATCTCAAGAATTACATGAAGGAAAACAACCTGCATGATGAAGCAAGCATTTCCGCGGCGGTGGATGAAGCCTGCAAGACATACGGCGTGACCCTTTCCGCTTCCGAACGCAGCCAGGTCATCGGGCTTCTCCTGAAGCTGGATCAGCTGGATCTGGATCCGAAGGCGCTGACGCAGATGGTGGAAGGCTACCAGAAGGTCACGAGCGCAGGCAACAAAGTGACGGAGTTTTTCCGCTCGGTGGGAGAGAGCATTTCCAATTTCTTCCAGGGGCTGTTTGGAAAGAAATGATTGTGCCGTATGGGTGTGCATTCCGACGAAATGATCTCAGATCCTGCGCTTGAAGAAAGCAAAGAGCTTGTCGAGCTGCAGGGGCGTGCCCTGAATGGCCTGTACCTTGAGACGGTTCTCCTCGGAGAAGCCCACCAGAATTTTGTGATTTGCCTCCGCCAGATAGTCGATGATTCCGTCGATATCCGTTTTAGTGTTTTTCGGGAACTGAATGTAGATATGTTTTCTGGCCGTGAGGCTTAAGGTATAGGAAATGCTGAAGTGATACCAGAGGAATTTATGCAGGGTGGAGTGTTTGTAAACCCATATGATCTCGCGGATCGGCACCACGGCAACGGTGCGGTCCGTCACCGCAATAAAGTAATGCTCCGTAATAAAAAGATCGTCCGTAGCAAGCTGAGGAAGAGTCAAAAGCTCTTCCTCAGCTTTTTCCAGGATTACTTTTGCGTTGCCGAATCTGGAAAGAGGATGGATCATCGGCGAAAGGTGCGGAAAGCGGATATAGAGAAGCGCCGTGATGATGTCATAGATTGCGTGCGCACCAAAGATGATCAGGAGAATAAATAACACGACGATCATCGTGTAATGATAATCCGGCTCATTGAAATAGAGGGGAGAAAAGCTTTCCTGAATGCCCCGCTCGGTCCAGCCCAGATCTGCGGAAAGAGAGGACAGGACGGTTTGCTGTGCCTGGGACAGAGGGAGCAGCCGGCAGCGGATCGAGACATATGCAATAGTGGGAAGCCCCTGCTCGCAGGTCTGCGGAGAAAGCAGTACGAGATAGCAGGCGTTGTCTTTGATGGTGTAATAGTAGTAGCCGTTGACGGTGCCGAATACCGACTCCGTGTAGCCGGTAAACCGGAGATTTTCCAGACTGACGGTGCCGTAGGCCTTGTCATCCATGTCGTCGATGGGACGGGGAAAAACCGCGGACGAAATATCTGTCCAGAAGGAGAGCACGATGAGAAGTGCAAGGAAAATGACCGGAACCAGCAGGCTTTTCCGGTAGATCAATCGTATGCGTTTACGTATGTAATGCTCGAACTCTTTCATCCCATCAAGTATACGCACATTCCACCCTGAAATCAAGCGCGTCGCTTGCGTTCGGGCAGTAATCCTGTTATAGTAAACCTCGTCAGGTTCCGAGCGGAAGCGTTCCTGACAGCAGCGTTGCGTAAGAGGAGAGGCCACTTGAAAATGTCCCGGTATCAGAACTTTGCGGAAGTCTATGATCTGTTTATGGACGGCGTGCCTTATGACCGCTGGGCGGAGAATATTACGGGGATCTTATCCTCCCATGGTATCAGGGATGGTCTCGTATTGGACCTGTGCTGCGGGACGGGGCAGATGACAAGACGGCTTGCCCTGGCCGGCTATGACATGATCGGCGTGGATCTGTCGGAGGATATGCTGAGTCTGGCAAAACAATCCGGCGGGGAGGAGATTTTGTACCTCCGGCAGGATATGCGTTCCTTTGAATTGTACGGGACGGTACGCGCAGTCGTCTGTGTCTGTGACAGCATGAATTATCTGGAGAGTAAGGAGGAGCTCCTGCAGGTTTTTTCGCTGGTGGAAAACTATCTGGACCCGGGAGGACTTTTTCTCTTTGACCTGAATACCGCTCATAAATACCGGGATCTGCTTGGAGACCGTATTTTTGCGGAAAACCGGCCGGAGGGCAGCTTTATCTGGGAAAACACATATACGGAACAGACCGGGGAAAACGAATTTGATCTGACGTTTTATGTGAAAGAGCAGGGGGAGTCTTACCGGCGCTTTGAGGAGGTGCATTTGCAGAAGTCGTTTTCTCTTCGGGAAGTGGAGGAAACTCTTTCAGAGGCCTCGCTCCGGCTGCTTGTGATCCATGATCTGACGGCGCAGGAAGAGAATCCGGATGCGCCGATGAAGGAAACGGCTTCCATAAAGGAAGCAGAACGTGCGGAGCGGGTGCTCTTTGTGGCACAGGAGACCCGGAAGGAAGGAGCGTAGAGGGAGGATGAAGGACGGATTTCTGAAGGTCGCGGCAGTCACACCGGATGTGACGGTGGCCGATCCGGATCAGAACAGCGGGATGCTTTTGCAGGCCATCCGGGGAGCTGCGGCGGAGGGAGCGAAGCTGATCGTGACACCGGAGCTTGCCGTGACAGGCTATACCTGCGGGGATCTTTTTTTGCAGGAGACGTTGCTGTCGGCTGCGGAAGCGGCTTTACAGAAGCTTGTAGAGGAAACGAGGGATCTGGATGCCCTGATCTTCGTCGGTCTCCCCATCCGTCGGGGAGGACGATTATACAATACCGCCGCCGCATGCAGCGGGGGACATATTCTGGGCGTGGTGCCCAAAACCCATCTTCCCAATTACGGAGAGTTTTATGAAGCGAGAAATTTTGTGCCGGGCCCCACGGTCTGTAAAAGGATTTCTCTTGCCGGAGAGGAGGTGCCCTTTGGGCGGAATCTGCTTTTTGCCTGTGACCAGATGCCTGATCTCCTGGTTGCTGCAGAGATCTGTGAGGATCTGTTTGCACCGGATCCACCCAGTGTGACCCATGCACTGTGCGGGGCGACCATCATCGTAAATCTTTCCGCCAGTGATGAGATCGTCGGGAAATCCGGGTACCGGCGGACACTGGTGACGAACCAGTCCGCGCGTCTGATCTGCGGTTATGTCTATGCCTGTGCAGGGGAAGGAGAGTCCACGACGGATCTGGTATTCGGCGGTCATGATCTGATTGCGGAAAACGGGATCCTGCTGGCGGAGTCCAGACGTTTCGAAAACGGTATCCTGCTGTCGGAGATTGATGTGGCGCGGCTTGCGGCAGAGCGGGCGAGGCAGACCTGCTTTGGAACGGCGGACACGAAAGATGTCACCATCGTTCCGTTCCGGCTGCAAAAAACCGAGACGGTTTTGACACGCAGGATCGAAAAAAATCCCTTTGTGCCTGCGGATGAAACGGTGCGTAACGTGCGATGCGAGGAAATTCTCTCCATTCAGGCACTGGGGTTAAAAAAACGGCTCCGGCATACCGGATCAAAAAAGGCCATCGTCGGGATCTCCGGCGGACTGGATTCGACGCTGGCGCTCCTCGTGACGGCGAGAGCCTTTGATTTGCTGGGATACAAGCGATCCGACATTGTCGCCATCACGATGCCCGGGTTCGGGACGACGGATCGTACCTATGAAAACGCGCTGAGTCTCATCGGATCCATCGGTGCCGAGCTTCGGGAGATTTCGATCCGGGAAGCGGTGACACAGCATTTTTCGGATATCGGGCAGGACGGCAGCTGTCATGATGTGACCTATGAAAACAGTCAGGCCAGGGAACGGACCCAGATTCTGATGGATGTGGCGAACCAGTGCAACGGTCTTGTGATAGGTACGGGGGATCTTTCGGAGCTGGCGCTGGGATGGGCGACCTATAACGGGGATCATATGTCCATGTACGGGGTAAACGGCTCGGTGCCAAAGACGCTGGTCCGGTATCTGGTGCGTTACTATGCGGACACCTGTGGTGACGAAACTCTTTGCAAGGTGCTGCTGGATGTTCTGGACACACCCGTCAGTCCGGAGCTTTTGCCGGGAGAGGACGGGAAGATCAGCCAGAAAACGGAGGATCTGGTGGGTCCGTATGAGCTGCACGACTTTTTCCTGTACTATATGCTGCGGTTCGGTTTTTCACCGGCTAAGCTTCTGCGTCTGGCGGAATATGCATATGGCGATGCATACGCATCGAAAGAGATCATAAAATGGCTGCGGGTCTTTGTGCGGCGGTTCTTTATGCAGCAGTTTAAGCGGAGCTGTCTGCCGGACGGACCGAAGGTGGGATCCGTGGCGGTGAGCCCCCGGGGAGACCTGCGCATGCCCAGCGATGCAAGTGCAGCACTTTGGCTTCGTGAGATAGAGGAATGGAAGGAAAATGGCTGAGACAGGAAAGACGGGAAGAAATAAAGCAAAAAGACGATCCGGGAAGGGAAAGAAGCTCCTCCTGCTGATCCTCCTTCTGGCTGCGGCCGGGATCGCCGCAGTGTATCTTGTGTTTTCTCTGTATTATCGCAGCCATTTCCTGCCCAATACCACGATCAACGGCATGGAAGCGGGGGGAATGACGGTGGCTGAGATGGAGGATCTGATCCGTGATCAGGTGCGCGCTTATCAGCTTTCCATTCAGACCAACAGCGGAGAGATAGAGACCATCACCGGCGAAGAAATCTCCATCACCCCTGATTTTCACGGAGAATTGGAGACGCTGCTTTCGGAGCAGAAGAGCTTTGGCTGGCCCGCATCCCTCATGAAGGGAGACGTGCTGACAGTGGGTACCATGGTGAATTATGACAGCGCAGCGCTGGCGGATGCCATCGGTAATCTTTCCTGCATGGCACCGGAGAATCAGCTTCCGCCGAAGGATGCCGAGCTTTCGGATTATACGGAGCAGGGGTTTATCGTGCTTCCGGAGGACTATGGCAGTACCATCGACGCATCGGCCATGGAGGAGGCGGTGACGAACGCTGTGGAGACCATGACACCTTACCTTGATCTGACGGAGGCCGGATGCTACGTTCTGCCGAAGGTGACGGAGGAGGATGAAAAACTCGTCACCCTGGCCCAGAAGCTGAATAATTATGTGATGCACACCATCACCCTGGATATGGGGCCGGACACCAGAAGGATCACCGGAGAGACCATTGCAGACTGGCTTTCCGCGGATGAAAACAATGAGGTTCTGGTGGATCGTGAGGCGATTAAGCAGTATGTGTCGGAGCTGGCGAAAGAGACCGATACCTATGGTGTGCCGATGGAGTTTCCAACCTCCTATGACCGGGACATTACCTTTCATAGTGTGTATTACGGATGGAAGATCGATCAGGAGGCGGAAACGGAGCAGCTTTACGCCGACGTGCAGTCCGACCGCGATATTACAAGAGAGCCGAACTATCTCCATCGCGGTGCTTCCCGCGGAGATAAGGATTACGGAGATACCTATGTGGAGGTCAATCTCTCTGCCCAGCATATGTTCTGCTACAAGGACGGCGTGCTGGCGCTGGATGCGCCCTGTGTCACGGGCTGCGTCGGGAAGGGCACCATCACGCATGTGGGCGTGTATCCGATCTATTCCAAGGAAACGGATCGTGATCTGGTGGGCGAGAACTACCGCTCCCACGTGAATTACTGGATGCCCTTTAACGCGGGGGAGGGTCTGCATGATGCGACCTGGCGGTCCTCCTTCGGAAACAGCATCTATCTGACCAACGGATCCCACGGCTGTGTCAATCTTTCCAAATCGGTGGCGTCCCAGCTTTATGATCTGGTGGAGGTCGGCACACCGGTATTTGTATACAGGATGGACTCCACGGCCACGGCATCGGAATCCCAGATGGCCTCCATGGCGGTCAGCGCGATCAATTCCGTGGGCGGCATCGTTACCCTCGGGTCAGAGCCCGCACTGGTACGGGCGAGAAATATCTATAATTACCTGTCACCGGAAAACCGGGGACTCGTTACGAATTATGACCAGCTCGTCAGCTATGAATCACAGCTTGCCGGTTTAAAGGCACAGCTTTCCGCGGCGCAGGCGGCAGCACTGATGCCGGCTCCCGTGATCGGAAACGAATGATCTGAAAACTATGGCACGAAAAAAAAGGGAGACAATCGAATTCCGGTATTATGAGATCCCCCAGGGGGAGAGTGCGCTTGCCCTCTACGGGGAAAAATGGAAGCGGCTGTACGGGATCGGAGAAAAATATCTGCATTTTCATAATCTGTTCGAGATCGGGTACTGCCATGAAGGACATGGTCTTCTGGTGCTGGATGAGAAGCGGTGTGTCTATGAGAGCGGAGCGCTTTCGGCGATCCCCGCGAACTATCCCCATACCACCTTTTCCGAGCAGGAGGATTATTGGGAATACCTGTTTATCGATCCGGGAAGTCTGGTTTCGGAAATGTATCCCGATAATCCTGCCAAACAACAGACAGTGCTGGATGCGTTAAATGACAGACCCTGTCTTTCCGATGCTTTCCATAACAGCGGGATCGCAATGACGGTGCGGAAAATCCTGGATGAAATCCGCAATGGTCAGGAGACACATCCGGAGACGACGCGGTATCTTCTGAAGGTGTTTCTTCTGGAGCTTCTGCGCCTGAAGGAGGCGGAAAAAGAAGCCGCGGCGAAGGTAGCGGAAGCGGATGGTAAGAAAAAGAAGAAAGGGAAGCGGGAAGTGGTCAAAAATGTGTCTCTTGCGCAGATCCGCCCCGCACTGCAATTTATTGACGGACATTATGCATCGGAGATCAAAGCCCGGGATCTGGCAGAGCAATGCAGCCTTTCGGAAACCCACATGCGGCGGTTGTTTGTGGACTATATGCACCTGCCCCCGATGGATTATGTCAATATGGTACGTATCAGGAAAGCCTGTGAACTGATGCGCAAAACCGATTATCCCATGGATCAGATCGCCTCGGAATGCGGCTTTTCCACCACATCCACCTTTAGTCGGAATTTCCGGAAATATATGAATAAATCCCCGTATCAGTGGAAACGCGCGAAGTCAAACTATCAGATCAGACTGCAGGATTATAACGTGCTTCCTCTGGAGGGATGGTAAAGCGAAATACGGAAGTCGGGAGGGAAGAGAACTGTGCGGGTGGTTCGCATGGTTCTTTTTTTGTGCGGAGACAGGGATTCTCGAAAACGATTTCGTGGTCGAATTTGCACTTTTTTTGCGTGAAAGCAAGGTGTAATTATACGGGAACCTTTGTTAAAATGACAGAGTAATCGCGACAAAGGAAGCCGTTTTTGGTCAAAATGCACACACTGGTTTCCCAGAATCCGTTTCCGGCGTCGTTCAATCATTTTTGGGAGGAAAAACGTATGAAGAAAAAAGTAGTTTCTGTTCTTCTGGTTGCAGCGATGGGCGCGTTCACCCTCGCAGGCTGCGGCGGTGCCGCAGGCGGTTCGGCTGCTCCGGCAGATGCAGGTGCGACCACGGCAACTGAGGCAGCAGCGCCGGCAGCAGATGCAGGCGGAGAAGAAGCAGCTCCGACAGCAGATGTGGCCAGTGAAGGAGAGCATGAGCTTTCCGTTTATGCATGGGATGCAAACTTCAATATCCCGGCTCTGGAAGCAGCAGCAGAGGCTTATAAGGCAGTGGATCCGGACTTCAGCCTGAACATCATTACACAGTCCGGTTCTCAGGACGTTGAGCAGGCAGTGACGCTTGCGGCATCCGCAGGCGACTACAGCACGCTGCCGGATATCGTACTTTTCCAGGATCACTACATCCAGAAGTTCGTTGCGGATTATCCGGATGCATGGCAGGATCTGGAGGGCGCAAACATCAACTGGGATGATTTCGGCGCTGAGAAGCTTTCCTACAGCACCATCAACGGCAAGCATTACGGCGCACCGGTAGACAACGGTACCGCCATCTTTGCATATCGCACCGATATTCTGGAAGAGTGCGGCTACACCATCGACGATGTGACGGGGATTACCTGGGAGCGTTGGCTTGAGATCGCAAAGGATGTGAAGGAAAAGACCGGTATGGCGCTTCTTTCCATGGATCACTCCGGCGATGACCTTCCGTACATGTTCATGCAGGCAGAAGGCAAGTCTCAGTGGAAAGACAACACGACCCCGGATCTGGTGGGCAACGAGACCTTCAAGAAGATCATCGAAGTCATCGTACAGGGCGCACAGGACGGCAGCATCATCCTTGCAAACAGCTGGTCTGATTACACGGATCAGACTATCGTCGGCGATCAGGTCGCAGGCGTTATGAACGGCAACTGGATCATCCCGACCATCGAGCAGGTGGAGGCTAACAGCGGAAAGTGGGCACTGACCACACTTCCGACGCTGGACGGCAGCAACCAGGGTTATGCGGCAAACGGCGGTTCTTCTCTTTACATCACCGCAAACTGCACCAAGCCGGATCTGGCAAAGGATTTCCTGGCATACACCTTCGGCGGCGGCGAGGGCTCCATGGATACCTATGACAACGCACTGAAGAACGGCGGCGTCATCACGACCTGCATCTCCGCTGGCAAGTCCGGCGTCTATCAGGAAGGCGTTGACTTCTTCGACGGTCAGGCAATCTATGCAGACATCGTGGAAATGGGTTCACACGTACCGGTGGTACAGCAGAGTGATTTCCACTACAACATGCGTACACTGGTGGGCAATGCCATCACCAACATCATCAACGGCGCAAACATTGACGACGAGATCGCAAGCGCACAGGAACAGCTCGAGTTTGAAATCGCAGGAAGCCAGAACTGATCGTTTTCTGCACAGGTAAGAGACAAACGGGGAATCGGTTTTCCGGTTCCCCGTTCTTACAAAGACAACAAAGAAAGGGATGGGGGGGACTCAATTGAAAAAAAGCGGTATGTCAGTCGGAGCAAAACAGAAGGCCGCCGGCTGGTCCTTTTTGATCGCGGCTTCTGTCATGATCATCATCTTCAGCTTCTGGCCGATGATTTCGGCACTCATCACATCATTCAGGACAGGCTCCGCTGCCAATATGAAATGGGCGGATCCGGTGGTTTTCAACTATACCCGCATGTTTAAGGATAAGGTCTTCATGACATCGGTGGGGAACACCTTCCTCTACCTGATCATTCAGGTGCCGATCATGCTGATCGTTGCCATTCTTCTGGCGCAGCTTCTCAATAACAAGGATCTGAAGCTTCGCGGATTTTTCAGAACCTGCGTATTCCTGCCCTGCGCGGTTTCGCTGGTTTCCTATTCACTGATTTTCCGGTCGCTGTTTGCGACGCAGGGGCTCGTCAACAGTATCCTGATGAACCTGCATATTATCAACGAAAATATCAACTGGCTCGGACAGACCGGAACGGCGCGGTTTGTGATCATCCTTGCGCTGATCTGGAGATGGACAGGCTACAATATGGTCTTCTACCTGGCCGGTTTACAGAATATCGAATACTCCGTCTATGAAGCGGCGAAGATTGACGGCGCCAACGGCTGGAAGACATTCTGGCATGTGACGGTTCCGCTGCTGCGCCCGGTCATTATCATGACCTTCATCATGTCCATCAACGGTACCCTGCAGCTCTTCGACGAGTCGGTGAACCTGACCAGCGGCGGCCCGGCAGGGACGACGATGACCATGTCTCATTATATTTACAACAACGCGTTCGGAACCGGCGTTGCCAACTT
Source organism: Lachnospiraceae bacterium (assembly GCA_045661345.1). Taxonomy (GTDB): domain Bacteria; phylum Bacillota; class Clostridia; order Lachnospirales; family Lachnospiraceae; genus RUG12461. Next base: position 16,900 of record JAZRFM010000021.1, read on the forward strand.
CGGCTATGCCTCGGCAATGTCGTTCTTTGTCTTTATCATCGTGGCAATCCTTGCGGTGATCAATCTGAAAGTAGGTGATACGCGTGACTGAGAAAAAGCAAAAGATCAAGGGCAATATGATTCAGCGAAGGCTGATCCCGAGTTACATCTTTCTTTCCATCGTAGCCTTCTTTTCCGTGTTCCCGCTTTACTGGATGATCACGGCAGCGACCAACAATACGGTGGATGTGGCGCGGGGCAAGATCTGGTTCGGCACGTATGCCGCGGAGAATTTCAAGAACCTGGTGTCCAGTACCAACCTGTGGCAGTCCATGGGAAATTCCTTCCTTTATGCGGGTGTACAGACGCTGCTCTGCCTCTTTGTCTGCTCCCTTGCAGGCTACGGATTCGAGCTTTATCATGACAAGGGCAAGGACATTCTGTTCGGAATCCTGCTGATGGCCATGATGATCCCCGGTGTGGCGACGATGATTCCGCTGTTTACCATGATGAGCAGGGCACACCTGACGAATACGGTATGGGGCTTTGTGCTTCCGGCCATTTCCACCCCGTTTATGATCATGATGTTCCGGCAGAATTCCCGGAACTTCCCGCCGGATATCATGGAGGCGGCCAGAATCGACGGGCTTTCCGAGCTGGGGATTTTCTTCAGGATGTATATGCCGGTTATGAAATCCACCTATGCGGCAGCGGCGGTTATCACCTTCATGAACGCATGGAATTCCTACCTGTGGCCCCGGGTGGTCATGATCGATAACCGGGCGCAGACCATGCCGATTCTGATCGCAAACCTGGCAAACGGCTACACGGTCGATTACGGGATGCTGATGATGGGCGTGTTGTTCTCGACACTACCGACGATCCTCATCTTCTTCATCCTGCAGAAGCAGTTTGCGGAAGGTATCACCGGTGCAGTAAAATAACAAGTAAAAAAGGGAGCCTCTTAGTGTGGGAGGCTCTTTTTTTACCCAAGAGGAAGGAAATATGAAGAAAGAATTTGACAGCAAAATTGTAAGGGATCCCGCTGTTTTTCAGGAAAACAGGCTTCCCGCGCATGCAGACCACGTTGCCTACGGTTCGGTGGAGGAGCTCCTTTGCGGGGAGAGCCGTTACCGGATGAGCCTTGACGGATGCTGGAAATTTCACTATGCGAAAAATGAGATGCAGGCGCCGGATGGATTCTGGAAAGATAAAGCAAACGTATCCGGGTGGGACGAGATCCGGGTACCCTCCCATATTCAGATGGAGGGGTACGATGCGCCCCAGTATACCAATGTGGCCTATCCATGGGACGGACATGAGGAGCTGGTGCCCCCTGAGGTGCCGACGGATTTCCTGCCGGTGGCGGATTACGCCCTGACCTTCTCCCTGCCGGCGCACATGAAAGGGAAAAAGATCCGGATCTCCTTTCAGGGCGTGGAGAGCGGGTTTGCCCTGTTTCATAACGGCACGTATATCGGATACAGTGAAAACACCTTTGATCCCGCAGAATTCGATCTGACGGAGACTCTTGTGGACGGAGAGAACTTCCTGGCTGTACGTGTCTTTAAATGGACCGCCGGCAGCTGGTGTGAGGATCAGGATTTTTACCGGTTTTCCGGCATCTTCCGCAGTGTATATCTGAGTGTGGTTCCGGATGCGCATGTGATGGATCTTTCCGTTGTGCCGGCACTGGATGATACCTTTACCAGGGGAAACCTTTCCCTGACGTGGATCGCGGAGGGAGAAGGGAGCATAGACTTCTCCCTGGCATATGACGGAGAGGAGATCTGGAGGGAGACCTGTCCCTCCAAAGACGGGAGGAACACGGCATCCGCACAGATAGAGGAACCGGAGCTGTGGAGTGCGGAAATGCCGAATCTTTATGAGCTCCTTTTGACGGTGAGGGATCCGTCCGGCGCGGTGACGGAGGTCATCCGGCAGGATGTGGGCTTCCGCCGGTTCGAGATGAAGAACGGGATCATGCTCCTGAATGGAAAGAGAATCGTATTTAAGGGTGTGAATCGTCATGAATTCAATACCCATACCGGGCGGGTGCCGGATAAGGAGGCTCTGAAAAAAGACATCCTGATGATGAAGCAGCACAATATCAATGCGATCCGTACAAGCCATTATCCGGATGATTCGGCGATTTATGAGCTGTGCGACCGATACGGTCTCTACATGATCGCGGAGAATAATCTGGAAACCCACGGCACCTGGGATGCGTTCCTCAAAAAGACGGCAGAGGAGGCATTCGTTGTGCCGGGCAACAAGGAGGTCTGGCAGCCGTTGCTTCTCGACCGGGTGAATGCCTGCTATCAGCGCGACAAGAACCATCCCTCCATTTTGATCTGGTCCTGCGGAAATGAGTCCTATGGGGGCAGGGTCATTTATGAAATGAGTCAGCTTTTCCGGAAACTGGATCCGGAGCGTCTCGTTCATTATGAAGGGGTTTTCTGGGATCGCAGCTTCCCTGACACCAGTGACATGGAAAGCCAGATGTACCCCTCGGTTGCCGATATCGAGAGGTTCCTTGCCGAAAATCCGGACAAGCCCTTTATCTGCTGCGAATACACCCATGCCATGGGTAATTCCTGCGGCGGCATGCATAAATATACGGATCTTTCCGACCGGGAGCCCCGTTACCAGGGCGGCTTCATCTGGGATTATATAGACCAGTCCATAGCCAAAAAGAACCGGTACGGACAATGGTTCCAGGCCTATGGCGGCGATTTTGACGAACGCCCGACGGATTATGATTTTTCCGGTAATGGGATCGTCACCGCCGCAGAACGGGAGCCCTCTCCGAAGATGCAGGAAGTCAAATACAATTATCAGAACCTGGCCGTGACCTTTGATCAGGAAAAGAAGACATTTACGGTGCACAACAAGCACCTGTTTCTGAACGCGGATACCTTTGATGCATGGATCAGCCTTCTTGCGGACGGAGAAACCGTGCGTGTGGTACCGGCCGAGCTTTCCGTTGCTCCCTTATCGAGCGAGACGTTTTCGATCCCCTCAGACCTGCTGACGGAGATCAATGCGAGAAAAACAGCGGCAGAGTCTCTGCAAAAGAGCGCGCCGGAATTTACCGTTAATGTTTCCTTCACGCTGCGGGAGGATACACTCTGGGCAAAGGCGGGATATGAGGTGGCATTTGGCGAGACCGTCTACAAAAAGCCATGGACCACCTATCATTGTGACGGAAAACTGAAGGTTGTACACGGAAAGCTGAACCTGGGTCTCTACGGGGAGCATTTTTCCGCCATGTTTTCCACGCTTTATCCCGGCATGACATCCTATGTATACGGCGGGGTGGAGATGCTGAAAGCGGTTCCGATGCCGAATTTCTGGCGTGCGCCCACCGCGAATGACAGAGGGAACCGGATGCCGCAGCGTTACGCCCAGTGGAAGATTGCGAGCATGTATGTGACGGGAAAAAGCAGTGACCGGTTTGAAAACACCGCCCCCTCGGTGGAAGAAAAAGATCACAGTGTCGTGGTTACGGTGAAGTATTATCTTCCCACGGAGCCTGCGGCCGAGTGTACGGCAGCATACGAAGTGTTTGCGGACGGTCTCGTGGAGACGACTCTTCGCTATTCACCGGTAAAGGGGCTTCCCGAAATGCCGGAATTCGGCATGCTCTTCAAGCTGGATGCGGATTACGACAGGATCAAATGGTACGGGCTGGGGCCGGAGGAGACCTATGCGGACAGGATGCGCGGCGGCAGGATGGGCATTTTCGAAAAAGCCGTGCCGGACAATCTGGCGGTTTATCTCGTCCCGCAGGAATGCGGAAACAAATGCGGTGTACGCTTTGCCTGCGTGATGGATCGAAAGGGGAGAGGCCTGTGCTTCTCGGGCGATGAGATGTCTTTCTCCGCACTGCCGTGGACGCCGCATGAAATCGAGAACGCCACCCATCCCCACGAGCTGCCGGAGATCCATTACACGGTGGTGCGTGTGGCAAAAATGCAGATGGGTGTTGCAGGGGATGACAGCTGGGGCGCTGAGACGCATCCGGAGTATCTGTTGGATGGAACGAAGGAGCAGGTGTTTACGTTCCGGTTTCGCGGCATGTAAGGAAGCGCTGATGGAAGCGATCCTTCCGCAGGAGCTGTTTCGTAACGGCTCCCCGGGCCGGATGCGGGACACAGAGGAAATGACAGGAGGAATCAAATGGAATATCAGGAAATGATGGATAAGTATACGGAGTTGTACGGTGCCCAGGGAGACATCAGACTGTATTTTGCTCCGGGACGGGTGAATCTGATCGGGGAGCATACCGATTACAACGGCGGTCATGTATTTCCCTGCGCCCTGACCATCGGCACATATGCCCTTGTACGCAAACGGACGGACGATCGGCTGCGGTTTTATTCCATGAATTTTGAAGAGGACGGCATCACGGAATCGGGTATCTTTGACTTTCATCCGAAGGAGGAAAACAGCTGGACCGCCTATCCGAAGGGTGTAATGTGGGCATTCACCCAGCGGGGGATGGCATTGCCCCAGGGACTGGATATTCTGATCCGGGGAAACATTCCGGCAGGTTCCGGGCTTTCTTCTTCGGCGTCTCTGGAGGTACTGACGGGATTTTTCCTGAGGGATATCTTCGGATTTGAGGTAACCAATGAGGAGCTTGCGAAGATCGGGCAGTATTCGGAAAATCAGTATAATGGGATGAACTGCGGGATCATGGATCAATTTGCCTCTGCAATGGGAAAAAGCGACCATGCCATTTTTCTCGATACTGCAACCCTCGAGTATACCTATGCGCCTCTTTTTCTGGAGAACGCATCCGTTGTGGTAACGAATTCCAACGTTAAGCATTCCCTGGTGACTTCCGCGTACAACCAGCGGCGTGAGGAATGTGAGAAGGCGCTTTCGGAGCTGCAGAACGTAAAGGAGATCAACACCCTCGGGGATCTTTCCGAAGAAGAGTTCGAACAGTGCAGGGAAGCCATCAAGGACCCGGTGCGGCAGAAGAGAGCAAAGCATGCTGTCTATGAAAACCAGCGGACGATCCGTGCGGTGGAAGCCCTGGAAGCCGATGATATCAAGCTGTTCGGTCAGCTGATGAACGCTTCCCACATCTCTTTGCGGGACGATTATGAAGTATCCTGTCCGGAAATCGATGTGCTGGTGGAAGAAGCCTGGAAGGTACCGGGTGTGATCGGCTCCAGGATCACGGGCGGCGGATTCGGAGGATGCACCGTCAGCATCGTGGAAAATGCCGCGATCCAGCCCTTCCAAAAGGCGGTGGGAGAGGCTTACCGGGAAAGAGTCGGGAAGGAAGCGGATTTCTATGTGGTCGAGATCGGGGACGGTCCCCGGCGCATTCCGATGTGAGGAGGAGCAGAGCATGGTGGTGGAAGAACAGATTCTGAATCTGGTGGATTACGCGCTTGCAACGGGACTGATCACGGAGCGCGACCGCGACTATACGACGAATCTGCTGATGGCACAGCTGGGAATAGACGGACTGGATGAGGAGACACTTCTGGCACATCAGGTTCGTCTGACGGATCAAAAGAAAGCAGAAGAGGCATTGGAAGGGATTCTGAAGGCATTGCTGGACGATGCGGCTGAAAGAGGCCTCCTTCCGGAGAATACCGTCACGTACCGGGATCTTTTTGATACGAAGCTCATGAACTGTCTCATGCCCCGTCCGAGTGAGGTGGAAAGGAAGTTCCGCAGTCTTTACGAAAACGAAGGACCGCTTGCGGCTACGGACTACTATTACAAGCTGAGCTGTGACAGTGACTATATCCGCCGTTATCGTGTCAAAAAAGACCTTAAGTGGGAAACAAAGACGGAGTTTGGAACCCTCGATATCACCATCAATCTGAGCAAGCCGGAAAAGGATCCGAAAGCGATTGCAGCGGCGAAGGCGGCGAAACAGAGCGGTTACCCCAAGTGCCTGCTCTGCAGGGAAAACGAAGGCTACGCAGGGCGCGTGAATCATCCGGCGCGGCAGAACCACAGGATCATCCCCATCACGATCAACGGGTCGGCGTGGTTTTTGCAGTACTCTCCTTACGTATATTACAATGAGCACTGCATCTGCTTCCATGCACGGCATATCCCCATGAAGATCGAAAAGGCGACCTTCGGCAAGCTCCTTGATTTCGTGGAGCAGTTTCCGCATTATTTTGTGGGGAGCAATGCGGACCTCCCCATCGTGGGCGGCTCCATCCTGTCCCACGATCATTTTCAGGGCGGTCATTATACGTTTCCGATGGCGAGAGCGGAGGTGGTGGAGGAAATCTCCTTCGCAGGCTATGAGGACATCAAAGCAGGGATCGTGAAGTGGCCCATGTCCGTGATCCGTCTCGACGGATCGGATAAGAACAGGATCGTGGAGCTTGCGGACCGGATCCTTGCGGCATGGAGAGGCTACACGGATGAGAGCGCCTTTATTTTTGCGGAAACGGAGGGGGAACCCCATAATACGATTACGCCTATCGCAAGGCGCCGCGGAGATGATTTTGAGCTGGATCTGGTGCTGCGCAACAACATCACGACAGCAGAACACCCTCTCGGTGTCTATCATCCGCATGAGAAGCTGCATCACATCAAAAAAGAAAACATCGGACTGATCGAGGTGATGGGACTTGCGGTTTTGCCGAGCCGTCTGAAGGAGGAAATGGCGAAGCTGGAGGAGGCCATGCTCTCCGGTGCCGATCTGCGCGCCGATGAGGTGCTGAACAAGCATGCGGACTGGGCGGAAGAGATCCGCAAAAGGCACGGGGATCTCCGAGCGGATAATCTCCACGGGATTCTGGAAGAAGAGATCGGACAGGTCTTTGCGCAGGTGCTTGCCGATGCCGGCGTTTACAAATGGTCTTCGGAGGGGAGGGCTGCCTTTCTGCGGTTTGTGAAAAGCGTGTAAAGGAATTTTACGGAAATACTATAAACTATCTGAATATTCAGACGATATATAGGATGAGAGGACACACCGGTTTCCCGTCGGCACCGGATCAGGACGCCGGAGGAATATGACAGGCAGGGACAGATTCCCTGTCGAAACGGAAAGGAGGTGGCTCATCATGTTTCCGGGTGTAATCGAACAGGTAATGGCGGAACAGTATCAGGCGTTCCGTACAGACGGTAAAGGACGCGAAAAGAAGTGGGAGAAAAGAGTTTCCCGTGTGGCGGACAGCAAAGAAGAGAACGCGGTCAATGCCCGCAACGGTGAGCACCCGCCGGGCTATTACAAAGCGGGAAAGCATGTTCCGAAAGAAAAAATTCCCCCTGACAAGGAACTGTATCAGTTCACATCCATCAATTTTCTGGTATAGGAGATAATCAATGAATCAGATGAAGTCCTGAAAGGACGGCAGGCGCAGCAGACGCAGCCGTCCTTTTTTTTTGCACAGGTCCGCACATGGAATGATTCCGGCTGAGACCGGACGCGGGCCGCGCAGCGAGCAGGGGGATTGCATCCACCCTGCTCGATTTTGTGTATTTCCCTTTTTCTGTAAAAGATGGTAAAATCGGCGTATGCATACGGAGAAGCACAGCATAATACTCAGGGTTCTCTTGATCCTGCTGATTCTGATTACCATAGCGACCGTTGTATCCCTGTTTTTGGTGCAGCGGAATGCAGCGCATTCCGGAAAGGAAAAGGAAGCGCTGAAAACCTATGGCCGCTACTACGCTTTTATCTCGGAGGAACAGAATTCCTCTTTCTGGGAAGAGGTTTATGAAGGGGCACGTACGGAGGGAGAAAAGACCGACGCCTTCGTGGAGGATTTTGCCTCGGATCTGGCTGTGGGCTACAGTCTGGAGGAGCGGATCAGAATCGCGGTTGCATCCGGTGTGGACGGGATTATTGTGGAAAACGTCAACCGGTCGACAGAGAAAAATGAAATCGCAGCGGCTGCCGGGGCAGGGATTCCCGTGGTGATGGTCGGCGGAAATGACGACGCGGGTACGGGAAGGATCAGCTACGCGGGAGTCAGCCGGTATGACCTTGGCGGGATCTACGGGCGGCAGGTCGTGATTCTGGCGAAAAAGCTGCTGGCGGACCGCGGCAGGGTAAAGGTCACGGTTCTGACCGGAGAAGGGGCGGATGCAGAGAGTCAGAGGCTCCTGATCAGTACCATCAGAGACATTGTGGCAGCGGATGCCGACCTGTACGGGCGGATCGATTTTGAAACACAGGAGATCGATGATGTGGGTACCTTTGCCTCCCAGCGCTCCATTACGGAATTCCTGACGGATCCGGAAAATGTGCCGGATATTCTGGTTGCCTTGAGTGAGGAGCACACCAACAGCGCCCTGCAGGCAGTTGTGGATAATAATGTGGTGGGACAATGCAACATCATCGGCTATTATGATTCCGATAATATCCGCAAGGCAATCGAGAGCGAGATCCTCTACGCCACGATTTCCGTGGATGCGGCGCAGCTGGGGGAGGACTGTACCACGGCCCTCAATGAATATCTGGACAGTGGTTATGTCAGTGAATTCTTTATGGCGGATACTTACGTGGTCGATCACGAGACCGTAAGCGCCGGGGGAGGAGAGGAATGAAGCTTGAAAAAATCTTTTCCAACCTCTCCATCCGCCAGAAACTGATTCTGACCTATACCGTCACGGCGATCATCATACTTCTTGCAGATCTTTATGTATACCGGAATGTCTATCAGGGTGTCTCGGGCCTGGATGATGTGTTTGAAGGGAATATCTCCCTCAGCGAGCTGTCCGAGTCGCTGGACACCGTGCAGTATACCATGACGGGGTATCTGGAGACCAAGTCTACGGATGACATGGACGCGTATTACAAGGCCTATCAGGAGTACAGTGATCAGATCGCATCCCTCCCCTATGAGGTGACGGGAGAGAGGACGAGCCGGATGGAGCGCAATATCCGCACCATGAGTGACCGGTATCTGGAAGTGACGGATGCGGCCATTGAGGCAAAGCGGGGGCGCAACATCGACAAATACCGGCAGCAGTATGAAGCAGCCACCACGCTCTACGGATATATCAGGGTATATATCAACAGTCTGAACAATGAACTCCTGAACAGCAACTCCACGAATTATCTCGAGATGACCCGATCCTTCCACTTTGTCATCGTAAGCAATGTGCTGGTTTTCTTCTGGATCACGCTGCTGAATATTCTGCTGGCGGTGATCGTGGTGCGCAGGATCACACACCCCCTGGCCACCCTGGCACAGGCTGCGGGGCAGGTGGAGGAAGGCAATTACGATGTGGTGATTCCGGACACGAATGCAAAGGATGAACCGGGGATTCTGATCACGGCCTTTAACCGGATGCTGGACAGTATCCGCCGCGGCGTCGTGACGGAGGTACGCCTCCACGAAGCGCAGCTCCGTTTTCTGCAGGCACAGATCAATCCCCATTTTCTGTTTAATACGCTGAATGCGGGGGCACAGCTTGCCATGCTGGAGGGAGCGGATCGTACCTATGAATACATCCAGAACGTGGCGGACTTCTTCCGATACAACATCAAAAAACAGGACGGGCCGGTCCCCCTCGCGGATGAGATCACCATGGTGGATACTTATATCTACATTATCAATATCCGCTTTTCCGGCGAAGTGGGATACGAAAAGGAGGTGGATCCGTCGCTCCTTTCCACGCCGCTTCCGGCCATGACGCTGCAGCCCATTGTGGAAAATGCCGTTTCCCACGGCATCCGGGGTTCCTCCGGACAGGGGCTGGTCAGGCTGTCGGTTTCCGGTGAAGGAACGTACTGCAGGATTGACATCTCCGACAACGGGGCAGGGATCACAGAGGACAAGCTCCTTGAGATCCGGAACGGAAAGGGTGCTGCGGAGGGAGATACGGGAGAACACAGCGGCATCGGACTGCAAAATGTGGTGAGCCGGCTGCGTCTTTTGTACCACGAGGAGCATGTGTTTGAGATTGAAAGTGAGGGCCCGGGCTGCGGGACGCTGGTCACAATCCGTATTCCGCTGGAGGAGACCAAAGAGACAGCGCTCATAACGGGGCAGGAAGCGGCAGATACGCCGGATCACTAGAAAGGGAATGACAGATGTACCGAATCATGCTGGCAGACGACGAAGGGATCGTCATTGAGTCTCTGACTTACATCATCGAAAAGGAATTCAAGGGGCAGTGCGAGATCCGTTCGGCAAAAACCGGACGCGCCGTGATCGAACTGGCGGAATCCTTCCGCCCCGATATTGCGTTTATGGATATCCACATGCCGGGCATCAACGGGATTGAGGCGATTCGAGAGATCCGTCGGGATAACGAGTCTCTGCTGGTCATCATCATGAGCGCCTACGACAAGTTTGATTACGCAAAAGAGGCGATCAACCTCGGTGTGCGGGAATATCTTTCCAAGCCCGTGGATAAGGAACGGATCGTACAGGTGCTGCAGGATGCCATGCAGCAGGTGGATCACGCCAGAGCCATCCGGAACCGGGAACTCATGATCAAGGAAAAAATGGAGATTGTCATACCGGTGATCGAGAACGGTCTGATCTATAATCTCTTGTTTCAGGAGTTTTTCGACGAGGATGTGGAGAACTACAAGAATCTGCTGGACATCAAAGAAGCGCGGTGTTATATGGGAGTCCTGGTATTCGGGGACAGCCGTGTCGGCAACCATATGACAAATGCCGTGGGAAGTTCCATCAAGCTGCACACCCACTATACACAGGTGCGGGAACTGATCCGGAGTTGTTTTCGCTGCTATGTGGGGGCAGTCACCGGCAACAAGATCGCGGTTTACTTTCCGACAGACGACAGGGAACAGGAGTATAACGAACGTGTGGAGCAGATTGACCGCGCCAGAGAGCTGATGCGAAAGATCCGCAGCCGCACCGGCATCGAAGCAAGGATGGGGTTTGGGAGAATCACCGGGCCCATGGCAGCCATCGACTCCTATCATGACGCGCTGCGCGCCCTGATCCAGACGGACGGTAGCGTTGCCCACATCGATGATATTCCCTCCGGCGGCAGTTTTGAAGAAAACTATCCCGTGGAGACGGAAAAGGCTTTGTTTGAAGCGACGGAAAAAGGAGACGAGAAGACGCAGCAGGAGGAGGCGATCCGGTTCTTTGACTGGATGTGTGACACCTACGGAAATGCACTGCCGGATATCCAATTGAAAATACTGGAGTTTGTTATCCGGGCCGAAACCATCGCTTATAACAGCAGCAATGAGACCTACCGCTTCCTGTCCAGAGCAAACTATCTGCCGGAGATTCTGGAGATCGGAGAGGACAAGGACCGCCTGCGCAGCTGGTTTATCCGGAAGCTTTCCAATGCCGTCAGGCTGGTTTCCGGCAGCAGTGTCAGGCGTACCCAGTCAGCTGTGGGACGGGCCAGGGAGTATATCGATACAAATTACGGAAAGGATCTTTCTCTGGATGATGTATCGCGGATCGTCGATATCAGCCCGTACTACTTCAGCAAAATCTTCAAGGAAGAAACCGGCGTCAATTTCATCGAATATCTGACGAATGTGCGGATTGATCATGCGAAGGAGCTGCTTACCGGATCGGATCTTTCCATGAAGGAGATCTGTGCCAGCATCGGATACGGTGATCCGAATTATTTTTCCAGAACCTTTAAGAAGAATGTGGGCGTGACCCCCACAGAGTATAAGGAGGGGGTGAGGTAGATGGGACTGCAGAAAAAAAGGCTGCTCCCGGCGGTTCTTCTGGGACTCCTCCTTCTGCTCCTGCTTTCCGGATGCGGCGGTGAGGAGGAAAAGGTACAGGAGATCCTGCCGGAGGATGACGGGATTTCCATCGGCATCTGCTTTGACTCTTTTCTGATCGAACGGTGGGAACGGGATCGGGATGTGTTTGTCTCCACGGCAAAAGAGGCCGGTGCCGAGGTCAACGTGCAGAATGCTAACGGGGATGTGGAGACGCAGATCGAGCAGATCCGGTACCTGATCGACAAAGATATGGATGCCATCGTGATTGTCGGGGTAGACTCGACGCGGCTGAAAGAAGTGGTGGAGGAAGCCCATGCGAAGGGGATTGTGGTGGTGGCCTATGACCGGATGCTGAGGGATGCCGGGCCTGATCTCTATGTCTCCTTCGATAACCGGCGCGTCGGAGAGCTGATGGCGGAGGCATTTGTAAAAACCGGCGGCGTGGAGACCGTATTTATGCTGTCCGGACCGACGGAGGACAACAATGTCCTCGACGTTAATGAAGGATTTCAGGATGTCTGCGCACAGAACGGGATTGCGATCAGTGATATCTTTTATACACAGGGCTGGCGTCCGGAAAATGCCTATGATTTCCTGGCACAGCATCCTTCGATTCCGGATGAGGTGGATGCCCTGATGTGCGGAAACGACAGTATCGCCACCTCTGTGGTCCGTTATCTTGCCGAGCGAAGGCGGGCGGGACAGATCCCCGTGACGGGGCAGGATGCGGATCTGGAAGCATGCCAGCGGATCGTGCAGGGAACACAGCTCACCACGATTTACAAGCCGGTGGAAAAGGAGGCGCGAGCGGCAGCAAGGGCGACCATTGCGCTGATCAAAGGGGAGAAAATCAAGGATCTGACCGGAACCAAAAGTGACGGAAGCAGCGACATTCCCTCCATCATCCTGACACCCCTCGCCGTGACAAGGGAAAATATCGACAGTATTATTATCGACAGCGGATTTCATTCCCGGGATGAGGTGTACCTGTACGCAAAGGAGGAGAATCGCTGAAGGTGCAAGAATGTGCTGTTGAAAAAAGAAAAGTGATGTCGTAAAATGAGGGGGACGATTTGAAAAAACAAGAGGATGTCGGGGTCAAAAGCGGCGTGTGATTTTTGATTCCAACATCAAAATATGAGAAGGAAAGGCAGGTTAAAAAGATGCAGACAAAGCAATTCGCAAAAGGCGAAGTGATCTTTCGTGAGGGGGATGAAGGGGAATGCTTTTACCAGATCACCGGCGGCAGGATCGGTGTCTATGCCAACTATGAGGAGAGCGGGGAGACGCTTCTGACGGAGCTTACAAAGGGACAGTTTCTGGGGGAAATGGCTGTCATCGAAGCTTATGCCCGCAGCGCCACCGCAGTTGCGTTGAGTGATGACACGGAGGCGATTGAGGTGCCTTCCGGTCAGATGGACGAATACTTCCGTTCCGCACCGGATATGATCCTGGAGATCATGCGCTGCCTCGGGGACAGAGTGCGTGTGCTCACAAACGACTATGCCGAGGCTTGTGCAGCCATCCGGGAGATGAATCCCGGCGAGAAATCCGGACGGAGCGAGGGTCTCATGCAGCGTCTGAAAAAGCATGCACGGTACTATGGCTTGCATAGAAAGACCGCACGCCAGACCAGTGTGGAGGTGACCAGACAGGAGACATTTGAAAATCATGCGGAGGGCTTCACCAAACAGGTGGAGGAGTTCCCGAAAGGGACCGTCATTTTCCGTGAGGGCGAGACCGGGAACTGCATGTATGATGTGCACTTTGGCAAGGTCGGTATCTACAGGGATTATGCGACTCCGAGTGAGAAGCTTCTGACAGAGATCTATCCGAACCAGTTCTTTGGAGAGATGGGGATGATCAGCAACGACCCGCGGAGTGCCACGGCCATTACGCTGGAGGACGAGACCACCATTGAGACGATCCAACCCACGGATCTCTATGATCTTTTCAAGCAGAATCCCCCCAAGGTTCACATGATTCTTTCCCACCTTTCGTCCCGACTGCGCGGGCTGACCAGGGATTATCTGAAGGCCTGCAGTGTCGTATACCGCGTGACGGAAGCCGAAGAGAAGAATGAAGCCATCAGTCCGGAATTAAAGAAGGAGACAGACGAATACCTTGCAAAAGACGTTCATTGATACAAACAGGACGCAGATGACCGGCATCATCCGATACATGTCAGAAGGTCTTCTGCTCATCGGATTTGACGGCGTCATCAATTACCTGAATCCTGCAGCAGGAAAGATACTTGCCTTGGATCCCGAACAGACCATCGGGCGGAAATTCGCTGCAGTCTTCTTTGATAATGAGGAGAATGACGACTTTACCCAGGCTGTACTGGATGCAGTTTATGACCGGAATAAGGCCCACGATGCCATCGTTTCTTATTCTGTTGGGGAGAAAAAGCTCGCGCTGCGGGTGGTGACATCCTTCTATAAAGAAGAGAATGAAAACGCCGGTGTGATCATTGTGCTGAACGACATGAGCGAGCTCATGGAGCTCAGGGACGCAGCGGAGTCACTGAAACGTATCCAGAGGCTGAATAAGCGTCTGGAGATCCGGAACAGACTGCTGAGCGAGACCTTTGGCCGCTTCCTTTCCGATGAGATCGTGAAGCAGCTGCTGGAGACCCCGGATGGGCTGGCTCTCGGCGGGAAAAAGCAGGTTCTCTCGATCATGATGAGTGATCTGCGCGGATTTACCGCTCTCAGTGAGCATATGGATGCCAACGATCTGATCGCGATGCTGAATCACTATCTGGGTATCATGACGGAGGTGATCCAGCGCCATAACGGAACGATTATTGAGTTTATCGGAGACGGGATCATGGCAATATTCGGTGCCCCCGTCGCCTCCGAGCATCACGCGGCGGAGGCCGTGGCAGCAGCGCTTGAGATGCAGCGTGCCATGGAGGTTGTCAATGCGTGGAACGAGGAGCACGGATATGCACTTCTGGAAATGGGAATCGGGCTCCATTCCGGAGAAGTGATCGTCGGGAATATCGGTTCCGAGAAGCGCACCAAATACGGCGTGGCAGGCAGTAATGTGAATCTTTGCGGCAGGATCGAAAGCTATACCGTTGGCGGGCAGGTGCTGATCTCACCGGACACCAGAAGACTCGCAGACACAGAGCTTGAGGTCGCAAATGAGATCGTCGTTTATCCCAAGGGGCATGAAGGGGCTTTGACCCTTTCCCATGTGACCGGCATCGGTGCACCCTATTCGATCTATGTGAATACCGGACATTCCGAACCGAAGCCCCTTCCGCAGGCAGTGCCGGTTTCCTTCCGGATGATCAAAGGAAAGCACGGAGAAGCGAAGCGTTACTACGGTGGGATCGTGGCCGTCGCCAATGACCGGGCATTGTTTGAAACAGAAACCGCATTGGAGATTTATGACAATCTTCTCATGGATGCGGGAGGAGAGCTTTACTGCAAGGTCATGGAGGAAAAGGAGGAAGGCTATCTTCTGCAATATACGTCGGTGCCTGCGGGCTATGCCGCATGGATCAAGCCATGGACAGGGAGCTGACAGGTTTTTCCAAAACTGTCAACAGGACATTTTTGCCGAACGAAATCGTTTTCAGCAAAAATGTCCTTTTTTATTTACGAAAGCGATTTCTTATCATAAAAATTGAAAGAAAGATGCAAACGATTACTACTTGCGTTGTGATAACGTATAACATGTAAGCGGGTTGGGGTGTGACGCACACGCTCAACGGATTTTATTCTTATCATTGAAGGAGGAGAGAAAGAATGAAGAAAAAACTACTTGGCGCTTTCTTGAGTGTCGCAATGGCAGCAAGCCTTTTCGCAGGCTGTGCAGGACCGGCAGCAGGCGGTGCAGCAGCAGGGGGCGGTGCAGCGGCAGCAGGCGGTGCAGCAGCATCCGGTTCGGGCAAGGTTGGCGTTTCCATGCCGACGAAGGATCTCCAGAGATGGAACCAGGATGGTGCCAACATGGAAGAGCAGCTGAAGGCAGCCGGCTATGATGTAGACCTTCAGTATGCGGCAAACGATGTACAGCAGCAGCTGTCCCAGGTTGAGAACATGATCTCCGGCGGATGCAACGTGCTCGTTATTGCAGCGATCGAAGGTTCTTCCCTTGGCGAGGCACTTGACATGGCAAAGGAAGCAGGCATCCCGGTTATCGCATATGACCGTTTGCTGATGGACTCCGATGCAGTGAACTATTACGCAACCTTCGATAACTACAAAGTAGGTCAGGTGCAGGGACAGTATGTCATCGACAGCCTTGATCTTGAAAATGCGGAAGGACCGTTCAACATCGAGTTCACCGCAGGTGACCCGGGTGACAACAACGCAGGCTTCTTCTTCAACGGTGCTATGGATCTTCTGAAGCCCTACATCGACGAAGGCAAGCTGAACGTCGTTTCCGGACAGACCAAATTCGAAGATGTTGCAACACCGACCTGGGGTACTGATGTTGCACAGAAGCGTGCAGAGAACATCCTGTCCACCTACTATGCAGACGGCACAGAGCTTGATGCATGGCTTTGCTCCAACGACTCCACCGCTCTCGGTGTTGAGAACGCTCTTGCAGCTAACTACAACGGCAAGTATCCGATCATCACCGGTCAGGACTGCGATATTGAGAACACCAAGAACATGATCGCCGGAAAGCAGTCCATGTCCGTATTCAAGGATACCCGTACACTTGCAAACCAGGTAGTAAAGATGGTTGGTCAGATCCTGAGTGGCAGCACGGTTGACGTAAACGATACCGAGACCTACAACAACAACAAGATCACCGTTCCGTCCTACCTTTGCGAGCCTGTATTCGCAGATGCAAACAACTACAAGGAACTGCTCATTGACTCCGGTTACTACACCGAGGATCAGCTGAAATAATCATGGTTCCTTAGCACAAACATTAAACAGGCGGGTTTACTGCAAGCCCGCCTGTTAAAATGTAAGGATGTTAACTGACGAAAAAGAGGAGGGATATTTTGGGTAAGGTAATTCTCGAAATGAAAAATATTACCAAAACTTTCCCCGGTGTCAAGGCGCTTGACAATGTCAATTTCAAGGTTGAAGAGGGAGAAATCCACGCGCTTGTCGGAGAGAACGGAGCGGGTAAATCCACCCTTATGAACGTCCTCAGCGGCATTTATCCGCACGGGACCTATGAGGGGGATATTGTATATAATGGGGAAGTCTGTCAGTTTCAGAAGATTAAGGATTCCGAGAAAAAGGGAATCGTCATTATTCATCAGGAGCTGGCGCTGGTGCCGCAGATGACCATCGGGGAAAACATGTTCCTCGGGAATGAGCGGGGCAGCAAAAATGCGATAAATTGGAATGAAACCTACGGCGAGGCGGACAAGTACCTGAAGATGGTGGGCTTGTCAGAGTCCTCACGCGTACTGGTGAAAGATATAGGAACAGGAAAACAGCAGCTGGTAGAGATCGCGAAGGCTCTTGCCAAAAATGCAAAGCTGCTGATTCTGGATGAGCCGACCTCATCTCTGAATGAGACGGATTCCAGGGCATTGTTGGATCTGATGCTTTCCTTTAAGAAGCAGGGGATGACCATGATCATCATCACCCACAAGCTGAACGAGGTGGTGTATGTCGCTGACAAGATCACAGTCGTCCGTGACGGCTCCACGGTGGAGACACTGGACTGCCATGAGAAGGAAGTAAGTGAGGAGCGTATCATCAAGGGCATGGTAGGCCGCGAGATCACGGATCGTTTCCCGAAACGGAGCGGTGTGGAGATCGGTGACATCAATATGGAGGTCAAAGACTGGAATGTCTTTCACCCGCTGTATACAGAGCGGAAGGTGGTTAATAATGTCAACTTCAATGTCCGCAAAGGTGAGGTGGTGGGCATTTACGGTCTGATGGGAGCCGGGCGTACCGAGCTTGCCATGAGCATCTTCGGCAGGTCCTACGGATCCACCATTACAGGATCCATGCAGATCCATGGGCAGGAAGTCACCCTGAAGTCTCCCCGTGAGGCCATCGATGCGAAGATTGCGTATGTGACGGAAGACCGGAAAGGAAACGGTCTGGTGCTGAGCAAGTCCATCCGGGTCAACACCTCTCTTGCCAATATGAAAGGCGTCAGCCAGCGCGGTATCATTGATACCGACAAGGAATATGCGGTTGCGGTGGAGTATAAGGATAAGCTCAAGACCAAGACGCCGACCGTGGAACAGAACGTCGGCAATCTTTCCGGCGGAAACCAGCAGAAGGTACTTCTTGCGAAATGGATGTTCACGAATCCGGACATCCTGATTTTGGATGAACCGACCAGAGGTATCGATGTCGGTGCGAAGTATGAGATTTACTGCATCATCAATGATCTTGTTGCAGAAGGAAAATCGGTGGTGATGATTTCCTCCGAGCTTCCGGAAGTCATCGGGATGAGTGACCGGATCTATATCATGAATGAAGGGAAATTTGTCGGCGAGATGAAAGCTACCGATGCGACGCAGGAGAATATCATGGCCTGCATCATCCAGTCG
This sequence comes from Lachnospiraceae bacterium, assembly GCA_045661345.1. GTDB lineage: Bacteria > Bacillota > Clostridia > Lachnospirales > Lachnospiraceae > RUG12461. The sequence continues at coordinate 35,055 of JAZRFM010000021.1, forward strand.
GCAGGAGGAGGTGACGAAGCATGAGCTTGAAAATCACCGGTGTTCTGAGAAAATATACAATGGCGATTGCGCTGATTGTGATTGTCATCTTTTTCCAGATCAACACAGGGGGCAATATTCTGCTTCCGCAGAACATCAACAACCTGATTTCGCAGAACGCATACGTTTTCGTGCTTTCCGCAGGTATGCTGCTCTGTATCCTTACCGGCGGTAACATAGATCTGGCCTGCGGTTCCGTGGTCTGCTTTGTCGGTGGTGTCGGTGCCGTACTGATGCAAAAGGACATCAATGTCTGGGTTGCGGTTGCCATCATGATGATCGGCGGACTTCTGGTCGGTATCTGGCAGGGCTTCTGGATCGCTTATGTAAAGGTGCCGCCTTTTATCGCGACGCTGGCCGGCATGTACGCCTTCCGCGGTTTGTCCAATGTGGTCATGCAGGGTTATGCGGTCGGTATCAGCAATAAGACCTTCCTGAATGTATTCGGCGGGGGCTCGGACTGCTATATTCCGGATTTCCTTCATGGCAACGGGATCAACATGACCTGCCTTCTCGTCGGTCTCATCGCTGCAACGGTGTATGTGCTTATTGTGTTCCGGTCCAGGATCGCAGCGAAGCGTAAGCAGTATGAAGTACAGCCCCTTTATTCGGAGCTGATCAAGGTAGCGGTGATCTGTGCGGTCGTGATCTGGATCTTCTACAAGCTGGCGAAATACAAGGGTTTGCCGACGGTTCTGATCTGGATTGCAGCGGTACTTCTGGTCTATACCTACATCACGAAAAATACCCGCATGGGTCGTTACCTCTATGCAGTGGGTGGCAATGAAAAGGCCACGAATCTTTCCGGTATTGATTCCAGAAAGGTGTATTTCTATGCGTATGTAAACATGGGACTGATGTCCGGTCTGGCCGGTATCCTTACCGTAGCGAGAGCCCAGGGCGCGCAGCCCACCTTCGGTAATGCCTACGAAATGGATGCCATCGCAGCCTGCTTCATCGGCGGCGCATCCGCATACGGCGGCGAGGGCAGCGTGTTCGGAATCGTCATTGGTGCTCTGATCATGGGTGTCATCAACCAGGGTATGAGTATCATGGGTATCAGTGCCAACTATCAGACGGTAGTAAAAGGTATTGTGGTATTATTGGCTATCATCTTTGACGTGCTGTCAAATAAAAAGAAAAAGTAAAGGGGAAGAGACATGGCAAGTAAATATGTAAATGTATTAAAAAAGAATGCAATGCTCATCGTTCTTGTCCTGGTCTACATCTTTTTCACGATCATGACAGGCGGCAATATGTTTCAGGCAATGAACTTCAATGCCCTGATTACACAAAATGCCTATGTATTCATTCTTGCAACCGGTATGCTGATGTGTATGCTGACCGGTGGTAATATCGATCTTTCCTGCGGATCCTTTGTATGTTTCCTGGGATCGGTCGGTGGTGTTCTGATGACGGTGAAGCAATTCAATACGGGTGTCTCCATCGGGATCATGCTTCTGATCGGTGTGATCTACGGATGCGTACTCGGTTTTCTGATTGCGTATGTAAATATCCCCCCATGGATCGCAACCCTGGCCGGGTATCTTGCGTTCCGTGGTCTGGGTACCGCGATTCTGAGCGCAAACAGTTCTACGGGCAGTATTTCCCTTTCCAATCAGGAAGCGTATCTGGCACTGTTTTCCGGGAAACTCTTTTCCACACCTGTTGGTCAGTTGAATCTCATCTGCCTGATCGTGGGAATCGTTGTCAGCGTTTTGATCGTCCTGATCAGCTTCCTTGCCAGAGCAAATAAGCTCAAAAAAGGCTACGAAGCAGATTCACTGGCGTCCGTGATCCTGAAGAGCGTGCTCGGTGTGGCGGTTGTCATGCTGTTTGCTTACAAGCTGGCGTTGTCCGGCGGTATTCCCACGGTTCTTGTCTGGGTTGTGGCAATTGTCCTGCTCTACAGCTTCATTACCAGCAAGACGACAACCGGCCGCTATTTCTACACCATCGGTGATAATGCGGAAGCAACGAGGCTTTCCGGTATCGACACCAGAAAGATCATGTTCCTGGCTTATCTGAACATGGCAGTGCTGACCGCGGTGACGACGTTTATCGTAACGGCACGCTTCCAGGCGTCCAACTCCACCGCAGGTACCTACTACGAAATGGATGCCATCGCAGCCTGCGTGGTCGGCGGCGTTTCCGCTTACGGTGGTTCCGGAAAGATCACGGGTATGGTGGTTGGTGCTACTCTGATTGGTGTCATCAACCTGGGGATGTCCCTCATGGGCGTCAATGCTGACTGGCAGAAGATCGTAAAAGGTCTGGTTCTCCTCGGCGCCGTGGTGTTCGATATTCTTGCCTCCAGGAAGAGCGCAACAAAATAATCTTTTTGTGAATTGAAAAGCAAAAAACTCCGTCCCTTTTAGGCGGGGCGTCATAAGACAGTAAATACTGTTAGAATGAAAAGAATGTGAAGGCGTGGCTTCGGTCACGCCTTTTCACTTGCTAAGAGTTCATTCAGAGGGATGAATCCCAATCCGTCATACTGGATGTGGATATGCTGTGTGCGCTTGCCGAAGGATTTGTCCGGAGCATCCACGTATATCGCCTTTACCAGTTCATGAAACGCTATGTTCCGTCTTTTAACGGAATAGGAATCCGCTGAAAGATCATCCAGGCGTAACAGTCCCAGACAAGCTGAAGGAAGAGATCATCATTTATCAGTTCATCATACTTTTCTGTTCGCAGCACATCATATGGGCAGCGGGGTAACGAAAGATATTCCTTTTGTTTTTCAACCATTACCCTTGGAAGCGCATAGAAAAGCGTAAGCCATCCTTCGCACCTCCTTTCCGGCTGAAATTTCATCCCTCTACTTATATATGCATGAAAGAGGGTCAAATGTTCCATGTGTTCCAATAAATCTCAAAAATATTTTTTACCACGAATCGTTACGATAAAGACAATATGTCCATGGCCATGTAATCACGTCATTTAGGTAAACATAGGCTCAAATGAAACCTTAGCCTATATCGGTTTTAATGATGAATGACTTGAATGGTTTTGTCAAAGAATAATAAAGTTTGACGTGTGATATATCAAGGTATATCATAAAGAAGTAAAGGAGGCGAATATTATGGAAACAGCAGCATTACATACAACCAAACCTTTTATGTCAGGACGCAGTCAGGCAATCAGGATTCCTAAAGAATACCAGTTTGATGACACGGAGGTTATTATCAACAGAGTGGGCGACTCCCTTGTAATTACTCCGAAATCGTCATTAAAGGATGCTTTTTACACTGGACTTTCCATGCTCTCCGATGACTTTCTTGCAGATGGCAGACCGGAAGAAGTATCAAATACAAGGGTGGAATTGTAATCATGTATATGCTCGATACCAATATACTCATCTTTTGTCTCAGACACCCGGATTCTAAATGCGCAGAAACACTTGCGGAGCATATAGGTCATGATGTCTGCATTTCCGTTGTAACCTATGCGGAACTGGAATACGGCATAATGAACAGCAAATATCCTGAAAGGAACAGAGAAGCCATAAACAAGATTTTAGCCGGCATCCTCATCATGGATTTTGATACGAAAGCAGCTGTTCATTTTGGGCGGATCCTTGCTGAGCTTAAGCAGAAGAAAAAAGAAAAACAAAATCAGGACAGGGATAAGATGATAGCTGCCCATGCAAGATCACGGGGATATACGCTTGTTACCGATAATACCAGGGATTTTGGAGGGGTATTTATAGATTCATCTGGACGTCAAATAGGTATAGGAATTGGGAATTAATGATAATATAGAAATCACGGCAAAATTTTCGTAATATCGGAGTGAAACTCCTTACCACATCATTTCTGTGGTAAGGAGTTTTTTTGCCAATCCTGTCATCGACAGTGCTCAATTTGCGTTACTGTTTTATGAACACCGCCCAGGCGGGACGGAGTTTTTTTATCCGGATCGCGGTGCTTTTTTTCCAATATATGGTATAGTGGAGGCGGACATTTTTTTCATCAGGATTATGATGGAAATATATGCCCGAAAGAGAAAGGAAGAAAGAGACGAGAGGAGAACGGGGATGAAAAAGAGTAAATTACGGTACTGGTTTGACAACCAGATGGCCTCCGGGACGGGGGCGCTGGTCCGGCTTCTGTTTATTGTGACCGCCATAGCGGTGTTTGGGGTAGGACTTCTGGTTTATGCGATCTTCAACCGGGACGCGGGATATGCAAACGGTGTGTTTACGGCCCTGCTTCACATCATGGACCCGGGTACCATGGCGGAAGACGGAGACGGCTCTGTTTTTTACATCGTTTTCATGCTGGTGGTCTGCTTTATCGGAATCCTGCTGACCAGTACTTTGACCGGTATTATCTGCAATGCGATCGATGACAGGGTACAGGAACTTAGGCGCGGAAAATCCGTTGTTGTGGAACAAAATCACGTTGTGGTCCTGGGGACGGATAACGGGATCTATACCATCATCTCCGAACTGATCGAAGCAAACCTGAATCAGAAGAGAGAGGCACTTGTCATCATGGACGACAAGATCCCGAAGGACGAGATGGATGAAAGGATCCGCCAGCGTTTTCCGGACACGAAGACCACCCGGGTCATCTGCCGCTCCGGGAGCATCTGCGATCTGAATGATCTTTCCGTCTGCTCCATTGATACCTGCCGCAGCGTCATCATCAATGCGGATGATGATTTCCTGACGATCAAAAGCATTCTGGCGGTAACGAAGCTCATCAAGGAGTCCGGAAATAAAAACTGTTATATCACAGCCGTGATCCGGGATGAGCATAACATCCAGGCAGCGGAAATCGCGGGGGAGGGCTATGCGGAGATCTTAAGCTTCAGAGACGCCATGAGCCGCATCATTGCGCATACCAGCAGACACGCCGGTCTCTCTGCCGTATATACGGAGCTTTTTGATTATGACGGAAGCGAATTCTATATCGAGGAACATCCCGAGGTGATCGGGAAACCCATGTTTGAACTGAACCTTTACTTCCCGGTATCCATTGTTGCCGGGTTGAAAAAGAAGGATGGGCGGATCCTGATGAACCCGGATCCGGAGACCCTTGTGGAAGCGGGAGACAAGCTGATCCTGTTTGCGGAGGATGACGGTGTGAGCAAGCCGAGCGAAGAGGCGGCTGCCGTGGATCAAAATTCGGTTCTGACGAAACGTGTAGCAGAGGAACCGCTGACAAACGATATCCTGATCCTCGGATACAGCAGGGATATTCCGACCATTCTTGGGGAAGAGGACCATTATGTGGCAGAAGGCTCCCTCGTCACCATCGCGATCCCGGAGGATCAGGCCGAACATCTGGAGGAACTGAACGCACTTCAATTCCGGAATATCCATCTGGAGGTACTGGTTACGGATATCTACAACCGGGATCAACTGGAGCAGCTTCTGAAAAACGAGAATACGCTGGTGCTTGTTCTTGCGGATACCGATGATGAGATGACGGATGAAGACGCGGAAATGAAGGATGCGAAGATCCTGATGGTGCTGCTCCAGCTCAAGTATCTGTCCGCAAAGGGGCACCGCATGAAGGTGACAAGCGAGGTGCTCCGGGCGGAGAATCAGGAGCTTGCCGAGATCACGGAAGTGAATGACTTCGTGATAGGCCGTAACATATCCAGTCTGATCCTGGCGCAGATCTCCCAGTTCCGCGAGTTGAAGGATATCTTCCATGAATTGCTGACGGAAGAAGGATCAGAGATCTATGTACGGCCTGCCAAACATTATATTCACATTGAGCGGCCGGTGAATATTTATACGGCAGGATATGCGGCGGCCATCCGGAAGGAAGTTCTGATCGGATACCGGAAATATGATAAGGAAACAGACAGCTACACCATCGTCTCCAACCCCCCGAAGGACACCATGGTCCAATGGGGAGAAGAGGATTGTTTGATCGTGATCGCGGAGGATTGAGGAAATGAAAAGAAGGATACTGACGGGTTTTCTTGCCCTTACGGTTGCAGTTTCGGCTACGGGGTGTACAGGTGACACAGAGGAAAACGGGCAGTACCAGGGTAATACGGACTTCGCGGAGGAAGCAGAAGAAGGGGGAGGAACACAGGGGAGCAGCGCATCTCTTCAGGACAGCCCCGGCGGAGTGAACATCACCGTGGACAATGCGACAGGAGAGCTGCATGTCGACCGCCGCACCTTTACCGACAAAATCGGTGAGACCGGGGATGATACATGGACGATCTTTGTCTATCTCTGCGGAACGGATCTGGAAAGCGATCTGGGGGCCGCAACCGGTGACCTGGGAGAAATGATTGATGTCCGGGGAGACAATATCCGGTTTGTTGTGGAGACAGGCGGCACGAAGACCTGGCAGAACGAGGTGATAGACAATCAGACCAACCAGAGATATCTGATCCAGAACGGAGAGATGTACCTTGTGGATGAAGTGCCCATGGCAAGCATGGCGGAACCGGAGACACTGGCGGACTTCCTGCATTGGGGTGTCTCCCATTATGCGTCGGATCATATGGGCCTCATATTGTGGGATCACGGCGGCGGCAGCATCTCCGGGGTCTGCTTTGATGAGATCCAATATGGCGATTCTCTGGAGCTGGAGGATCTGGATAAGGCTTTGTGCTCCTATGCATCGACATTCGGCCGCAAATTTGATTTGATCGGTTTCGACGCCTGTCTGATGGCAACCGTAGAGACGGCAAACGTGATGGCAACCTATGCGGATTACATGGTGGCCTCGGAGGAGATCATGCCGGGCAGCGGCTATGATTATACGACGATCGGTAACTTTATCGCGGAGAATCCGGAAGCGGACGGGGCTGCCGTCGGAAGGGTGATCTGTGACAGCTTCCTGGCCTCCTGTTTGGAATCGGGGGATTCGGACTGCGCGATGCAGTCCGTGACGGATCTTTCAAAGGTGGACGGACTGCTGGAAAGCTTTAATACCTATGCAAAAGAGATGTATGAGGCGGGAAAGAATGCCGGCGACCTTGCCTGGATCGTGAGAGCAATCATGGCTGCGGAAAATTACGGCGGCAACAATCCCTCCGAAGGCTATACCAACATGGTGGATATGGGTGGGATTATTGACGCCGCAGAAAGGTATTCCGGCGGCTCGCCAGGCGCCCGGGACGCGCTGCATCAGGCCGTCATCTATGCCGTGGACGGATCGGAGCAAGGGGGATCCTCCGGGCTCTCCATGTATTATCCTCTGAGCATCCAGGGGTCCATGGAAATGAAGACCTTCAACAGGGTTTGTATCAGCCCTTATTATCTTTCCTTTGTAGACCGGCAGACCCAGTCCGGTGTGGAGGGAGAAGCGGCTGCAGGCTACGATGAGGGGCAATGGTTTGATGAGGAGGGACAATGGAACTCTGCGGAGCAGGAGCAGGACGATTCCCATTGGGATTATATGGATGAGTATGAACAGACCGGAGAGAGCCCGTATATCACCTTTGCGGAAGAACCCCAGCTGGATGAGCAGGGTATCTTCTGGTTTCAGCTGGACGAAAAAGGAAATGAAAATGCTTCTGACGTAAGCGCCATGGTTTATGAAATATCGCAGGACGGGGAAGACCTGATCGTCCTCGGAGAGACGAGGGATGTCATCGGAGACTGGGAAACCGGTGTTTTTCAGGACAACTTTGACGGCTATTGGCTGTCACTACCGGACGGGCAGAACCTTTCCACCTATCTCATCGAGGTGACGGAGGATTATGAGCTTTACACCGCCACGATCCTTCTCAACGGCCAGGAGACGAACCTCAGAATAAAGCAGCTCTTTGAGGACGGATCGGTTGTGATCGAGGGAACCTGGGACGGAATCGACGATAACGGCTCGGCAGACAGAAACATCATTCCCCTGCAGGAGGGAGACGTGATCATTCCGAGCTATACGGCCTACAGTATGGATGGAGGGGAGGAGTTTATCTACTACGGAACTGAATACGTAGTGGATTCCGAAACCGCTATCTATTATGATCTGATGGAACCGGCGGATTACAGATATCTTTTCGCGATCGATGATATTTACGGGGACTATTATCTCACCGATGCGGTAGAATTCAGTGTGAACGAAGATGGCAGCGTCGGCTTCCAGGTGCCCTGACAGGAAGAGAGTTTTTTTTGCTGAATATTTGTGATACAATAAGAGCGATGATTTGCACTTCCGGAAATCGTCGCTCTTTCTTTTGAACAGCCATGATTTTGGAGTGCGGGACAGGAATTGTATTTTTCAGGAGGGACTGACGTGGGAAACGCAAAAGAACAGATTGAGAGCGGCAAAGCCGTCATGGGGCTGGAATTCGGCTCCACAAGGATCAAGGCGGTCCTGATCGGTGATGACTATGCACCGATTGCATCCGGCGCGCATGACTGGGAGAACCGTTTTGAAAACGGTGTCTGGACCTACAGCCTGCAGGACATCCATGAAGGGATTCAGGACTGCTACCGGGATCTGCTGCGGGATGTCAAAGACCGCTATGACACGACCATCAAGAGTCTGGCTGCCATCGGGATTTCCGGTATGATGCACGGGTATCTTCCCTTTGACAGGAACGGGGAGCTTCTCGTCCCCTTCCGCACCTGGCGCAACACCATCACCGGGGAAGCTGCAGCGGCACTGACGAAGGAGTTTTCCTTCAACATTCCGCAGCGTTGGAGTATCGCCCACCTTTATCAGGCGATCCTGAATAAGGAGCCTCATGTAAAAGAGATTGCGCATTTCACCACGCTGGCCGGCTATATCCACTGGAAGCTGACGGGAGAGAAGGTGCTCGGTGTCGGGGAGGCTTCCGGGATGTTCCCCATCGATGATGCGACGGGAACCTTTGATGCGGGGATGATCAGACGGTTTGATGAGCTGACCGCGCCTCAGGGATTTCCGTGGAAACTGGAAGAGATTTTGCCGAGGGTGATGACGGCAGGCGAAAAGGCAGGGACACTTACCCCGGAGGGGGCAGCCTTCCTCGATCCGGGCGGCAGTCTTGCGGCAGGGATTCCGTTCTGTCCTCCGGAGGGGGATGCAGGCACGGGTATGGCTGCGACGAACTCTGTGGCCAAGAGAACCGGAAATGTATCCGCAGGGACCTCCTTCTTTGCAATGGTGGTATTGGAGAAGCCCCTGCAGAAGGTACACGAGGAACTGGACATCGTGGCGACACCGGACGGTGCACCTGTTGCCATGGCGCACTGCAACAACGGTACGACGGATCTGAACGGCTGGGTCAATCTGTTCGGAGAATTCGCAAAAGCCTCCGGTCATCCCATGGATGCGGGAGACCTTTACGGCCTGCTTTATAACAAGGCACTGGAAGGAAAGAAGAACTGCGGCGGATTGCTGGCCTACAACTACAATGCAGGGGAAGCAATCACCGGACTGAATGCAGGGAGACCGCTGTTTGTGCGGACGCCGGATGCGGAGTTTACCCTGGCAAACTTCATGCGGTCCCATCTCTACGCGTCCCTTTCCACCCTGAAGATCGGATGCGATATCCTGTTTAAGGAGGAGGGCGTCAAGGTGGATAAGCTGTACGGCCACGGCGGCTTTTTCAAGACCAAAGGCGTGGGGCAGTCCATGCTGGCTGCGGCCATGAATGCGCCCGTCGCTGTCATGAAGACGGCAGGAGAAGGTGGCCCCTGGGGCATGGCACTCCTTGCGGCATTCATGATCAGCGGAAACGGCGCTGCTCTCGGAGAATTCCTGTCCGACAGGGTTTTTGGCGGAGAATCCGGTGATGTGATGAATCCGGACCCGGAGGATGTGAAAGGGTTTGACGAGTACATCGAGGGATACAAAAAAACACTCCCGGCAGAGGCCGCGGCAGCAGCATTTGTGATGGAAGCTTAAGGAAACGTTATTTTCAGCGTTCCCTGAATGAGTCATGTGGGAAATACACGGATTTGTTTCGTGACATTGGATAAGAATGATCAGGAAAGGAGAGCATATGGAAAACAAGGAACTGATGAAAGCCGCAAACGAAGTGCGAAAGGGCATCGTTACGGCAACGTATCACGCTAAGAGCGGCCATCCCGGAGGATCTCTTTCGGCAGCCGATCTTTACACCTATCTGTATTACGAGGAAATGAATATCGACCCCAACGACCCGAAGAATGCGGATCGTGACAGGTTTGTCCTTTCCAAGGGACACACGGCACCGGGCTTTTACTCGACTCTGGCAAACAGAGGGTTTTTCCCGGTGAAGGATCTGGAGACCCTCCGTCATACCGGATCTTACCTGCAGGGACATCCGGATATGAAGCATATTCCGGGTGTGGACATGAGCTCCGGGTCTCTGGGACAGGGGCTTTCCGCAGCGGTAGGCATGGCGCTGGCAGGAAAAATGGATCATAAGGACTACCGCGTGTATTGTCTCTGCGGTGACGGGGAGATTCAGGAAGGACAGATCTGGGAAGCAGCCATGTTTGCCGGCTTCCGGAAGCTGGATAATCTGGTCGTGATCGTGGATAACAATAATCTCCAGATTGACGGACCCATTGATGAGGTTTGCTCGCCTTACCCCATCGACAGGAAATTCGAAGCGTTCAATTTCCACGTGATCAACATCAACGGCAACGATTTCGACGAGATCCGCAGCGCTTTCCAGGAGGCGAGAACGACGAAGGGCATGCCCACCGCCATCATCGCGAAGACCGTAAAGGGCAAGGGCGTTTCTTTTATGGAGAATCAGGTAGGCTGGCACGGAAAAGCGCCGAATGAGGAGGAGTACCGTCAGGCGATGGACGAACTGTCAAAAGGAGGTGCTGCATAATGGCTGACATGAAAAAGATTGCGACCCGTGAGAGCTACGGAAATGCACTTGCGGAGCTTGGAAAAGAAAAAGAGGATCTCGTGGTACTGGACGCTGACCTTGCAGGTGCCACCAAAACGGGTGTATTTAAGAAGGCATTCCCGGACCGTTTTATAGACTGCGGGATTGCGGAATGTGATATGGCTGGTATCGCGGCGGGGCTTGCAACCTGCGGCAAGGTGCCGTTTATGAGCTCCTTTGCCATGTTTGCGGCAGGACGTGCCTATGAGCAGGTGCGCAATTCCATCGGCTATCCCCATCTGAATGTCAAGATCGGCGCGACCCATGCGGGGATTTCCGTCGGTGAAGACGGGGCGACACATCAGTGTCTGGAGGACCTGGCACTGATGCGGGAGATCCCGGGCATGGTGGTCATCAATCCCAGCGATGATATTGAGGCGAAGGCGGCTGTGAGAGCCGCATACGAGCATGAGGGACCGGTTTATATGCGCTTCGGGCGTGCAGCAGTGCCGGTGATCAATGACAACGCGGATTACAGGTTTGAGATCGGCAAAGGGGTTCTCCTGAAAGAAGGAAAGGATCTGACAATCATTGCCACCGGGCTTTGCGTACCGGAGGCAATCGGTGCGGCGGAGCTTCTGAAGGCAAAGGGAATTGATGCCGAAGTGATCAACATTCATACCATCAAACCACTCGATGAAGAGCTGGTGCTTTCCTCCGCGAAAAAGACAGGACGTGTCTTCACGGCAGAGGAGCATTCGATTCTGGGCGGACTCGGCAGCGCGGTTGCGGAGGTGCTCTCCGAGAAATGCCCGACGAAGCTGACACGGATCGGTGTCAGGGATGTGTTCGGCGAATCGGGACCGGCAGCGGAGCTGATCCATAAATACGGGCTGGATGCGGAAAGCATCGCAAAGACCATCGAAGAGACCAGATAACACGGAGGGAGACATGGGGAACAAACTTTACTTTATACCGGGAAGTCAGGATCTGTACGGGGAGGAATGCCTGGCTGATGTCCGAAAAGACTGCCAGGAGATGGTGCAGTTTCTGAATGAAAAGCTTTCGGATGTGGCGGAGGTCGTATTGATGCCCACCGTAGAGACTTCAAAGATCTGTGTGCAGGATATGCGTGCGGCGGAAAACGATGACGACTGTGTCGGTGTGATCACCTGGATGCATACCTTTTCACCGGCCAAGATGTGGATCAAGGGTCTGCAGATTCTGCAAAAGCCCCTTCTGCATCTGCACACCCAGGCAAATGAGAGGCTGCCTTACAGCGAGATCGACATGGATTTCATGAATTTGAATCAGGCGGCCCATGGAGACCGGGAGTACGGCTTCATTCTGGCGCGGCTCGGCATCCCCCACGAGGTCGTTGCAGGCTTTTACAGACACGACGAGGTGGTGGAGAAGATCCGCCGGTTTGCGCATGTGGCTGCTGCCATTGCATGCGGCAGGAATCTCACGGTCGCGACCTTCGGCAACAATATGCGTGATGTGGCTGTGACCGACGGCAACCGTCTGGAATGCGAGATCAAATACGGCTGGGAAATCAAGTACTGGGGGATCGGAGAGATCGCATCCCTTGCCAATACCATTTCCGAAGCTGAGATTGATCAGAAAATGGCGGAATATCAATTGAAGTATACGATGGCTACAGACAACCGCGAAGCAGTCCGCGAGCAGGCAAAATATGAAGTGGCCCTGGAGACCTTCCTGCAGCAGCATGGTGTAGGTGCTTTCACGGACACCTTCCAGGATCTGCACGGCCTGAAGCAGTTGCCGGGTCTGGCGGCACAGAATCTGATGACAAAAGGCATCGGCTTCGGACCGGAGGGAGATTACAAGATCAGTGCTCTTTCCACGGTATTGATGAAGATGTCGGAGGGCAGAGAAGGTGCCACCGGTTTCATAGAGGATTATACCTACGACATGGAAAAGGGACGGGAGCTGGAGCTTGCCTCCCATATGCTGGAGGTGCCGCCGGCATTTGCGGCGACGAAGCCGGAGATCCAGGTGCATCCCCTCAGTATCGGCGGAAAAGAAGATCCGGCACGGCTGGTGTTTGACGGGGTTACCGGCGACGGGATTCAGGTGACCCTGATCGACCTCGGGGATCATTTCAGGATCATTTGTGCGGATATCGAACTTGTAAAGCAGCCGGAGCCGATGCCGAAGCTCCCCGTCGCACGGATCATGTACCGCCACAAACCGAATTTTGCCATCGGTACGGCGGCATGGTGCTGTGCAGGCGGAGCGCATCATTCCGTGGTTTCCACAGCGCTGAAGAGAGAGGACATCGCCATGTTTGCACGGCTGACCGGGACGGAGCTGATCACAATCGGAGACGACACCACGGAAGCGGATCTGCAGAAGTTTTTTCAACCGGGGAGGTAAGAAATGCTGGAGCAACTGAAAAAAGACGTTTACGAAGCGAATATGGAGCTGCCGAAGCGCGGACTCATTACCTATACCTGGGGCAATGTTTCCGGGATCGACCGGGAGAGCGGTTATTTCGTCATCAAGCCCAGCGGCGTGGACTATGACAAACTGACGCCGGAGGACATGGTGGTGATGGATCTGGAGGGGAACCGCATCGAAGGAAAGTATAAACCCTCCAGCGACACGGCGACCCACATCGAACTCTACAAAAAATACGATGTGATCGGCGGGATCGTCCACACCCATTCGCCGGAGGCGGTTGCCTGGGCACAGGCGGGGCGTGATATTCCCCTTTACGGGACAACCCATGCGGATTATTTTCTCGGACCGATTCCCTGTGCGCGCAACCTGACGACGGAGGAGATCAACGAAGCCTACGAGAAAAACACCGGGCTTGTGATCATTGAGACCTTTGAAAAGCGCGGGATTCAGCCCCAGTATACACCGGCCGTGCTCTGTCAGAACCACGGTCCCTTTACCTGGGGAAAGGATGCGGCAGAGGCTGTTCACAATGCGGTGGTACTGGAAGAAGTCGCGAAAATGGCACGGAACACCGAGGCACTGAATCCGAATGTAAAGCCGGCGCCGGATAACATCAAGGAGAAGCATTTCTACCGGAAACACGGAGCAAATGCATACTACGGGCAGTAGGAACTGTGTCAACGTTTTTGCAGGATCGGGTAAACGAGGCGCTTTTTTTAAGGAGCGCCTCGCTGTATGTCGGGGGCTGATAGAAGCTCTCCGACGCAGCCTGTGAGGCCTGCGGACATGCGGGGGAGATCTGTGGGCGTGTGGCGGCGAAACGCCGCCCGAAAAAGAAGTGGTAATGAATTCATAACAGAAGCGGAAGGAGCGACCGACCATGGGATGGAAGAAAAAAGAAAAACCTTTGCTGTCTGAGGAAGAGACCGCCTACATCAAATTGACGCGCAGGAAGAAGATCCTGATGATGCTTGTGCTGATCGCGGCAACGGCCATCGTGGCGCTCTGCAGCTTCCGGATGTTTTCGAATAAAATCATCAAGCGTGTGGATCCGCAGATCGCCCGCGCCATGGTTCAGATTTCCAGACGGCTGCCCGAACTGGAAAAAGATGAACAGGCGCTTCGTGACGTGTATGATCAAATGGTGGATAGCTGGAAAGAACTGGTGGACGGGAAGTATGAGCTGAACAGGCATTATGGAATTGAAATGTCTGACGTACAGGACGATGAAGATCTGGAGGATCTCGTCAACAGAACCCTTTCCTGGACCAACACCGTGTCACAGATCATGGTGGGCGGCAGTGGCTATGTCATGGCAGTAGATGATCAGGATACGATTATTGCACATCCGGACTGGGGGCTCGTCGGCAAAAAAGTCACCTATCCGGTAGAGAGTCTCTCTGAGGTGGCACTTACCATGGGGGATATCCCCCCCGGAAGTATGGCGGACAACCTTTCCTTTGAGAGTGTCCTCGTATCTACGGAGGCGGGACCTCTGGATACGGATTATTACTGGGGTTTTGGGGGAATGCTTCACGCAGGCGTTCTGTATTACAACGGCGTCTACCTTGTCTGCGGTGTACCGATCACAGAAATTGTATTATATACCGTTGGTCAGACCCTCTTTGTCAGTTTTGTTTTCTTTGTTGTGATCTGGCTGTTTGTCCGGTATATTTCCCTGATGCTGGAGCGTCATGAGGAGAGAAGACGTGTTTTCCGGACGAAACTGTTATCCTATTTCCTGCTGAACGGACTGATCATTTTTGGGTTGACGTTTTATCTGCAGGTGCTCACGGATATTACGACGGTGCTGCGCACCATGGAGCGATATGCCGTGGGTGCGGCGATGAATCTTGCTGAATGCGAAGAAGAGATCGAAGAAATCAATACATGGCTGGACTGGCAGTACCTGAAGCAGTGTTATCTTGCAGCGATTGCGGTGGATCTGAAGGGTGTGGAGAATCTGACCCGGGTGGATATGGAGAACCTGGCGGAGGAACTGGGGGTGGAATATGTGTATGTGTTCGACCAGTCCGGAAAGGTTGTCGTCACCAATTCACCCTTTGATCATTATGAACTCAGTAAAGATCCGGAAGCCTCCTCTTATGAGTTCAGGCAGCTTTTGAACGGAACGCCCGAGGTGGTTCAGGAACCTATTCTGGATAAGTATACCGGAGACTACATCCAGTATATCGGTATCAGCACCCGTGATGAGGAGGACCTGTGCAACGGCTTTGTGGAAATTGCGGTGGATCCGGCACTCCGGAACAGTCTCGTGGGTCCTCTCCGGCTGAGGAAGGTTCTGGATAAGCTGATCATCGGACAACCGGAGGATGCACTTGCCATCGATAAGGAGGAACTGAAGGTGGTAGAGACCACCGGGGTGGGCTATCCGGATGACACAATTGAAGATCTCCAGATCACGGAAGAAGATCTCACGGGAGCGTTTACAGGATTTCTGACCATCGACGGAACCACTTACTATGCCGGCGTGGAGGAGTCGGAGGACTACTATCTGATTCCGCTGATGGAGAAAAAGGGCAACGGGAAGGCAGCGACCGTTTCTTTCGCGGCGTTGCTGATAGGTCTGTGTGCGATGCTGGGGATCTTTTTCATCGGGATGTTCCGCTACCACAGACGGCATTTTGAGCGTGAAGAAGCCACAGAAGAGAACGGGGAGAATCAGGAAGAGGATGATGAAGAAGGAGAGGCTGTAAAGGACAAGGAAGCGCAGGATGAGCTTGGCGTATTCTCGGACTTCACAAAGCTTTTCAAAACCCATGATGACAAGCAGTTTGAGGAGCGGTGGAAAATGGATACCGAGTCGAAAGAGACGCAGTCCCCGGAGAAACGGATGAAAAGCACCATCTACAAGATCATCACCGTTCTTTGTATTGCAGTCGTTGTGCCGTGGATTTACTATATGATCCATCCGGACAGAGAAAACGAGCTGTTCAGCGTGATCACCTATGTGC
Source organism: Lachnospiraceae bacterium (assembly GCA_045661345.1). Taxonomy (GTDB): domain Bacteria; phylum Bacillota; class Clostridia; order Lachnospirales; family Lachnospiraceae; genus RUG12461. Next base: position 51,236 of record JAZRFM010000021.1, read on the forward strand.
TGATGGGAAGGTGGCAGAAGGGCATCAATATTTTTGCTTTCACTGCCTGCGTCTATCTCCTTTGCGGAATCTATGTGCTGACGGTGCTGTTCAACCGGATTCTGTATCTGATCGCGAGGATCTCTGATTCCCGTGTGGAGACCGTCTGCCTGCTGCTTCGCAATTCCCTGAAATACATCGCCGGGATTATATTCATCTACTACGGGCTCGCCCAGTTTGGTGTGGATACGCGTACACTCCTTGCTTCCGCGGGCATCCTTTCCCTCATGATCTCTTTCGGTGCCAAGGATCTGGTCAGCGACGTGATTTCCGGATTTTTCATTATCTTTGAGGGAACCTGTAAGGTGGGTGATTTTATCACCATCGGGAGCTGGTACGGTACTGTGCAGGAGATCGGTATTCGAACCACGAGGGTGTCGTTCTTTGCCGACACCAAGATCTTCAACAATTCCTCCGTGAAGGATATCGTGAATGCCAACGGGGAAGTGGCCCGGATGGTACTGAAGGTTCCTGTTTCCTATCAGGCGGATCTGGAGAAAGTGGAGGATATCCTGAAGGAAGAGCTGGAGAAGCTCACCGAGGAGCAGATCCCCGGTCTGGTGAGTCCGCCGCAGTACCAGGGAGTGCAGGAATTCGGGCAGAATAACCTGCTGCTTCGTATCGCCATTTATACGGAATCCTATAAGCGGAACTGGGCATACCGCCGTCTGTCCAGAGAGGTACGCCTCATTTTTGCAAGGAACAACATTGAGATCCCCTATGAACAGGTGGTGGTGCATCAGGCACCGGAAAGCGCGGCGGATCTTGCGGTCAAAGAGATATCGACGCCCATGGAGAAGAGAGATTGAGGAAAAAAGCCATGTGGTGTATGATGGAAAAATACAGTGTACGAATGGGATACAGGTAACGCTTTTCTTCATGCGTTTCCGATACGTCAATGGATCCGGTAGGAGAGAATATGTCCGGTTTTTTCAGCTATGAAGGCAAGTTTACAACGGTAATGAATAAGATCGTGGATGTGGTGGTGATCAGCTTCCTGTGGCTTTTGTTCTGCCTGCCGATTTTTACCATCGGCGCTTCCACCACGGCTCTTTTTACGGTGATCCGTCAGGTGGTCCGGCAGGAAAAGGGTTACGTGTTCAAGAATTTCTGGGGCGCCTTCAAATTGAACTTTAAGCAGGCAACCGGCGTCTGGCTGCTGCTTCTTTTGATCTACGGGGTTCTTTACGCGGATCGCACCCTTATGCTCACCTATTTTCTGCCGCAGGGGTCGCCCATCGGTATGCTGCACATCCTTTTCACCTTCATGATGATCTATGAAACGATCTGGGCAGTGTACATTTTTGCGTATATTTCCCGCTTTGAACAGGATTGGAAGCATGTGCTGAAAAATGCGGCCATCCTCTCCGTGGTGAATCTCCCCTGGTCCGCCTTGATGATCGGGATGGTGATTCTGGCGGCTCTCCTGATCCGTTATGTCATGCCGGCACTGATCTTTGTGCTTCCTGCCGGATTTGGCTGGATCTTTTCCATCATTCTGGAACGGATCTTCCGGAAATACATGACACCGGAGGATTTGAAAAAGCTGGAGGAAGAGGAAGCGGCGCTGAAGGAAAACGGAGGACGCAGATGATCTCGAGGAAAACAGCGGAAGGGATTCAGGGCGGCTCTGCGATCCGTGCCATGTTCACGGAAGGAAAGAAGATGGCAGACCGTTTCGGGGCGGAAAACGTCTATGATTACAGCCTCGGCAATCCTGGCGTACCCGCACCGGAGAAGCTGAAGGATGTGATCACGGCCCTTGTGAAAGAAACGGATCCCCTGGAGCTGCACGGATACATGAACAATGCGGGTTTTGAGGATGTGCGGACAGCGATTGCGAAAGACCTGAACCGCCGTTTCGGAACGGATTACCGCGGGACTGATATTATCATGACGGTGGGCGCCGCGGGCGGGATCAATGTAGCCCTGCGGACCATCCTGGATCCCGGCGATGAAGTGATCGTGTTCGCGCCGTATTTCGGGGAATACAAAAACTATGTTGCGAACTGGGACGGCGTGCTTGTTACCATTGCGCCGGATCTATTGACCTTTCAGCCGAATCTTTCGGAGCTGGAAGAAAAGATATCGCCACGGACGAAGGCAGTGATCATCAACACACCCAATAACCCTACAGGGGTTGTCTACCCGGAGGAGACGCTGACACGGCTCGGGGAGATCCTGACGGATGCAAAGGAGAGGATCGGTCATACGATCTGCCTCCTCTCGGACGAGCCTTACCGGGAGCTGGTGTATGAGGAAACCCACCGGAGTTTTCCCGCGAAGTATTACAAGGACACCATCGCCTGCTATTCCTTCAGCAAGTCCCTGTCCCTTCCCGGAGAGCGGATCGGATATCTGGCTGTGTCACCGGGGATCGAAGAGGAGGCTCGCCTCCTGGAGGGACTGACGCAGAATAACCGTGTACTGGGCTATGTGAATGCCCCGTCTCTCATGCAGAAAGCTGTTGCGGCGTGTCTTTCAGAAAAGACAGAGCTTGCTTTTTACGACAAAAACAGAAGAAGGCTGTATGAGAGCCTGACATCCTTCGGATTTTCCTGTGTAAAACCAGAGGGCGCGTTTTACCTCTGGATGAAGGTGCCGGGGGCACCGGAGGGGCAGACGGTGACGCCGGAGGAGGAGCAGGCCTTTGTGGACAGGGCAAAGGAGGAGCGGATTCTCCTGGTGAAGGGCAGTGCCTTTGGATGTACGGGGTATGTCCGGATCGCTTATTGTGTCCCGCCGGAGATGATAGAGCGTTCTCTTCCCTCTTTTGAGAATCTGTCGAAGGGCAGAACGATTTAACCACGGAGAAAGAAAGCATGAGATATTTTGAACAGCATATCCGGCGCGTCACCCCCTACACACCGGGTGAGCAGCCGAAGGAAACACGGATCATCAAGCTGAATACCAACGAAAATCCCTATCCCCCGGCGCCGGGTGTCAGGAAAGCGCTGCAGGGGCTGGACGCGGATCTTTTGCGCCGTTATCCCGATCCTGCGGGAGAGCCGCTGCTTTCCATGGTCGCGGAAGAAATGCATCTGAAAAAGGAAGAGGTTTTCCTCGGGATCGGTTCGGATGATGTGCTGGCCATGTTGTTTCTGACCTTTTTCAACGGTGACCGGCCCGTTCTTTTTCCGGACATCACCTACTCCTTTTACGATGTCTGGGCCGCCATGCTTCGGATCCCTTATGAGACGAAGCCCCTGGACCCGGATTTTTCCATCCGCAGGGAGGATTACTTCGGCGAGAACGGCGGGATCGTCATCGCGAATCCCAATGCCCCCACCGGGACAGCCCTGGAGCTGTCCGTGCTGCGGGAGATCATTGAGAAAAATCGTGACACGATTGTGATCGTTGATGAAGCGTATATTGATTTTGGAGGGGAAAGTGTGGTACCTTGGATCAGGCAATATGACAACCTGATCGTGACACAGACATTTTCCAAATCCAGATCCCTTGCGGGAATGCGGATCGGCATGGCCTTCGGGAATGAGACCCTGATCCGGTGTTTAAACGATGTCAAGTATTCCTTCAATTCCTACACGATGAATACAACGGCGATTCTGGCCGGCGTCGAGGCCCTCGCGGACCGCGCCTATTTCGAGGAGACAAGAAGGAAAATCATCGGAACCCGGGCGTGGGCGGCGGATAAACTCCGGGATCTGGGATTTGTCTTTACGGACTCCGTGACGAACTTCCTGTTTGTGACCCATCCGAAGATCAACTGCGCAGCACTTTATACCGCATTGCGCGAAAAAGCGATCTATGTCCGTCATTTCAACAAACCGGAGCGGATTGCCTCTTACCTTCGGATCACCATCGGCACACCGGAGGAGATGCAGATGCTGCTGGATGCCATCAGAGAATACATGGAAAAAGAAGGAGCAGTATGAAAACAGTCGGAAGGTTTATCAAGGATATTTTGAAGGGGATTGTGGTTGGCCTTGCCAATGTGATCCCCGGTGTCAGCGGCGGGACCATGATGGTCGTGATGGGGATTTATGACAAGCTGATTCATTGCCTCAGTCATTTCTTCAAGGAGTTTAAAAAGAACATCATTTTTCTCCTGCCCATTATTATCGGTATGCTGATTGCGATCTTCGGCGGATCCGTGGTGATCAAGTGGTGCTTCGACAGATTTCCGTTTCCGACGACATTGTTTTTCATCGGGCTGATCCTGGGCGGTCTGCCGATGATGATCGGAAAGGTGAAAGGGAGTAAAGTGAAATTCGGGCATCTCCTCGCATTCGCTCTGTTTTTCGGGTTGGTCATCGCGATGGCGCTTCTTTCGGGGATGTCCGGACAGGAAGCGGTGCTGACGATGAAGCCCCTGAGCCTCCTTCTGCTGTTTCTGGTAGGCGTCGTCGCCGCAGGGACCATGGTGATTCCGGGCGTCAGCGGCTCATTGGTACTTTTGATCCTCGGCTATTATAATCCGGTGATCGGTACAATCAGCCAGTTCATGTCCGCCCTGAAGGCAGGAGACAAGGAGCTCCTGCTGCAGAGCTTTGTTATTTTATTGATCTTCGGTGTCGGTGTACTGATCGGGATCGCCGGATTTGCGAAGCTCATCGAAATGATTTTTCAGAAATTCGAGGTGTATGCTTATTGGGCGATTATTGGACTCATTGTCGCTTCGCCCATCGGGATTCTGATGATGGCGAGTTTCGGTGTGCTGACCGTGGGACCTGTTCTGATCGGGGTAGTCTGCCTGGTGGCGGGATGCCTTATTGCATACAAGCTGGGAGGCTGAAGGAATGGAAAAGAATAGAAAAAAAACTCCTCTCTGGGCGCGCCTTTTGATCTGCGCGGGTGCCCTTAGCGCCGTTATCCTGACGTTTTTGCTCATCGAAAAAGGGATTGACAAATCCGGCGCCGTGGAAAAGGCAGAGGCGAAGCAGGAGGAGCGGACTGCCGGAAAAAATGAAGAAGATATACTGGACGCCACCGTGACGAATACGGTGGAGACGGAAAGCGCGGTCGTTGCGGCAGCGGAGACCGGGGAGGCGGTTTCAGAGACAGAGACGGAGCTTGCCTTCCCGACCGTGACCGAAGAAGGCAGTACGGATCCGCAGGGAAACGTGACCTCCATCGCATTGACGAATCCCCAGCTGGATGTGACGGCTTATGATCCGACTCTCGTGGAATGGGGAAGCGGCGGACCGACGGATTCCTACGGCCGGCCGGATGGCTGTACCCTGTACCAGAAAAAATACGGTGATCTTTCCGCATACTTTATCATGCCCTGGGAAGAAGGAGAGCCGAAGAAGGTGTACCTCACGTTTGATATCGGCTACACCAACGAATACACCGTACAGATTCTGGATACGCTGAAGGAAAAGGGCGTGAAGGGAGTCTTCTTTGCAACCCTTCCTGTTGTGCAGGAGGACAAAGAGATCTGCCAGCGCATCATCAACGAGGGACATGAGCTTGGCAACCACAGTGTGACGCACACCAACATCGTGGCGAAGAGCTTGGAGGAGCAGCAGAAGGAGCTGATGGATGTGCATAACGCCGCAGTGGAAAACTACGGGTATGTCATGCATCTGTGGCGCTATCCGGAAGGAAAGTTTTCACAGCAGGGACTGGCCATCGTGAACAATTGCAATTATCGCAGTGTGTTCTGGAGCTTCGCACACAGAGACTGGTATGTGGACAATCAGCCGGATGTGAACGAAACACGGACGAAAGTGATCAACGCGCTGCATCCCGGAGCGATCTATCTTTTGCATGGGATTTCCTCGACGAATGCCGCTGTGCTGGGGGATCTGATTGATGCGGGGATCGAGCAGGGCTATACATTTGAGCTCCTGCAGTAAGAGCATACGGGGCTTTGTCCCCGGTTGAATTTTCATCGTTTTTCTGCCATAATGGGGTGCAGGAGGAAACAGAATATGGGGGCAGTAAGAGAAGAGACATCCCGGGCGAAGGTGCCGCTGACGCGGTCCATGCTGGCAAAGATTTTGCTGGTGCTTTGCACGGGAGTACTTTTTACAGGGATTGTTTTGATCATCATCGCAGCGAGAGAGTTAAACGCGAATGTCTCAGATAAGGCACTGGTGAATCGTGCCGTGGGTCAGATGATCCTCGCGGGGGTCATCATCTTTGCCATCGTGCTCGTTATCGGGATTGTTGCGGTCAGCAGGATGATCCGTCCGCTGACGGAGCTGACTGCCATCGCGGATAAGGTGGCGAACCTTGACTTTACGGAGAATCCGGAGCAGGAGAAGCTGAACCAAAGGACGGATGAGATCGGCATGACGAGCCGTGCGATTGACAGACTCCATTCCGAGCTGTCCGCCATCATTTCCGTAATCCGAAAGCAGGGCGAACAGCTGCGGACGACAAACTCTGCCTTTACCAGAGAGTTTGACGCCATCGTGGAGAATGTCACCCATGTCAACAATGCGGTGGAGGAGATCGCAAGCGGCAGCACTACCCAGGCGAATGAGACCACCGGTGCGGGAGAAGCGGTAAATGACATCGGGGATGCGATTGCGCTGAACGGGGAATCGGTGCATTCCCTCGAGGATTCCATCCTGAAGATGAACGACCTTTCCGATCAATCCAACGACATGCTGAATGACCTCGAGGACATCAATAACAAGACATCGCTCGCGATCCATACGGTGACGGAGCAGACGAATGCGACGAACCGTTCTGCGGAGAAGATCCGTGATGCCGTGACGCTGATCCAGGATATCGCCGCACAGACGAATCTCCTTTCCCTGAATGCCTCCATTGAGGCGGCCCGCGCCGGAGAGGGCGGCAGAGGCTTTGCAGTCGTGGCGGAGGAAATCCGTAAATTGGCCGAGAATTCCGCGGAATCCGCCAGCACCATTGAAGAGATCACCTATGAGCTGATCGGCAACTCCGAGGACTCTGTGGAGCGAATGAAGGGGCTTTCCGAGGATGCCCTGATCCAGGCCGAGAAATTGAAAAATACCAAGGACTCTTTTTCGGGTCTGCAGCAGGAGATCCTGAACGTATCCGAAGCATCACATGATATTTTCAATCAGACGGATACCATCAATAAGCTGAAGAATCACATCAGTGATGCCATCGAACAGCTGGCGGCCATTGCCCAGGAGAATGCAGCCTCCACACAGGAGACTTCCGCCAGCATGTGCACGCTGACTACGACCATCGACAAATGCAAGGAAGAGACGGAGACGCTCTCGGAGCTTTCCGCGAAACTGAACGAGCAGACCGGCCGGTTCCGGTTTGAAGCGTAATATATAAGGAGCATAAACGTAATGTCCTATACAGGTTACACACCCGTTGGTGATGTGCTGTCACTGGCATTGTCCGTACTTCTTGTTGTGCTCATCAATACAGCCTATGTGACGAGAAAAAAGACCTTCCGGATCTTTCAGATCATGTTGGTCGCAGAGATAGTAGCTTCGGTTTCGGATATGATCTACCATCTGCTGTTGGATGTTTATCCGATACAAAGGATGCCGATCTATTTGTTTCGCATCCTGCAGCATGCGGCGCTCTATCTGCTGCTGTGGCTTTTTGTCTATTATCTGCAGGAAATTCTGCATCTTCCAGGTGCCAGAAGGCGGTATTATTTTTCTGTTTCCGGAACCGCCGTGCTCGTGGCGGGCGGCACCGATATTTTCCTGACGGTCACCGGAAAAGGCTTTCAGGTGGATGCATCCGGCGTCCTCAGAGAATCGGGATGGCTGTTTGCGGTGTCCTACGCCTTTTTCGTCGGAATGATCTTTTACCTGCTGATCCGGTATCGTGCACGTATGGTGCCGCAGATCTTCCGCGGGCTTCTGCTGACCTTTCTTTTCTGCCTGATCATTCACGGCATACAGGGATGGAATCATCAGAGCTCCTTTACGACGGCGATCTACATCCTCCCGATCATTGCCCTCATGTATCTTTTACATTCCAACCCCTACGAGATGACAACGGGTGCTGTCAATGAGGAGGCCTTTCAGGATACGGTGTATGAGGCCTACAGGAAAAAGCAGAGGATGATGCTGATGTTTCTGCACCTCCAGGACTTTGAAAGCTACAATTCCTTTACCGAGGATCTGCAGTTTGAAATCTTCCGCTTCTTCACCGGGATCGTAAAAAAGGGAACCCTGTTTCGTGTGGCAGGCGGCCGCCTTGCACTGGTTTTCCGGGAGGCGGATAACCCGGATATGGAGGAGACATCCGGGAAGGTGGAGGACAGCTTTTACAACCTGTATGAACGCTACCAGATCCCGTTTAAGGTGGTGATCATGGAAAACGATGAAAAGATCAGCGCCAACGGGGACTATACCAGATTTTTGCTGTTCATGGAGGAAAGGATCCCGGCAAATACGTATTACCATGTGACGGAAGAAGATAAAGAGCTGTTCAGAAAACAGCAGCTGATCTTATCCGAGCTGGAGGATATCAAGGAGAAAGGGGATCCGAATGACCCGCGGGTGCTGGTTTACTGTCAGCCTGTGTATCACGTGCAAAACCAGATGTATGACACGGCGGAAGCGTTGATGAGGTTGAAGCTGCCGGGGCTTGGCATCGTATACCCGGATCAGTTTATTCCCCTTGCGGAGGAACACAAACTGATCCACACCCTCTCACTTGTGATCCTGAACAAGACCTGCGCCGAGATCCGAAAGCTTCTGGATGAGGGGTATATCATCAGCCGGATCTCTGTGAACTTTGCAGTACAGGAAGTGTACGGTCGGCATTTTTGCGAGGATATCCTGCGGGTGATCCACGACAACGGGATCCCCTGTGAAAAGATTGCCATTGAGCTGACGGAGAGCCAGAACACGGCGGATTTTGAAATGGTGAAATCCAGGATCGAAGAGCTGCAGGAGCACGGGATCAAGTTTTATCTGGATGATTTCGGCACGGGCTATTCCAACGTGGAACGTATCATGGAACTGCCCTTTGATATCATCAAATTTGACCGGTCGCTGGTGCTTGAATCCAGCAAGAGTCAAAACTCCGAATTCATGGTCAACACCTTTGCGGATATGTTCCGGAACCTGGACTACCGCGTGCTGTATGAGGGTGTGGAGAACGATGTTGACGAGGAGCGTTGTATTCGAATGTATGCGCAGTATCTGCAGGGCTATAAGTACAGCAAGCCCATTGAGATTGAACGGCTGCGCGAGTATCTGACAAAGGTGGCTTGAAAAGATGGACTTACTGCAAAACTTAAACGAACAACAACAGGAAGCGGTGCGCACGGTAGACGGGCCGCTTCTTATTATTGCGGGGGCTGGCTCCGGGAAGACAAGGGTGCTGACCAACCGGACCGCCTATCTCATCAAAGAGTGCGGCGTGGCGCCATGGAATATTCTGGCAGTCACATTTACGAACAAGGCAGCGGGGGAGATGCGGGAGCGAATCGATGACCTGGTGGGGTTTGGCTCGGACGGCATCTGGGTGGCGACGTTCCATGCGACCTGCGTGCGGATTCTGCGGCGTTTCATCGACAGGCTCGGTTATGGTACGAATTTCACGATCTATGACAGCGATGACCAGAAAATCGTGGTGCGGGATGTCTGCAAGCGGCTGCAGATCGATACGAAGCTGATGAAGGAGCGTGTTTTTCTGAATGCGATTTCTTCCGCCAAGGACGAGCTCATCGGTCCGGAGGAATTTGAAAGACGCGCGGGAAGCGATTATAAGGAGCAGCGGATTGCGCTGGTTTACCGGGCGTATCAGGAGACACTGAAGAAGAGCAATGCACTGGATTTTGACGACCTGATCCGGCTGACCGTGGAGCTTTTTCAGCTGGATGCACAAGTGCTGGATTATTACCGGGAAAAGTTTCGCTATATCATGGTGGACGAGTATCAGGACACCAATACGGCACAGTTTGAGCTGATCCGGCTTCTGGCGGGGAAGTATCAGAATCTGTGCGTGGTGGGAGATGATGATCAGTCGATCTACAAATTCCGGGGCGCCAATATTTACAACATCCTGAATTTCGAGCACCAGTTTCCCGATGCGCGCGTAATCAAGCTGGAACAGAATTACCGGTCCACGCAAAGGATCCTGGATGCGGCTAACGCCGTGATCGGGCACAACACGTCCCGGAAGGAAAAAAGTCTCTGGACCGAAAAGGATGGCGGGGAAAAAATCATCTTCCGCCAGTTTGATACGGCACCGGAGGAGGCGGAGTATATCTCCCATGACATCTGGAAAAAGAAGCAGCATCAGGGCATCCCTTACTGCGACAGTGCGATCCTCTACCGGACCAATGCACAGTCCCGCCTTTTTGAGGAACGGTTTATCAATGCGGGGATTCCTTACAAAATCATCGGCGGGATCAACTTCTATGCGCGGCGTGAGATCAAGGACATTCTGGCGTATCTGAAAACCGTGGACAATGCGAGTGATGATCTTGCCGTAAAACGAATCATCAATGTACCGAAACGGGGGATCGGTGCAACGACCATCGCAAAAGCGGATACCTTCGCAATGGAGCAGGGAGTGACGTTTTTTGAAGCACTGGAGCGTGCGGAGGAGATTCCGGGGCTGTCCCGTGCGGCGGCAAAGCTTACCGCGTTTGTGAATTTTATCTATGTGCTCCGTGCAAAGGCGAGAGAGATGACGATCTCCGAACTGATTGAGGAGATCTTTGAGGAGACCGGCTATATCCGCGAGCTGGAAGCAGAGAGCACGGATGAAGCGGAAGCCAGGATCGAGAACCTGGACGAACTGATCAGTAAGGCGTCGGCCTACGAGGAGAGCTTTGCGGATCGGGAGGATGCAGAGGATCCTGAGGGAGAGCTTGATGAAGAGGAGAGTGCCGGGGAGCCGACACTGTCCGGCTTCCTGGAAGAGGTGGCACTGGTGGCGGATATCGATGAGCTTTCCGCGGAAAGTGATTATGTGGTGCTGATGACGCTGCACAGTGCGAAGGGGCTGGAGTTCCCGAATGTCTATCTGGCCGGGATGGAGGATGGATTGTTTCCGAGCTATCTGTCCATCTCGAGCGAGAACCCGACCTCGGAGCTGGAGGAAGAGAGAAGGCTTTGCTATGTGGGCATTACCCGGGCAATGGAGTACCTCACCATCACCGCGGCGAAGATGCGGATGGTCCGCGGGGAGACGCAGTACAACACGGTTTCCCGCTTTGTAAAGGAGATTCCCCGATCCCTGCTGGATGGCGAGGTTCGATCGAAGGAAGTGCGGCGGTCGGAAGAGGACCCGTCTCCGGGCGCAAAAAAAGCATATCGGGAGCCGCCCTATTACCTGACCCAGAGCTGCCCGAAAAGCTTTTCTTCCGGGAGAACGGATAAGATCACGCTGGATTATGGCGTGGGAGATCGCGTGAGTCATGTGAAATTCGGAAACGGAACGGTCACGGCAATTGTGGAAGGCGGACGTGACTATGAAGTGACCGTGGATTTTGACGGGGCGGGAACGAAAAAAATGTTTGCCATGTTCGCCAAATTAAAAAATCTGCGTGAAAAAAGATAGTCAGAATGAACGGAGTGTGGTATACTGAGCGTAGCGCGAAGACGAATGTGGTTCGTCCATATATGACGTGTGGATTTACGATAAAGCAGTAAAGGAGAGTAAAGGTATGGGTACGAAAATGCAGGAATTAAAAGGACTACTCGCGACGAATATCGGCACGATGAGGCAGGCAATGCATGAGCATCAACTCACGATCAAAAAGCCGACACTGAAAATGGTGCTGATCACCATCGCGATTGTTGTCGGAATCGCCATTTTGATTTATGCGTTGTATCGGTTCTTCTCACCGGATTATCTCGATGATTTTGAAGATGATTTTGACGATGACTTTGACGATGATTTCTTTGACGACGATATAGACGATCTGGATGATGCAGGAGTGTAAACGCAGCGATGGGATGTCCGCATTTCGGGAGCTGCGGCGGGTGTGACTGCCAGGATCTGACTTATGAGGAACAGTTGATGAGAAAGGAGCGCGAAGTATTTGCGCTCCTTTTTGACGTTGTACAAAACAGATCCTGTCTCTACGAGAAGGCAGTGGAGAGCCCGCTTCGCAGCGGTTACCGCAACAAAATGGAATACACCTTTGGAAATGAGAAGAAAGACGGCCCGCTGACACTGGGACTGCACAGAAGAAAGAGCTTCTTTGACATTTTGCCGGTGACGGACTGCAATATCGTGGACGCGGATTTCCGCCGGATTCTGTCAGCGACGACGGACTATTTCAGAGAACGAAAGATTCCCTTTTTTCACCGCAAAAGTCATACGGGGTATCTGCGTCATCTATTGGTGCGGAAGGGCGCCCATACGGGGGAGATCCTTATCGACCTGGTCACCACATGGAACGGGAACCGGCCCCGGGAGCGCTACGGGGACAAGCGAGATTTTCCGGTTGACCGTTGCTTTGTGCCGGAGGAGGAAGCGCTTCTTGCGGGATATGTTGAGACACTCAGGGCACTGCCCTTTGACGGGACGCTCTGCGGGATTTTGCACACCAGAAATGACAGCATGGCGGATGTGATCCGGGACGAGGGCACCGACCTTTTGTACGGGCGGGAATATTTCTACGAAGAGCTCCTGTCACTCCGGTTTCGAATCACGCCCTTTTCCTTTTTTCAGACGAATTCTCTCGGTGCGGAGGCGCTTTATTCAGTGGTACGGGAGTATGTACTGGCGGCGGGCGGAGAATCGCTTTCTGCTGCGCCGTTGGCGGGTGACGGATTGCCTTCTGCTGCGCCGTTGGCGGGTGACGATGCGACGTCCCTGTCTTCTGACCGGCCGGATAAGACCACTGTCAGATTCGGCAATGTCTATGATCTGTACTCCGGCACCGGCACCATCGCTCAGCTCCTTGCACCTGTCGCGGAACATGTGACCGGTGTCGAGATCGTGGAGGAAGCTGTGGCTGCAGCGCGCCGCAATGCGGAAGAAAACGGACTCTCCAACTGCAGCTTCCATGCCGGGGATGTCTTAAGGGTTCTGGACGAGCTGACCGAGCTGCCGGACCTCATCGTCCTCGATCCGCCCCGGGACGGCGTACAGGCGAAAGCCCTTTCCAAGATCCTCCAATACGGCGTTCCTCATATCATCTATGTTTCCTGCAAGCCAACCTCCCTCGCCCGGGATCTCGTTCCCATCCAGGAAGCCGGGTATCGTGTCGACCGGGTCCGGTGCGTGGACATGTTCCCGTTTACGAGGCACGTGGAGACGGTGTGCCTTTTGTCCCAACGCAACGCGGACTGATCTTACCGAGATACTCCACCAAATCTGTAAAGAGTGATTCAAGGATCACTTCTTCCTCAGGTGTAGGGCGGGTATCTGCAATATCGATTCCGACCATATTGCCATCTTCGTCCTCATGAGTGTCCTGGAACGATACAAAGGTGATGAAGTCTTCGCGGCTCTTATAGCGCGGAAGGTGCTCTGCACGTCTGGGACAAGCGCTTCGCAGCAAGCGGATGACTGAGGCCGAGCTTAATATTTCAAACGAGGAGCTTCTGTCGAAGCTGAAACTTATATCAAACGGAAAGCTGAAGCGTTCAGCAGTGCTGTTGTTCTACGGTGATCCGAGTATTGTGCAGGTCGGAAGTTTCGTTAAAGTCGGCAAATTTGCGAACGGAACCGTGGAGTATCATGATGACCTTGAAGGTTCGCTTATATCTATGGCAGATAAGATTGTTGATCTGATTTATCTGAAGTATTTGAAGGCAAAAATCACATATGAACACGATCGGCGAGTAGAGACTTATCCTTTCGCGCGTAACGCCATCCGCGAAGCAATCTACAACGCCATCGCTCATAACTGCTATATGTATGGTACTCCGATACAGATACGGATTGAGGAAGAGCAGATCATTATAAGCAACCGCTGTATCCATCCTGAGGGATGGACTGCGGAAACCTTAATGCAGCCTCATGATTCCATTCCGTATAATCCTGATATTGCCAATGTGTTTTACAGAGCTGGATATATAGAAACCTGGGGACAAGGGATTCAAAAAATCTGTGATGAGTGCAAAGCACTTGGCGCGGAGCTTCCGAAATATGAAATAATTGGGACAGGGCTCAGAGTGTACTTTCCTGCGCTTAAGAGTGCTCTTATAGATCGGCCTAAAACTCCAAACCGACATGACGTCGGAAAGGATGTCGGTTTAGAAGTCGGTTTGGCGGAAAAGATTATAGATTTGATATTAAAAGATTCCGAAATCAAAATGTCCGAGATGGCAGAAAAACTGGAGGTTACGACCAGGACCATAGAACGGGAAATGAAAAAACTGCGTGAGTCCGGACGCGTTGTACGTGTCGGTGGAAAGAGATACGGGCATTGGGAAATACGGGAATAATAGGAGACTATGGAAATCATTGATTTTTATACCAGTGACAATAAGGATCACTGGCTTTCAGAAATACAAAAGAGCGATTGGAGAGCGGGGAAATATCTTTACGAATTGCTCCGGGATCAGAAACTGAAGGAGCTATGCGGCGGATCAACTAAAGCGCTCCTTCTTGTTGATGATGGCAAATTGTTGGCTTTCTGTACATATGCCGAGCAGGATGATATCCGGGAGCCATTACTGACACCTTGGGTAGGCTTTGTATATACTTTCCCGGAATGCAGAGGAAAGAGACGTGTGGGAAAGCTGCTGGAATATGCCTATATGCTTGCAAAGAAAGATGGGCATGAGCGTATTTACATCTCTACGGGTGAGACAGGCCTTTATGAGAAATATGGATACCGCTTCTGGAAAAATATGAAGGATGTTAGCGGTGAAGACAGCCGTGTATATATAACGGATATTGTAACAATGGATTTCAGCGCTGTGCTGGGAACCACAGTGAGCGGAACGATCGACAGACCACTTGGAAGTGCTCATCCAAGGCATCCGGAGATGATATATCCCATCAATTATGGATATGTGGATGGAGTATTTGCCGGGGATGGAGCTGAGCAGGATGTGTATGTATTTGGGACGAACCAGCCGTTAAAAACATTTATGGGTAAGGTTATTGGTGTATATCACCGCCTGAACGACAACGAAGATAAGTGGATCGTAAGCCTTAGCGGAGAGACGATTCCGGCAGAGGATATTCTGGAGGCTATTGGCTTTCAAGAGAAGTATTTTATGGGAGAGCTGTATACACTATAAGGAGCGATAATATATGATCCGTGAAGCGAAACGAGAAGATTTAGATGCATTGCTTGAACTGTATCTGTTTTTACATGAGGATAGCATTCCTGAGAAGAATAATCACCTTGAAGAAACGTGGGAACAGATCATTGGAGATCCGAATCATCATCTGATTGTCTGTGAAGAGGAAGGCAAGATTATTTCATCATGTGTGTGCGTGATCATTCCCAATCTGACCAGAAATATCAGGCCGTATGCTTTTGTCGAGAATGTAGTAACACATGCGGATTATCGGGGAAAAGGTTATGCGACGGAATGTCTGGACTTCGCAAGGAGAATAGCAGAGCAGGAAAACTGCTATAAAATGATGCTCCTTACCGGATCTAAAAGTCCGAAGACACTCAACTTTTATGAGAAAGCCGGATACAACAGCAGTGATAAGACTGCTTTTATACAGTGGATTGGGATGGATGATAAATAATGGGATCGATTTTACAGACGACTTTAAATACAAGAGCGCTTCCTACCGGGGATATGAGATATGTCCGAAGCGATTATCCGGGTAATCTCACGGATGAGGAAGTACAGTGGCTTTTTCAAAAGGATATAACAACGATTGTAGATCTCAGAGAAGCAAAAGAATATGAGACACGTCCGTGCCGCCTTGAAAAAGAAGAGGGATTCGACTATTTTCATTTGCCCGTAACCGGCGGAGGGGATACACCCGAATCGCCTGAAGCAGTGGCAAGGACATATCTGGGTATGCTGGATGGACAGATGAACCAGATTATCAGCACCATAATGAATGCAAAGAGCAATGTTTTGTATTTCTGTGGAGCCGGGAAAGATAGAACGGGTGTGGTTTCGGCTATCATTCTTAGAAAACTTGGATTCAGTGATCAGGTGATTATAGATGACTATATGGAAACCAAGGAAAATCTGATGGGTTTTCTTACGGCATATGTTGAAGAGCATCCGGAGGTGGATATAAACATTATTATTCCGAATGAGAAGAATATCAAAAAGGTTCTGGATGCTATATAAATTAGGAACACCCTACTAAGAGAGCACAGAATGTCGGGTGTCAAATCCATAAGCTGATATACTGATGGTACAGTGAGCGAAGGGAGTGAGTAAGATGCAAGGCTGGATCGAAGGATTTCAGGAATCCATAGATTTCATGGAACAGAATCTGACGGAAGAATTGGACATAGAGGATATCGCCGGTAAGGCAGCATTGTCTCCGTTCTATTATCAGCGCATCTTTGGTGCTCTTTGCGGTATGACTGTCGGTGAATATATCCGTGCGCGCAGGATGACGCTGGCGGCTCAGGAACTCAGCCGGGAAGATGTGAAGGTGATTGATGTGGCTGTTAAATATGGCTATGAATCACCGGACAGCTTTACTAAGGCTTTCCAGAAGTTTCATGGAATCACACCATCACAGGCACGGGAAGCAGGTGCACCGCTCAAATCTTTTGCTCCACTGCATATCAAAATCACGATGGAGGGTGGAACGATGTTAGATTATCGTATTGTTGAAAAGGCTCCTTTTACTATTGTCGGCACCAAGAGACGATTCAATTCGGACACAAGTTATCAGGAAATACCGAAGTTCTGGGCTGAATACATGGGGCAGGGAGAGAAGTGTCCTATTATGGGAACCTTTGGTGTATGCGTTGATATGGGTGGCAAGGACTTTGACTATTGGATCGCAGATCTGTATAAGCCGTGGGAAGACATCCCGGAAGGCTGTGATACTTACCAGATCCCTGGAAACCTATGGGCTCAGTTCATCTGTAAAGGAGCGTTGCCGGATAGTCTGCAGAGTGTGAATACCAAGATTTGGTCTGAATGGCTTCCTGCTCTGCAGGGATATGAGCTTGCAGAAAAGTACAACCTGGAAGTTTATGGTCCGCCTACGGAGAATCCGGATGACTAGGAGAAAAGGTCGATGTATCCGAGATTGATGCAGAGATTGCGAATTTCCGCAGGCGTCTTAAACAATTAGAGCGAAGTAAGCATGGGATCATAGAACGAGAGAATTATAATAAGCCGAAATCTTCCGGCAGCAAGCAGCCGGGATGTCCGGAGGAAAAGATCAAGGCTATTGAGAATGCCATGAGACATTTTCAAATGATATAAGAGAAAATAACGGCTGGCTGAAACCTGACGGTTTTGGTCAGTCTGATTTTTTATCTTGACAGGCTAACGTACATTAGCTACAATGAGGCTAATATATATTAGCGAAATGGAGGATGCTATGTCTACCAAAGAGAAAATACTGGATGCGGCATTAACGCTGTTTGCAGAGAATGGATACGATGGGACAAGCGTGGAGCAGATTGCAAATATTGTCGGGATCAAAGCTCCATCGCTATATAAGCACTATAAGGGGAAAGAGGACATCCTTAATGCGTTGATTGATTCTGCGGAAGAGCGGTATGAGGTAATGTTTGGATCTGAGAAAAACATCGGGAAGGTGCCTGAGAGCCGGGAGGAGTTTATAAAGGTGACTATGGAAAGGATCTCATTCACAATGCGGGATCCCATAATCCGCAAGACGCGGATGCTTCTTGTGCAAGAGCAGTTCAGGAATGAAAGGATTTCTGAGGTTACAACCAGGCATCAGCTGGATGGAATACAGAGGATGTTTGCAAAGATTATCAAGGGAATGATAGATGAGGGGATAGTCGTAAAGGATGATCCGAAGCTGCTTGCAGTAGAACTTACCGCACCGGCTGTTCTGCAGATCGCAAGAGCAGACAGACAGCCACAGTGTGAGAAAGAATGCATGGAATACATCGAAAAGCATCTGCGGCATTTTTGTAAGGTATACATGAGATAGGAGCAGATTTTTATGATAAGAAAAATGAAAGAGGAAGATTTGCAACAATGTGCAGTGATATATGCTAAGGCGTTTCCTATAGAATATTGGGGGATTGATTGGAACCCTGATAATGCAAAAGAATATTTATTGGATTATTACGAGCAGAAAAGATTTGTAGGATATGTGTATGAAGAAG
Source organism: Lachnospiraceae bacterium (assembly GCA_045661345.1). Taxonomy (GTDB): domain Bacteria; phylum Bacillota; class Clostridia; order Lachnospirales; family Lachnospiraceae; genus RUG12461. The sequence continues at coordinate 69,381 of JAZRFM010000021.1, forward strand.
ATGGCGTGGTAATTGGATGTATATTTGCATTATGTAAGATATCAGGAAGTAAGAAAGAAATATATATTAACGAAATGGCAGTTTTACTTGAAAGACAGGGCCAAGGTATTGGTAGGCAATTACTGAAGACGCTATTAGATTATAGTAAGGAAACAGGATATGCTGGGGTTGTCCTTTATACCAGTGAATGCGCACCTGCATCCAAATTTTATGAAAAGAATGGTTTTAAGTTGTCACAAGGAACTATTTGTATGTATTGTGCGTAAATTCGAATTGTAGAGGCTTGAGGTTTTCAGATGGAGAAACTGACAGAGAACATGATTCGCTTTGAAGAAAGGAACAAAATGATTATTCAAGACTTTGAACCGAAACATATAGAGGAGGCAATGGGCATTGCTCTTAGTGCATATAACTATGAGCGGGCGTTTACCTGGGATCTTCCTCTAATATCAAGTATTCCGATTCTAAAACAATTATCTGAGAATGGATTAGGCGTTGCGGCATTTGAAGGCGGAAAAATGGTGGGATTTCTTTGCAGTGTGGAACCCTTTGAGAATGCTTTTCGTTCCACTGATGTGAGAGGAGTTTTTTCGCCCATGGGTGCAAATGGAGCAGACATGGAAAATCACGGCAAGATTTATGCAGCATTGTATCAGGCAGCTGCAAAAAAGTGGGTAAAAGCCGGAGCGATGTCACATGCAATTTGTTTATATGAACATGATGAGGAAGCTGCGCAGCAGCTTTTTCGGTATGGATTTGGCATGAGGTGTGTAGACGCCATTCGTCCGATGGAAACAATCGATTGCACTCTATGCAGCGGATATGAGTTTTTGGAATTACCCAGGGAAGATTATGCATATGTATATCCGCTTAATTTGGGACTTAATGAACATTACTGCACCAGCCCCTTTTTTGTGAACAGAAAACCGGATACGCCGGAAGGTTTTTTGAATTCTTCGGAAAGAAATAAGGAACGCTACTTTGCAGCGAAGATCGGCGGAGAATTATGCGCTTATATGGAAGTGTCGGACGAAGGTGAAACATTTACTGCATCCGGAGATGATTACCGTCATATTACGGGGGCATATTGTTTACCGGAACACAGGGGCAGGGGTGTATACAAAAACCTGTTGAATTATGCTATCAATACATTGAAAACTGAGGGATATACCAGACTTGGTGTGGATTTTGAAAGCATCAATCCGTCAGGAAGCGGCTTTTGGCTAAAGTATTTTAATGCTTATACCAATAGTGTTGTGCGCAGGATAGATGAACGGATTATTCAAAGAGTTTCGCTGGTGTGATGTGGGGAATAAATGATGTTTTTACGCAAGAGTACTATAAACGATATTAAAGAACTTACAGCTATTTCCATTAAAGCATTTGGCTCTGATATACAAGTCGGCGGAAAAGAAGCAGGCGGACCACCGGATTATGATTCGGAAAGCTGGCATAGAAAAATGATGGAGCAGAATCACCTATATACTTTTTTGAATAGCGATGAAAATATTGTGGGTGGTGCCGTTTTGTTTGGAGCAGAGGAATTATTCGTCGGAAGAATATTTATTGATCCCAGATATTTCCGTCAGGGATACGGAATGAAACTTATGATGGAAATTGAGGATTTATTCCATTCTAAAATAATAAAATTAGATACCCCGATTTGGAATGAGCGTACAAACCGGTTTTATAAAAAGTGCGGTTATACCGAAATCGGAAGAGATGACGAAAGTGTTTATTATGAAAAAAGAGCCTAGCAGAGCTCTGCGTGTACGCAGAGAGCTCTATGAGGCGAAAAATACACGGAGACGAAGGCGACGTGAGAACAGAAAAATGTCAGGGACGGCTGACGGTATACTTTGAGGATCCGTTTTGGGTAGGAGTATTTGAGAGAATTGAAAATGGGAAGCTATCGGCAGCGAAGGTGACATTTGGTCCTGAACCAAAGGATTATGAGGTGCGGGAGTTCATTAACAGGCATTATTATCACCTGCAATTTAGTCCGGCGATTAAAACCGATGTAAAGGAAGTAAAGAAAAATCCTAAAAGGGCACAGCGTGATGCGAAAAAGCAGACTGCGGAAAATGGTATAGGTACGAAATCGCAACAAGCTCTAAAGCTGCAGCAGGAACAGAATAAGCTGGTGAGGAAAGAGCGAAGCAAAAAAGAACGGGAAGCGGAAAGCAATAGGCTGTTTGAGATGAAACAGCTGAAGAAAAGGGAGAAGCATAATGGGCATTAGACGAGGAGAAAGACGATGAAAGTGGTAGATGTATATCTATTTGGACAGATACTTGGAACGCATTCTTTTCTTCTGAAAGATGGATTCCTAAAGCCGGATGAGTATTCGGAGATCAAAGAACAGTATTTTCTTCCGGGTGGGGAAACGGGAACTGCGGCAACAGTGCTGAACTCCTTGGGTGTGACTGTTCGCATTGATGGCACATGGATCGGTACGGAAGTGGCTCCGATGCTTCGTGATTTCTATGCCGGGACAGGCGTAGACTTATCATCCCTTACGTTTTCGGATGATACAGGAGTAATGGATTATGTAGTGATCGCAGGGCTTGTACGTTCACCTATGGGACATTTCCAGACGCTTTTTTCCGATGGTAAACGGTGGTGGAATGATCCAAAGGAAGAAGATATTATCGGGTGCAAGGTAGCTGCGATCGATCCGTATTTTGGAGAACAGTCTGATCAGGCTGCGGAAACTTGCGTCGGTCATGGCATCCCTTATGTGACAATAGACGCGGCGCATGACTCGTATCTTCATAGGCATGCGGCGATTAATGTCGTTTCAGGGGAATGCCGTTCCGAACATTACCCTGGGGAGTCTGTTGAAGAGGTCATGAAGCTGATGATCCAGGAAACGGAGGGACTCACGATCCTGACACAGGGCGGCGGGGACATGCTGTATGGACGCAGAGGGGAAGAGATTCACAGAATGCAGCCATTTGATATAACGGTCAGAAGCACACTTGGAGCAGGGGACACCTTTAAAGCAGGCTGTGTATATGCACTATTGAATGGATTCTCCGATATGGAGACAGTTCGTTTTGCAAGTGCATGTTCCGCAGTCGCAATCTCAAGGTTCCCATTACCGCTTAATCCGCCAAAGAAGGATGAGGTAAATGAATTGTTGCGATGATTAACGGAGGATACGGTAGAAAAATGGTGGTAAAAGAATTATTCGGAAAAGTAAAAATATACAGGCTTCATACGCGTGTTGATAACCGTGGATCTCTGGAATATGTTTTTGATGAAAACACTGCTATTTTCAAAGTCCGGGAGACAAGAATTTACAGCATGCCCAAAGAAGGAACATTTTTTGGAATACATTACAGAGATGAGGGTGACCCAATGACGAAGTTTGTGACAGTCATAAGGGGCAGAGGGCTGGATTACATTATTGATCTGAGAGAAGAATCGCCGACCTATCTGGAGTGGGAGTCAATTGAGCTATCAGAAGAAAACGCCTTTGCAGTTCTGATTCCTGCAGGTTTTGGGCATGCTTTTATTTCATTGCAAAATGATACGATACAGCTTTATTCTGTGGACAGAAGTGGAGACGGTGCTCATTCAAAACAAATAAATTACAAGGATTCAAAAATCGGTCTTAAGCTACCCGTACCCATTTCCGAAATATCGGATTATGATTTAAGCGCTCCTTTTGTTTCAGAATGCGGCGAATAGGATCCGCATTTTTACAAAGCGCTTGATATGCGTAAGTTTAGGTGAGCGACGTGGTAATAGAAACTGATAGATTGAAAATTAAAGATGTATCAATGCTGCAAATGAAAAACTATATCGATTTTATTTGGCGCAAAGAAACCAACAAATATAAATCCGGGAGAGTGACTAATGAAAATAGAGCATGTAGCCCTGTATGTAAATGATCTAGAAGAAGCCAGAGAAAGTTGATGAGCTAACGACAAGGTTAAAAAAGGACGGTTTTGAGGTTGTAAGTGGACCGCGTACGACTGGTGATAATTATTACGAAAGTTGCATAGTTGTAATCGAAGGCAATCAGATAGAGATAACGGAGTAGAATCAGAGTTTTCAAGGGGCAACGGAAGGAATATTTCGAATGAGTGGGATTATCTTATATAAATCAAAATACGGGGCGACCAGAAAGTATGCGGAGTGGCTTTCGGAAAGAACCGGGTTTTCATACATTGAAACTGATAAATCAGATATCGGGGTGATATCGGGATATGATGTGATCATTCTCGGTGGTGGAATCTATGCTTCCGGGATTGCGGGACTTTCTTTTTTGAAGAAGAACATAGAAAAACTGAAAGGTAAGAAATTGATAGTTTTCTGCTGTGGGGCATCCCCTTTTGACCAGGAAGCGTATGAGGCTGTGGTAGCTCATAACATGAAAGGTGCGCTGGAAGGCATTCCCTGTTTCTACTGTCGTGGAGCTTGGAATGAAAATGAGATGACTTTCAAGGACCGGACGCTTTGCAGAATGTTACAGAAGGCGGTGGCAAAAAAGAATCCGGAGGAATATGAACCCTGGGAGAAAGCTTTAATGTGTGCGGTAGGGCAGAAATGTGATTGGACGGACAGGGCATATCTAGACCCTATATTGGATTATATTGGTATATCGCGCTAAGGAGCAAATCAAAAGTTGGAGAGGGTCGTATGGTTTTTAATGGAATCAGTAAGGTGTTTTCAACAAAAGACGATCGACAATATGAAACGATCGGTGCTTTTTGGGATGAATTTTCCAAAAAATATGGAAGAGAAAAGCTTAGGGGTTTAGGCTATAACTGGACAACTGATACGATTGAATATGTCATCGGGCTTAAATCCTGCGACATAGATAATGCAAACTGTTCTGTGGTTTTGCCGAATTCAGGATGGATTGCCGTAAAAGGAAAAACAGCAGAATTAGATATGATCTATCAGGAAATCTACGCCGATGGGGTTCTTACATATGAGATTGAAACTTTTACCGATGAAGGCGAATGCGAGATTTTATATTATAGATAGTTTTCGATTTTGACGAAGGTGCCGGAGGTAAAGTTTCATGTGTGAAGAGCGTAAGTGGAAAAAGGATATACATATTCAACTTGCAAATATGAAATATACTGATAGCTGCATAGAAATTCTGCAAAATTCTGATTTGGGAAGAGCGTATTTCAGCGATTATGAAAAGGCAGCCAATATGCTAACATATGCAGTGGGACAAGAAAACATATATGTTGCATTGGATGAAAATGAGAAATGCCTGGGGTTTATTTACTACATGACAAATGGTGTTTTTGGAAGCTATCCATATCTTCATATTGTTGCAGTAAAGGAAGAATACAGAAGTTGTGGTATCGGTAAACAGCTGATGAAGTTTTTTGAGGATAATGCTTCCGATTCTTCTTCAGCAAAATATTTCTTAACTGTAGATGATTTTAACCCGGGAGCGAAGAAATTATATGAAAATCTGGGATATAAGTGTGTTGGAGAACTAACTGATTTTTATAAAAATGGGATTAACTGCTATCTGATGATGAAAAGAAGAGGGTAGAGGTATGAATAAGGAATGGTCGGAAAAAAACAAGAAAATGCAGTCGCTGATCGGAAAGAAGGATAGCTTTGCGGATGGAATTGCCGTGTTGTTTGAGCTTAGAGAGGAACTCTTCGGTCAGATAACATCAATAGTGGATACATATCCGGAGGAGGCTTTCTCCAAGCTGCCTTTTGCCGGAGCGAAGGGGTATCACAGCAAGACGCTTGCGTATTCCCTGTGGCATATATTTCGGATTGAGGATATCGTGGCGCATACATTGATATTGCAGGACACACAGGTTTTATTCACGGAGGATTGGCTGCAAAGGGTAAACAGCCCGATCATCACGACCGGAAATGAATTGAAGGGCGAGGAGATTGCGGAGTTTTCCGCGAAACTTGATGTGAGAGCCTTGTATGATTATTGCAGAGCTGTAATGGATTCCACAAATGAGCTGTTGAAGAAGCTGCAATACACAGACCTGAAGAGAAAGTTTACGGATGATGATAGGGAACGGATAATTGAAACAGGTTCGGTCAGTAAAGATGAAGAAGCTTTCTGGCTTATTGATTACTGGTGCGGAAAAGATATAAAAGGTTTGATTCAGATGCCGTTTTCCAGACATTGGATCATGCATATCGAAGCAATGTGCCGGATCAAGAACGAGCTTTGCCGGAAGGCGAGAAAAGGCGTGGATCCCATAGCGTACTGTGGCCTTTCCTGTAACCATTGTTTCTTGAAAGAATGGTGTGGCGGCTGTAGGACATGCTATAACACCTGTTCCTACGCAACTGAAATGCCCGAACATATATGTCCCAACACCGCGTGCTGTAAGGATAGAGGCCTGGATGGCTGCTATGACTGCAATGATCTCGCGGATTGCGTTACAGGATTCTACGCACTCGGAAATGATGCGAATGCGGTGAAGGCGATGGCCATGTTTATTTGGAAGCACGGCAAGAAGGAATTGGCATCTGTTCTTGATAATCTGCATAAGAAGTATGATTTTCAGAAGATTCAGGAAATACTCGGGGTTGATATGGACGAGGGGCTAAAGATTCTTGAGGGAAACAGATAAAATCGGTGGAATGGTGTGAGGCTAATTATATGCAAGTGATTCTTGAAACGGAAAGACTTTTCTTACGCAAAATGACTATGGAAGATTTTGATTCGTTATATGTAGTTTTAGCAGATTCCGATATCATGCAGCACTATCCTTATGCTCTCGACGAGAAAAGAGTCAGGGAATGGATAGGGCGTAACATGAAACGTTATGAAGAAAATGGATTTGGACTGTGGGCTGTGTGTCTGAAGGATACCGGAGAAATGATCGGAGATTGTGGGCTTACCCCTTCAAAATATAGAAGGAGAGATGCTGCCTGAAATAGGTTATCACATCAGGCGTGACAGAGAATATGCAGATCATCTATATCAAGCATAATAATCTGTCGCCGGGAACCAGAACCTTTAAGCCGGACACAAAAGGGGCTGAGCTGGTTCCTGAAATGAAGGTGGTATCCGATAATATCTTTGTGAAGACGAAGGCAAATGCGCTTACGAGCGAGGAATTTACAGAGTTCATTGAAAAGAATGGAATTAACGAGTTCTTTATTGCCGGTGCGGATGCCACAGGCTGCGTAAAGTCCACATGCTTCAATATGACAAAGGCAGGATATAGCGTTCACGTGATATCCGATTGTGTTACAAGCTATGATCTGAAAAAGATGGATGAAATGTACGCATACTATGCGAAAAAGGGCTGTGAGGTCAAAGAACTTAAGGATTATATGGAGGGCGTTGATCGTCCGGTGGACGATCGTTTAGCACCGACCGAAACGAAGTGGAGAAAAAGGGTATGGCGTTTGATTACAAGAAGGAATACAAAGAATTCTATATGCCGAAGGGCACACCATCTATCGTTACTGTTCCAAAAATGAATTATATCGCGGTTAGGGGCAGTGGGAATCCAAATGATGAAGATGGCGAATATAAACATACTATAGGTCTTTTGTATGGGATTGCATTTACGATCAAGATGAGTAAAAAAGGTGCTCATCAGATTAACGGATATTTTGATTATGTAGTTCCGCCATTGGAAGGTTTTTGGTGGCAGAATGGAGTAATCGGTATCGACTATGCTCATAAAGAAGATTTCAAGTGGATATCCGTCATCCGCCTGCCAGACTTTGTAACGAAAGATGATTTTGAGTGGGCTGTCAGGGAAGCTACGGTTAAGAAGAAACAGGATTTCTCAAAGGTGGAGTTCTTTACTTATGATGAAGGGTTGTGTGTGCAGTGCATGCATATCGGATCGTATGATGATGAACCTGCTACAGTAGATGCAATGCACAGATTTATAGAAGAACAGGGTTATGTTCTGGATATCACTGACAAGAGACTGCACCATGAGATTTATCTATCTGATGCGAGAAAAGTCCAGCCGGAGAAACTGAAGACAGTAATCCGGCATCCGATCAGGGCGCTGGATGTCCGGGGGACATCCGCTTAGCGCGGACCGGAACGGAGTGTAGACAGGAGAGCTGACGATGAAGAAGTGGTTTGATGAAGAGTATGAGTTTACGGTTGAAGTGACAGGCTTTCTCAGGGGAGATCACACAGAGCGGTACTGCCGTAACGGAGAAGAGATAGGCGATACGTATACCTGCACATACGGATGCCCGGTAAACAAAGATGGATACGGAATCTGTTCCAAAACCATGATGATGCTGTATCCGTTGATGGAGGCTGTTCGAAGCGGCGGAGATCTTGAAAACCTTGGTGGAGACAGCAAGTACACGAAAACTGTTGTTTGCCCGGATGGCTGCGTTATGTTCCGGTTGACAGCAAAACCTCTAGGGAATGAGAACTTCCATAAGGGAGGATATTGGAAAGATCCGGAGGGCGCAAATCGTCCGGGGGACGATTGCTCTGCGCCGACCGAAGTGGAACGGAGAGAGTAGGAGGAACATCATATGATTTTTATCGAGCGCGTGGAGGATGAGTATTTTGTAAGGATCAATCACGAAATGACAAAGACTCATTACATTTCCTTTATTGCGGCGGTATCTTCAGATCGATGTCAGATGGTGAAGCTGTACCCGGAAGGAGAAGCTGAGGCAAGATTTAAGATTTGCGGTGTTCGGAGAATCTGTTTCTACTGTAACCGTGATGGATTGTTTAGTCAGGATGTTGTGAAGGGCATTGATGATAAAGAGAGCGGATATGACGATACGCAGGAGAGAAGGGAATTAGAACAAGCAGCGGATATGCTGTTTGGGTAATGATTCAGAGAAAAAATATCGGTAGGAATGAATGACTGAAAGCCTTTATTTACGGGCATGACACGAATCGTATCACTGATGTGACGATACGTTTCTTTTCTTCTTCATAGTTCTTTGTTACCTTCAGATTGCCGACAGGCAATACGATACGAAAGGACAAAGTGAACATGAAAGAGAAAAGAAATCTGCTGACGGGAATTGGGTTGATCAGCGCATTTGCTCTGTGGACTGTTTTGATTCAATGCGTTGATGTGCAGGCTGTGGGACAGAATGGTACGAAGATCGGGCTTGCTGCTTTTAATGTATGGTTTCATCAGCTGACCGGAGTGCATATGACAATCTATACAATCACGGATTGGCTGGGTCTTGTTCCCATTTTAGTGTGTCTGTGCTCCGGAATGCTGGGGATGGTGCAGCTGATAAAGAGGCGGAGCCTGCTAAGGGTTGATTCGGACATTCTTCTGTTGGGTGCATATTATGTGATCGTCATAGCATGTTACCTTTTTTTTGAAATGATCCCGATCAATTACAGGCCGATTCTGATAGAGGGAAGACTGGAAGCATCCTATCCGTCATCAACGACACTATTGGTACTCGCCGTGATGCCAACCTTGATATTTCAGGTGTGCAGAAGAGTGGAGAATCCTCTGATCAAAAAAGTGACGGCGGTATTTGCAATCTCTTTTTCGGCATTTATGGTAATAGGCAGGCTGATATCAGGGGTGCACTGGGCGACGGATATAGTTGCGTCTGTATTATTATCTGCGGGGCTGTTTATGCTGTATCAATCAGCGGTTATGTATATGGATTTAAGTAAAGCAGCCCGATAGGAGAGAAGATGGAGTTTAATGAAAAATTGCAGGAACTGAGAAAATCCAGATCACTGACACAGGAAGAGCTGGCTGAGGCGCTGTTTGTTTCGCGGACAGCGATATCGAAGTGGGAATCGGGTCGCGGTTATCCAAGCCTTGATTCGCTAAAGGAGATATCGAAGTTCTTTTCGGTGTCGATTGATGATCTGATCTGCTCGGAAGAGATCATTTCTGCGGCGGAAGATGAGAAGAAAGACTGCATGGATAAGTACATATCTCTGATCTGCGATACTCTGGATATTTTTTTGGCATTACTGTTATTCCTGCCTGTATTCGGAAACGGAACAGATAATCCGGCTTCGGTATCACTTTATGCGATCACGGGCTTAAGTACATGGATCAAAATAGTGTTTACAGTTCTGGTCAGTATAACGATTCTGAACGGTATCTGTGGTGTTATTATCTGCCATTTTGAAAAGCCGGTCTGGAATCGTCATCGGCTCGTGACGGGAATGGTGTTGTCAGTGTCATGTGCAGCGGTGTTTATCCTGACAAGACAGCCCTATGCAGGCATCATTTGTCTGGCTATTCTGGTCGTGAAGGGATTGCTGATTGGAAAGGGGAAGAGTTTGATATGATCAAAAATGAACGCATAAGGATATATCCTGCGAGTCAGGAACAGATGGAAAAGTGTATTGATTCAGAGACGGATGAAGAGCTGAAGAAAGCATATAGTGAAATGCTGGAAGGCTGCCTTGCTCATCACGAAGAGTGGGACTGGTATGCGATGTGGATGATTGAGAAAATGGATGGAACCCATATCGGTGATTTCTGTTTTAAGGGCATAGAGGCAGGTCATAACCCGGAGATTGGATATGGCATTCTGGATGAGTTTCAGGGACAAGGTTACGCCACAGAGGCAGTGAAGCTTGCTTTAAAGTGGGCGTTCGAGCATCCACAAGTATTAGCTGTGGAAGCTGAATCAGATCCCGATAATGCAGCATCTCAGAGAGTTTTGGAGAAGTGCGGATTTCTGGCAACCGGAGCAATCGGTGAGGAAGGACCGCGTTTTATAGTTTATAAGGGCGCAGATCGTCCGGTGGACGATTGTTCTGCGCCGACCGGAGTGGAACGGAGCATAAAATGAAAGTATTCATCGTTTATTGTCATCCGTCAGAGGATTCTTTCACTAAGAATATGTGTGATGAATTTATTAGGGGTATAACAGATTCCGGGAATGGGTATATCATTTCGGATCTTTATAAGATGGGATTTCATGCGGATATGACGGAGGAAGAGTATCTCAGGGATGCCAACTATTATAACGATGTCAGCAAACTGGCCGACCAGCTGTACAGTGAGTCAGAAAGCGAAACAGAATTTGTAAAGATGGCATATGAATATGTCAGGGATATGATATCACATTCGGCTGATATAAGTGCGGATACAGTGACATGCTCAGCATCTGAAGTGTTGAAAGCTGGTCATGGGATATGTTTTGCAAAGGCCCATCTGCTGGCAGCAATACTTCGCAGTAAATCCGTTCCGCCGGTTTCTGTTATCAAAAACTGATCCTGGACGATGAGTCAGCTCCGGTGCTCATCTATCACGGTTTGAACGGAGTATATCTTAGGGAATATGGGAAATGGATAAGACTTGATGCGAGAGGGAACAAGCCCGGAGTGAATGCGAAGTTTTCGATAGATTCTGAGATGCTTGCATTTCCAATACGTCCGGAAAAAGGAGAGGTAGATGTGCCTGTCATATATGCAGATCCGGATACTGAGATAGTTAAGACATTGCAATCTTATGGCCTAAGATCGGAGCTTTGGGATAATCTACCGATGAAGCTTGGATACGAAATGGAAGGATAAAAACATGGGCATCAAAGAAAGTATAGATGATACTCGAAAAGGATTTGAAGAAGGCTTTGCTACAGGAGATTTTTATAACAGGCAGACGCAGGACTCTGATCATTTGGAAAAGATACTTGGATTTGTGAAGATCAGTAAAGGGATGAAGATACTTGATCTCGGATGCGGGAGCGGATACCTTTCATTTCCGATCGCGAAGAATAATCCCGACTGTGATATGACCGGTCTGGATATAGTGAATGCTGCTCTTGGAGCAAACCGTGCAAGAGCAGATGCCGAAGGGATAAAAAATCTGTCGTTTGTAAGTTATGATGGAATTGATTTTCCTTTTGAAGATGGTACCTTCGATCTTGTTGTGACAAGATATGCTTTACATCATTTTCCCGATATAGAGCACAGCGTCGGGGAAGTGACCAGAGTGCTTAAGGCTGGAGGCAAATTTTTTATTTCTGATCCGTGTCCAAATGAATGTGATACTGAAAGATTTGTTGATGATTATATGCGGCTTAAGAAGGATGGGCATATCAAATTCTATACAAAAGGCGAATGGTCAGACATCTGCAGCAGACAAGGTCTCGTTATCGCAGACAGCTTTGACAGTTCAATAAGATTTCCCAAGAAGAAAGATACGGCGTATGGATACGAGGAAGTACTTGGGAAACATGATAATGCTGTGATAGACAGCTATGATCTGGTAGAGACAGATACAGAACTATACATTACAGAGCAGGTAAATAATATCTTGTTTGAGAAGAATTAACTACTAGAAAAATGAAACAAATAGCGATCTACGGAGTTGAAATACTATGAAAATAGAATATAGGCAAGCGGTTATAGAGGATGCAGAGTTATTAGTAAATATTTATAATGCTTCATTTTACGACGATTATGTACGATATGGTTCATGCCCGGGATATGGACAGACCAAAGAAATGATGGAAGAGTCTATTGGCAAATATCTGAAACACATCATACTATGCGATAATAAACCTGTTGGCTGCGTATCATGTATAAAGCTGGAAAATGGAATATATGAGATTGGTTGTTTGTGCGTTATTCCGGAGTATCAAGGCAAAGGGATTGGGACACAGGCAATTCGATTTATAAAGATATTATATGAAGATTGGGAAAAGCTCACTTTAGTAACACCAATAGACAAGAAAGAAAATGTGAAGTTTTATGCTGAAAGATGTGGATTTCATATTGCATCCACAGAAAGAGATGGCAGTGTAGAACTCGCCAGATTGGTGAATGAAAGATAAAATTATGAGAAGGCGCTTTAAAAAACTTTCCCGCAAAAAAGAGAAATGAAAATTGTGGGGTAGATCTTGGACTAAACGTGCATCCGATAAGGAGGGGATTGGGAAACGGATTTTATTGCAATTAATGACAGTAACGAGTGATGGCTTTTTGGCAAATGCTCTGTCAGAGATTATTTGGCTGTACTTGCCTCAATGGAGCATCGAGAAAAGATAGAAGCAGCTTTTTTCTCTATGGAGCAAGGAATTTGGGGTAAGACAGGCATGTGTAGGCTATAATGAAAAAGTGATTCAAGAAAAGCGCGGTCATATGACCGCGTTTTTCTTGACTTTTTAGGATCCTTGAGTATAATATAAAGTACACGGAGGTGACTGAGTGAGTAATCAAGCGAGCACATCGGACATCACAGCATACCTTACGATTGTTAAGAGACTGTTGTCCGCAGGAAAATATGATTTCGTTCCAAGAAGAAAAAATGTGCAAGCATTGGCGCAACATGGTCTTACAATCGCAGATGCAAAGAATGAGATTTTAGGGCTTGTTGTCGGTGATTACTACAAAGGCCCTAAGCAGGATTTTGATCCAAATCGTCCTGGAGATATATGGGAATTCAAGAAAAATATAGATGGGATGCAGTTTTACGTCAAGGTAAAGATTGTACAGGAAAATGGAGAGGATGTCCTAAAATGCCTTGCATTCCATGAGGACGATTTCGCTTAGGAAAGGAGGTGGCGTCAATGAGAAAGTATTGCGAAGAATGTGGAAGAGAAGTTGAGACAAAAGTCATTACAAAGAAAGAAGTTTATGACGTTTGTGGTGAACCTATTGAAGTAGATGCTCAGATATTAGTTTGTGCAGAGTGTGGTGAAGAGTTCTATTGCGAAGAGCTTGATAATGCCACTTTGATTCTGGCATATAATGAGTACCGAAGAAGACATAAACTTCTGTTGCCGGAAGAGATTAAAAAGATCAGAGAACAATATGGACTTAGCCAGAGAAGTTTTGCCAAGCTCCTGAATTGGGGAGATAAGACCATTTGTCGGTATGAGAATGGCTCCGTTCAAGATAAGGCACATAATAGTCTGTTGCTGTTCCTTCGTGAGCCTGAAAACATGAGAACATATCTTACGGAAAATGAAATTGTTCTTGATGAAAGGCAAAAAACGAAACTTCTTGATACTGTTGACAAACTTGAACAGGATACAGATTATCGAGTTGGTAGACGTTTCTTTGATCTGTTTTTCTCAAGAATACCAAGTGAAGAAAATGGTTTTAAGGGATTCGATTATGAGAAGCTCTGTGCTATGGTTCTGTTCTTTGCGAATAAAAGCGCTGAATTATTGAAAACCAAGCTGATGAAGCTACTTAACTACTCAGACATGGTTTTTTATAAGGAGAACGGAATATCAATATCTGGATTAAAATATGCGCATCTGCCTTATGGCCCAGTGCCTGATCATTTTGATATGATTCTTGGTAAGATGGCAGCAGATCACATTGCTCATATTGATGTCTTTTATGATGGTGGTTACGAGAAACATCAAGTGGTTCCGGAATGCGATATCCCGGAAGGTGTTCTTTCTGAAGCAGAGTTGGAAGTGCTTAATCGTATTTATGAAAAGTTTAAGAACTTTGGGTCCGTTGAAATTTCCGACTATTCACATATGGAGGAAGGCTACAAAGCTACAAAGACGGGTGAGACTATTTCCTATGCTTATGCAATGAATATTCAATTGAATTAATTGTATTCAAAGATCAAGCGGCCTCCGGCGATGAACCGGGAGCCGCTTTTTTCATGTCAGTCTTTTTTGTAAGAATTGGTCACGCGAGGATGAAGGGCGTGTCGCAGAACACCGTTTCAAAGAAGCTCCGCAGGATCGCCAGGCAGCTGACCGAGATGTGCAGGAAAGCGGTATAAGGCCGGAGTGGGTAATCATAACTGAATACGGCGTTATATGGCGGCAGGAAATCATCCTGCCGCTTTTAATGATAGGATATTGGCAAAAAGCAATCATAGGACTATACTAATGATGGATAAATTCAAAAAAGCTATCATACACTCTGCGGAGGATATAGTATTGAACATAAATCAGAAAGACATAGAGCAGTATTTTTCCGAGGTAAAAGAAGCTGTTGAAAAGGATAATTACCGGCTTGACCGAAACGCAAGACGTCGGGATAACATCAATCTGTTTCTGGATTATGTTATCAATGAGGCAAAAGCCAAAGAAATCATATTGAGCCTGACTGTAATGGATTTTTCGGAGATCCTGCAGAACGAGCACAAGGGATATGAGCACGAAAAGCAGTATGTATTCGGCAAGGATGTAACCCTTTTGGAAAGGAACGGGACAGAAGAAAAAACGGTTTCTCTGTATATCAAGTTCAACAAGCTGGAGAATTGTTTCGTGATCGTTATTTCGTTCCATGAACAGAAGTATCCGCTTACATACTATTTCAGATAATCAGGAGGAAAATCGGAGGTGACCAATATGACAGAGAAGGGAAGAAGAGATTTCTGCATAGAGTGCAGGAAAGAGACCGAGTACCTTTTGCAGAAGAAGGACATCGTAAAGAATATAAGGGATAAGGAATATACCTTTGGAATCACCGTGGCTGTTTGCGCGGAGTGCGGAGAGGAAATGAGTATTCCGGGTCTTATTGATAAGAATGTTCAGGAAATCGATGAACAGTACCGGACGGCAGAGGGACTTGTATCGATTGACGATATCGAAAAGCTCATGAAGATATATAAGATCGGAAAGGCTCCGCTGTCCCTGGCGCTTGGGTTCGGAGAGGTGACGATACCGAGATATCTGGAAGGACAGGTGCCTTCCAAAGAGTATTCGGATATTATTAAGGCGGCGCTTTCATCCCCGGCTTATATGAAGCAAAAGCTCATGGAGAACAGGGAGAAACTGACGGATGCGGCATATAGGAAGGCTTTTGCTGCAGCAGAAAGCATAGAGAGTCTGTTTTCCGTATCAGATAAGATGCTCCGGGTGATAGCATATATCTTTGAAAAGTTGGAAGAGGTAACGCCTCTTATGCTTCAGAAGCTGCTTTACTTTATCCAGGGCGTGTATTCCGCTTTATATGGAAGACCAATCTTTGAAGAGGACTGCAGGGCATGGATACATGGTCCGGTTTATCCGGAAGTATATGACCTGTTCCGGGATTTTAAATATAATCCGATTGATGATGCCCGGTTTGCGCTTCTGGAAGGAACAGAGGATGCCCTGACAGATGACGAGAAACGTGTGATTGACCTTGTTGTGAACACCTTCGGGATGTATGGCGGGAAGGTATTGGAGAGGATCACACATAATGAGGAACCGTGGATGGAAGCTAGGAAAGGATATGGAGACAGCATTCCTTCCAGTGAGCTTTTGCCGAAAGAGAGAATCATGAAATATTATATTCTGATAAACCAGAAATACGGCATAGATACAGAGGACGGTCTGCGGACATATATCCATGATATGCTTGATAAAGCATCATAAGTCCTGGACGGATGCCAAGAGTCAGAAAGGTGCTTATAAGATTCTGGACAATGCCAAGAAGTGTGCAGATCAGAATCCGGGATATAAGGTCTTTGATGTGGACGGCAAGGTGGTATATGAGCCAAAGGCTGCGGAGCCTGCTGTAAAGGTGCCGTTTCTGGTGAAGGTCAGTATTTCTGATCTGAATATCAGAAAAGGACCGGGAACGGATTACGGCAGGGTGCAGTTCTGTCCGGTCGGAGTGTATACGATTATGGAAGTTAGAACCGGACAAGGCTCTTCAGCCGGCTGGGGAAGACTGAAAAGTGGAATAGGATGGATTTCATTGGATTTCGTCCGCAAGATTTAAAAATGACGGCTGGTGGAGATATGTTCTCTGCTGGCCGTTTTTTTTTGTTTTTTCAGAAATAAGTAACCCTTTTGGGAAAATGGTTGCTTTAGAAACCAATCTGAAAACATTGCCCATTGTTTAAGTTGAAAAATGAAATTATAATCAAACCAGAGTTAAGAAACGGGAGTTACTTATCCGTTTTCAGGAGGGGATCCAGTTGAATATATTTGAGAAATTAAGTAGTGGTACAGCCGTAGATATGATGTCGGAAGAATACCTTCCGGTAATTGAAGAGCTCCATAGAGCAGACAAGGCGCTGTTTCATGTAAATCATTCCGAGCCAGGCTCAGAAGAAAGGAAGGCTTCCCTGGAGGAACTGTTTGATGGTTTTTATCCTGAAGGCCTAGGGTTATTTGCACCGGTGCAGATTGATTTTCCGAAGCAGATAGCATTTGGTCAGCATGTATTCATCAACCACAGCTTTACAGCTATGTCCATTGGTGGAATTACGATTGAGGATAATGTTCAGATCGGTCCGCATGTGACTGTCGTAACAGATAACCATGATCTTAAAAACAGATATGTGCTGAAATGCAAACCGGTCAGAATATGTAAAAACGCCTGGATCGGAGCCGGGGTGACGATCATGCCCGGAGTCACGATTGGAAAAAATGCTGTGATTGCAGGTGGAGCGGTAGTGACAAAGGACGTTCCGGCAGATTCAATCGTAGGCGGAAATCCCGCCAAAGTAATAAAGATGATTACGGAAGAAGAGAAATGAAGAGATTTTTGGTTTTGAGCCTGATTGTTTTCCTGCTGTGCGGATGTGGGAGACAGGCAGAAGTAGGGCTGGGAATGTTCTCCATTTCTGACAGTGAAGCGGAAAACTCGACCTACTGGGCTCTGAAAGCAGGATTTCGTCTGATTGATACGGCAAGGATATACGGAAATGAAGCTGCGGTTGGCAGAGGATTACAGAGAGCCATTGATGAAGGTATCGTTACCCGCGAAGAAGTTTTCATTACAACGAAGATGTGGACTTCTGATTTCGGCAACGGTGATGCTGCAATAGACGCATCTCTTGAAAGACTTGGTGTGGATTATATTGATCTGATGATCCTGCATCATTCGCAGCCATCCAATGATGTGGATGCATATCAGGCAATGGAACGGGCTGTGGCAGACGGAAAGCTTAAGTCCATCGGGCTTTCCAACTATTATGAGCCAGAGGATTTCGACCGACTTGTGAATGCAACTACGATCCGTCCTGCTTTGTTGCAGAACGAAACGCATCCGTATCATCAGAGCAGTGAAATGAAGGAACACATCGCAAAATATGGGACTGTGCTGGAAAGCTGGTTTCCGCTTGGCGGCAGAGGAAATACACAGACTCTATTCAATGATGAAACGATCAGCAGTATAGCAGCGGCGCACGGTGTATCTTCAGCACAGGTCATTATCCGCTGGCATCTGCAGGCCGGGAATATCTGTATCCCAGGTTCCTCTAATGAACAGCATATCATGGAAGATTACGATGTGTGGGACTTTGAACTGACAGAAGATGAGATGGAACAGATGACAGCGTTAGAGCGCGATGAGAGGTTTGCGGACTATTAATCAAAAAAACAAGGAGGGCAAGACAATGATCTTTGACAGGAATGAGAAAAAGGAAGTAATCGCTCTTTTGGGAGCAGGCAGCATGGGTACTGCAATCGTCAGAAGGATTGCGGCGGGGAAAAAGATCCTTCTGGGTGATATCAGTGAAAAGAATCTGGAAAAGGTATCCCATGATTTTCAATATAGCGGATATGATGTGGAAACGATGATAGTTAACGCGCTGGAAAAGGATTCCATCGAAGCCTTTGCACAGAAAGCAGCATCACTTGGCGATGTGATGTACTTTATAGATACGGCAGGAGCTTCTCCAAACCAGGCGAAACCGGAACATATCGTTGCACTTGACATGATTGGTACCGGCTATGCCGTGGATGCATTTGGTAAGGTTATGGCAAAAGGCGGAGCGGGACTGATCATCTCCAGTCAGACGAGATATATGTATCCGATCCCATATGAAACAGAGCAGGAGATACTTTCCACTCCCACGGAAAAGCTGATGGAGCTGCCTATCGTGAAGGAAACCGCCATGCAGAATTCCGGGCTTGCTTATATGATTGCTAAGCGAATTAACCAGCTTCAGGCAATGAAGGCAGCGGCTACTACCTGGAAGGGACGCAGGGCGAGAATCAATACCATCAGCCCTGGGGTTATCGTGACGCCGCTTGCATATGATGAGTTTGCTGCTGCGGGTGAAGGTTATCAGCAGATGGTAGACACTTCTGCGGCAGAACGGTGCGGCACTTCAGATGAGATTGCTGAGGCAGGAGCATTCCTTTTGGGAGAACATGCAGGCTTTATCACAGGAACAGATCTTCTGATCGATGGCGGCGTGATCGCTGCGATCAGAACAGGGAAATATAAACTTCATGCGTAAGGAGGGAGGACAATATGGCAAAGACATTAATAGCGTACTTTTCCCATGCAGGGCAGAACTACTCTCGTGGAGGCATCCGTGACCTGCCTGTTGGAAACACTGAGGTTGTTGCAAAGAAGATCCATGCTTTGATCGACAGTGATCTGTTTTTCATTGATACCGTTCAGAAGTATCCGGATGACCATATGAAGAAGATTGAAATCGCAAAGCGGGAATTCAATGAGAATGCAAGACCGGAGCTGGCAGCAAGAGTGGAGAACATGGATGAATACGACACAGTGATCGTTGCATTCCCGAACTGGTGGACGACGATGCCGATGGCAATGTTTACATTCCTTGAGAGCTATGATTTTTCCGGAAAGACCATCTGTCCGCTGATAACACACGGTGGCAGCGGTTTCTCGAATTCACTTAAGGATATCAGGCAGCTTTGTCCTGGAGCAAACATCACAGATGGACTTGCCATCAACGGAGATAATGCCGCGACCTGCGACAAAGATGTTGAAAAGTGGTTACAGAAAATCGGTTTAAGGTAAGGAGGACAATTATCATGGAATATGCAGTATTGAACAACGAAGTAAAATGCCCGGTGGTAGGTATCGGAACCTTCATGCTGTCTCCGGCAGAGGCAGAGAACAGTGTGAGAGAGGCGCTTAAAATGGGTTATTCTCTTGTGGACACGGCAAATGCCTATGTGAACGAGAGAGCCTGCGGACGCGGTATGAGAGACAGCGGCCTTAAACGTGAGGAAGTATTCCTTTCTACGAAGTTATGGCCAAGCGAATATGAGAATGAGAATGCTGTCGATGAGACTCTGGAACGTCTGGGCGTGGATTATGTTGATCTGCTCTACATCCACCAGCCTGCCGGAAACTGGCTTGCAGGCTACAGGCAGCTTGAAAAAGCGTATAAAGAGGGCAAGGCGAAAGCCATCGGGATCTCTAACTTTGAAGGGAAGTATATCGAGGAACTGGAATCCAGGTGGGAGATCGTACCGCAGTTTATCCAGGTTGAGGCACATCCATATTTTACGCAGAAGGAACTCCGAAAGACTTTGGATAAGTATGGCATCAAGCTGATGGCGTGGTATCCGCTTGGTCACGGAGATAAGTCTTTGATTGAAGAGCCTGTATTTGCAGAGCTTGGAAAGAAGTATGGAAAAACTCCTGCGCAGATCATCCTTCGCTGGCATACGCAGATGGGCTTTGTAGTGATCCCAGGAAGCAAGAATGTGGATCACATCAAGGACAACCTGGATATTCTGGATTTCAAACTGACGGATGAAGAGATGTCTGAAATTGCGAAACTGGATAAGGACGAGCGTTATTATCATCGTTCTGATGAACAGCTTGCGCAGTTTGCAGCATGGAGACCGGATTTTGAGAAAGCGTAAAGGCTATCTGATTGGAAAGAAATGCACTTTGTGATATTATGTAACTGTAGTTGCATAAACCACAAATAGCATTTTGAAACGGAGAGCTTCTATGATTTTGAAGGGCAATGAGGATTTAAGAATAGTTAAAACGATTGAGGGCATTAAGTCTGCGTTTGAGGAACTGATCTGTGAGAAGGATTATGAGAAGATCACGGTAAAAGAGCTTTGCGAAAAAGCAAGAATCAATAAAAAGACTTTTTACCATTACTATGAAACACTGGATTACCTTCTTGCCGAGATGCAGATCGAGATGTCCACAGAATACATTGAACGGATCAAGGATTATAATCTGCCGGATGATCTGGACAAGGTAAACCGGGAATTCTTCATTTACTCTTCAGAGCAGGGACTGGCTTATGAGAAGATCACCTGCAGCGGAAGCTATCATTCCATACGGGATGAAATGGTTGAAAACGTGAACGATGCAGGATGGAGCAAATCCAAGAAGTATCAGAAACTGTCAGATAATGAAAAGAAACTGCTGATGGGCTTTATCAATAATGCTGTTCTGACTGCATACAGGCAATGGGTAGAAGAAGGAAAAAAACTGCCGCTGGATGAGGTGGTTGAAGTGACGAACCGCATCGTTCTTGGCGGAGTGAAAGGCTTCTTCAAATAAAAGAGGTGTCAACATTGAAAACAAGAATGTTAAAAGATATAGAAGTATCCGAGGTAGGGATGGGATGCATGGCATTCTCACACGGATACGGACAGATTCCCACTGAAAAATACAGTATCGAAGCTATAGGGAATGCCTATGATCATGGCTGCACATTTTTTGACACGGCAGAAGTTTATAGTCCGAATCTTTCCGGAATAGGGCATAACGAGCTGATCGTAGGGAAAGCCCTTAAGGATGTACGTGAAAATGTGGTGATCGCAACGAAGCTTATGCTGCATGGGCTGGGCTTTGGCAGTGTTTACAAATCTGTAAGAAGTCATCTGGAGGGTTCTCTGGATCGTCTTCAGACGGATTATGTTGATATCTATTATCTTCATCGCATGGGCGGCGCCTCTGTTGAAAAGGTTGCGGAAGCAATGGGGAAACTCATTGATGAAGGACTGATCCGAGGGTGGGGATTATCCCAGGTGGATGTGGATGTGATCGACAGGGCGCAGCAGGTTACACCGCTTGCAGCGATCCAGAATATCTTCTCTATGGTGGAGCGTGATTCCGAGGCAGAGATCATTCCTTACTGTATGGAAAACAATATCGGTTTTGTTCCATTCTCACCGGTAGCAAGTGGTCTGCTTTCGGGTAAGATCACGCTGCAGACGCAGTTTGAGAGAAATGATGATGTAAGGAATTGGGTTCCACAGCTTTCCAGAAGGAATATTGAGGGCAATCAGCCGATCGTGGAGATGCTGAAGGATTTTGCCGAAAAGAAGAATGCTACTCCGGCACAGATATCTTTGGCGTGGATGCTGCATAAGTATCCGAATGTGGTTCCGATACCGGGATCCAAGAATAAGGAGCGGATCATAGAAAATCTGGATGCGTCCAGGGTTGAGCTGACTGACGAAGAGTTTAGCAGTCTTGAAGCAGCGCTGAATGGCTTGAAGGTATATGGGCATAGAGGATTAGGCGGATTTTAAAGAGGATATCAATAGATGAAAAAGTTTATTACATTGACGATGGCGTTATGTTTGATCATGGTACTCACCCGTTACGCATGTTATCTCATAGCTGAAAATGGAGATCCTCGAAAGGAACAGATTGCATTTGCACAGAGTTATTTTGCGGTGCAAACAAGAAAGCAAGGGCTACGATATTACAGCATTTGATTTGAACAAGAGCGCTTCATGGAAGTGAGAGGAGTTAAGGCGGTATTTTTTTAAAAAAAGCGAAAAAATACCGCTTTAACATTGGAATAACGGCATTGATATGTTATTGTTTTCGTACGGAGGATAAAGATATGAGATTGTATAGTAGGGAAATATATCTGAAAAAAATCCGCGGGTTTTATCATGAAACAGATTTAATAAAGGTTATTACCGGAATCAGACGTTGTGGAAAATCATGTCTGATGCAAACTATAACTGAAGAAATAAAAGCATCAGGCGTGAAGGATGAGAACATTATATATATTAATCTGGATAAAAGAGGATATAAATCAGTAAAAACTCCGGACATGCTTGAAAAGATAATCGATGATATGTCAGGTGCAAAAGGCGTGAAATATCTCTTTATAGATGAGATTCAAAATGTAGAAGGATTTGAAGAGGTGATAAATGGTTATCGGGAAGAGGAGGAGTACTCGATTTTTATTACCGGATCAAATTCGTATCTGTTGAGTGGTGAGCTGATCACTAAACTAACCGGAAGATATCTTGAATTTGAAATGTATCCACTGACATTTGATGAATATATAGGAATGAAAAAATATCTAAAGCAGGATATCAGTGAAAATGTTACCGATGAGTTTGAAAAATATATTACTGAAGGAGGATTTCCCAGATCGTTAAGTTTTAAGGATACGGAGGATAAACGCAATTATGTTCGCGGGATAATAACGGAAATCTTCGAGAAGGATATCCGTAAACGTGTTAAGATCCGAAATGTTTCAGTGTTTAATATGATCCGGACATATATTATTAATAATTTCGGAGCCACGACCAGTTTGACTAATATGTTAGATGACCTTCATAAATCCGGAAGTGATATCAGGAGAGAAACATTAAGTAAGTATATACAGATTTTGATAGATGCAAAGATCATTCACAAATGCGAGAGATTTGATCTAAAGTCCCGGAGATCGATCGGGGGAGAACAGAAATATTATCTTGCTGATCTCGGATTCTATTTTGCAACAAATACCGACAACAGAATAAATTATGGCCCGGTTCTTGAAAATATAGTATACATATATGCAAGGTCCAGGGGTTGTTCTGTCAGCGTTGGACGCATTGGGAAGCTCGAATGTGATTTCATTGTTCGAAAAGAAGCAATGCAGTATTCATATATTCAGGTAGCAATGACTATATTAAGCAGCAAGGAAACAGAGGACAGAGAATACGGACCGCTGGAATCCATAAAGGATAATTATCCCAAATATGTTGTTACGAGAAATGATCTTATACAGAAGAGAAATGGAATCATTCACGTAAATATCGGCCCATTCATGGAGAAAGGAACTTTGTTTTAACTTGTATTTTTTACCCAAAGAAAACGAAGTCGAGACCGTGAGCCTTTTACAGCGAGTGAGCAACACCCGGCAGACAACAATAACTTTGGATGTGGATATGGAGGATTATCGCAGGATCAAATATGAAGGAATAAACATGTAGGTGAGGTGGCTATTTATGGCAGAAAGTCAAAACATTGAATATAAAGAGTCCTGCGGAAAGTTTTAAGATATTCAGGAGAGAGGCGCTTCGCAGCAAGCGGATGACCGAGGCTGAACTCAATATTTCAAATGAGGAACTTCTGTCCAAGTTGAAACTATTATCAAACGGCAACATGATAATACCTCCTTTTCTGGATCCGGGGTAGCCATAACAGCGAACCCGGAAAACAATGAAATGGTGATATTATCTCAGAAATGTGGTACTGTGGGTAGGTACCGATAGTTGGGAGCTTACCGAAGCAGGGAGGCAGACGAGGCACTATCCCTTTTTTGAACAAAGGAATATAAGAACATGATAAACCAAAAGAAGAACATTCTGATTGCAGTATGTACACTTGCTACTCTCATTGTGGTTTTTGCACTCATCTATGTGACAAACAAACCTGCCGCAGCAACCGGGAGCAAGGACATCAGGATCGAAGTAACGGGCAGTGTCGGCGATACGACTGAATATGAACTGATCACGGATGCCTCTTTTTTGAAAGAGGCCATGGATGAACTGGCTGCGAGGGGATCCGGATTTTCCTATACCGGGTCGAACGGTGACTACGGTGTCGTGGTGGAGGAAATCAACGGGGAACGTGCGGTATTTGAAAAGGACGGTGCGTATTGGGCACTTTATGTGAACGGAGAATACGGACAGTACGGCGCCGATACACAGCCTCTGAGCGATGGGGATGATTACCTCTGGAAGTATGAAGTAGTACAATAACGAATGGTCAGATTTGGGAACAGAACAGATCCAGCCCGATGAGCACCATAAGCCGCGAAAAAAGGCAGAAACTGTCGGCGCTCGATTGCGCAAATTGATCGTAAGCACTCAATCATGAGCACCATATAAAAAGAAACCGCCGTATTACCGGCGATTTCCATACATTGCACCTTTACATTAGAATTATGTTTTTTTGAAACGGCTGGGACATTCTTTTTGAGCACGGGGAGACCAGGGCATGAGATCGTCGAGGAAAGAAAGATCCTTTTCGTCCATGTGCTTAGGGATCTCGGTGAGAAGAAGCTCGAAGTACTGATAGGTGTTGATCTGGTTTGCTTTCGCTGTTTCAGCGAGGCTGTATAGCATAGCACTTGCCTTCGCTCCGTTGTCGGATTCGATGATGACGAAGTTCTTCCGCCCGATGGTGAATGGACGAATGGCTTGCTCGGCAAAATTATTATCCATTGGGATGTTTCCGTCAGATAGGAACTTCCGGAGATACTCCTCTTGGTGGATGCTGTAGGCCAGGGCTTTTCCGATGACGCTGTTGTGGGTCACCTGATCATATTTCACTTTTACCCATGCGAAGTAAGCATCAACCTTCTCTTGGAGATGCTTTTGACGCTGTATCTTTCGGTCTTTTGCGGAAAGATCATCGTAGTCATTATCGACGTGCATGATTTTGGTGATCATGTCGTAGGCTTCCTGCGCTACGGATCCTTTTGCCGCCTGTGTGCCGATGGACTTGATGAATTCGGCAAAAGGTCTTCTGGCATGAACCCAGCAGCCGGCGACATTCAGGTTCTGTCGCTCCTTGTCAAGCTTGTGGTACACCTGATAACCATCCGTGACCACAGTTCCGGAGAAGCCTTTTAAGAACTCTCTCGGATGATCGGCTCGCCTTGAAGGTTGCCAGTCATATAGAACAATGGGCGGAGATTTGGTTGATGGTCGGTTGCGGTATACCCACATGTAAGTATTCTTCCCGTTTTTGACCTTCTCGCCGTCGATCCGCATCACCTTTACCGGTGTTTCATCTGCGTGAATTACCTTGCTGTCGCTGATCAGGGGCTTTTGCATGCGGTCATACGCAAGAGACGGGTAAGAAGTTGTTCCGTTGATGACCCAGTTGGCCAGAGTGTTTGTAGAAAGGCTTACACCATTGTACTTGAAGGCTCTCGACTGGCGCTCCAGAGGAAGCGCATTCACATATTTCCCATTGATGATGGATGCCAGGAGAGAGGGAGTAGCGATGCTGTTTCGGAAGAGATCTACCGAACGGGGAGCCTTGACGATCATGTCGTTGTTGCTCTTGGATGCATAGACATGGACGTGATGCTCATCCACGATAAAGGTTTCCGGGATAATATGTAACCGCTTGTAGATTTCGTGTGGAAGTTCTTTGTAACCCTCCGGGAATTTCTCGGTCAGTTCTGCCTTTGTGAGCTTATGCTCAATGATGCGGGCGGGAAGACCATCCAGATCTTCGTCCCGCTTGCCTTTGGTTTTGGAACGCGTGTGAGAAGACACGATAATCTCAGTGATTTCCGGTTCGGGAGCGTTCGGCTTTGATAGGACTTCAGCCTCGTTGAAGCCGTCAAAAAGAGTAAGCTGACCTTCTACGTTGAGAGCACTTTCTGCTTTTCTTCCGTGCTGCCGCTGGTTCATGATCCGGATCTGCTCAGTAAGGAGCTCAATTTGACGATTGTTATCTTCCAGCAAAGAATTGGCTGAGTTGAGCTGATCCTGTACGAAACCAAGCTGATCCTGTAAGGAGACGGCAATGGTGATGAGAGCTTCTTTGCTGAGGGTATTCAGTTGATCTGTAGACAACTGTTCCATGAATGTTCCTTTCGTAACTGTCTTAATTGTACCAGAACAGAGGGATGGAGGCGAACTTCAAGGGATCGGTTTTTCGTGAAAATGCCTATGGTTCAGGCGTTTTATAAGAGTCAGAGAGCAACGCGCTGGCGGAGGGCGAAAGAAAAAAGAAAGACGCCGTGCAGGGATTTAGAGACCTTCGTGATAACGAGTAAAAGACTCTGAAAGCCGCCGCATAGCGCCGGGTATAAGGCCTGAAAAGACCGGATAAAAATCTCTGTTTTGCACAAAAAGAATTTCGAGATTATGCAGACCGGATGGGGGAGATGGATCGAATGACCGGGTCAATGGAGAATCCCATCATAAGCCACCGGAACTGCTCGGAGGAAAGGCTCCGAAGATCGGAGGATGTTCTCGGCCAGGAGAAGTGACCTGATTCGATGCGCTTGTACAACAGAAGGAATCCATCTCCCTCCCAGAGGAGCCCCTTGATCTTGGAGGCGGAATGCCCGCAGAAAAGAAACAGCGTGTTGGGCACAAAGAGTTTCATCTTGTAGCGTTGCTCAATGATGGCGGCGAGAGAATCAATGCCGTAACGCATGTCAGTGTAACCGCAAACCAGATAGACACCAGCAAAGGAGGTGAATTCAGCATCTTTAAGCATGGCGCACCGCCTTAATAAGGCTTCTGATAAATGCCTCTGAAGCAGAGGAATAGATTTCAATAGAGACTCCATTCATGGTGATCTTCGCACACGAGTTGCTTGCAAAAGTTGTACAACTTGCGCAAGTTTCACGAGCAGCTTCGGTGACAGAGGCGGGTGAAACAGAGGGCATCGCCAGAGGAACGATTTCCGGGAGAGACTGGGAAACGACTTCTTCTTTCAACTGTCGCTTCCAGTAATAGAACTGATGCTCAGAGAAGTTGTTTTGTTCACACCATTCCACGATGGTAAGACCGCTTGCCTTCTGATCGGAGAAACGTGCAGCCCATTCATTGAGCATCACCTGATGGAGCATAGATTTGGTAGACATGATAATACCTCCTTTTCTGGATCCGGGGTAGCCATAACAGCGAACCCGGAAAACAATGAAATGGTGATATTATCTCAGAAATGTGGTACTGTGGGTAGGTACTGATGATTGAGGGCTTACCAAAGATAGCAGAAATGCTTGGGATAAACGTCAATACGGTGAAATCGTTTTGCAGACGTCACGGGCTTTCCGGTGATAGGAAGCAGGAAAGGTTTAATAATACGGATATAGTAGTAAAGGAGCCACGGTGTAAATGCTGTGGCTCTTCTATTGCCTGGAAAAGTGGGACAAAGAAAAAAATCTTCTGCTCCGACAGTTGCAGAATGAAATGGTGGAACAGCCATCAAGAACTTGTAAACAGAAAAGCTGAGTATGTTTTTGTCTGCCGCAATTGTGGGAGACTGTTTACTGCTTACGGAAACAAGGAAAGAAAGTATTGTACCCATAGCTGCTACATTGAGCATCGATACGGCAAAAAAGAACAAGAGTGAAAATACATTTTTAGTAAATGAAATTGCAAAATTTTTTTATCCAATTGATTGATTTTTCGTCCAAAATCAAGTATAATTGGACGAAAAGAAAGAGCGCTGGACGAAAGGAGTTCTTATGAGGTCTTTTGATTATAGCAGACTTGCGGAAAAAACATGGGATACAGATATCTTGAACCTTGTGGCCAAAATTCACGAATGTAAAGGAAGGCAGGACTTGTTTATCCGGCAAAAACCGGTAGAACTTGATCGCTTAGTCGAAATAGCAAAGATACAGAGTACGGAAGCGTCCAACAAAATAGAGGGGATTGTTACGACAAGTACTCGTATGAAGCAGTTGTTTGAAGAAAAGATAACTCCCAGGAATCGCGATGAGGATGAGATCATGGGCTATAGGGATGTGCTGAATACAATTCATGAGAGTAATGAATATATTCCAATCCGCCCTTCTTATATACTCCAGCTTCATCGGGATCTTTTGAAAAGGGCTGGTTTCTCTTACGGTGGACATTTTAAGAATGTTCAAAACTATATCAATGAAACAAAGCCGGATGGAACGGTAGTTACCAGATTTACGCCGATTGCTCCTTACGATACTCCGGATGCGGTAGAGAATCTTTGCAATGCCTATAAACAGGCTATTGCAAATGAGAAAATCGATTCCTTGATTCTTATTCCGACATTTATATGCGATTTTCTCTGTATTCATCCATTCAATGATGGTAACGGGAGAATGAGCAGACTGCTTACATTACTTCTTTTGTATAAGAATGGATATAGTGTGGGAAAGTATATCAGTATAGAAAAGCAGATAGAGAAAACAAAGGATCGATACTACGATACGCTCGAAGCGTCTGATGCCGGATGGCATGAAGAGGAAAATGATCCGACGCCTTTTATCAGATATATGTTACAGGCTATTCTGGCTTGCTATACAGAGTTTGAGGAAAGAGTCGGATTAATGACTGATACCGGAAATGGAAGTACGGCCTATGACATCGTCAAAAGATATACGGAGGAAAAGATTGGAAAATTCACAGGTGCAGATGTTGTAGCTCATTGTCCAAGCATAGGAAGGTCTTCAGCCCTTGCAGCTCTAAAGAAGCTTTCTGAAGAAGGACTTATCATCCGAGAAGGATCAGGAAGAAGCACGTTTTATGTACGTGCCGACAGCAAATGATTTTCGTCCAATCATAAGCTGATTTGGACGAAAAATGTTGCGGTTGGATGCAAAAATTTTTCGGGGAGAAGCAATATGCTGATATTCATAGATAGTAATATTCTTTGTTCCAATTATCATATGAAAGGGCCATCTTTTGAGGTGGTGCAGAGAGTTGGCACGATTGTATTAGGACAAATTGTAGTTGATGAGGTCTGTAATAAATTTAAAGAAAACCTTGTGGAGCATGTGACGAAAGTAAATAATGCGCTTCGGGATTTAAACAAAATGCTACCTGATCCTCCGGTTTCTTTGGATGAAATAGATATAGAAGAAAAATGCAACGAATATAAAGACTTTTTGGAAATGTTCATCATAGAGAGCGGCATGACTGTTGCTGAAGACTATCCGAATAGTAAGCATGAGATTGTCGTGAAGAGAGCCTTGCAACGGAAGAAGCCGTTTAAAGCAGACGGTAGCACAGGATACCGGGATTATCTTGTCTGGCAAACTTGTTTAGAGGTTGCAAGAAGGTATTCCAGTGAAGAAGTTCATTTTATTACCGAAAACACGCGGGATTTCGCAGATCAAAATGATAGAGAGAAATTGCATCCGGATTTGCTGGCTGATCTAACAGAAATGAAAATTCCAGAATCACAATTCTTTTATTGGAGCAGTCTCAGGAACTTCATTGACAAATATGCGAAACGTAAACTCGATATGATAGAATCTCATGAAGCCCTTGTAGATGAAATTGAGAAGAATGAAACTGGGTTCCTTGTACCGGTACGGGATTTTGTGGGCTCAAAAGTGATTGGTTGCAGTCTGTCGGGCTTTGATGTATTAGTTCCTGGGGAAAGTGAAGTACTTAAAGAGCTTGCATCTGATGTCGAACCACAAATAGAAGATATATCCGAACTTGATGATGACAGATTACTGCTTGGAATAACTATGGATTGTATCGGTGTGGTCACATCTGTGATAAACAGTTCCGACATAAAAGATATTGAAGAATACGAGATGGATGTTGAAGTTGTAGATAAAAATGGGGACATATGCAACATTGAGACCACATTGGGATTACAGGTGCAATTAAGAGCTGTTTTTAGCAAAAGCAATAAAGAGATCACATCTATTGAGGTCGATGATATCGATGACTACAACTGCCATTATTGCCCGTATTAAAGGGTTGATATGTTCCCGACAACAGGCGTTTTGTAGATTTGTTTCCGCATACGGACGGAATTTTGGATATGTTTCCACATACGGGTGACATCCATACTGCTGTCTCGGGGCACGTCGAGACGGTTTGTTTGCTTTCCAAGGGAGATGTCAAGTCACAGAAATTGCGGGTTGAATTCAGTCTGGAGGATATGGATACGGACGGGTTCAAGAAGGGCGCGACCTATAATGCCATACGGGATTGGATAAAAGCAAAATATGGTTATCGGGTGACGAATCTGAACATCGCCCAGGTGAAACAGAAGCATGGGATCATAGAACGAGAGAATTATAATAAGCCGAAATCTCCCGACAGTAAGCAGCCGGGATGCCCGGAGGAAAAGGTTAAGGCTATCGAGGATGCTATGAGGCATTTTCAGATGATAGGAGACCAGCTATGAAAAGTCAAGCATAAATTAGCAAAAAATTTCTTTTTTTCGATATCGGGCAAAAAGGGTAACCTTAACAAAGCTCCCTGAGGGTGCATTTTCAAAGAACTACATGTTCAGTATCAGACATCTTATTC
>JAZRFM010000022.1:0-19082 GCA_045661345.1 Lachnospiraceae bacterium
ACTCTCTTTTGCTGAAGACCGACGGCGAAAAGACGGATATCAAGATCAAAAAAGCAAGGATTTACGAGACTCTTTTTGATTTTATCAGAAACTATGACCTGAAGAAGTTTGAGTACCCCACAGCGGAAGCGGCCTTCCAAATCAGATCCTTAAAACCCAATGCCATGGGTGATATGATGAAGTTTCTGCCAAAAGAGTACTTTGATGACTATTTCAAGCTCATGAGGGATCCGAAAGCGGAGTGCGCCCTGAAACCTGATGAGGTTAATGAAGTGATGGCAAGGTGGGCGGCCATTCGCAGCGCCTCCAGCGGTAATCTCCCCCCGGGAACCGCATTTGATACTCTGCTGCAGCCGGAGAGAGCAAAGTATCAGCTTGATAAGGCGGACAGAATCAGGAATAAGCAACGGGACCAGCTTGAATTCCGGAGACAACAGCTGTTGGTCGAGAAACAACAGGCTGCGGGACATGCTGATGAAATGGCAAATATTCAGCAGAGTATGGATCATGTACAGGGACGTGGCTTTGTAACGGTACAAAGACCTGATCACAGGATCGGACTTCTCGGGAAGATCCGAAACCTTGCATTAATGGGAATTAGGGGGATCGTCAGGAGCATTACATCTATGATCGGAGGCACAGGGATCAGCCAGACTTATCCGGCGACTATGGCGGCCTATAACTGGATAAAAAGTGACACCATCGAACACGCCCAGAGAAAACGAAGACACGACATGGTTCCCGGAAAAGACCTGGAATTCTTTGATGACGAAGAGTCCGTAGCCAAAGACGAACAGGGGGAAGATCTTGAGGTCTATTCCGACGTGAGAAGGGGACCGCTGGTGTGGGAAAAAATGACGGCAGGAGACCCGGATGATCCGCCTGAGGTTTGCATTATGACTGAACAGCCGACACGCGGAAGCGAGAAGGCAATCGGAGAGGATGGGCGCAGACATGGGCATGCCATGATTGCGCTTTCCTACAGCCGCTACAGCAAGCTCACGAAGCGCAAGGAACGTTATCAACTCTGTATGGGTTTTTACCCGAAGGGAGGAATCGGCATACAGTCCAAGGGCTCCATGTTCGCCGGCGCTTATCTGGGAGGAAGGCTCGGGTCGGACGACCTTCATGGCTACGATGTTTCCAGGCGCTATGTGGTCAAGCCCGGAGACATCAATAAGATTCTGAAAAAAGCGGAAACCTATGCGGATGGAGGCTACAACGTGTTTAAGAGAAACTGTACCACGTTTGTGATTGATATGGCGAGAGAGATCAACCTGCCTCTGGAGGAAATCTACAAGGAAGAGCAGCCGCAGCTGGAAACGCTTCATCAAGCCGCCATGGAGGCGGGGGTGGGCGCTGCCGACCTGACACAGTTGGGGGGTGCCTCTGACATTATATCCCGTCTTGACAAAAACGACCTGTCCTATCACAACTTCGGACAGAAGATGTACACAAAGGAGGATCTGAACAGATTTTATCAAACCTTTGGTAAAGGTGATCTTATTAAGACGGGATACAACCCCGGACTGCTGGGAGAGGATCTGCGGAAAGCAAAGAACGGTATCCTTTCTGCCAGACTTGAAGACCATATCCAGATGGACAGGGAAGCCTTTCTTCAGCATCAGGATAATATGGCGTACACGATTATGGGAGCTATTATGCAGATTATTCCGGAGGCTGAGAGAAATGCTCAGGATGCGGAAATATTATCTTTATTGAAAGAGACCGGGGATGCCAAATATTTCGAGGAAGAGGATAAAGGAGAGGGAGCTACCGCTGAAAATTACAGAAGTATTCACAAGACCCTCAGAAATGCCGCCACCCGCCTCAGCCGGTATTATACGGAAAGACTCTCAAGCGACGACAGATTAAATGACAGCATCATAGAGTATCTCAGTACTCTGGAGATTTTGCAGACAATGGCGGATATAGGCTACAGGGGAGCCCTGCGAAATGAGGTGAAGGGGGATGCTGCAAAGCTGCAGTATGACTTTTATCAAAACGAATACACCCTTTCTTATAAAAAGGGCGAGGTTTTGAGGACAGCGGAGCTGACCCCGGCACTTTATGAAGGATTTTTGACGGCCGGATACACGCCCGAACAGATTATCACTACCTTGAGTAAATATAATGAGCTAATCGAACTGGGGGATCAGTGTACAGATGCACAGAATAAGGAACTTCGGAATATTAAGAGAATTCGCCAACTTGCGCTGGATTTTGCCAGCGCAAGCAGGTATCTGATGGAGAAAGAGGACTATACGGATCAGGATCTGCGCTATGCATTCAGGGAGCTTCCGGAGAAAGAGCTAAAGGTGACTGCGATTGGCGATGAGATTCAGGGAGACCTGCTGGAGCGGGAAAACCGCCCGTCCTATTACTATCAGCGCGTCATGCTGCCCAGGGTGTTATTTGGGGATTTCAGAAGCCTGAATCTTCATAACGTGCAGCCCGGCATAGATACAAAAAGAGCGGCCCTTGATACCTATATGCAGGAACGGTTCAATGCAAACGGGAATCAGATTCGCTTTGTCTTAAAGTATTACATAGAGGGCAAGGAGGATCCCGCCGGAACGATTGCCAGGTCGCTATTTATGGACGTCGCTCTCGAACATTTGAAAGATGCATACCGCGATACCGAGTCGGTTCAGGACACATGGGAGGAAGTAGTTACAGCGCTTACCGAGAATTCCGCCACTATCCAAAGACTCACGGAAATGATAGAGCAGCTGCGGGCCGAACGGCAACAGTAACAGCAGAAACAGCATAAAGAGGAACGGGGGGATTGATTTTTCCCGCCGTTCATGATATGATCTCTTTTGTCCGGTTCGGACACTCTTTTTATCTGATTATTTTCATTTTTATTCTCCAGATCAACTTCATTGTTTTCAAAAAAAGGAGAAAAAAACATGACGTATTCTGCGTTTACAGAGGCGTTGCTTTCTTTTGTGTGCACGGCTTTGCCGGAAGAATGCAGTGCAAAGTTGCATACTGTGATCAAAAACAACGATACGAGACTGACAGGTCTGACGATTACCGAAACCGGACGGAATATCGCCCCGACCATCTATCTGGATCATTATTATGAAAAATACTGTGAGGGTACGGATCTGAATCAGATTGTGGACGAGATCGTGCATACCTATCTGGAATGCCGACCGACCAAAGATTTTGATATGACCTTTTTTACGGATTTCAAGAAGGTCAGAGACCGTATTGTGTATAAGCTGGTGAACCGGGAACGGAACAGGGAGCTGTTACAGGATGTCCCCTACGTACCGTTTCTGGACCTGGCCGTGGTATTCTGTTATCTCCTCAGGGATACAAGCAGCGGGAGCGCCACGGTGCTCATCCGGCAGAAGCACATGGAACTGTGGCAGGTTACAACAGAGGATCTTTTTCATCTTGCAAAGGAAAATTCCCCGCGTCTTCTTTCCTATGAACTGGAGGATATGAACGCGCTCATGAAAAAGATCTGCGGGGAAGATACAATGGAATCCGGACAGATGTTTGTGCTTTCCAACCGCCAGCGGCTCTTCGGCGCAAGCTGTATTCTGGATGAAAGCCTGATGGAGCGGATTGCAAAGGATCAGCATTCCGGGTTTTACGTGCTGCCCAGCAGTATTCATGAAGTGATCCTTCTGCCGCGTCCTGAGCCGGATACTTCGGAGGCGCTTTCCAGAATGGTGCAGGAGATCAATGCCACGCATCTTTCCTCGGAGGAAGTCCTGTCGGATCACGTGTATTATTACGATTTTGAGCAGAAAAAGCTTTGCGTGTAGGCCGTTAGTGCGAGGAGCATCCGTATCCGGACACGGATGCTCCTGTTATGGAGATTTTCAGCTGTCGGGAATGGTCGAGGGCGGATCAGATTGAAAAAAAAGATTGCAAAAGAGAAAGGATTCTCCTATAATGAATAAGCACTGTGTTTTGCCGATATGGCTCAGTTGGTAGAGCAACGCATTCGTAATGCGTGGGTCGCCGGTTCGAGTCCGGCTATCGGCTGACTGGATGACGCCGGAGGCTGAGAAGACAGCTTTCGGCGTTTGCCGTTTCCATGGAGGTAGTGATGAAACAACTGGGAAAAGCTGAAATTTCGTTAATCCTGTATGGGATCTTTGCGGTGGTGGTGTTTTTGATCAGCGCGTTCGCCCTGATAGTCCCCATCGTGACCGTGATTCTGATCGTATTGATACAGGCGGGACTTGCTTTTTGCATGCATAAGGCGCCGCTCTGGCTTCATGTGGTCGCCATTGCGGCAGAGCTGGCTCTGGGGATCTTTACGAAGAACGTGGTGCTCCTCATTCTGGCGGCACTGTTATACTTTGCGGGTGTTGTGGTACTCAGCTTCTGGTTCCGCGGAAATGCCAGGAAAGAGAAGCGCACAGCAGAGTCATAACTGACGGCCATGGAGAAGCGGAACTACGAATTGGAAATGGAGCAGATGATCGGTCGTATGATCGGAGAAAAGCAAGTACCGACTCTGCTTTTGCACAGCTGCTGCGCTCCCTGCAGCAGCTCTGTCGTGGAGCGTCTTTCCGAATTCTTTCAAATCACAGTCTTTTATTACAATCCCAATCTGTATCCCGATGAAGAATATGTGCATCGTG
Source organism: Lachnospiraceae bacterium (assembly GCA_045661345.1). Lineage (GTDB taxonomy): Bacteria > Bacillota > Clostridia > Lachnospirales > Lachnospiraceae > RUG12461. The sequence continues at coordinate 4,614 of JAZRFM010000022.1, forward strand.
CCCGTGAACAACAGGCTTTTCTGGAAAGATTTCCGGCGAAAAATCCCGTCGCTTTTCTGGAGGGCGCGTTTGAAAAGGATCGGTTTCATGAGCTGGTGCGCGGGATGGAAGCGCTTCCGGAAGGGGGAGAGCGCTGTACGGTGTGTATGAGGATGCGGCTCCTGGAAACGGCCAAATGCGCAAAGGAGCGCGGTTTTTCGTTTTTTACGACAACCCTGTCCGTCAGCCCGAAGAAGGATGCCGTGCGGCTGAATACCATCGGGGAAGAACTGGCCGGGATCTATGGGGTGACGTATCTCACCAGCGATTTCAAAAAGAAAAACGGATATCTGCGTTCCTGTGAGCTTTCCCGGGAATACGGCATGTATCGGCAGGACTACTGCGGATGTGCGTATTCCTACCGGGAAAGGGAACTGAAAAAGAAGGAAAAAGGAGGAGAACATGGCGACATTATGGGGCGGAAGATTTGAAAAGGAAACAGAGAAAGCGGTCTATGATTTCAATGCATCGATCCGGTTTGACAAGCGCCTTCTGAAGGAAGATATCGAAGGCAGCATCGTCCATGCGAAGATGCTCGCCAGACAGAAAATCCTGACAGAGGAGGAAGCGGAAAAGATCGTGGAGACCCTTCTCTCCATCCGGGAGGACGTGACGGGGGGAGGGCTTGTGATATCGGACCGCTTCGAGGATATTCACAGCTTTGTGGAAGCCACCCTGATTGAACGGATCGGGGATACCGGAAAGAAGCTTCATACCGGCAGAAGCCGGAATGATCAGGTGGCGCTGGATATGCGGCTTTTCACCAGGAATCACCTGGATGAAACCAGACGGCTTCTTCTGGAATTCCAGACCACATTACTTTCCATGATGGAAGAGCAGAGGGAGACCATCCTGCCCGGCTTTACCCATCTGCAAAAAGCGCAGCCCACCACCCTTGCCCATCATCTGGGGGCCTACTTTGAAATGTTCCGGAGAGATGAAGAGCACCTGTCCGACCTCAGGGAACGGATGAATCTTTGCCCTCTTGGATCCGGAGCTCTTGCCGGAACCACCTATCCGCTGGACCGCGCATATACCGCAAAAGAGCTGGGGTTTGCGGGACCGGGAAGAAACAGTATGGACGGCGTGTCCGATCGGGATTATCTGATTGAGTATCTCTGCGCCCTTTCCACCATCATGATGCATCTGTCCAGGTTCTCCGAGGAAATCATCATTTGGAACTCCAACGAGTACCGCTTTGTGGAGCTGGATGATGCCTACAGCACAGGAAGCTCCATTATGCCGCAGAAGAAGAACCCTGATATTGCAGAACTCGTGCGGGGTAAAACGGGACGGGTCTACGGCGCCCTCATGGCACTCCTGACTACCATGAAGGGGCTGCCCCTTGCCTATAACAAGGACATGCAGGAGGATAAGGAGCTTGCCTTTGACGCAATGGATACGACACAGGACTGTATCAGGCTGTTCCACGGGATGCTGAAGACCACCACCTTCCGGAAGGATGTGATGAGGCGCAGTGCAGGCAAGGGCTTTACCAACGCAACGGATGCGGCGGATTATCTTGTGAAAAAAGGTGTGCCCTTCCGGGATGCACACGGGATCATCGGCCGCCTTGTCCTGCATTGTATGGAAAAGGACTGTGCCATCGACGATCTTTCGATCCATGAGCTGCAACAGTTTTCCGATGTATTTACAGAGGATGTCTATGAGGCGATTTCCATGGAGACCTGTGTCAACCAACGCCTGACAGAGGGCGCTCCCGGGAAGGAGGCCATGGAAAAAGAGATCCGCCTGTGTAAAGAATATCTTGAAAAAAAGAAAGGAAACGAGTAGAATCATTGAAAACCACAGAAAGGCTGGTGAATGATATGGAAAACAAACTACGGGTTGCAGTACTGGGCGGAACCGGCATGGTCGGACAGCGCTTTGTCTCTCTACTGGAAAACCATCCGTGGTTTACAGTGACCACTGTGGCGGCAAGCCCGCGCAGTGCCGGAAAAACATATGAAGAGGCTGTGGCGGGCCGATGGAAGCTGGACACCCCCATGCCGGAAGCGGTGAAAGGCCTGGCAGTCAGAAATGTGAATGAAGTGGAAGCGGTAGCATCTGAGGTCGATTTTGCATTCAGTGCCGTGGACATGAGCAAGGAGGAGATCCGCACCATTGAGGAAGCCTATGCGAAGGCGGAGATCCCGGTGGTTTCCAACAACAGCGCCCATCGCTGGACACCGGATGTGCCGATGGTTGTGCCCGAAATCAATCCGGAGCATTTCGAAATCATTCCCGCACAGAAGAAACGCCTCGGTACCAGAAGAGGCTTTATCGCGGTGAAGCCGAATTGCTCGATTCAGTCCTATACGCCGGCGCTCTCCGCATGGATGGCGTACGAGCCCTATGAAGTCGTGGCAACGACCTATCAGGCGATCTCCGGAGCCGGGAAGACTTTTGCGGACTGGCCGGAAATGGAGGGCAATATCATTCCCTTTATCAACGGAGAAGAGGAAAAATCCGAGAAAGAACCATTGAAGATCTGGGGGAAGATAGAAGAGGGGCAGATCATCCCTGCCGAATCCCCGCGGATTACCTGCCAGTGCATACGTGTGCCGATCCTGAACGGACATACCGCGGCAGCGTTTGTGAAATTCCGTCAAAAGCCCTCGAAGGAGGCGCTGATCGAAGCTTTGAAAAACTATCACGGACAGCCCCAGAAGCTGAACCTTCCGAGTGCACCGAAGCAGTTTATTCAATATCTCGAGGAAGATGACCGACCGCAGATCAGGAAGGATGTGGATTATGAGCGAGGTATGGGTGTCTCCATCGGACGCCTGCGTGAGGATTCGATCTATGATTGGAAGTTTGTGGGTCTTTCCCATAATACCCTGCGGGGAGCAGCGGGTGGTGCCGTGTTGTCGGCCGAACTTTTGAAAGCACAGGGATACTTCCAGTAAGCGGAGGGAGTCAAACCACACACGATCCATTCATAATTTGTGTTCCTCAAAACAGGATTCTACAATATCTAGAAGCGCCGTTTTACGGCGCTTTTCATGTATAAAAAACATTTTTTTTTTTCGATTCTTACATTGAAAATGAACTTAAATTGTGATATGATTTCCCCAGTCGTTTCACCCGGAGGTATACGGGGAAGCATGTGGATTGCGAAAGACTATGAAACAGGGAGCTTTCGCATTCTTCATGTGAACGAATATACGACGTTCACGATCACCAGGGGAGTTAGATAGTTTATGATCACCAGAAAGACAGAGATTCAAGAGCTTGAGAAGTACTACGAGGGGGAGGAGAACCACCTCATCCTTCTGTATGGACGCGAGGGCTCGGAAAAAGAAGATCTGCTTCGTACATTTGCTAAAAACAAACCATTCTTTTATTACCGGTGTGCCAACGCTTCCGAGAAGCAGCAGAAGGAGCTCCTCGGCAAAAAAATCGAGACCGACTATGATGTGAAGCTGCCGGAATATACCTATGAGCATTTCTTTGACCGCATCCGAAGCGGCAATGAAAAAAAGCTGGTGCTTGTCCTTGATGAGTTCCAGTATCTTGTCAAGAAGGACGAAACGTTCCTTACCCATTTGATCAAGCTGAAAAAGAAGCAATACTATCCGGGACCGGTGCTGATCATTCTCGCCACATCCTCCCTTGTATGGGTCAATAAGGATGTTCCGCTGCTGCCGAACCAGTTCGAAAAGCAGCTGGACGCAAAGGTCATGCTGGCGGATAATACCTTCCTTGATGTTGTCCGTCATTTTCCGAAATACAGCACCAGCGATTCCGTGCAGATCTACGGGATCATCGGCGGTGTCCCGGAATATGTGCGCCGTTGGGACGGTACGCTCTCCGTGCGGGAGAATGTCTGCAGGCATATTCTGTCCAGAGACGGGTTCCTTTTCGGAGCGGCGGAACGCTATATCGCCTCCGAGCTTCGGGAGCTTGCGGTCTACCAGACGATTCTGGCATCTCTGGCCTCCGGCAATAACAAGCTGAATGATCTGTTTTTGGATACCGGTTTTTCCCGGGCAAAGATCAGCGTTTACATGAAAAACCTGATGGAGTTTGAGGTCATTGAGAAGGTGGTGTCCTTTGAGACCGGCGGCTGGGAGAATACCAAGAAGGGTGTCTACCGTATCAGCAATACCTTTGTCAACTTCTGGTTCCATTTTGTCTATCCTCATCTTTCCGAGCTTTATACCCTGGAACCGGAGAAGTTCTATGAGAAGTACATTGAGCGTGAACTGGACGCTTATCTGACACGCTACTTCATTGATGTCTGCAGTGAATACCTGGATCTTCTGAATCAGATCGAGAAGCTCCCGATCAAAATCGCCAAGATGGGAACCTGGATCGGGAAGAAAGGAAATATCGATATTATCGCGCAGAATCATGCGCGCAACAGCATCGTTTCCCTCTGCAACTGGTCAGGCTCGCAGATCTCCACGAAGATGGTGGATGAGCTGCGCGAGCGGATGAAGCTTGCACATGTTTCGGCGGATTATCTTTATCTGTTCTCTGCCCGCGGATTTGACATGAATCTGAACGCACTGGCAAAGAAGGATGATTCCATTGTTCTGATTGATATGAACGAATTATGATATGGGGAAAACGCTGATCATTACGGAAAAACCGTCTGTAGCCAGAGAGTATGCCGCCATCCTGAAGGTGAAAGGGCAGCATCAAGGCTTCATCGAAAACGATTCTTATGTCATCACATGGTGCGTCGGCCACCTGATCGAGATGAGCTACCCAGATAAATATGATGAGAAGTATGCAAAATGGAAGATGGAAGATCTTCCATTTTTGCCTGCTGCCTACCGTTATGCCGTGATCACGAATGTGAAGGATCAATACGAAACGGTGCATACCCTGATGCACAGGGAAGACATTGAAGTGATCCTGTATGCGGGAGACTCCGGACGGGAGGGAGAGGTCATTATCCAGCTGATCAGAAATTTCGGCGGTGTACGGGAAGGGATGGTGGAGCGCCGGGTCTGGATCGATTCCTGCACCGAGGAGGAGATTCTGCGGGGTATCCGGGAAGCAAAACCCATCGAAGCATACGATAATCTCGCAAATGCCGGTATTATGAGGGCAATCGAGGATTACGCCATGGGGATCAACTTTTCCCGGGCCCTCTCTGTAAAATACGGCCGTTTGATCAACCAGGAGGCACAGACGAAAAAATACACGGCCATCGCGATCGGACGGGTCATGACCTGTGTCCTCGGCATGGTCGTCAGGAGGGAACGGGAGATCCGGTCTTTTCTGGAAACCGCCTTTTACAGGGTGATCGGACACTTCCAGAGAGGAGATACGGCCTTCTCCGGAGAATTTAAAGCAGTGGAGGGATCTGCCTACGCAAATTCCCCCAGGCTTTATAAAGAGAACGGGTTTTTAAAGGAGGAGGACGCAAAAAGCTTTATCGACTCCCTATCCTCCTTTACGGAAGGAAGGATCACGGCGCTGTCCAAATCCACGGAAAAGAAAAAGCCCCCGCTGCTCTTTAACCTGGCAGAGCTCCAGGCGGAATGCAGCAAGCGTTTCAAGATCAATCCGGAGCAGACCTTAAAGGTGGCACAGAATCTGTATGAAAAGAAGTTTACAACCTATCCGCGTACCGATGCCCGGGTACTGACCACAGCCATTGCAAAGGAAATCACAAAGAATCTTTCCGGTTTGAAACATTATCAGCCGACTTCCTCTTTTGTAGCTTCCATCCTGGAACAAAAGCTGTATGAAAACCTGGCAAAGACCCAGTACACGGATGACAAAAAAGTCACGGATCATTATGCGATCATTCCCACAGGTCAACTGGGCGGATATCCCTCTTTGACGGAATTGGAAAAAAAGGTGTATGATTTGATTGTCAGACGGTTCCTCAGTATTTTTTATCCGCCGGCGCTGTTTCGAAAAGCATCCCTTACCGTGCAGGTGGGGCGGGAATACTTTTTTACCAATGCCAGAGTATTAAAGGAACCCGGCTTTTTTGAAATTGTAAGACCCGCAAAAGAAACGAAAGAAACATCTGCCGGGGAAAGCAAAAAGAATGAGGAACTGCCTCCCGGGGAGGAAAAGGATGAGGAGGAGGAAAGCGAAAACAACACTACGGACTTCCTGCGGCTGGTGGAAAGCCTGAAGAAGGGCGATTCTGTCGCAGTGGATCATTTCACAACGAAGACCGGGAAGACCTCGCCGCCGAAACGCTATACGTCAGGCTCCATGGTGCTTGCCATGGAAAATGCCGGTCAGCTCATCGAAGATGAGGAGCTCAGAGCCCAGATCAAGGGCGCCGGGATCGGCACCTCCGCCACACGCGCCGGTATCATCGAAAAACTGGTCAAGATCCGCTATCTGGATCTGAATTCGAAGACCCAGATACTGACTCCCGGGAAAATCGGAGAAATGATTTATGAGGTCGTGGCCATGACCCTGCCGTCCATGCTGAATGCGGAGATGACCGCAAGCTGGGAGAAGGGGCTTTCCAAGGTGGAGCAGGGCGAGATCACAGCGGAAGAATACCGCACGGTATTGGAGAAGTATGTACGCAAGTACATTGAAGCCATACGCGGGACGGATCGCAGTCGGGAGATCCTGCATCAGATCCGTGTGAATGTCAAAAGTACCGCCGGAAAAAACGGCAGAAAACAAAAAGGAGCAAAAGATGGAAACAGCAAAAATCAAACATCTTTATGATTTGCAGGAAACCATAGCCGCAGCGCTTTTTGAAGGCGCGACCTACCCCTGGGAGGTGCTGCCTGAGATCAGGGATTTTATCGCGGATCTCGGACCGAAGCTGCCGAAGGACCGGTTTGAGGAAAGAGCCCCCCATGTCTGGGTGGCAAAAAGTGCGAAGGTGTTTGACTCAGCGTACCTGGGAGAGTATCTGATCATTGATGAAGAGGCGGAAATCCGCCATTGCGCTTTTATCCGCGGCAGTGCCATCGTGGGAAAGAAGACAGTGGTCGGCAATTCCACGGAGCTGAAAAATGTGGTGCTTTTCAATCAAGTCCAGGTGCCGCATTACAATTATGTGGGCGATTCGATCCTCGGACATGGTGCGCATATGGGCGCAGGCTCCATCACCTCCAACGTGAAATCCGACAAGACCCTTGTGGTCGTCAAGGACACTGCAGAGCAGATTGAAACCGGCATCAAAAAATTCGGAGCCATGCTGGGGGATTATGTGGAGGTGGGCTGCAACAGTGTCCTCAATCCGGGAACCGTGATCGGACCTCATACGAATATATACCCGGTTTCCTGCGTGCGTGGCGTGATCCCGGCGCACTCCATCTACAAGAATCAGAATGAGATCGTGCAAAAACAGTAAACAGGCACGGACAGAAACCATAAAGCTTCTATGGAAAAGAAGACGATTCATATTTCTCCGGATATGACGCCGAGGCAGAGATCCCAGGCAGGATCCAGACCCTCCGGAAGATCCGGGAGACCAACTTCATCACAGTCGTCCCAAAGACCGCGTGATCCCTATCAGGGCAGTGGCAGACCGCATAACAGCGCCGGCAACCGGATGCGAAGCGGCGGCGAGCGTCAGAGGCGCCCCATGACAGAGGCAGAACGCAGGAGACGGATGGCGATCAGAAAAAGACGACGGCGGCGGCGTATGATCCGGCGTTTTCTTTTGCTGCTGATCCTCGGACTCATCGCCCTCCTTTTGGTGATCCTGATTGGCAGGACATTCGGAAAGAAGGCTTCTGCGCCAAAGGAACCGGCATTTGATGAGGTGCAGGAGTTCATTGGTCTTTCAGATGCGGATGCCGGCTCTGTTCCTGTTTTGTCTTACGGCACCTACGGGACGTGGCTGCGGCTTTCCGGAACCATGACCCCGCAGAATCTTAATCCGATTACCTCCTTATCCCTTGAACTGCATGATGCCTACGAGACCAGGCTGATACCCCACGAGGAAGCGTCCACAGAGGAATCTTCGGAGCCCGGCTTTTTTGAAAAGCTTTTTGCCGGCAAAGACAAGGAAGAAGAGCAGGAGAGCAGCGAGGAGCAGGAGAGCAGCGAGGAGCAGGAAAGCGTGAACCTGGCGGAGGCACCGTCAGATCCCTCCGGAAAGGCCTCCTATCCCGTCGTCTTTACCACGGATGAGCTCGGAAACGTGACCTTTACAACATCGGAGGAGATCAACGCGGGAATCAGCATGGAAGCGCTTCCCCAGGGGGTCTATACCGTTCTGCTGCATGTGAGCTATGCCGACGGCTCTGAGGAACGATACACGCTGAGCGACCTTTCCCAGATGCCGCCGGTGGATTATTACACCATCACAAGAGACGGCACCAATCAGGAGGTAAGGCTGGCTTTCGGCGCGGATCCCGAGACGATGATCCCCTTTCTCGAGCTGCGAAAGGAGCCGGCTGTTCTGCCTGCAGAGGTTTATGATTTTGCCATCGACGCAGGACACGGCGGCAAGGATCCGGGTGCCAACAACAGCAACATGACGGAAGCAGAGCTGACATTGCAGTATGCGAATGCCATAGCACAGAAGCTTACGGAAATGGGCTATAAGGTATTGCTGACGAGAGACGGCACGGAAGATCCCAACGAGGACATGGCCTATACCATGTATGATCCTGACGGGCGTGTCAACAAGGCCTGCGCATCCCACGCAAAGGTCTGTCTCTCCATCCATTTTAACAGCAATAAAGAGGTGACGAAGGGCGGTTTTGAGATTTACTGCAGCGGACGGGGGAATACGGAGCTTGCCGGGATGATTGCGGATACGGTGGTGCAGGAGTCCGGCGCCGTCTATTCCAACCAGAAATCCTATAAGGTACGGGACGGGGTGTATGTCAAAATGTATACCCAGGAGCAGATTGACAGCGCGAATCAGAAAGCCGCAAGAAACAATTTCGCACCCTATGATCTGACACTGGATACGGATTATCTCTATATGATCCGGGAAGTCGGGTCAATCTGGACAAATGCATACATAGACGGGCGAAATCCCTATTTCGGAGAGAATTATTACAGGGATTCCAACATGGGCGTCGAAGGGCTTCTGGCGGAAGTGGCGTTTATGTCGGTTCCGAGCGATATCCAGAATGCCATTGCCAATGCAGACGCTTATGAGCAGGGCTTTGCGGATGCGATCCATGCCTGGGTACAGACGCTCCCGACAAAAAACGGATCGGCCGTGATCTCCGAAACCGCAGCAGAGGAAGCAGCCGGAGATCTGGGCGACGGAGATTCTCTTTCGGAGCCGATGCCGGAGGGAGAAGGCCTGGACATGCAGGATGGTGAGGATTGACAAATCATTAGAATGGTTTAGAATGGACGTGTTATGAAACAGCAGATCTTATCGGTTTTAGTTGAAAACAACCCCGGCGTATTGAGCCATGTATCGGGACTTTTTTCCCGCAGGGGCTACAATATCGACAGCATCTCAACAGGACCCACCATGGATCCGCGTTATACCCGCCTTACCATCGTGACGAGCGGCGATGAACAGATTCTTGAGCAGATCGAAAAACAGCTCATGAAGCTGGAGGATGTGAAGCACATCAAAAAGCTGAAGGCCAGGGATTCTGTATGCAGAGAGCTGATTCTTGTGAAGATAAGGGCCAGTAATGTGGAGCGGCAGCAGGTCATCAACGTTACGGAGATCTACCATGGCAGGATCGTTTCAACGACTAAGGAAGCCATGGTTGTGGAGCTCACGGGGACGCAGGATAAACTGGATGCCTTCCTGACGCTGCTATCCGACTACGAGATCCTTGAGCTTGCCCGTACCGGACTGACCGGACTCTCCCGGGGCATTGATGACGTGATTACTTTGAGATAAACCGAATTCTCATCAACTATTCTATTTCCAAGAAGGAGGACAATTAAAATGGACGCAAAAATCTACTATCAACAGGACTGTGACTTATCTTACCTGGAAGGCAAAAAGATTGCCATCATCGGTTACGGAAGTCAGGGACATGCACATGCACTGAACTTAAAGGAGTCCGGATGCGACGTGATCATCGGACTGTATGAGGGCAGCAAATCCTGGAAGAGAGCAGAGGAGCAGGGCTTTTCGGTATATACTGCGGCTGAGGCTGCAAAGCAGGCGGATATCATCATGATTCTGATCAATGATGAGAAACAGGCGGAGCTGTACAAGAATGACATCGAGCCGAATCTTTCCGCAGGAAACATGCTGATGTTTGCACATGGATTCAATATTCATTTTGGATGCATTGTTCCGCCGAAGGATGTGGATGTGACCATGATCGCGCCGAAAGCACCCGGACATACGGTTCGTTCCGAGTATCAGGCAGGAAAAGGGACGCCTTGTCTCGTGGCCGTACATCAGGATGCATCAGGGAAGGCCCTTGAGAAAGCACTGGCTTACGGCGCCGGGATCGGCGGTGCCAGGGCAGGACTCCTGGAGACCACCTTCCGGACAGAGACAGAGACAGATCTTTTCGGCGAGCAGGCTGTGCTCTGCGGTGGTGTATGTGCACTGATGCAGGCAGGATTTGAGACGCTGGTGGAAGCCGGCTATGATCCGCGCAATGCCTACTTTGAGTGCATTCATGAGATGAAGCTGATCGTGGATCTCATCTATCAGTCCGGCTTTGCGGGAATGCGTTACTCCATCTCCAATACTGCAGAATACGGGGATTATGTGACCGGTCCGAAGATCATCACAGAGGAGACCAAGAAGACCATGAAGAAGATCCTCTCCGATATTCAGGACGGTTCTTTTGCAAAGGAATTCCTGCTTGATATGTCACCGGCCGGCAAACAGGTTCATTTCAAGGCCATGAGGAAGCTGGCATCCGAGCATCCGGCGGAGAAGATCGGGGAAGAGATCCGTAAGCTTTACAGCTGGAATAATGAAGATGACAAGTTGATTAACAACTGATATGATCGCTTTTTCAGGATCTTCAGGTCTGCAAAATGCCGTATTATCGGGGTTGAGGTATAAAAAACATAGAATAATTTGAGTTTTTCTATGGATTTTCTATAGGAAGAGTGTTACGATATTATTGCAAACAAATTAAAACATAGGAGGTTTTATTTGATGAACAAGACAGAATTAGTAGCAGCGATCGCAAAAGAGACCGGTCTTTCCAAGAAAGACGCTGAGAAAGCCGTAAACGCTTTCACAACTGTTGTAGGCAAGAGCCTGAAGAAGAAAGACAAGGTTCAGCTTGTTGGTTTCGGTACTTTCGAGACCAGAAAGCGTGCAGCTCGTACCGGACGCAATCCGCAGACCGGTAAAGAGATCAAGATTGCAGCAGCTACCGTTCCGGCATTCAAGCCGGGCAAGGCTCTGAAGGATCTGGTAAACAAGAAATAAAAACAGTTCCGAATGAGGCGGCAATCCCTGACGGGGGTTGCCGTTTTTATTTGTACACCGATCCCCGGATGAAATATCCGGCTAACGATGGGCACGGGTCGCGCTCCGGCTGGAGGATTTCAGCCCCTACTGCGGAAGCCTGCCTGCAGGGTGTCTTTATGAAAAGATGGAAATCAGCCGTGTCTTATGATAAAATGAGACGAAATTGAGAAATGAGGAGGAAATGCCATGGGAATGACAATGACACAGAAGATCCTTGCGGCACATGCAAAGATGCCGGAGGTGACGGCGGGGCAGCTTTTGGAAGCGGAGCTGGATCTTGTACTGGGTAATGACATCACGTCACCGGTTGCCATTCATGAAATGGAGAAGATGAAGACCGATACGGTTTTTCATAAGGATAAGATCGCCCTTGTGATGGATCATTTTGTCCCGAATAAGGACATCAAGTCTGCGGAACACTGTAAATGTGTCCGCGCATTTGCGGCGAAGCATGAGATCACCAATTACTTTGATGTCGGCGAGATGGGGATCGAACATGCCCTGCTTCCGGAGAAAGGTCTCGTGGTGGCAGGTGATGTGGTGATCGGCGCGGATTCCCATACCTGTACCTATGGAGCACTTGGCGCCTTTTCCACAGGGGTGGGCAGTACGGATATGGCAGCCGGTATGGCGACCGGAAAGGCCTGGTTTAAGGTGCCGTCGGCGATCCGGGTGATCCTCACGGGAAAACCCGGCAAATGGATCAGCGGAAAGGATGTGATCCTGCATTTGATCGGTCAGATCGGGGTGGACGGTGCCCTCTATCAGTCGTTGGAATTCACGGGAGACGGGGTGGCTAATCTCTCCATGGATGACCGCTTTACCATCGCAAACATGGCAATTGAGGCCGGTGCCAAGAACGGGATTTTCCCGGTGGACGAGAAAACGAAGGCATATCTGAAGGAGCATGGGAACAGACCATACACCGTTTACGAAGCGGATCCGGACGCGGCGTACGCCTCCGAGGTCACCATAGATCTTTCCGCTTTGCAGTCCACCGTGTCCTTCCCGCATCTGCCGGAAAATACGCACACCTTTGAGGACATTACGGATATCCCCATTGATCAGGTTGTGATCGGCTCCTGTACCAACGGGCGTATTGAGGATCTACGGACAGCTGCGGAGATTTTGAAGGGGAAGAAGGTCAAAAAAGGCGTTCGCACCATCATCATTCCTGCGACCCAGGCGGTTTATCTGCAGGCCATGGAAGAGGGACTGCTGAAAAGCTTTGTGGAAGCTGGCGCTGTTGTTTCCACCCCCACCTGCGGACCTTGTCTTGGCGGGTATATGGGGATCCTTGCACAGGGAGAGCGGTGCGTATCCACCACAAACCGGAATTTTGTCGGACGGATGGGACATGTGGACTCGGAAATCTATCTTGCAAGCCCTGCGGTTGCCGCGGCAAGCGCGCTGACCGGCAGACTGACGGATCCGGCAGCGATCTGAGGAGTTTTCGATAGAAAGGATAAAAAGGATGCAGGCAAAAGGACATGTATTTAAATTTGGTGACAATGTGGATACGGATGTGATCATTCCGGCAAGATATCTCAATTCCTCCGATCCGAAGGAGCTGGCGACACATTGCATGGAGGATATTGATAAAACCTTTGTGTCAAAGGTGCAGCCCGGCGACATTATCGTGGCGAATAAGAATTTCGGCTGCGGCTCCTCCAGGGAACACGCGCCTATTTCCATCAAGGCATGCGGTGTCAGCTGCGTAATTGCAGAGACCTTTGCGCGGATTTTTTACCGCAATGCGATCAATATCGGGCTTCCGATCATAGAGTGTAAGGAAGCGGCAGACTCTATTTCCGCCGGTGATGAGGTGGAGATTGATTTTGACAGCGGTACAATCAAAAACCTGACGAAGGGGACTTCCTATCAGGGACAGGCTTTCCCTCCCTTTATGCAGAAGATCATCACCTCCGGGGGATTGGTGAATTACATAAACGAACAGCAGTAGAAATCTGAAAGAGTGCTCAATGGGAGCCGTTTGATCCGGGGCTTTTTCGCAATGTATGCAGATAAGCCAGATAATCGCCGGAGACCGGCAGATCCGTATAGATCTCGGCATACTCTCTGGCAGAAAGAGTCTCCAGATAATTCTGGCTGTAGCTGCGTCGGATGCCGGCATCCTTAGCAAGATCCACGGCCTTGTTGTAGGCGATGGCTGCTTTTTCCGCAGTGTCATAGATTCCGATCATGTAGTTGCCGTTGATATGGATCCGGGTCTTAAAGGTCGCGGCAGGAGGTTCACCAATCTGCTCCACACCGTAATAGGCATTTTTGATCCGGATGTTCGCATAGCGGAAATCGGTTTCATCCCCGTTGGCAAAAAGATAGTCTTTCCCTGCAACGGCGTAGGCCTTGATCCCGTAACGGGACAGAATTCCCGTCTGCATGCCGTATTCGCTGACAAACAGATGATTTCCACGACGCTGGATCTTGTGGCTGGAATAAAAAAACAGATCATCAATATCAAATTTCAGGATCGTTTCTTTTCCAAGATAGTATTCGAAATAGTTTGTGCGCAGATAGATCGGAGTTTTGAAATAAAGCCCTCGGTCACGGAAATTGAGCAGTGAGATCAGCTTCTCCAAAGGGACAGCGGCCGGAAAGGTACCGTGATCATCAATCTGTACTTTGTTTTGCAGCATCACATTTTTCGCCTGCCGGTATGCGCGGTTGGCAGCCGCCTCCGTGGCAAAGCTGCCAAGGCTGATATGCTTTCCCCGGAAGGTAAGGGATGCACGGAAGTAAGGCGTGCCGTCTTTCTTTTCGGCAGGATATACACCGGGACGCATGGGAGTTCCTCCTATCGTGTGATACGGGAGTTTATTCTCCTGCCCTCCGGACGATTGCCCGCCCCTCCCCGCCGGGCTCCCGCTGGCTTTTCACAAGTACATCGGAACTGCACATGCTCGCTCGATGTGCTTCTAATCAGATTTGCCAAGGCATCGTCTGTTCCCGCAACCGCTCGCAACCTGCCATCCATGGCAGATGCTCGCTCTCGCACACGTCCTGTGTGCTCGTTGCTAGATATTGAGAAATCTGATAAGAATCACATTCTCGCTCACAAAGCATTCCGTTGTGCTTGTGACCAG
>JAZRFM010000023.1:0-35716 GCA_045661345.1 Lachnospiraceae bacterium
GTTGCGGGAACGGTCGATGCCTTGGCAAATCTGATTAGAAGCACATCGAGCGAGCATGTGCAGTTCCGATGTGCTTGTGAAAAGCCAGCGGGAGCCCGGTGGGGGCGGACATGCCGGGAGGGCACAGGGAGCCCGGCGGGGGCGGACATGCCGGGAGGGCACAGGGGGCCCGACGGGGAGGGGGCGGGCAATCGTCCGGAGGGCAGGAGATTAAACTACCGATTGAAGGGGAGGAGGCACAGATGAAAATTGGGAAACGAATAGTGATGTGGATGATGGCAGCGGTGCTGGCCGGAGGACTGACAGCCTGCGGGGGAGAGACGGCTGCTGCGACGGCACAGGCAGAACCCGCGCCGGGGTTGTGCGAATATGAGGTGGTCGGGGAAACGGATCTCCCGGGGCAGTTTTTCCTTTCGTTTGTTTATAGCCGGAACCTGATCCTGCTGGACGGTAAAGGGAATCTTGTCTGGTCCAAGCATGAGGATCCGGTGGCAGAAGACACACCGACCGGCTTCTGGGATTTTAAGAAGCATGTGATCGACGGAAAAACCTACTACAGCTATCATGACCAGACGGGTGCCTATGACAGCTATGGGATGGAAGGGTATGCGCCCGGAGAACGGGTGATATTGGATTCGGACTTCAACGAGGTGAAACGGATCACCTTTGAGGAGTCGGAGGTCACCACAAAGGGACATCCCCTGGACGGACATGATTTTCTGATGCTGGACCTGGATCATTACTTCCTGTCCGGTTATATCAAGGATACGGTCTATAACCATCCGGATTATCCGGAGGGGAGCAGTGTGGTGTACTCCTATCTGCAGGAAGTGGAAGACGGCAAGGTGGTTTGGGATTTTAAAACCGCGGATTATCCGGAGCTCTATGCGTTGACGGTGACGGACGGAAAAGAGGACGCGGATGATTTTGCCAATGCCACGACGGATGTTCCGGATTACGTGCATTTCAACGCCATGCGATTGAATGAGGACGGTGATCTGGTGGTTTCCTACCGCCATCTCAGCAGTATCCTGTGCCTGGACCGGGATAAGGAAACGGATCAGATCAAATGGTTCTTATCCGGCGGCAATGATGAGTTCGGCCTGAGCGAGCTGGAGAAAACCAACTGCCAGCACTATGTTTCCATAGACGGAGACTATATCATGGCCTTTGACAACAATAACCGGAACGAGTCCACCCGGGTGGTCTGCTACCGGATCAATGAGGATGAAAAGCAGCTGGAGGCCTTCCGGGCGTTTGCCGTGGGGGAAAAGTTTTCCAGAGCCTGCGGATCCGTCCAGCGTGTGAAGGATGAGCTCTTTGTATTGGGATGGGGCTGCGCGACGAAGGATGCCGACTGTATGTCCGTGGTGGATTTTGCTACGGGAGAGACCCTGATGAAGGTAACCCTTGCGAACCCCGAGGATTTTACTTACAGGTGTGTGTATTACGAGTAAGAGGCGTTTCCCTGATCCCGCCATATTCCCCTTGCGTTTGGAGGATGCGGGAAGTATAGTAGAAACATAAGGTCGTCATGTTCTGACTGCGTGACGGTGAAAGGAAAGGGGGAAAGACATGAAACGAATTTTTATTGCACAAAAGATGACGGGACTTTCGGAGCAGGAAGTCATGAAAAACCGCAAGATCTGTACCGATTATCTGATGGAGCATCCGCCGAAGGGGTTTGAGGGGGAGAAGGATATCGAGTACATCGACTACTACTCTCAGGAAGCGCCGCCGCCGGAAGCGGTGGAGCATACCCACGAGAGGCTCTGGTATCTGGGACATTCCATCCAGCTGCTCAGCACGGCGGATCTTGTGATCTTTGCCAATGATGCGGCAGATGCCAAGGGATGCGTGGTACAGCGACTGATTTGCGAGATGTATGACATTCCGTTTCTGGAGATGGAGATCCATACCTTCAACTCCACGATCAAAGCAGCCTGCTGGAATCTGGCGGGCGTGTTTAATCACTGATATTGTGAAACGAATTCATCCGTTTTTTTCGGCACGGGGCAGCATGCCCCGTGTTTTTTCAGCCGTGTCCAGCCCCTTGTCACTCCGCTCCCGTCTGATATATAATAGACGGGAAGTAAGATCAGGGGATCGGAGTGTGCTCCGAACAGTCACAATAAGCAAGGCAGAGGAAGGGAAGAAATGACTGTAACGACGGAAAAAGACGGGGGAAAGGTTGTGATCTCGCTGGAAGGGAAGCTGGGAGCATCAACCGCCGGTGAGTTTGATAAGGCAGTTACCGAAAACATCAGCGACGCGACAGAGCTGGTATTTGATTTTGACAAATTGGAATATATGGCTTCCGCCGGACTCCGCGTGCTTTTGTATGCCGCCAGGGTGATGAAAAAGCAGCAGGGAAGCATGAAGATCATTCATGTCAATGAATCGGTGATGGAGGTGTTTACCTTTACCGGAATGGCAAGTACGATGGACATTCAAAAGAAGTGAATGGATGAAATCCGTTTATGAGCAGCGCATACAATAAGGGGATGACAATGAAGGGAGTCCTTTCCTCAAGGGATAAAAACGATGTTTTCTGGGACAAAAAAAGAAAGTATGTGCTTTCCGCAAATATCAAGAATAAGACAGAAGGAAGCTATTTTCACCCGGATGTGGCTGCGGAGGTAAAGAGCGCTTATGACAGGTATGACAGCGCTTTTTTACTTCATGAGCTGACAGGAAACGAGTTCATGGATCATCCGCCTACGGCATCGGGACAAACATCATTTGCAAAGTCCATAGCCGAAATGATGCATACACTGGAACGGTTAGACAGGTCTGTGATGGATGAACACGCTGTGCTCGACCCCACAGCATCTTTTTTTATGGATATCATTGATGATGCGAAGAAGCTGATCGGTGAGATCGTAGAGGCTTTTTTTGCGGGATGCGGTACCGACAGGGATGGCAATACGCTTGCGGATAAGAGCCAAAGGAGTGCCGCGAGGAAAATGTTTTTCGAAAAGAGAAAAGAATACGAGATCCTGATCAAGACTGAAAGAAAGATCGCCGGAAGCGAGATGATCGATATCATCCGGGACGCAAAAGGGATAGAGGAGTATCAGAAAACTGATTTGTCAGGAGACGATCCCCGCCTGGAAAAGCTGCTGGCAAAGAAAAAGATCCCGGAGGAATACAGCGAAAGGATTTCCGCCCTTTGTGAGCTCAGCAAAGCTGCCGGGATCGAAATCGCGGAAGCGATGGTCGGAAAGGAAGCCCTGTGGGGGGCGATCAGGGAAAAACTGACGGAGGAGGATCAGTCAGAGACAAGGAAAAAGCTGCTTCAGAGCGGATTTGACGCCTATGCCTTTGATGTTGATATGAATATACGAAGGCTCCTGTACAGGAGAGATGCCGTCTGTTACCTCATCAGATGGTTCCTTTCGGGAGAGCCGGTAGATGACATCACGGCAAAAAGGATAGCGGAGATATCCGATGAAAAGCCGGAGGTATTTGATCCTGCGGACAGTCTCCATCAGATCATCGGATTCTGCGAACCGGTGGAAAAAGCAGAAGACGAATCTGCGGATTCTGATCCTGTCAGGGGGATCATCAGGCTGGGGGACGAGGTACGGCAATATTTGTACCGGAATCCCTCGCAGTTCGAGGCACAAAGTCTCCTGTCATTAGCGGCAGACACGGAAGGATTAGCGGATGTATTGTCCAGGGCCTGGTCTCTGTCCAAACGGATGGATGAGCTTACCTTGTCAGGGAAGTATGCGGATCTGGATCCTGCCGAACAGCAGCATCTCTTTGATATCTGGGTACAGGCGGATACGGTCTGCAGGGTTGGAGATCCGGTTCTGGAGCTTATCATGGAAAACGGCCATAGGACCATCGGGGAAGCCACTGACCTGTTGGAGGGTATGCTCCCTGAGATCAGCTATTCCATGAAGGAAAAGATATCCAGAGATACGCTGGCGAAGGTGATTCTCGAAAGGAGCGGGATGCATGTCTACTAGCAGAAAGAGACGAATCCTTTCTATTATTTCCACACGGCTGGTTATTGTGGTAAGCGTGGCATGTCTGATTTCCATGGCAGGCATTTTTGTGATTCTCTCCATGAAGGCAAAAAAAGACGCGCTGGATCTGATTACTTCCAACGCGGCTGAAATATGCAGAGAAGTATATGCAAAAACAGATGAATATCTGGAAGGAAATATGGAGCTTGATCTGAGCCGTGTCCGTTCTGCCGAGCCGACCGATCTGAAGCAGGTGACATCCATGTGGGAAACGGGGGACGAGTACGAAAAAAGGTTCAAGCAGGAAATGGAGCTTTCCGTGATCAGAAATGACGGCACGATCATGGTCTCTTCGGTGGATGGTGTTACGGGCAAAAATGTGCTTACGGAAGGGACGGAAAACTTTCAGGCGGCTGCCGATGTCCTCCGGAAAATGCTGGCGGAAGAAGAGAGCTTCGGCGAGGAAAACATCTGTAGTTACTATCACAGTATGGAGCATCACTTGTCCTTTGACGGGAAGAGATATTTAAGGTATTACGGATGGGAGCTTGAGGACGGATCCGGTCTTTTTCTTGCGGGAATATCGGATGAGTACTACGAAAAGGGAGGGCTGAACAGCCAGATTCCCACCGTGATGAATTACAGGCAGATAGGTCGTGACGGGTACACCGTATTGATCGGAGAGGATGGGATTATTAGAGGCGGCACCTGTCTTGGAAAGGAAGGTCTTCCTGATATGTATGAAGCCTTTCCCTATCCGGAGATTCTGTCCCAGGTGGATCAGAGCAGCGAATATGCGCTCATAGATTTTGACGGATTTGACACCCAGGTGGATGATGACGCAAGGATCCGGCTGTACTATACAACCGGGCAGAGAGAGCTTTTTGGGGAGCAGGTCTATTATGCCGCATCAAAGGTGGGGGATTGGTACCTTTTATTTGTGTATCCGCAAAAGGAGGCCAACCGCTCCATGTATGTGACGCTGTTGACCGCTTTCATAATGGAAATCCTGGTCTTTCTCCTGGTGTTTGTTTCCGTTACTGCTCTGGTAAAAGGGAAGGTGATCAACGGTGTTTACCGGATCAGCGGGACGCTTGCCTCCATTACGCAGGGAAACCTTGACGAAAAAGCGGATGTTCATGATTCCATAGAGTTTGATGCACTCTCCGGAGATATCAACACTACCGTGGATCGGCTGAAGGGACTGATCGCCGAGGCCAAATCCAGGATTGACAAAGATCTGGGGATTGCCAGGGAGATACAGATCTCTGCACTGCCGAGTGTTTTTCCGCCCTTTCCGGAGCATAAGGAGTTTGAGCTTTTTGCAAGCATGCGTGCTGTCAGGGAGGTAGGGGGAGACTTTTATGATTACTCTCTGTTGGACGATCATACCCTGGGCTTTCTGATCGCCGATGTATCAGGAAAGAGCATCCCGGGAGCCATGTTTATGATGGCGTCCAAAAACGTGATCAAGGGTCTGGTCGAGAGCGGATTGCCGCCGAGTGAGGTGTTTACCGAAGCCAACAAAAGACTCTGCCAGGATAATGAGGCAGCGATGTTCCTGACGGCGTGGATGGGGTACTTTGACCTGAAAACAGGAGAAGTGCGTGTGGCGAATGCCGGACACAATCCACCGCTGCTGATCCGTGACGGAAAGGCGGAATATGTGGTTTTAGAGCCCGGGCTGATGCTGGCCGGTCTGGATGACATGGTCTACGGGGAGCAGACCCTGCAGCTTCAGAAGGGAGATATCCTTTTCCTCTATACCGACGGGGTGACCGAGGCCATGGATGAGAAGGAAAACCTGTACGGAGAGGACCGGCTGCGGGAGCTTCTTTCCTTTGGGGAAGCAATGCCTGCACCCTCAGGGGATAATGGTGTCGCCGGGGCTGTATGTGAGCTGGTTGCGGCAGATATCGAACGGTTTGTGCAGGGCGCAGAGCAGTCGGATGATATCACGATGCTGTGTGTGAGGTTTTTAGGTGAAGGGTAAGACCGGATAGAGAGACACGATATGTCGTGGTCAAAGCAAGGAGGATTGGCTATGGAAAGAGAATTGCGCAGATACCAAAATCTGCTGGTCTGCGTGGGAACAGGCATCATTATGTTCGGGTTCTGGAGCCTGATCAAGGGCGTGATGATGATCATTTTTTACAAGGACGATATCATAGAATTAATGACCGCCCTGGGGACGCCGAAGGAAGACCTGAGCTGGTTACTTCCCTTCGTCAATGTCATGATTGTCGGTGTGATCTGCGCGGACCTGGTACTGCGGATGATCGTGGGGTTGTCTGCCCAAAATGAAGGCAGGGACAGAGGCACACAGGGCCGATGGCTGTATCTGGTCTTTGGGATGATGCTGACGATCATCCAGGTTGGATCCCTTGTGGGGAACCTCACCAGTTTTGACGAGAGCTTCACCAATTTTCTTGACGGTATCATTACGCTTGTGATCGATGTGACATCTGTCGTCATGATGGTGGAAATGTTCGTGGCCGGTGCGAGGGTGAAGTATCTGAAAAGAAAAATCAGGAGGGCAAAGGCAGAGGAGGTCGCAGCATGAATAAAGATTTTCATTACTATGGCACTTATTCTGCCGCGATTCTGGCGGGTCACTCCCATGAAGAGGCGCTTTGTATCGCAAGGAGCGCGTTTTTTGTGGATCTTTGTACGAAGCCTGTCTTAAACAGTGTCGGCGCGCCGACAGAGGCGGCCACCACGATGCTTGCCATGGAGATGGCGGATGCGGGGAGCGATATCCTTTCCCAACAGGATATGACCAGGATCTGGGCATCCTTTCATTTCCTGCCGGGAGATCTCTACTCCACAAGGAAAAGGTGCGGCAGGAAGTACATGCAGAAATATCACCTGATCTGCAAACCCAACGGGGATCTCCTCAAAGATACCGTGATGCAGGTGAAGGGGAAGGGGCCGGAAGCCACAGGACTTGCCATGCATGTGCTGGCGGACACCTGGGCACATCAGCATTTTGCCGGCACACCGTCCCGGGTCATCAACGATACGAATTATCACTTTTTTGAAGTACTGCCGGACGGGAGTGAACGACAGGTCAGATTTCATTCCAACCCTGCCGCCCCGGACGACCTGGAGAAGGGCGTGTATACCAACAGCATGCGTCAGACCAGAGAGATCTCGGTCATGAACCTGGGACACGGCAGAGCGGGGCATCTGCCGGATTACAGCTGTGTGCGTTATAAGTATCTGCCGGCGTGGGCGGATTATGTGGAGGTATTAAAAGACAATCCCCATGATTTCATGCAGGCCTACCGGCAAATGGTGTATGCCATGAAGTTCCTGCGGGGAGAAGGGGAGATCTTTGAAAAGGATACCTATGATACGGTGTCCGTGGATCCCTGTCAGGAGAGGATCAACGAGATCCTCCTGAAGCGTCAGACAAATGCCGACGAGGACTGGAGGGCCTTCGGGGAAAGTCTCTCAGGACAGGAAGTGCCTGATTTTACACCGGCGGATTATCTGGAGGAATACGGGAACGCGCCAAGGGGAGAAAAGGACGATACCCCCATGGGACAGTTTATCCTGGCGGCACTGGCACAGAAGAGTATGGTGACGAACCGCATTTATAAGTCGGGAAATCTCCTGGCAGGGGTCACCGGAGATTACAAGAAGTGGGGAACCAAGGGCATCAGGGCCTACCTGAAACTTGTGGAGAGAGCAACGAAAGGAGGACAGTCATGAGTGTCGCAAGCCGGGTCTTACAAATCATTACAGGACTCCTGATCGTTGCGGGAGCGATCTTCATGATCATAGTGCCGGAGGTCGGGTACTATGTCATCGCACTGATCCTCGGTATTACGCTGCTTGTTTCCGGGATCGGCTCACTGATTTATTTTTTCACGATGGCACGTCACATGGTGGGCGGCAGGGATACCCTGTACAGCAGTCTCATCAAAATTGACCTTGCGTTGTTTACGCTGAGCGTGACGGATGTGCCAAAGTTTTTTGTCATGCTGTATCTGGTGGCGGTATTCGGCGTGACAGGCCTGCTGCGTTTGCTGCGCGGACTGGAAGCACGGAAGAAGAAGGCACCAAACTGGAGCGGGCCCTTTGTGGGTGGTCTTATCTTTTTGCTCTTCACCGCCCTCTGCCTGTTCTTTGTCAGCAACACGGTCATAATGGTGATCATTTACAGCATCGGTCTGATTTTTATGGGGCTGGACCGGGTCACCGGTGCGTTCCAGCGGTCAAAGATCGTATATATTCAATAAAAACACAGGAAACGAAACAAGATGAGAAGATCTGCGCAATTTGCACTCCGGGAAAATGAGGTGGAAAACGTCCTGCAATTCGTGCGGGACAGTCTGACGCAGTATGTTCCGAAGCGGAACACGACCAAAATCCTGGCGGTTCTCGGAGAGATCATCGGCAGTATGGTGGATCACGGAAGTGAAGGCGGGGTTCTTCGCATCAGCGTACAGAAATCCGTCGGGCGGACCTGGGTTGAGATCAATGCCCCCGGACAGGAATATCCCTTGCTCGACAGTATCCGCGCCGGCAATCTGGATTCCGAAACGGAGATCGGCAGGGAGGCACTGGAGGAGCTTAAGCTGACCATGCTCCGGTCCTTCGCCGGCGACATCAAATACCGTCACAGAGACGGTTACAATTATATCCGGATGATTCTGTACCGGTACCGGCGTGCCTTCCTTTACAAGACACTGTTTGCCCTCTTTGCCGGGATCGGCATCGCCACACTCCTTGCCGCCTTTGCACCGGACGCGTTTAATCAGTCCCTGAATGAGTATGTGCTGTCCCCGGTCAAAACCATCTATCTCAACCTTTTGCGTATGATCGTCGCACCGGTGGTGTTTTTTTCCATTGTCACCTGTGTGGGAGGATTTTCCAGTCTGCGCGAGCTTGGAAAGATCGGCGGGAAAACCCTGCTCTGGTATGCCGTGACCACCGTGATCGCTGTGGGCGTCGGGATGGGAGTCTTCTTTCTCCTGCAGCCCGGGAGGATTCAAATCGCGCCGCCGCCCGATATCGCGGCCTCTCTCACCACGGCAGAGATCTCCTTCAGAGATCTTCTGGTTGATATGTTTCCGTCAAATATGCTGAGCCCGTTTCTCAATGACAACATGCCGCAGCTCATTTTTCTTGCGCTGATCTGCGGAATTGCCGCAGGGTTGATCGGGCAGTATTCCATTGTTTTGAAATCCCTGTTTGATGCCTTCAATGAATTGTTTATGAAGATTGCCGGCATCATCATCCGGTTTATGCCCATCGCCATTTTCTTTTCCATCGCTTCCACCATCCTGACGACAGGAATCCGGTCATTGCTCTCTGTCCTTGGTATGTTCGGCACTTTTGTGCTCGGGCTGGGGGTGATGTGCCTCATCTATATCATCCTGCTGGCCGCGGTCGGGAAGCTGAACCCCGTCATTTTCTTCCGGAAGTATTGGCCTACGATGGTGCAGGTGTTCTCCATGGGCTCCTCCAACGCCGCCATTCCGCTCAACATGGAGGCGGCGCAGAAAAAACTGGGGGTCAGCTCCAAGGTCTCCAGTCTGACCATCCCCCTGGGCTCTACCATCAACATGCACGGCACCTGTATTGTTCTCGCCGTTTTTTCCCTGGCGCTCGCAAGAGTCTATGGCATGCCGGTCTCCAGCGGCAGTCTGATCACCCTGGCGCTGACCATCGTCATTCTTTCCATGGGTGCTCCCGGCATTCCGGGGAGCGTGGTGATCTGTCTTTCCGTTCTTCTGGAGCAGCTGTATGTGCCCGTTGAGGGGATCAGCCTGATCATGGGCATCGGTCCCCTGATCGGCATGTTCCTTTGCATGAGCAACTGCCTCGGCGATATGGTTGTTACGACCCTTGTGGCAAAGAGCTCGCAGGAGATCGATCTGGATAGATACAATCAAAAAGAGACAGTGGAAAATGATGCAAACGGGTGAGGGGAACGCTGTGGTCAAACGCCCCTCTGAAAGGGAGGAGTACAAAAATGATGCGCTGGTGGGACGCCTGATCTGGAGGACGCTGGTTCCGCAGTTTGTGACGGAGCTGAGCCTGTCCATGACCAGCATTATCGACGGGATCATCGTGGGCAGATTTTACGGTGAGAACGGTCTTGCAGCTGTCGGAATCGGTGCACCGATCCTGACGGTATTCACCATCACGGCGGGGATCTTAAGCACCGGGAATTCCGTGCTCTGCGCCTCGCTGATCGGAAAATCCGACCACGAAAAAGCCGGGAGGGTGTTTTCCCTGGCGATCCTCTGGTCGCTGATCCTTTCCGTGATCCTGACCGCCGTCTGTGTCGGCTGCGCACAGCCCATTGCCCGGGCTTTCGGAGGAAATCAAAAACCGGAGCTCCTGCCTGCCGTCACCGATTATATCCGCGGATTTTCTCTCGGTGCCGGCATGATTATTTTCCGGCAGCTACTGGCACCCATGGTCAACATGGCGGGAGGAACCGGATTTATGTTCCTTTCCTCCCTTTCCATTCTGGGGGTGGATTTTGTGGCGGATGTGGTTTCCTCCGCCCTTCTGGACGGAGGCACCTTCGGTCTCGGTGCGGCAAGTGCATTGTCCTATGTATGCGGCTGTTTTGTTCTGGTTTTCTTTTATCTGATCAAACGCAGAGGTCTGCGGGTCAACCTGAAAACCTGCTTCAGCATACGGGGCAGTCTCGACATTTTGCGCGAGGGGATTCCCACCGCCTTAAAACGCCTTTGTGATCTGGTGGCGCCGGTGCTTACCAACCGATTTGTCCTTGTGATCGGATCCATCAGTACCATGGCGGCCATGTCCGTCATGAATTCCGTCACACGTTTTCCGCTTTGCCTGGTGCTTTCTTTATCGACGACGGTTCTGATGCTCACCGGGACATTCTTTGCCGAATCTGACCGGGAAGAAATGGAGGCTGCCTGCAGGAAGCTTTTTGTCCACGCGGTGTTGTGGAGTACCGCCGCTGCCACGATCTTTTTTGTGTGCGCGAGACCCCTCGCCGCTTTTTTTGTACATGGGGATCCTTCCCTTGTGGAAACAGCCGCTTATGGCATCCGCTGGTACGTGATCGGGATTCCGTTTCTTGCGCTGAACCAGTGTGCTGCTTTTTATCTGCAGGCACTGGGTCACCGGAAGATCTCCAATGCCATTATGATCGTGGACAGACTTGTCACGACGGTGGTGCTCGTCTATCTGCTGGGGTGGCTCCTGGGAGAAAAGGGCGTCTTTATTGCTTACGGCGTCAGCGAGATTGTGCTGGCAGTGGCGCTTTATATTATCGCTTCCATCAGGATCAGGCGGCCGGTTACCAGAATCAGACAGGTGCTGTTTTTGCCGGAGGATTATGGCGTACCGGAGGAGGACTGTCTGTTTGCCCTGTTCCACACCAAAGAGGATGCTATCGGCATTTCACGGGAGGTGCATGATTTTTGCGTGAAAAAGGGGATTGACGAACGTCGCTCTTTCCTGGCTGCATTATGCACGGAGGAGCTGGCAGTCAACGTGGTATCCTATGGCTTTTCTTCCCGGCGGCAGCAGCTGAGCGTCCGGCTGTTTATCAAATTCAGTTCGGGGAATACGGACGATGCGCAGATCACGATCCGTTTCCGGGACAACGGGAAACCCTTTGACATCATCAAACGCCGGGAGCTTGCGGAGAAATCAGAAACGGATCCTACGACGAACGTGGGCATCCGGCTGGTGTTCGGCTCTGCAAAGAGCGTCAGCTATCATGCCGCATACGGCATGAACAATACCGTGATCACGTTGTAGCACCGGAGGAGGGAGACCTATGGAAATCGTAGAATTAAACAGGGAAAACGCATCCCTTTACAGGGAGATCATAGACCCCGATGTATGGGAAAGCATCGGGAGGAGATTCTACCGCGGCATCGTTGTGATAGAGGAGGATCGTGGGCCATCCGGCGCCATGGTCTGGGAGTATCGGAACATGGAAGAGCCTCAGCCGACGGATGCGAAGATCTGCTTTATCCGTGCCGAAAACAGGTACACAGCGGACAGACTCCTGGAGGAATATGAGCATAGACTCTTGTCCCAAAACATCGGGAAGTCGTTCTTTGAACTGGAGAATCTTCCCAGAATGACCAGGGACGCCTTGGAGTGTGCCGGGTTTGATACCGTTGAGGGGGAAGGGCAGGATCTGGTGATTACGACGGGGGATTTAACGCCCTTACTCTCGGATAGAAAAAAGACCTCCCCCCATATAATCCCCCTTTCTGAGGTGTCAGAGACCCGGTTTATGCAGGGGATCTCCACCTGCCTGTTTATGGGGGAAAAAGGGATTCTGGAGGATCTTGCCTATATAAAGAGGGATTGGTTTGATCCCGCCAGCTCCGTCTGCATCATTACCGGTGAAATGGTGAGCGGCATGTTCCTCCTACACCGGTTTCCTTCTGGGACACTGATGCCCGTGTTATTCTATGCCGTCGGATCTGCCCATCAGCATGATCTCTTGAATATGATCCGGGTCAGTGCCGGATTGATCTATGATACTTACCCCACGGCAACGCCAATCGTGCTTCGCCGTAACAAACCCTATATCACAACCTTTACAAGGAGAGCCTTCGGAGACCGCCCGGGAAAACAAGTGCTGAAGGGCACCAGATAACCCGCTGAGGCTTCCCCTTTTTTTCTGACAGCTGCATGACTTTTTCGTATATATACATTGAGGGGGGTTGCGCATTTTGCATAACACTCTGTGACGTTTGACCCCAATGTCCTGTGAAACGCGGTAAGGAGGTATTGTATGGCACAAGTATCAAATTCTGAAAAAAGAAGCGAGTTTCAACAGAACTACAAGACCATGAAAGAGTCCGAAGCGGGATGGGAAGCCTATGAGAACACCTTTGCGAAGCAGACCAGGGCAGAGAATCTTCTGGCTTCCGGCGGAGGGGAAGAGCTGGGAACGCTGGAGGAGGAACTGGCCTCTCTCTCGGCCATGAATACCATCCGTGAATCAGAACGCACCCAGGCCTTTACCCAGGATATGCTCTTTGATCAGGATCTGAAGCTGGGCATGCGGGATGGTTCCTATATTGAGGCGGTTGGAGAGATCCAAAGACGCAGAGGCGTCACAAGCCACCGGTGGGATAAAACCAGGCAGAGCCGTATGGGAACCAGCAGATCCACATTACAGGAAGCAAATACAAAGATCCGCGCCCTGAAAGCGAGACTCCATCCGCGGGAGAACCAAAACGCCGCGTCTCTCAGTGCCATACAGAGAGTGGAAGCGATGCAGGCAATTTATAATCAGATCCGCATTGCTGACAGAAACTGCGCAGAAGCCATTGCGCTGGAAGCAGGAGAGGAGCAGAGACTGAAAAACAAGGCGGAGCTCACTTACTGCAAGAGCATGAAGCGGATGCTGGAGAGGGAAATGCGGGAGCTTGATAGGAACAGCCCGGAGTATGCGATTCTTCAGAGAATGGCGGGGGAAAACCTGGAGAAATATGACCGGCTGATGCGGCCCTTTTTGCAGGTACAGGCAGAAAAAGAAGTGCAGGAAGCGGCTCAGGATCTGTACCAGTCAGAAGCGGTTCTGAACCAGCATCAGGGAGCAGCAGCGCAGCAAGAGGCAGACAGACTTCTGGATGAAGAGGCGGAGGAAGCTGTTTCTGCCAATATCAGAGTATTTTCCAAATTCTGTGACACCTTAAACAGCAATCAATACGGGGAAGAGGCAGACGACCTCTGGAATAATATGAAGGAGACGTCTGCAGCCCTGCTGAACGATTGGGATCAAAAGACCGACCTTGAACGGGGGGATGCGCTGGCAGAGGTGCTGACAGCTGCCAACAGGGTTCTTACCAGAGAAGGTAGAAGAAATGCCGTGGGAAAGGCGAAAGACAGGGCGGCAAGGCAGTTCCGGTCCTTCTTTAAGTCTACCCTGGAAAGCATGTCACAAAACTGCCGTGTGCTGGCATTGGAGCGGATTTTTCAGAAGGTGGACGCTTATGATGACGATCCTGACGGGAATGAGGAACTGAAAAAAGCCAATGATTCCATTTTTACGGAGATGGCCAGGGAACGTTACAGGAAAGAATATCCGGATGTGGATCCAAATGATGGGGCCCTGCAGTACATCGATGATCTCCATTACCGCGTTATCTACACACAGGAAAAGAAAGACGTGCACAGAGCGAATTTTGACAGGGTATTTGGAAATACCGAGGAGTACAAGCTGGCAGCTGAGAAGTTTCAGTTTTCAAGAAAAAAGAATCAGAATATCCTGTCCGATGATTTTCGCGTGGACAGGTTTGGAAATGTGATCCCGGAAGACAGCCAGAGGAAGCAGCAGTGGGAAAACCTGATCAAAGAGATTGCCGGTGCCGATATGCAAAAGGCAGAGCAGATCGTCAGGCGATTATATAACCGTGCGAACCACATACCCGTGAACGCTGACTGGTTTACGGAAAGGGGTTTTAAGAAACATCTCTATGAGATCCAATCCTTCAACCAGATCAATGCCAATTCGGAAAATTATGCAACGGACTGGAAGCAGAATGGCGATATCGACCCTAAGCTGCTTAAAGACCGGGTGAGGGGGCTGAACTTACTCGAATCGGTAAAGAAAAGGAATGATCTATCGATCAGGATGAATATGCAGTATATTACGCCGTGGTTGAGATCCGTGGGCATCGAATGGACAATGCGTTTTAGGATGGAGCCCTCCTGGGTTATACAGGAGCTTTCCGGCATCCGGAGGTTCTTACACAACCCCGATACGGAGTGCAGATTCCCGCTCTCGCACTGGAACCAACTGAACCCGTTCACGTTTTTGACCCATCAGGACGGCACCGAATTCAGTCAACAGAACGATCTCCGCAGGGGGAGACTGATCCATAACCCGCAAAATCCACTGGTTCTCATCCATAAAAAAAATGAGGATTCTCTCAAAGATCTCGTGGAGGAAATCAACAGGCAAAATGTGGAGGTAATCTCCGAGGAGGTGCCACAGAACCAGGAAGAGGAAGAGGTGAAGCAGGAGAAACAGCAGGGTGCCGAGAATAAACGCCTGCAGGAAGAGGAAGAGAAGAGGCTGGAGGAGGAACGCCTCCGGGAAAAAGAGCGCCTCCGGGAAGAGGAAGAGAAGAGGCTGGCGGAGGAGGAACGCCTCCGGGAAGAAGAGCGCCTCCGGGAAGAGGAAGAGAAGAGGCTGGAGGAAGAAGCACACAAAGCCAGGGTGAAGGAACTGGAGGATACGGCGGAGAGGGTGACAAAGAACGCCGGTGCACTGGCAGCCATGCTGGAGAATGAAAAGAAACGTGAACTGGAATGGGTGTTTCTTTCCGGACTTCTGGAAAAATATGAGAAATTAAAAAAATCCGAGTTATCGCTTCAGGAAGGATTCGCCTTGAAGGAACAGATGACCGGTACGCTGATGAAACTCACGGGAGCGGAACGGATGATCGTGGAATTTACTCCGATAGACAGGCTTTCCGGGTTTATTCAGGAAGCAATCGGGATTCTGGGTACCAGGAAACAGAATGATCGGACCAAAACGCCCCTGCAGAATAAGCAGGAGGATCAAAAGACATATGAAGAGGGCATGAAACAGCTTCAGGCGGCCATTCGTGAGCAGGATGAAAGCTATATGGAGGAGAAAAACGAGGAAGCGCTCCAAAAGGAAGCATCCCGGCTCTATGGAATGGGAAAGAAGAGGAGTGTTTTTG
The DNA here is from genome assembly GCA_045661345.1 of Lachnospiraceae bacterium. Classification (GTDB taxonomy): domain Bacteria; phylum Bacillota; class Clostridia; order Lachnospirales; family Lachnospiraceae; genus RUG12461. The sequence continues at coordinate 15,662 of JAZRFM010000023.1, forward strand.
AGAACCTCCTTCTCTTTGATTATAATGCCCTGCTCATCGGCATGAACATCAATGATGATGATGATATGTCCAATGTGATCCATTACAAGGATCTGCAGTTTATGGATGCCGACCGTATGACCCGTTATGCGTCTCAGTGCTCCATTCTCGTAAGAAATGATACGTGCGAAGACGAGGAGTATGCGGAGCTCTCCGAGGAGAGGATCCAAAAGCTTACCGACATCTCAAAGGAGATTTTGTCCGAATACACCGGAAAAGAGAAGGCGTACTTTGACGTTCTGTCCCTGAATGAAATGATCGACTTTGCCTACAGGGTGCATGACATTTTCCATGAGAAAGAAGCGGGGAAAGCAAAGAAAGAGTGCCTGGGGATAGCAGAGAAACGGAATCAGCGGAAAAAACTCCTGGATGCAGCGGTGAAGAGCTATGACAAGAAGGAGCTGGCCCTGGCCATCAGTAAGTTTGCCGGTGTGAAGGCAGAGGAGTTCACTGAGCTCATGCTCTTTGAGCTTTTAGAGATGGCCAATGACCTTTACGGCATCACCGACGAGGATGAAGAGGAGATAAAAGCAGCGGTCAAGAACACGCTGGTTCTTTACGCCGAGTATCATACACCGGACTATTACGAACGGAAATATAAGGAGTTCTATAACCTGATCCTGCAGCAGGAATCCGACCCCAAAGCCCAAAAAGCCGATGAAAAGACCCTGAAGATATGGAAGGAGCTCGCTGTCCGGGTGCTGTCCGCGAAGTTCGGGCTTTTTGAACTTCACGAGGAGGATTATCAGAATGTGACGTACGCGGACATAAGGCGCATCATGGGAGCCCCGGATATGATCCTGTACTATCAAAAGAATCCCCCTCAGGATGATACCGAAAGGGATGATTATGCCATGGCGGTTCATACCCTGTCCCGTGGACTCCGCAAATTGTCGGAAAGGGCAAAGGAATGCTATGAAAAGGCCCTTGGCGTCAGCCTGAGAGAGCTTCCCGACGTGAAGGGATTGCAGTTGAATTCGAAGTTTTACAAAGATGATTCGGATTTTAAAGAACACGACGAGAAGAAGCTGAAAGAGGAACGTGAGGAAAAAGACGGGTATCAAGCCAACATAAAACTCAATCAGGAGCGCCAGGTACACTGGAATAAAGTCTTAAGCAAAAGAATAAGGGAAAAGAATGCAAAGGAGAAGAGGAAAGAGTCGAAGAAGGGAGAACAGGGGGCAGAGACAGGCTTTTCTGCGGCAGCAATGCAGACCAAGTCTCTGTTCGCAGACCTTTTGAACGTCTTATCGGATACGGCTTCGGCCAGCACTCTCGCGGAGCGGGTCAAAAGGGCTGCGCTGACCCATGGAGATGTTTTTAAGCTCCTTGCCGGAACGGATAAGAAAAAAGGCTCTGGCTATGTCTGGATCTTTACGGAACTGAAGACTGGCGCCTCCGTGCAGGAGCGGAAGTTTATGGAGCTCTGCGAGAACAGTCTTTCCGAACTCATGAAATCCATAGAGAACTGCCGGAAGAACATGAAGTCTGCGGGGGAATTAAGTGAAGACGAATTCCGGAAGATGGTGAAGAAAGGAGAGCTTGACGAAGGATTCCGAAGCCTTTCCGCCAAACTGCCGGAAATGGTGAAAGTCCTGGAGGAGGATGTGATCTCCCTGATGGAGACTGTGATCAGAGGGGCTTACGGACAAAAGTCGGAAGAAGACATCACCCTTGAGAAAGACGTTTTTGATGAGGATCTTTATGGGGGGTCAAAGGTTGCCCTGGAGGAGGTAGAGCGGGAGAAGAAGAGGAAGGAAGCAAAAAGCCTCAGGGAGGCCATGGAGTACAGCGAGAAAAGCGAATCCAAAAGGGCAGAAGAGCGTGCAAAGCTGGACAGGATGGAGTATGAGATGCGCTTTGATACCAGCAAGGGTCAGGGCAGGTTTATCAAGCTTCTGATCACCAATTATTACAGAGAAGCGGGGGGAGCTGCAAAACGCAGGATGCTTTCCGCGATCGTCAGGGACATGAATAAGGGGACAAAGCAGAAAACGGAGTCGGAGATCGGCTGCGGGTACTTTGCGTCGGCCATGAAGGGGGCAGGTCCCATTATGCAGAAGATGCTGCAGGGTGTTCCGGAGAGTATGGTCATTCCGGAAATGACGGAAGCCCTGAACGTGGTGAAATCCTCTCTTGCCCCCATTGATCCGGACTATGTGAAGAACGTGTTTGCGATTATTGAGAGTTCCGCAGGGAAAAAGATCAAGAAAATGGGTCCCCGGAAGTCCCTTGGCGCAGCTTCCATCGCGGAGACCTTCGAATGTACCATTACCGATAAGGATGAGAAAGAACGCAGCGTAGTGGTGAAGGTTCTGCGGCCGGACGCGGCACAACGGATGGAAGAGGAACTGGATTTCATCAGTCGTGCAGCCATGTATGCAGACATGACGGATCAGGAAGTGGCGCTATACGAACAAAAATATGGCAGGAAATACGATCAGAAGAACCATGAGGTGAAGGTGACGGAATCCGGATTTCTGGCACAGTACAGCGAGATCGTGAAGGAACTGGATTTCACCAACGAGGTACAGAATGCAAAGCTGGGCTATGAGCACTATGTGAAGCGTTATATAAATAAGAAGAACCGTCCAAAAAATGTAAGATCCGTGATCATAGACAAGGAGCTTCCCCAGGGGAAAAGCTTTATTATTATGGATAAGGCAGAAGGAGAGACGGCCGACAGGATGATCAAAAAGGCGAAGGACACCAGGGTGAGCGGCATGAAGATCTTCAAGAATCAGAACCCTATGTTTACATCACCCTATGTACTGAATGCTGAGAATGTTGGTTCGTACTGGAGCCAAAGATATGAGTTTTTGGATGCGATGAATCAGGCTTTCACAGCTGCGGAAGCCATCTGGGATCTGGCTTATGTCTGGATCGAACAGGCCATCTTTGGCGGCAGCAGGAAAGAGAAGAATTTTATTCACGGGGATCTCCATGCCGGCAATATTATGATTGAAACAGTCATAAAAAAAGTCGAAAAACGCACAGAAGTGGAAGTATACAGTACGGTGCTGGATTATGGAAATGCCATCCAAATGGACACGAACAGGATCGAATCTATCCTCAATATGACCACGGCGGCAGTATTGAACAGACCGGATGTCTTTGTGGAGCACTTTAATAAAATGCTGGGGTACAGTGCAGAGGACGAGGCAAAATCAAAAGAAAAAGTGGGCTATGCCCCCATGTCCAAGAAGCTGATGTCCCAGTACAGACTGGAGCTGATAAAAGTCTTTGACATGGGCGAGGTGCGTGACAGCGGTAAAAGGATCATGGTGGCACTGAATCTGGCACAGGAATTGGGGATGAAGCTGCCGAAGGAAATGCAGAACTTCTCCTGCTGTCAGCAAAGATTGGAGAATACCATGCTGGATGCCCGAAATGAGACCCGTAGACTACACTCGTGCATTGATATACTGGACGATCTCCCGGTGGCACCCGAGGATCAGGACTCTCTGGATCCCCTGATCCGGTTCCATATTTACAGGAAGCAGAAGCGAATGCAGGGGAAAAGAGAGTCCAAGGAACTGGTGGAGAGGTTTGCGAATAAGTATGAGTCCATCGAGTATGAACCCGTCGGGGACAGTATAAACGATAGTCAGAGCGCGGAGGAACTGAAAAAGGTCAGAGAGACATATTTCCCGGCTTATGCGCCACTGAAGGAGCGTTTTGCTTCGGAGAAAAACGGGAGCGTTGACAAAGCCTGCCAACAGCTGGCGGAAGCCGGCGATCAGCTGATGAGGGCTTTTGAGAGGGCGGAGGAATCTCAAAAGGGAGGAAAAAGCGTTCCGGTGGAGGTTGCAGAGGAACTGAAGCGTGTAAAGGAGAAAATTTCCGATCTTGTTTTAAAGGATCAGACAATACGCAGGATGGCACACTGTTTTGATCCGGATAAAGCCGCTGCAAAGATCTGGGATCAGGGCAGATCGAACAGAAGGTCCGTTTACCGGCTTTACCGGCTGGTGAAATACCATATTCCCTCCATCCTGAAGGCAGGGGAAAGCATGGAGAAAACGGAGGGGACGCTGCAGAAGTTCAGCATAGATAGCGATGAATATAGACAGCAAAAGTCGCAGAATGCTTTCTTCGTGTTGGACGCTCTGGAGTCGAATCTGATGAGCAGGACCAGTGCGGAGGAGTTCCTGTATGCTTTGCTTACCATGGACAGGGAGGAATATGAACGGCAGACCGAGAGACTGCACAGCGAGAGCGAGGTGCTTCAAGAAGAGTATGAAGAATTCAGGATCGCAGAGGAGGAACTGAAGAAGGCAAAAAAAACCGGGGATGAAAAGGGCATTGTGCTTTGTCGAGACGAAATGGATAAGAAAGCAAAGGATTATGTGATTACATGCATGAGGCGTTGCAATACGGATATCAAAAAGATAAAGCGTAAATTCATAACCACCATGACTTCGGAGGAACTGGAACAAAACAAAGGAATGAAGGACTTCTCTGCCGTCATGGGCATTTGTTGCAAGGATAATATGTTCGAGACCGGCTGGAAACTGAATGTCGGTCTGAGCAGCGAAGCGCTCTCCCTCAACAACCTCGAGACTGAGAAAGAAAAGGCCATCAAGGCCCAGGAGGAATTGCTGGGAAAGACAGATCAGAAATCCCAGGCGAAGGCAAAGAAAATCCAGGAGGACTATGAAGCGAAGCGAAAGAAATGGGATGAGGACAAAAAGCGGGAGCTGGAGAAAATGATGAAAAAAGATGAGGATTTCCTGAAAAAAGAAGAGGAAAAGGAAAAAAAGGCTAAGGGCAAAAACACAAAGAAGAAAAAATGAGCTGGCAAAAACAGAAGATGGAAGGTGACGGAGGAAGCATGAGCAGGTTTATCAGAATTGATGATGCTGCAACGGACGAGAGGACAGAGTTTTTTGAGGACATTCTGCCGGAGGAACTGATTCGGGAAAAGGGCTGCCGGCTCATCGGCGCAGTGGATGAAAAGGGCTTGCCGGAAGGAGTGGTGGCTTTTTCGGTGAGGGGGAATATGACAGAACTCCTTCACCTGCAAGTATATAGGAAACTACGGAGACGGGGAATCGGTACGGCATTGATCCGAACCCTCCTCCGTTACCTTTCTCTGGCGGAGCTTCCCTTTATCCTCCAGGCGGTCTATGCCGTCGGGGAAGGAGAGGAAGAGAATGTGACGGATCTTTTTTTTCGGAGCATTCCGGATTTTGAGATCATCAGCGGCGGCAGATATTATACCGTAACACCGGATACCCTCTGGAATTCCGCACGGCTGAGCTTTGTAGCCCTTTTCCGGTGCAGCGTGACCCCTTACCACGAGCTTTCAAACACCGCCAGAAAACGTCTGCTCTCCGAGCTGGAGGAAAAGGGCTATGAAAACCTTCTTCTGGAGGGACGGGGGGATATCATACCGGAGCTGTCTTTATGCCACGTAGAGGAGGATGTTTGTACCACCTGCGTGATCTTCAGGGAGTCGGAACTCCCTCATACCCTGGAGCTTTCCTTCCTGGTATCCAAACCCAAAAGCGAACAGTATCTGGCCGGCGTCCTGAATGAAGTCAGGAAACGGTTTCAAACATCCTATCGGGATTACAATCTGGTTTTTTCCCTGGTGAATAAAGAATCGGAGCTTCTCGCAAAGAGATTCATCCTGGACGAGCTCAGGGTAACGAAGATCCTCACAGCTGTCAGCTTCGGTGAGGTATGACGGGAACTCCGGAAGAGGAAATGGAGGAAGCATAAAATACGGACAGGGTAGTGACGTCATAAAGAGCTTTACGAAAGGCGGCAGAAAGGGTTACAATGGAGTGATGAGACGACTGCTCCAACCGGCCGCCTGTTTTGGTTGCCAGTAAGAGACAAAGAAAATGCCAAAGAAAGAAAAGAGTAGCAAAAATCAAAAAGTGACGCCGGGGGGGATCCGCTGGAAATATATGAGGCTGATCCTGATCGTGATCGCGATTGCCGTTGTGGTGTTTCTGGTCATGAATCTGCTCCAGATGTACCGGCTGAGCATCATTGTGAAACAAACCAGTGACCGGCAGGGAAAGGTCATTTCCGATATTTCGGAGGGCACATTAAAGACGCTGATCAGCAGAAAGCTTTCGAATATCGCAGGGGAGGAAGCCGAAGGGATTAACGCTGTTTTTTTGGAGTCCGTGTTGGATGCCTTGGTTTTGAAGGATCATTATGAAAAAATCCTGCAAAACCCGGAGAATTTTGCCGGACACGAGGTGAAGCCGCCGGATCCTTCTCTCGAGGGAGAAATCAGCGCGCAGCTGCTGACGGAGGAAGGGGTTGACCTGAATGACCCCCAGATACAGGCAGAAATTCAGATGCTCGGGAGTCTTGCGGATGTCGCCGAGTCCCTGATAGGCCGTTCTGTTGCGGATTCTCTCTATGTGGCGCTGCCGGAGGGCTTGATGCTTCTGGTAGATCGCCATCCCCTCTCCAAATTTACAGAGGAAGGTAAGCTGAAGGATATTCCGATTCAGGAACGGGAATGGTACAGGGGAGCCTCGGAAACCGGAAACCTGTACTTTACGGATCTGTATCATGACATATTCACGGGGAAGGATCTTGTCTCCTGTTCCGTTCCGGTTTATCAGGATGGAAAGCTGAGAGCTGTCGTGGGTGCCGATCTTTTTTTGGAGGTGTTGGAACGGGACATCAATCAATTCTACGAAGGCGGGGACTTTATCTGTATTCTTGACCGGCATGGGGAAGTGGTTATCTCACCCATGAAGGAAGGAGTCTTCGAGCTGACTGACCCTGGAGAAGGACCGGATCTCAGAGAGTACCCGGATGAACTGATTTCTTCGATGGTGAAACGGGCCTACGAACTGGAGGGTGAGGCCGAGGCAGTCGAGATCAAGGCGAACGGAAGCGAGTACCTGATGGTTGGCAGACCCGTCGTGCTGCCGGGCTGGGCGCTTCTTCACGGCATGAAAGAGGATGTGCTGCAGGAGCCCTCTGTCATGACAGAAGGAGAGATCAGCACACTGATGTCTGCAGCCGTGAATCTGGTGAACCAGGAGATCATCTCTACGATCCTGCTGACGGTCGGTCTGCTTGCCATTGTGCTGCTTTTGGCGCTCTTTTACGCAAGAAAGGTTTCCAACCGGATTGTGGATCCCCTCGAAAAAATGACGCAAAGAATCAGTTCCATCAAAGGGGAGGATCTTCTGTTTCAAATGGAGGATACCTATCAGACCGGAGATGAGATCGAGGTGCTGGCGGAATCGTTTTCGGATATGTCGGCAAGAACCCTGCAGTATGTGGATCAGGTGAAAACAGTGACCGCGGAAAAAGAGCGGATCGGCGCGGAGCTGCATATGGCCAAGGAGATTCAGAACAGCCAGCTGCCGAGTACCTTCCCTGCGTTTCCGGACCGGGAAGAATTTCGGCTGTACGCCTGCATGGATCCGGCCAAGGAGGTCGGCGGTGACTTTTATGATTTCTATTTTGTGGATGAGGATCATATCGTTCTCATTATGGCGGATGTGTCCGGGAAGGGTGTGCCGGCAGCCCTCTTTATGATGGTTGCAAGAGTCCTGATCAAGTCGCACCTGCAGCACGGAGAGGGGCTGGGGGATGCGCTGAAAAACGTGAATAACCAGCTCTGTGAAAACAATGAGGCGGGTCTGTTTGTGACCGTTTGGGCTGCGGTCATCGAGATCTCCACCGGAAAGAGTGTCTCCATCAATGCGGGTCATGAGCACCCGGGCTTCCGGAAAGGAGACGGGCTGTTTGAGCTGGTGGAATATGATCATGATCTGGCGGTTGCTGTGATGGAAGAAACTACTTATGAGGAACGGGAGTTCCGGATGAATCCCGGTGACTGCCTGTTTGTCTATACAGACGGTGTTCCGGAAGCCCAGAATGCGGATCATGAACTTTTCGGCATGGATCGAATCCTGGAGGCGCTGAATCAGGAGCCCCTGGCAGAGCCGGGAGAGCTGGTCCAAAATGTGATGAAATGGGTCGACACCTTTGTGAACGGAGCAGAGCAGTTCGATGATTTTACCATGCTGTGTTTCCGGTATGACGGACCAAAGCAGGGAGACAGTTGAGGATCTATGGAACTGAAATCGGAACGGGCTCCGTCCCGGGAGGGACAGGAACCGCAAAAAAAACAGAAGCTGTCGGTGCGCTCGATTGCCCAGATCAGCCTCATGGTGGCGGTCATTGAGGTGTCCAAGCTGGCGCTCAGCGCCCTGCCGAATGTGGAGCTGACCAGCTTCTGGCTGATCATGTTTACGCTGTACTTCGGGTGGGAGGTAATCGTGGTGGTGCCGGTGTTTATCCTGCTGGAGGGCGCCATCTACGGGGTTCAGCTGTGGTGGATCATGTATCTGTACGCGTGGCCGCTGCTGGTTCTCATTGTCTGGCTCCTCCGGAAAAAAGCATCCATGGTTTTGATGGCGGTCATTTCGGGGATCTTCGGATTATGCTTTGGAGCTCTTTGCGCGATCCCCTATTTTTTCATCGGTCTCAGCGAAGGAGGGGTTTCCACCGGCTGGAATACGGCCATCAGCTGGTGGATCGCAGGCATCCCCTGGGACTTTGTCCATTGCATCGGCAATGTGGTGATCATGCTGGTGCTTTACCAACCCATCAGCTTTGTGCTGCGGAAGGTGGGACAGCCGCAGACAACATAAGTCCTTTCCCCGGGAAAAGTCACTGTCTTGACAAACCAAACCGCTTCTTTTATCATAAGGGATGTGCATAAGTGCTGACGGATCATGTGAACGGAGCAATCCAAAACACAGTGTGCTTATGCATCATAAGAGCCGACCGTCTGGGCACCTTCTTTGGAAGGTGCCCTTGTTTTTTGCCACATGGAAAGGAGCCGTCATGAAATCAGACATTGAAATTGCCCAGGAAACAGAGATGCTGCACATCCGGGAGGTCGCAAAGGAATACGGCATCACGGAGGATGAGCTTGAGTTTTACGGAAAGTATAAAGCCAAGCTTTCCGACGAGCTGCTGGAACGGATCGACAGGAATCCGGACGGAAAGCTGGTGCTGGTGACTGCCATCAACCCCACACCGGCAGGAGAAGGAAAAACCACCACCAGCATCGGTCTCGGACAGGCCTTCGGAAAGATGGGAAAGAAAGCGATCCTTGCGCTGCGGGAGCCTTCTCTCGGACCCTGCTTTGGCATCAAGGGCGGTGCGGCCGGCGGCGGATACGCCCAGGTGGTGCCGATGGAAGACCTGAATCTGCACTTCACCGGGGACTTTCACGCCATCACTTCGGCGAATAATCTCCTGGCTGCGATTCTGGATAATCATATTCAGCAGGGAAACGAGCTGCGGATCGATACCCGTCAGGTGATCTGGAAACGATGCATGGATATGAATGACCGGGCGCTTCGCAACATCGTGGTAGGACTCGGCGCAAAAGCGGACGGGGTGGTGAGAGAGGATCATTTCGCCATTACGGTGGCCACGGAAATCATGGCGATCCTGTGCCTTGCCGATGACATGGAGGATCTGAAGAAACGCCTTTCCCGCATCATCGTCGCATACAATCTGGACAATGAACCGGTGACGGCGGGAGACCTGAAGGCGGTGGGAGCCATGGCGGCGCTCCTGAAGGATGCCATGAAGCCCAACCTGATCCAGACGCTGGAGCACACGGGTGCCATCGTACACGGCGGACCCTTTGCCAACATTGCGCATGGCTGCAACAGTATCCGCGCGACGAGAACAGCACTGAAGCTCGCGGACATTGTCGTCACGGAGGCAGGGTTCGGCGCGGATCTCGGGGCGGAAAAATTCCTGGACATCAAATGCCGGATCGCGGGGCTGAAGCCGGACTGCACGGTGCTTGTCGCAACCATACGCGCCCTCAAATACAACGGCGGCGTTGCCAAAGCCAATCTCGCGGAGGAAAACCTGGATGCCCTGAAACGCGGCATCGTCAACCTCGAAAAGCATATGGAAAACCTTCAGAAATACGGGGTGCCCATTGTGGTGACCCTGAATTCCTTCGCCAGCGATACCGAGGCGGAGATCTCCTATGTCAAAGAGTTCTGCGAGGAGAGAGGCTGTGAGTTCGCACTTTCCGAGGTCTTTGCAAAGGGCGGCGAAGGCGGCATCGCCCTGGCAGAAAAAGTCCTTGCCACCCTGGAGGAAAAGAAATCCGATTATCACTCCATCTACACGGATGATCTTCCCCTGGGGGAAAAGATCGAAACCGTGGCAAAGGAGATTTACGGTGCAGACGGCGTCTCCTACAGCCCAGCGGCACAGAATGCATTAAAGAAACTGACGGCTCTCGGCTTCGGAAAGCTTCCGGTCTGCATCGCCAAGACGCAGTATTCCCTTTCCGATGACGAGAAAAAGCTTGGGCGTCCCACCGGCTTCACCCTGAATGTCCGGGAGGTATATGTCAGCGCCGGCGCGGGTTTTGTCGTCGCCATAACAGGCTCCATCATGACCATGCCGGGGCTTCCGAAGGAGCCGGCGGCATACCGGATCGATGTGGACGAGAACGGAAGGATTACGGGGCTGTTTTAATCCTTGCATCCTTTTACGGATTGAAGTATAATCCATTGTGCCGGTCGTTTAGACCGGCACATTCTGCAGAGGTACTCAAGTGGTCCAAGAGGGAGCACTCGAAATGCTTTAGGCCGGTTTCCCGGTGCGTGGGTTCGAATCCCACCCTCTGCGTACCTGACCGCAAAACCCGCTGTATCCCGGGCTTTGCGGTTTTACTTTGAAGAAACTGCCAAAAGAGATCAACCATGAAATTTTTGAAAAGCTATTGGAAAGGAAGCCGGGAATTCCACATCTGGATGCTGCTTCCGATGCTGCTCGGACCGGTGGCGGACTATTATCTGATGGAATCCTTCTCCATCAATCCCTTCGTCGAGACCCGTCTCAAAGCACAGATTCTGAATATTCTGCTGTTTGAAACGCTGATGCTGGCGCTTTTTTTTGCCATCGGGAATCTCATGATCGCACTGGAAGCGGAGACGGCTTTTTTTGCCTTCGCGGGATTCATGAATTATGTGGTTCTGCAGTTTCGATCCACACCCATTGTGCCCTGGGACTGGTTCTCCATTGGCACGGGAGTGAGCGTGCTCGACAACTATCAACTGAACATCGGGAAACGGCAGGTGATCGTGTTTCTGCTGTTTGCGGTCCTGTTTCTCCTGCAATGGCCGGCGCAGTGGCGGCTCCGGGGGAAAACCAAAAATAAGATCCTGACCCGGATCGTCTGCTTTGTCCTGTCGGCGGGGGTTTTCTGCGGACTGACGAGGTGGATTCAGACCGACCGCGGCGTGGAAAAATGGAATCTGTACCCCTTCCTGTTTACGCCGGAGATCATGGCGATGCGCAACGGCTTTTTTGCGACGTACCTCATGGATCTCCAATACCTGGTGGTACCTAAACCGGAGGGATACTCTGTGGAAAAAGCGCAGGCGCTGATCAAAGAGGCGGGATTGGATTATGGAGCCACGGCCCATGCGGATCAGAAGCCGGTTTATCCGACGATCCTTGTGATCATGGATGAAGCCTTTTCCGATCTGTCGGTGCTGGGGGAGTTTGAGACAAATGAGGATCCGATGCCCTTTGTTCACAGCCTGCAGCAGGGGGCCGAGAATACGGTGACCGGCAATCTCGCTGTTTCCGTAAAGGGGGGCAATACCGCCAACACGGAGTTTGAATTTCTCACAGGCTGTACCATGGCATTTCTGCCGGAGGGGAGCATTCCCTACCAGCAATATCTCATGAAGCCGATGCCGGATGCCCTGCCGCATGCGCTGAAGGCATACGGCTATACCTCCACGGCGATCCATCCCTATCGTGCGGCGGGGTGGAACAGGACAAGTGCGTATCCCAGAATGGGCTTCGATAAGATGCTCTTTGAGGAAAGCTTTACGGCACCGGTGTGGATCCGGGATTATATCAGTGACCAAAGCAGTTTTGAAAAGCTCATCGAGCTGTATGAGGCAGGGAAAGGGAATGGTCCCCAGCTCCTCTTTAATGTCACGATGCAAAATCACGGCGGCTACGGAGAGTCCTATGATAATTTTCCGGAGGCGATCAAGGCGGAGGGGCTTGGAAGTCCCACATTAGACCGCTATCTTTCTCTGATTAGGATCACGGATGAGGAGCTGCGGAAACTGGTTTCCTATTTTGAAAACGAGACGGAGCCGGTGGCAATCGTCTTCTTTGGAGATCACCAGCCCAATGACGCGGTGGTTTCCCCCATTCTTGACGCAAACGGGAAACGTGCGGATAACCTGTCCGAGGAGGATGAGCAAAAGCGTTATCTTGTTCCCTATGTGATCTGGGCCAATTACGACATCCCGGAACAAAGCGGCGCGGACACCTCGGCCAACTATCTGGCGACGGAGACACTGAAGGTGCTGGGGGTACCCTGTACCGATTATGAGGCTTTTCTGCTGTGGGAGAAGCTGCTCTTTCCGGTGCTGTCCGACCGGCAGATGACAAAGGCAAACGGGGAAGTGACCCGTGCGCAGGAACATAAGGACGAGACCCTGGATTACCGGACCGTCCAGTACTATGAGCTCCTTGACAGCGCAGAGGCTTCGGGAGAGAGACCATGACCGTCGCGAAAAGATGGAAAGAAGAAAAAGCCTGGGTGCTGATGGCATCCTTTCTGCTGCCGGCTCTGACGCTGGGGGTGATCTACGCGGCCTGCGGGGTGTATCCCTTCGGAGACCGTACACTTTTACACGTCGACATGTATCACCAGTATGCTCCCTTTTTTATGGAGCTTCTGAACAGGCTCCAAAACGGCGGCAGTCTGTTTTTCTCCTGGAACCTGGGGCTCGGCTCGGACTTTGTCGGCACCTATGCCTATTATCTGGCGAGTCCCCTGAACCTCTTTCTGGTCTTCTGCAAACCTGCGCATCTCCTGGAATTCATGTCCGTCCTGATCCTGATCAAAACCGGACTCTGCGGCTTTTCCACAGCATCCTATGTCCGTGCGCATTTCGGCACCAGGTCACCGGTGGTACTGTTTCCGGCCATTCTTTACGCCCTCAGCGGCTATATGGCGGCTTACTACTGGAACGTGATGTGGCTGGATTCGGTGGCTCTTTTTCCGTTGATTTTGCTGGGGATGGAGCGGATCATCCGCAAAAAAAAGAGCGGCCTGTTTGCGGGGACACTTGCCCTGTCGGTCTGGTGCAACTATTACATTTCCTTTATGATTGCGATCTTCCTGTTCCTCTGGTTTTTTATCGTGACGGGGGAGTGGCGGCTTCCGGTCAGGGAGCGGGTCACGGCCTTCCTGCGGGTGCTTGTGTACGGGCTTTTGTCCGGCGGGGTTTCCGCGGTGCTTTTGCTTCCGGAGATCCGTTTGCTGGGGCAGAGCGGCGTTTCCGGCAATCCTTTTCCGGACAGCCTGTCCTGGTACTTTGGCGGAGCGGAGGAGGCGTCGCGGCTTCTGTTTCTGTCTCCCGTGACTACGACGGAGGGGGAGCTGCCGAATCTCTTTTGCTCTTCGGCGGTGCTTTTTTTGGGCGCCCTGTACGTCTGCAACCGGAGGATCAGACCCGCCGTCAAGGTGACAAAGCTCCTTCTTCTCGGATTCCTGCTGATCAGCTTTAATCTGAACGTACTGGATTTCCTGTGGCACGGGATGCATTTCCCGGAGGGGCTTCCGGCGCGACAGTCCTTTCTCTGCATTTTTCTGCTGCTGATGCTTGCGAGTGAAGCGCTGCTGAAGCGGGAGGGGAACCGTAAGGGGGATATCGTGATCGCGCTCCTTTTTTGTGCCGGGGTGCTGCTTTGGGTCGCGCTGGCCGGGAAGGAAGAAGACCGGATGCTTTCCGTTGCGGGGACAGCGTTGTTTCTCGCAGCCGCAGTCACGTTCTACGCCTTATCTGCCTCCGGCAGCACCGGCAAAAAGAGCTTCCTCTTTTCTGTCGCGCTGATGGTGCTGATCACAGAGACCGGTCTGCATTTTGAAGAGACCGGCTTTTCCACCACCAGCCGCAGCGATTATCTGCAAAATCTGCAGGCGTATCAGGCACTGACCGCTGCGCAGCGCCGGATCGATCCGACCTTCTACAGGACGGAAAAATACGAGCGTCTGATGAAGGATGAAAACTGCCTTTCCGGGTATCCGGCGGCCACTCTTTTTTCCTCCCTGACCAACAAGGATGTGGCGGATGCCTACCGGTCCGTGGGGATGGAGGGACTCGGGAATTATTACTGCTACAACGGTGCGACGCCGCTTCTGTCTGCCATGCTTTCGGTGAAATACATGCTGCTGGATACGAAGGAAGCGGACAGTCCTTACCGTACGATGATCGCGACGCAGGATGGCGTGTCACTCTATGAAAACACGTATGCCCTGCCTTTGGGATTTCTGGTGCCGCCGTCTCTTGCCAGGGACTGGACCTATGGCGGGCAGACGGAACGGGTATGGAATGTCAACTACCTGGGCAGGATGCTGGGGGCGGGAGAGGATCTGATGCAAACCGCAGGGACGCTTAAGCCGGAGGGGGAGGAGTCTCATTTCGTGGCAGAGACCGACGGATACTATTTTGCGGAGCACCCCAATATCTCCGCGGAATCCGTCGAGGTGCGTACTCCTCAATACACCGCGACCCTTTCCAAGGCCTCCCATAATTATTTTTTTGATCTCGGTTATCTTGCGGCGGGAGAGAGTGTGACGATCCATGCATCGGATGGAAAGAGCGTGGAGGGAACGGTTTATCGAATCCCGGAAGAGGCAATTCAGCAGGTTCTGGAGAAACTGAAGGAACATACCATGGAGATGATCGCGTTTTCGGATACCATGATTCACGGCAGGATTGAGGTGCCGGAGCCGAAAGACCTGGTGTTTATGATCCCGAGGGAACCGGGATGGAGCGTGAAGGTGGATGGAAAGATCACGGAGACGGAGAAGTTCATGAATGCGTTTATTGCCGTTCCCATGACGAGGGGAACACATGAGATCCTGCTTACCTATCGGACGCCGGGGATGAGGATCGGCGCCGTGATCTCATTCTGCAGTCTCGGCCTGCTGATCCTGTTGCTTATCCTGGAGAAAAGGGCCGCCCGTCAGGACAGGTATTGCAGAAACGCTTCCTCGGGGATCGGCTTGGAGAAATAATATCCCTGCAGATAATCGACTCCGATGATACGAAGCAGGGCGATCTGCTCTTCGGTTTCCACGCCCTCCACGACGATCTGCTTGCCGATCTGCCGGATCATGCGGGCACTGTTCTCGAGGATCGCCTTGCCGGTACTGCTTGTCTCTGCTCCCCAGAGGATGCTCTTGTCAATCTTGATCGTATCGAAACTCAGCTCAAAAATGGACTGCATATTGGAAAAGCCGGTGCCGTAGTCATCCATGGAAAAATGGAAGCCCTGCTCCTGCAGCTTTTTAACGACGCGGGAGAGGGTCTGGTAATCCCCTGCCGCCATGGTTTCCGTGATCTCGAAATTGATGAGGCTGTGGGAAAGACCGTAGCCGTCAATGAGGGACAGGGTGCGTTCCGCAAAGTCAGGCTGCATGCACTGAATCACGGACAGGTTCACATGGATGCAGGTGAGCCCTTTTTCCTGCGGGATCCCGCTTTGTAGGAACCGGCAGACCTCATGCAGTACAAAGCTCCCGATCACATCGATGATTCCGATCTGTTCCGCCACGGGGATAAATTCCTCCGGCGGGATAAAGCCCAGCTCCGGGTCCTTCAGCCGCAGCAGTGCTTCCGCACCATACAGGGAAAGACCGTCCATGCGATAGATGGGCTGATAGTATACCTCGAAATGATGCTCCGCGATGCCGGTGTGCAGTGCTTTTTCCACATCGGCGCGGCGGATCAGATAGTTCAGGGAAGCGCCGTGCAATACCTCTCCGGCGCTGGACTTCGGGAAGGGACTGTCCAGCATCAGCAGGATCTCGTCGGAGGTATGCAGTTCATCCGGTACGGAGGCGTAAAGGATGACGGCGTTCAGTATGATGCTGATATCCTGGCAGGACCAGCTGCCGCGGAAGCGCTGCTCGAGCTGCTTTGCAAGAGCCTCCGCGTCCTTTTTTTCCCCGGAACAGACCAGCGCGAATGTGGAATAGCTGGTATGGTAAATATGATAGAGGGGAACCAGCGTCTGAAAATAGGAGACAACGAGCTTCGACAGGGCAGACATGTTCGCGGCGCCGGTCAGACGGCGGACGATGTCGGTATTGACGACATTGATCACGAAGACGTGGAAGGGTCGTTTTGTCATAATGAAATTGCGGATATCGAGGAGAAAACCTTTCCGGTTGTAGGTATTGGTATCGGCATCCAGCCGGTCGTCTTCGTTTTCCACGATCAGGAGCAGGAATAGAAGCCCCAACGCCTCCCCCAGTAATTCGCTTTTGATATCGATAAAGAGCAGCTGGAGAAGGACGCTGGAGAGCACGATCACAAAGGCGGCGGACAAGGCGATACGCCGACGTCTGGTGATGGCATTCCAGAACCACAGCAGATAGACTACAGAGCTGGCGAGATAGAAAAGAGCCACGAGGTAGAAAAAGATCTCTGCCCAGTTACGCTGGAAGACACGGTGTTCATCGTAGTAATAAACCCAGTGCATGAGGGGATTCGTCAGGGTGAAAAAGAGGGTAATGATGCAGGGCAGCAGGTAGAGAATGCGCCCCCGCACAGACAGCTGTTCGATCATGCCGTTGACGCAGCAGACGTAAAACAACAGCGTCGGCGCCAGCAGGGCATGGACGGAAAAATACAGGAACTGGTTGATCTCCATGACGAGAAAAGCAGTGTCGCTGACGGGTGTCAGATATTCCGCAACGGATGCAATAATATCGCAGACGGAATTCAGGATCACAATGGAGAGCATGACAAGATAGAGCTTGTTCTGGAGCCGGGCGATACGCCTGCGGAAAATCGTATAAAAAAGACATGTACCGCAGATCAGCAGCGCACTGACATAGAAGACGATATGAAAAGCGTGTGCCCAGGACATGGCTAATCCCCCTTCCGAAAAGGAAACGCAGGAATTCCTCCTGCAGCAAAGAGGCACCTTAAATGTACAGCATCACAGGAAACTTTGCAACTTGTACCGGCAGTTGCCCCTCCCTCACCGGGCGCATCGGAATTAAAAAACCCCGGATCAAAAGACCCGGGGGCAGATGCAGAAGATGGGACTTGAACCCACACGATCTTGCGACCACAGGCACCTGAAGCCTGCGCGTCTGCCAATTCCGCCACTTCTGCTTTTTTCATGCAACGATTATATTACCTTTTTTTTTTACTGAAGTCAAGAGATTATTTTACGGGATGGAAAAACAGGTTGACTTTTTACCGGCTGTGGGTTATCATTAGTGAGCTGTCGAACAGTGGGCGGAAGTGTCGGAATTGGCAGACGAGCAAGATTCAGGTTCTTGTGAGCGTTTAGCTCGTGTGGGTTCAAGTCCCATCTTCCGCACTACATAATCTTTTAAATTCGACCTGCGGGAATGCTGGAATTGGCAGACAGGCTAGACTAAGGATCTAGTGTTGGCAACGACGTGAGGGTTCAAGTCCCTTTTCCCGCATAAAAAAAGCTCTTGATTTTCATCAAGAGCTTTTTTATTTACATTTTTTATTTTCTAAAAGTATACAAACTCTTCTGTTGCCGGTTCTGTACGCTCGATTTCTTTTGCATGCAGTACTACAGCCACAACACCTTCGTATTCTTCTCTTTCCTCAACGGTAACGCTGGCAGTTAGAATCACCCAGTCCTTTGTCTGATAGGATTCCTTCACGTCCTCGCAGATATAACCAATAAATGCTGTATCATCTGCACAACATGTCATAGCCATACGTCCTGGCACGAACTGATTCTGTGGCATTCCCTTTGGTCTGTAAACCATCCCTTTGAATTTTACTGTCTTGCCATCATATTTTTCCGGATGATCCATGGCATCAATGTACCAGATACCGTAATCTTCTTCCTCAATCTCGATTACATCTGCTTCCACATCAAATGGCATTTCTTCTTCAAATTCAAATGGTGCGCCATCTTCCATCTCAAAAGCTACAGTAGCTCTTGGATTTACCGCACGGATATTTCTCTTATAGCTTGCAGCATCTGTACCTTCCACACAACGATTAAAAATGACCATATCTGATTCGCGGCACATATCCATAAAGAGAGATTTCATATTCTGCATGTACATGTCAAATGTAGTGGCATCCACCATAGTTACCTGCTGTGCACGAAACCATCCACGAGGTTTTTTCACTGTATTGAGCAGTTCCATCCCCCACATTCCATTGTATTCTAAAAGGATCTGGCTTGGTTTATATTTTTTCTGTGCATTCTTTAAAAATTCTTCTGTAAATTCTTCTTTGCTGTCACAGTAAATCACCTGCGAACCGTGTCTTGCAAGAAGACCTTCATCATATTCTTCCATCCCTTCTTCGCAAGCAATGATGAGGGTATCTTCTCCATCAGAGAAGTATTCATCTTCGATGGTATCCATGGCAAATACTGTTTTTCCGCTTTCTAAAAAGCCATTTACAACAAAGACAGGAACCTTCATACCTATCATATTTTCTCCTCCTGATTACAGATGAAATAATTTAGCTAATTCTTCTTTATCTAACATAGAACCAATTACACAAATTCTTCCTGTGTAGTCAGCATCTCCATGACGAAGCTCATATTCTTCAGGAACCATGTCAAAATGTAACCATGTACCATCTGTGCAAGGTACAATACCTTTTGCACGCAAAATAATACCGCAGTCATCATTGTCAGATAATTCTTTTAAAATCGCCTGAATTTCTTCTTCTGTATATTTTCTTGGAGTTTCTACGCCCCAGCTTGAGAAAACTTCATCTGCATGGTGATGATGATGTCCGTGATCATGACAACCACATGTACAATTTTCATCATGATGGTGATGATGTTCGTGGTGGTGATGGTCATGGCAGCCACATGTGCAGTTTTCATCATGGTCATGGTGATGATCATCGTGCATATCAAGTTCGATGTGTTCCATGGCGTTTACAATAATCTTTCCATCAATTTCTTCCCATGGAGTTGTGATGATTGTTGCATGGCCATTTTTTTCTTTAATCTGAGCAACACATTTTTCCAGTTTGTCTTCTTTCATCTTCTGAGTACGGCTAATAACGATTGTTCCTGCATTTTCAATCTGATTATTGAAAAATTCACCGAAATTTTTCATATACATATTGCATTTCTGACCGTCTACAACAGTTACTGAACTGTTCACTTTTTCACCAACTGCTTCTACTGCTTTTACAACGTCAGATAATTTACCAACACCTGAAGGTTCGATGATGACACGATCTGGGCTGTATTTTTCAAGAACTTCTTTTAAGGCTGTTCCAAAATCTCCTACTAAAGAACAGCAAATACAGCCAGAATTCATTTCTGTAATTTCAATTCCTGCTTCTTTTAAGAAACCGCCGTCAACACCGATTTCACCAAATTCATTTTCAATAAGAACCAGTTTTTCTCCTGCAAATGCTTCTTTTAAAAGCTTTTTGATAAGAGTTGTCTTACCAGCGCCAAGAAAACCTGATACAATTTCAATTTTTGTCATTTCTTCACACTTTCTATCTATCAATAAGGACTTTTCGACAAAATCCGCAAATTTTATTACAAAAGGGGAGCGTTACACAACACTCCCCCACTTTAATCACATAATTTATTTGTTTAATTCTGCTTTTGCTGTTTCAGCTAATACTGTGAAAGCTGCTGCATCGTTAACTGCTAAATCAGCGAGAACTTTTCTGTTCATTTCTACGCCAGCTAATTTTAAGCCGTGCATGAATTTGCTGTATGATAAACCGTTCATTCTAGCTGCTGCGTTGATACGAGCAATCCATAACTGTCTGAACTGACGTTTTCTTTCTTTTCTACCTGCATAAGAGCTTGTTAATGCTCTCATAACAGACTGTTTTGCTACTCTGTACTGTTTAGAACGAGCGCCTCTATAACCTTTAGCGAGTTTTAATACTCTGTTGTGTTTTTTTCTAGCGTTTAAGCCACCTTTAATTCTAGCCATGTCTT
>JAZRFM010000024.1:0-238390 GCA_045661345.1 Lachnospiraceae bacterium
ATGTATATATGACGGCGAAGAAAAACGGAACGATCCATAGGCAGCTGTAAGGGGGTGTGAAACTCGTTTGGCAGGGGCTGGCATACTGAACCAGGTATAGGTTTGGTCGCTTGAGGGTTAATTTTCCTGGGAAGTTAAGAAGTTCGTTACTTTGAATACTTTTATTATGGAATGTGTTGCCTTTTTGATAAGTTCGTTATGAGTACAAAATGAGTACAATAATTTTGCAAGTCATCCCCAAATGGGCAAATACGGACAAAACACAAATCAGAAATGCCGTAAAACCAACAAAGATAATGGGGTGTAAGCGCCCTTGAATTGAGCTGGAGCGATAATAGGGATAATGTGAACACAAGGTACAACTATGATCAATCAGAGATAAAAAAGATATCGAGGATATCGGAATATATCTCAAAATGTAAGAATAGCACAAGCCCTGTTACCGTCAGGAGAAATTTGAATGAATAATGAAGAGCGAAATTTATTTTGGGATGTTTTGTGTAATGCTCAAGACACGAGCCCTGAATGTATAAAATCAATACAGAAAGCTATTAAACAGCCTGATTTCTTATGCAGATTTAGATCTATAAATGAGAACACATTAATTCAGTTACAGGAAAACAAGCTTTATTTTTCTTCGGCTGATTATTATGATGATCCTTTTGATACATTTATCCATGTAGATATTCCATCAATAAAACAGTGGTACGAGTATTTACAGAGTAATTTGAATTCGAATAGTGCAGATTTGCATAATTATTTGAAAGCATTAGAACCAGTTATCGGTATAGGAGCCGATGCATTTATACAAAACTTAATAGATTATCCGTTGGATATACATGGTTTTCCAGAACGGATTAAGCATATCAGAAATGTAATACAGAAAAATCTGTTTTCGATTTGCTTTTGCGAAAATGCTTTAAATGAAACATTGTGGCTAAAATATGCAAATAATTACAAAGGATTTGCGTTAACATATGATATAAGAAATACAGAAACATTTTTATGCGGAAGGGAAGAAATATGTAGGAATTGTGCATCGGCAATAGAGAAGCCAGGAATCTATCCCGTATATTATACTGACGAACCATACAATGCAACAAAATTTGGGCTTGCGAGTTTGTTGTGGGAAGGACAAGAAAAGCTTCCGCCCCAATTGTTGAATTTATCTTATAAGTTTGTGGTTTGGGAAGCGGAGCGTATTTCTTTAATAAAAAAGGAATGCCATAAGTATGATGAAGAATGGAGAATGATTCGGCCATCAATGAGCCCTAATCGTACATACATAAAAATGAGACCGTGTAAGGTTTTATTAGGGATGAGGATGCCAGAATATGAAAGAGTATTAGTGACCGCTGCGGCAAAGTGTGCGGGAATAAACATTATTGAAGAACTGTACATCAATGATTCAGATCATTTGGATATAAGAGCGATTTAGATGGTGATATGATTATTATTTTGTATAGTTGAGTTATAAAGGAATTAGATGGAATTAACAGACATAAGAATAAGGGCTTTAGAGGCAGGTACAAATGGATCAAGATGTTTTTGACATCAGAAAATTTGATGAATATAAGGAAGACAACCGTCGAGAGGTGAAGAAGGCTAAGGGAGGACTTCCACTGAGCCTTTGGGATTCGTATTCCGCTTTTGCAAACAGTAATGGCGGCGTTATTCTTTTGGGAGTATTAGAACGAGAAGATGGTTCTTGGTATACCACCGGGATGAAGAAAGAGGATACACGGAAGCTGATCAAAAATTTCTGGGACACGATTAATGATAGAAAAAAGGTCAGCATCAATCTTCTGACTGATAAAGATGTAGAACCCTACGAGGTTGGCGAGGATCTGATTCTTGCTATTAAGGTGCCAATGGCACGACGGGAGGATAAACCGGTATATCTTAATGATGATATGTTTGGTCATACTTTCCGACGTAACAGTGAGGGAGATTATCATTGTACAAGGGCTCAAGTGAAGGCGATGCTTCGTGATCAGCCTGAGAATACAATGGATATGGAAATTCTTGAAGATGTTCCAATGGAATATCTGAATATGGAAACAGTACACGGTTATCGTAACAGACATAAATCACTTAAGCCCGGACACCCTTTTGAAAGGCATTCAGATGATGAGTATCTTCGCAGCATCGGAGCTGCGGCTACATCAACCAAGGATGGGAAATATCATCCGACAGGAGCAGGCTTGCTTATGTTTGGAGATGAGTATAACATCGTCAGACAGTACCCGGAGTATTTCCTGGATTATAGGGAAATGCTTGATCCAACGATACGATGGACAGACAGGTTGCAGTCCAGCTCCGGCGAATGGTCGGGGAATGTATGTGATTTCTATTTCCGTGTGTATAATAAGATCATAAAAGAGGTTAAGGTCCCGTTCAAGATGACAGGAGGCACGAGGATAGATGATACGCCAGTTCATAAAGCCTTGCGCGAGGCGCGTGCCAACTGTCTAATGAATGCGGATTTTTATGAGTCTCGCGGAGTGGTGATCAAACTGGAAAATCACAGGCTTACGCTGGAGAATCCGGGATATATTCGGGTAGGAAAGAAGCAGATCAGACTTGGAGGAGTATCAGATCCGCGAAATAAAGGCTTGATGAAGATGTTCAATCTGATAGATATCGGCGAGAGAGCAGGTAGTGGTGTTCCTGATATCTTCAATGTTTGGAACGTTGAGGGGTTTGAGTCGCCGGAAATCATAGAAGAATTTGATCCGGATAGGACGAAGCTTATCTTATCGTTTGAAAAAAGGAAAAACCAAGCGATAAAAACAAGCGATAAAAAGCAAGCGATAAAAACAAGCGATAAAAAGCAAGCGACAAAAACACTGGAGAATATAGAGCTGATTATAAAGTATCTTGAAAATGTGGGAGAGGCGAATACTGCAACTATTTCCGTAAAGATAGGGCTTAGTCCTGCAAGGACAAGAGATATTCTTGCTAACATGGATGAAGTAGAAGCGTTAGGAAGTAACCGAAATAGGACATACCGTTTGAAAGAGGATACATGAGTTGTGATAGTTATGGTAGTACTACCGCAAAAACTACCATAAAAACTACCACAAAAACCTATATCCTCTGACAATAAAGATTCTTATTTATGAGTACAAAATGAGTACATTAATTTTGCGAGCCATACAAAAATGGGCAAATACGGACAAAATGCAAACTGGAAATGCCGTAAAATCAACAAAAGTAATAGGGTGCAAATCCCCTTGAATTGAGATGGAGTAGCGGGTGAGTAGTTCCAAGTGGTTTGCAAGTGAGTAGAAAACCAGTAATATCAAGGGCCGAGAGCGTTTGTTCTTGGCTCTTTTTTGTAATGATTCTAAGAGTGATTCTAAAATGATTCTATAAACACTTTATTTCGACCACACATTGCGTGCAACGATCAGATATGATATAATCAAAAAAACGCAATGCGAGGAGAGAGATATGAATACAGCAAAGGTGATTAAAGATTTACGAGAAAGTGTTAAGATGAATCGAAAAGAATTCTCAGAGCATACGGGGATTCCTGTTAGGACACTTGAGGATTGGGAGGCTGGCCGTCGTACTCCTCCGGAGTACATACCAAGGCTTATAGCATATCAACTGAAATATGAGGAATTGGTGGGGAATAAAAATGTTACGACTTGAAAAAGTGAATGGTGCAGATGTTTGGGATGTTTTAAAACTGTCTGTGAACGATGCGCAGAAAGGATTTGTGGCAAGTAATGAAGTGAGCATTATAGAAGCTTATACTGCAATTACTGCAAATGGATTTGCATTTCCATTTTGCATTTATGATGAGAATATACTGGTAGGATTCGTAATGGTGGGATTTGACACTGATGATTATTGGGAAGATGCCCCTGCAATAGCAAAGAAGAACTATAATCTTTGGAGGTTAATGATTGATAAGGAATATCAGCATAAGGGCTATGGCAAGAAAGCAGTGGAATTAGCGTTAGATTTCATACGAACATATCCTTGTGGAAGGGCCGATTACTGCTGGTTGTCATATGAACCTGAGAATACTGTTGCAAAGAATTTGTATGCATCTTTTGGATTTTCAGAAACCGGGGACATGGATGGTGTAGAGATAATTGCAGTATTGAAACTTTAATAAATAGCTAAAATTGGAGATATTATGATGGAACTAAAAGCAAGCGAGTATAAGAGATTTAAGAGAAGATGGGACCGAGTATTGGAGTGCAAGAGAACTTGCACCGGTATTAGAGTATACGCAATGGAGGAATTTTTCTAAAGTAATAGGACGAGCTATGATTGCCTGCGAGAATAGTGGACACAGTGTTTTAGACGATTTTGCTGAGGTCAGCAAAATCGTAGATGCAGGAGCAACGTCTAAGCCGGTAAAAGATTATGAGCTGTCCCGATATGCATGTTATTTAATCGTTCAGAATGGTGATCCGCGTAAAGAAGTCATTAAGGGAGCTGAGACTGCTACAAGCATTCATTATAATGTTGGCAAGGAAGTAAGAACAGCCATAAAGAAAATCGGTGGTACTATGCCGGAAGATTTACCTACACCTGAGAAAAGCATCCAACAGATTGAACAAGAACAGATGGCAAGGCCTAAAGCAAAGGCAAAAAAGGGAAAAATACTGTTGGACGAGTGATGGTTTTATAGCTGTAAATCCATTTATAAGCAGATAATAAGGGGGTATTTATAATGGCAGAAGAGAATACTTGATGCAAGAATTAATGCTGGCTTGACGCAGATGGAACTGTCACAGAAAAGTGGTATAAGCCAGGCAGATATCAGTCGATTGGAAAAAGGGACAAGAAACCCCAGTCTTAATCTTTTAAAGAGATTGGCAGAGGCTATGGATAGTACCCTGAGCATCGAATTTATACCAAAGAAGCGAGGTGCTCATTAATAGTACGGAGATCGTATTTCATGGAGAGAATAAGAACAAATTACGAGAAATGGTATGCTTCTGATGATTATTACTGGGGAACCGAACCAGCTGATTTTTGTGATGACCTGATTAAATTATGTCCACCTGTGGCAGCAACTAAAGTTTTGGATATAGGCTGTGGAGAAGGAAAAGATGCTGTTTATATGGCGCAGAAGGGTTATTCCGTTACAGCCTTTGATATAACCAAAAACGGAATAGAAAAGACAAAAAGACTGGCATCCTTAAATCAAGTTGTTATTAATGCATATGTCGATGATATAAATACATTTAAAACTGAGGATACGTTTGACATTATTTATTCAACTGGGACGGTTCAGTATCTGTTTGAGGATAATAAGAGATCATTTTTTGAAAAGATATATAAAATCACTAAGGTGAATGGTTTTGTATTCTTTAATGTCTTTGTAGAAAAGCCATTTCTCGATTTACCACCTGATTGGGATATAGAGGAGAAAATGTGGAAATCTGGAGAGCTTTTTACTTATTTCTCTGACTGGAAGATTCACCATATAGATGAATCCATATTTGAAGATAATAGTGGTGGCATCCCCCATCTTCACTGTATGGATACTATAATATGTGAAAAAATGCGGTAGTACTAATGACAGCCTGTAGTGAATTGTGGTTTATCAATTCTTTAGTCCCAAAATCTATGGAAATGACATTTTGATTCGTGTATAATCCATGCCAATTATTCCGGTGCTTTGGCTTATTACCGGAAATAATAAGTCTCCTTGGGGAAGATGTGTAAAGTGTTAACAGGAATCTGACAATAATAAGGCGATCGCAAAGCTTGTCATTGAAGGACGGTATTCCGCACCGTATACACCGGATGGTACATACGCCGATTTAAGAGTGCTGGTGAACAATCGTAAACGACTCATTAGGGAGCTTACCCAGATCAAGAACCGATTTGCCAGATGGGTTACCATTTCTGTGCTAGAGAAGCGGAGCATAGGCCTGAAGAACCTAAAAGTCGTGAAATATGCACTCAAAACGATTATGTCAGATCCATACCAAGTTTGGTGAGACAAAGGCGATCCCTTTCGGTCACCTCCGTGTTCCACCGTTTTGAGCGAAGTTCAGAGGATATCTGATCTTCTCAACAGTATCGAACCATTGCAGCTGAAGATATACCGGCTTGTTGTTCATCCAGCTCTTCAGTTTAGACTTAGCTGTTGCAGATTCAAGAAGACAGGCTGACATCATAGCAGCATCTTTAGGAAAGACAGTTATTGGTGTCAATTCTGTTAATGATAAAGAATATGTAAGGATAAATTGTGCAAAAAGCATGTCGGTAGACGACACCCCCAATCCTGAGATTCCGGAAGCATTTAGGAGTGATACCCCATTATCGGATAGAGCAGGGCTTCCTACGGTAACACTTGAAGAAGAGATAGAAATCTGTTGGAAGATGAGTGACTGATGGTGACAGAAGAATAAATGGATAGTGCTCGTCCCGCTGAAGCATTCAGCGATGCCGGTATGTTTAGTGGCAACTCTCGTGGCTGTTCAGGAAGGGCACTTTATCAGGACAGATCAGAACAGAAAATGACAGGACGGTTATCTATTGAACATATATACTGATTCCATCAGGGAAGGAGAAGCATGTGATGGAGTGGATTACCAGTATCCGAAAGGCGATAGATTATATGGAGAAGCATCTTACCGACA
Source organism: Lachnospiraceae bacterium (assembly GCA_045661345.1). Lineage (GTDB taxonomy): Bacteria > Bacillota > Clostridia > Lachnospirales > Lachnospiraceae > RUG12461. The sequence goes on from JAZRFM010000024.1 coordinate 6,621, forward strand.
ACATCAGTGCGCAGGATGTGGCCGATCAGGTGTATCTTTCGCCGTTTTTCCTTCAGAAGGGGTTTTCGTTGATTACAGGCTACGGCATCGGAGAGTACATCCGCAACCGAAGGCTTCATCATGCGGCGATTGATCTGAAGGAGACCGAAGATAAGGTGATCGATATCGCACTCAAGTACTGCTATGAAACTCCGGAGAGCTTTACCAAGGCTTTTTCACGCTTCCACGGCGTGACACCCACACAGGCACGGGAGGGCGCTGTTGTAAAGACCTTCCTTCCCTTGACGATCAAAGTACAGGTTCAAGGAGGTATTCAAATGGATTACAAAATTACAACAATGTTTCAATTCAAGGTGATTGGATTCCAAAAAGAATTTGATTACGAGACCGCTTATCAGGAGATCCCGAAGTTTTGGGATGAGATCTGCGAGAAGTATGCGGCAAATGTTTATGCCGGAAATGAACCGGCGAACCCCTGCGAGAAAGCGATCATAGATCACTGTATCGGAGAGTATGGAGTATGTGTTGATGATATCGGCGGAGGGAAGTTCCGGTATCTGGTTGCAGGAAAGTATTCAGGAGGAGAAGCACCGGAGGGCATGGTGGTCTATGAGTTTCCGCGGGGTGACTGGGCGGTGTTCGACTGTATCGGTCCAATCCCGGAGGCTCTGCAAAGTCTGAACACCCGTATTTTTAAGGAATGGCTGCCGGGAAACCCTGACTATGAGCTCTGCGGAAACGCCAATGTTGAATGGTATGACTGTATCAATGGAGAAAAGACAGACAAGGATTATCACAGCGCGATCTGGATTCCTGTAAAGAAGAAAGCGTAAAGGACGCTGCTGACATCCCGGGATATGCAGATGATACTTGCCGGACTCAGAAGTATGGACAGCGTAAGCGGGAGCAGACATTACGGGCAGCTAAAGGAAGAGTATGGTGTAGATTCCTTTACGGAAATGGATGATGGAAGTCTGCTGTTTGAACATGAATATGCTGATGATGAAGAGCTGCTTGCCTGGATGCTTTCATGCAGGGATAAGATCACTGTTTTGGAGCCGGAAAAGATCAGGGAAAAGCTATATCGGATCACCTCTGAAATAGCAAAACGATATGAAGGAGAGAAGACATGAAAAAGGTAGCGTTGGTCGTGATAGACCTCCAACATGACATTACGAAGAATTACAAAAAGATCATAGGGCAGGTGAATAAAGCGATCGATTGGGCAATGGCTAATGAAATGCATATTGCCTATATCAGGCACTACAATCTGTCCGAAAAGACAAGGACATTCAAACCGGGCACAAAAGGTTCCGAGCTGGTACCAGAACTTTCAGTTGTTTCGGAAAACATTTTTGAGAAGTCCAAAGCAAACGCTCTGACAAGCGAAGCCTTTGCCGGGTTTATCGGGAAAAACGAAATAGAAGAGTTTTACATCACCGGCGCCGATGCAACGGGCTGTGTGAAACCAACAAGTTATAATATGGCAAAGGCAGGATATAAGGTTCATGTGATATCTGATTGTATAACGAGCTATGATCTGAAAAAGCTGGATGAAATGTTTGCGTACTATGCTGCTAAGGGCTGTAAAGTATTGTCGCTCGAAGAGTGCATGAAGGTAGATCAAGGTGGCGTTTGATTATAAGAAAGAATACAAAGAATTCTATATGCCGAAGGGCACGCCGTCTTTCGTTACTGTTCCGAAGATAAATTATATCGCGGTCAGGGGCAGCGTCAATCCAAATGATGAAGACGGTGAGTATGCACCACGAGATTTATCTAAGTGATGCAAGAAAGGCTGCGCAGGAGAAGGTGAAGACAGTGATCCGGCATCCGATAAGAAAGGATTAGGTAAGCGTATGGCATCGAGTAAGGAATATTTGGATTATATATTGGAACAGCTGTCAGAGCTCGATGAGATAACATATAGGGCGATGATGGGTGAGTATATCATCTATTACCGCGGCAAAGTAATCGGTGGGATCTATGATGACAGGTTTCTGGTGAAGAATATCAAGGCTGCTGCGGATCTGATGCCCGAGGCGGCGCTGGAATTGCCTTATGACGGGGCTAAGGAGATGCTTCTGGTGGATGATGTCGAGAATAAAGGGTTTCTGAGAGAACTGTTGGATGTGATGTTTGATGAGCTGCCAGGTCCTAAGAAACGCAAATAGGAGTAACTCTATAGTAATTGGGCGACTCCAGCGCGAAAAGCTATTAGAGGATTATTGCAAGGATCCCGATTGAGAAAATGAAGAGGGAATATAAGAACAGGAAAAAAGGAAAGGGGACCGATTATGAGTAAGTTAAAGGAGCTTCGTAAATATGTGGATGTCGAGATCAATAAGATGGAGGATCCGGACAAGCGCACCAGTGCGATAGCACACCTCTATGGGGTATCGCTTGCAGCCACCGTGATAGCGAAGAAGCGTGGGCTTGATCCGGAGATTGCATCTATGGCAGCTATGCTTCATGACCTGAACGCTTATAAGACCGGCTCATATGATGATCATGCTCATAAAGGGGCTGATCTTGCAAGGGAAATACTTGGAGAACTAAAACTGACTGACGGGACAGAGACTGACGTGATCTGTTCTGCCATTTATCATCACGACGATAAACTGGTGGAAGACAGTCCAATGGATGAAGTACTGAAAGACGCGGATGTGATCCATCACTGTATGAATGATCTGTCAAAACCGATCAAGGAAAAAGAGCAGGCTCGTTTTGATAAGCTTTGTGCCGAATTTGGAATGTGAGTATGAAAGACGCTGTTTTTGCATATATCAAAAAGAAATACAAGGTATTGCCGGAATACCCCTGGAAGAGATATCCGGATAATGCAGTGTTCAGACATGGTGACAATAATAAGTGGTTTGCTCTTGTCATGGAGGTAACGGGGGATAAGCTTGGCATGAGTACTACAGACTATATCCCTGTGATAAATCTGAAGGCTGACGATCTGTTCCACAAGGATATGTTGATCCGACAGGGCGCAAATCATCCAGTGGACGATTGTTCTGCGCCGACCGGAGCGGAGCGGAGAGGCATCATACCGGCATATCATATGAACAAACAGCAGTGGATTACGGTATTTCTCGATGGTTCAGTTAAGGAAGAGTTGGTATTTGACCTTATTGATGCAAGCTTTATGGCTACTGCATCAGCAAAGAAGAAACAGAAGATCCGTCCGCCCAAGGAGTGGATCATCCCTGCCAATCCGAAATATTACGACATAGAGCATGCTTTTGATGATTCGGATGAGATCGACTGGAAGCAAGGATCCGGGATAAAGACGGGAGATACGGTTTTTATGTATGTGGCTGCTCCCGTGTCTGCGATCCTGTATAAGTGCAAGGTGACGGAGACAGACATCCCTTATAAGTATTCGGACGAGAACCTTACTATCAAAGCCCTTATGAAGATCAAGCTGCTTAAGCGGTATAAACCTGATAAGTTTACCTTTGATGTGCTTAAGGATGAGTATGGGATATTTGCGATCCGCGGTCCGAGAGGCGTCACAAACAGCCTGAGTGCAGCGTTGAATAAGAAATAGCATATAAAACACGAAAATGTATCACAATGGTTATCAAGGCAGTTAAGTTCAGAAAAGACGGGTTCTATTCACAGCCCTTTGCCTTTGGCGGGGAAGAGGGGCCGGACAAGTTTGACAAGAATATCAGATATCGCGGCAGCCTGCAGCCCGTGAGACATTTGACAGAGTTCGGGCATTTATCAAGGATCATCCCGCGGTATACATGGGAACCCATACCCCTCAGGGCTACGAGAATCTGGAAGCGAAGCGTGTGATGGATCTTGATAACTCGGCTGAAACAGTACTTGCCGAAGTTGATTTCTCGTCCCGGAAGGCCAGCGGAAAGTATGTATGTTCCGTATGCGGCTATGTATATGATCCGGCTGAACATGACGGTGTAGCATTTGAAGATCTTCCTGATGACTGGAAGTGCGAGCGGTGCAAACAGCCTAAGGAGAAGTTCAACAAGGCATAAGCGAGGGACTGGATGAAATACGGAGAGTCGTCATTTGATATTTTATATCTTCTGTTTGCGATCATAAGCGGGTGCATCATCCTGAAGAGAGCAAACAGAAAAGTTGAGAAGTATATGGGGATCGCCGCGCTCGTATTAGGGTGCGGTGATGCCTTCCATCTGGTACCGCGAATGCTGAACTATTTCGCGGATGCGGATATGACAGCTTCGCTTGGGATAGGTAAACTCGTCACATCCATAACCATGACGGTGTTCTATGTGCTCTTGTATTATATCTGGTTTGAGAACTACGGGGAAAAGAGCAATAAGACGCTCTTAGCTACGATATGGTGTCTGGCAGTCATAAGGGTTGTGCTGTGTCTGTTCCCACAGAACGGGTGGATCTCAAACATCGGTGATATGACCTGGGGGATCATCAGAAACATCCCGTTTGTCGTACTGGGAGCGATCATCTGCTATCTGTTTTATCGGAACAGAAAAGCGGACAAAGTGTTTGGCTTCATGTGGCTGTACATCCTGCTCTCATTTGCGTTTTACATTCCGGTCGCGGTCGGTGCCGGCCTCGTGCCTATGCTCGGTATGCTGATGCTGCCGAAGACCGTTTGCTATATCCTGATGATCGTGGCGTTTTTGAAGAAACAGTCGGCGAATATCCGTCGATCGCGGAAGTGAACAGCCTTATGCTCCATAAGCCCGGATGGGGGTATTTCCTCAGAGCGGAGAGCTTTTACAATGTGGCTACTGCCGAGGATGAGTATAGCAGAGGACCGGGAGGAAAACCCCAGCATTTCCATGAAAAGTCTCATGGAGAGAGCTTTCTTGCCCTGGCGCAGAACAGCTTTAAGGGAAATGGCATATATCTTCTGGACGAGCCGGAAGCAGCGCTTTCTCCGCAGAGACAGCTTACACTCCTGCTTGAGATCGTCGGATGTGCCAATGATGCATTGCAGTTTATCATCGTGACGCATTCGCCAATCCTGCTGGGGATACCCGGAGCAGAGATCTTAAGCTTTGATGACGGGGAGATCCATCCCTGCACCTATGAGGAGACAGACAGTTATCAGGTGACGGAGATGTTCATAAATAACAGGGAACAGATACTGAAGAGGTTGTTGGAGAGCTGAATTCAGGAGTGGGAAATGACATATGACAATATTATACGTGCCACATTCCTTAAGCGCCCGAACCGGTTTATCGCTGAGGTAGATATCGACGGTTGTAAAGAGATCGTTCATGTAAAGAACACAGGAAGATGCAAAGAACTGCTGATCCCGGGATGTGAAGTATGGCTGACTGCTCCGGGGACACCGGACAGAAAGACAAAGTATGATCTGGTGGCTGTCCGGAAAGATACCAGGATTCTCTTCAATATTGACAGCCAGGCACCGAACAAGGTCGTGAAAGAATGGCTGAAAACCCAGGATTATGACCGGGTGATACCGGAATATACATACGGCGATTCACGTATCGACTTCTATATGGAACGTGGAGATGTGAAGTTCCTCATGGAGGTCAAAGGCTGCACACTGGAGGTTGACAGGATCGGATATTTTCCCGATGCGCCGACAGAGCGTGGCATAAAGCACATACGGGAATTGATTAAGGCAAAGAAGGCGGGATATCATGCGATCCTTGCCTTTGTGATACAGATGGATGGTGTGACGGAGGTAAGACCGAATGTGGATACCCATCCGGAGTTTGGAGAGGCTATGGAGGAAGCAAAGAAGGCCGGCGTTGAGATATGGAAACTAACCTGTCATGTGGAGCCGGATACTTTGGAGATAACAGGTAGAGCATAGGAGAGATCATAGTTGAGACTGTTTATAGCGATACAGTTTGAAGAAAAGATTCTGGATGTCCTTACTGGTTTTCAGGATAATCTGAGAGCGCAGGGTGTGACGGGAAACTATACAAAACGGGAGAACCTTCACATCACGCTGGCTTTTATCGGGGAATATGGCAACCCGGAAGAAGTGCTTGATGCTATGGAACAGGTTGACTTTAGACCGATAGATATCACCCTTGATGGTGTGGGGAGTTTCGGAGAACTCTTCTGGGTGGGCCTGAAGGACAATCCCCAGCTGATCGGATATGTGAAGAGACTGCGGAGGGCGTTGGCTGAGCAGGAGATTCCCTTTGACAGGAAGAGATTCTCACCGCATATAACCCTTATAAGGAAGTATTCGTATAAGGGTGGCCGTGAGATACCGGTATCGAAGCCGCCGGTAGGTCGTATGACAGCAACAAGAGTATCCCTTATGAGATCCGAGCGCGGAAAGAATGGGATGATCTATACGGAAATCGGGGCAATAGGGTGAAATTACCACCAAGATGGTGAGAATATGGATTGTGGAAACAAGGTACAATAAAATGTTCCGGGGGTATGAGGGGTTGTAAAAGCCCTCAGATAGCCATATTTGGTGATAATTCTGGCGTTTTTATTGGACAGTTCAAATGATAGATTTAGAGTGTAAGGATATGAAGAAAAAAGACTTGCAGGCTTCTTCGGGGGTAAGTTGGGCATCTATAACAAAATAGCACTTGACAAGCTAATGTACATTAGCTAAACTATGGCTAACAAACATTAGCCATATGGAGGATGCTATGACTACTAAAGAGAAAATATTGGATGCGGCATTAACGCTATTTGCAGAGAATGGATATGATGGGACAAGCGTTGAGCAGATTGCAAATATTGTCGGGATTAAAGCACCATCCCTTTATAAACATTTCAAGGGAAAAGAAGATATCCTGAATGCGTTGATTGACTCTGCTGAGGTACGGTATGAGGAAATGTTTGGGTCAGAGAAGAATGTCGGAAAAACACCTGAGAGCCAGGAAGAGTTTATAAAGGTTACAATGGGAAGAGTCGCATTCACAATGCACGATTCCATCATACGAAAGACACGGATGTTTCTTGTGCAGGAGCAGTTCAGAAATGAAAGGATTTCTGAGGTGACTACCAGACATCAGCTAGACGGAGTTCAAAGGATGTTTGCGAGGATCATAAAAGAGATGATGGATAAGGGGATTGTTAAGGACGATGATCCGTCGCTTCTTGCAATTGAGCTTACTGCTCCTGCAGTCCTTCTGATCGCTCAGGCGGACAGGCAGCCACAGTGTGAGAAAGAACTTTTGGAAAGAATAGAGAAGCATATACGGCATTTTTGTAAAGTGTATATGAGAGAGGATTGATTATATGGTTTGCAGTAAAGAGGACTATATTGTACGCAGGCTATCACAAAATGAGATTTCTGCGGCATTGGAGCTTGCATGGGGAGTATTTTCGGAATATGAATCACCGGAGTATGCTCCGGAGGGAATGGAAGAGTTCCGTAAGTGCCTTCATGATGAAACATATTTGACCGGAATAGATTATTACGGAACATTTGATAGTAAGAAGCTGATCGGAATAATCGGTATCAGGGCAGCCGGAAACAATTCCGATGCAAAAGACAGGACTGAGAACTCTGTGAAAGGTTTCTGACGATGTTCGAATTTACGGAACAGGAAAAAAAGGAGGCGGAATAGTGAAATACTTTCAGACTATCACACTGACAGACGGCAAAACTTGCGTCATCCGAAACGGCACGGAACGGGATGCTGAGGCTGTACTATCTAATTTCATACTGACTCACGCGCAGACGGATTTCTTGGCAACATATCCGGAAGAAACAACTTTCAGCGTTGATCAGGAAGAAGAATATCTGAAAAAGAAGGCAGACAGTGACCGTGAGATTGAACTGGTGGCCGAAGTGGACGGAAAAATCGTCGGAACAGCGGGTGTTGATCTGATCCGGGCAGCGGAGAAAACCCGGCACCGGGCGTCGTTTGGCATCAGCATCGATCAGTCTTTCTGGGGGCTCGGCATTGGATGGGCATTAACGAATGCCTGCATCGAATGCGCCGGGACAGCCGGGTATTCCCAAATAGAGCTGGAGGTTGTGGCTGACAACAGAAGGGCGCTTGCACTGTATCAGCGCGCTGGCTATGACGAATACGGCTGGAACCCCCGGGGCTTCCGCTCACGCAATAGTGGCTGGCAGGAGACCGTGCTGATGCGGCGGGAACTTGACTGCTGAATCAAATGAAAAAAGATTTTTCAACCCTACAGTAATCTACTTTTACTGTAACCGCGATGGCCTTTTCTCTATAGATCCGGATCAGAGCAATAACCCAGTGCTCCGGCAACCAATGAAAGGGAGTCTTTCGTATCTTCAATGTTCGGTGGGAGTCCGGATCCCACCGGAAAATAAAGAATTCGTCGTCGTTGCCTTGAATGTTCTCCTGACGCCGGAGCAACTGAATGCGCTGGGAAAATACGAAATGAATGAAGCACTTTCCTTTGTGAAAACGAGGGATGCGTTGTAGCGACGGAAAGGTATATGCTGTATAATACCGGGGTAATGAAGGGTATAGGAGAGATTTGCCATATGTAGCGAGATAGATGCCTGGCGGGATAAGAAAGCCAGCGAGGAGGCCAATGCCAGATATAATGAGATGCGTTATTACGGGCTTGGTACGGAGGAAGAGTAATGAGCAAACTGGAATTGATAAATGCATCCTGCGCAGATCAGACGGTCGATGCGGTTGTAAATGCCGCAAATGATGGACTTTGGGCAGGTGGTGGCATATGTGGAGTGATTTTCAGCAAAGCCGGAAGGGCAGAGCTGACAGAGGCTTGCAGCAAGTATCAAACACCTCTTAACGATGGTGATGCGGTGATCACACCTGCCTTTAAGATGACGAATGCCAAGGCTATCATTCATGCAGTAGGTCCGAATTTTGCAGTAACACCTACGGCTTTTAAGGAACTGTTCGATGCATATTATAACTCCCTTGTGGTGCTGAAGGATAATGGATATCACAGCATATCTTTTCCGCTCATCAGTTCCGGGATATTTGGCGGATCACTTGATAATCCGGTGGCGGAGTCCACGAAGCAGTGCCTTAGAGCATACAGGCAATTTACATCTGATTATCCGGATTATGATGTGGATGTAAAGCTGTGTGCCTTTACGGCGACGGAGATGAGGGAAGCGGAGCAAGAGTATGAAGCGTTCAAGCAGGAGAATTAACAGGATTTTACCAGTACTGCTGGGAGTTTCAATGATGTTTTCCGTAAATCCTGCCTATGATTATAACCATGGTGAGTATGCTTATGGCGGTGTGGATGACATCAAATACGCTCTTGATAAGCCGGGGATGGGAAGCGCCGGGCTTTGTGTAAAGGAAAATGATGCGTATAGTCCGGAGGATTTCCGCCACGAACACTATCTTTCCGAAGGGGAAGAAATAACAGTAAGGATAAAAAATGATTATAGGCATAGCATTGATTATAGCATTTTTTTCAATAATAGGATGTATACAAATAAAGAAAGCCGCAGTTAGAGGGATTTTGGGAATAGTGGCAGGATCAAGATAGAGGTTTATGGAAACGTGCAAAATAACGCGCAAATATGCTTGCGCGTTATTTTTATCCAATGTATGATAAACGTAGTTTTATAGCAGAATAACCAATGGATGGAGGTGTAATGATGCCGAGTATAATGCCAATTTCAGACTTGAGGAACTATACAGAAGTCCTTAAGGAGGTTGATAAAAACAATCGTGTTTATCTTACCAGAAACGGCCATGGCGCATATACGATAATGACAGTGGCTGAAGCTGATGAGTTGGACAGGATCAGAGCCGCTCGGGCGCTCGCAGCAGACCTGAGAAGAGCGCAGGAGCGTGCAGACCGGGAGGGTTGGATTGAAGCTGATGACTTTGACCGGGAGATGGGGATCATAGATTGAAGAAATTAAAGTATTCTCCCGATTATACCGAAAAAATGCGGGAGCTAAAAAAGTATCTTGATTTCCAGTTCGGTGGAGATGCCAGGGAAAAAGTTATCAAAGAGATCGGTAGCCGCATCCGGTCATTGCGTGAGCATGAACAGATTGGCATTTCTGTTCGCGATATGTATGGAGTAGATATGGATTGTTTATGTATCTTTGTAGCAAAGAACTACGTATTCTACCGGATAGAAGCGGATTGTATTTATGTCGTGAGTATTTATAACGAACGCGAGGATTTCATGATGGATCTGTTCGGGATAAAAACCACATCCCAGGGGACAGAAGACTGCTGGGGTGGATGAAATCCAGCGACAAGGAGCGTACCGGGCGGAAAGACTTACAATCGAAAGAAGGAAAAGCAGAAATGGAATCTGCTTTTTTCAATGTTTTTTCAATATAAGTCTGTGACAATGAGTTTTATGTACGATCAGGATATTTGAAACGGAGGTGAGGACGATCAAAATACTGCTTGCTGAGGATGAAAAAAGAATGTCAGATGCTCTGAGGGAAATCCTTAGTCTGGAAGGGTATGATGTTGATCTTGCATATGACGGAGATGAGGCACAGACTGCCATTTTACAGGATATCTATGATGTGATCGTTCTTGATGTTATGATGCCCGGACTAAACGGGTTTGAAGTGGCTGCCCAGGCAAGGAAAAGCGGGATCAGGACGCCGATCCTTATGCTGACTGCAAAGAGTGAACTGAATGACAAGGTCACCGGACTTGATTCGGGAGCGGATGACTATCTTACCAAGCCTTTCATGACAAAGGAGCTGCTTGCGAGACTGCGTGCCCTTACCAGGCGCAATGCCGGATATCGGGAGGAGGAATTAAAGTTCGGTGATATCGTCCTCAAACAGAATACGGCGGAACTGGTTCAGGTGAAAACCGGCAAATCCGTCAGGCTTGGAGAGAAGGAATATCGTATCCTGGAATACATGATCACGAACAGCAGCCAGATCCTGTCAAGGGAACAGCTGGCTATGCGTATATGGGGATACGATAACGAAGCGGAATACAATAATGTCGAGGTCTACATGTCTTTTACCAGAAAAAAACTCGCGTTCGTGAAATCAAAGACTCAGATCAAAGCGGTACGTGGCATAGGATATGAGCTGAGGTGTGAAGATGTTTGAAAAAACACGGAGAAAGATATTCCTGTCAATAGCCTGTTTTCTGATCCTGTTTCTGATCATAACTTTGTCAGTTGTCTATATCTCAAGCTATCTTTCCGTAAGAAAAGAAAACCGGGAAATGCTTATGAGATACGTGGACATGTACTCACTGGAGTCTTTGCCCGGACAGGATCGTCCCCGGGATGATACTCCGCCGGGAGAGAATCCCCCGCCCCGTGATAACGCCTTGTATAAACTGTCATCCTTTTATTCGGTGGCTTACGGGGAAGACGGCAGCGTGATCGCGGTAGATGCCGGTGTGAACGGGATCTACGGAAAGGAGGACATTCTTGCACTGGCGGAAAGGATATCAGACACCGGAAAAGGGGAAGGGCGGATAGATCAGATGCTTTACCGTGTGGAACCCAGAAAGGGATACACCTTGGTCGCGTTTATGGACACAACTCTGACAGATGATAACTTCACCGTCATTCTTGTAAATACACTGGTCGCAGGACTGGCCGCCATGCTTCTCCTCCTGATGGGAGCAGCGTTTATAGCGAAAAGGATCGTGAAGCCTCTTGAGGAAAACGATATCAGACAGAAAGCTTTTGTGTCGGATGCCGGGCACGAGCTTAAGACCCCGGTTTCCGTTATCAGCGCAAATGCGGATATTCTGTCAAGACAGCTTGGGAATAATGAGTGGCTTTCCAACATCCAGTACGAGAATGAACGGATGGGAAATCTCGTAAAGGAGCTTCTGGATCTTTCCCGTGCCGAAAGAAATGAAATACATACAGAGGTCATAGATCTGTCCGAACTGATAAACAGTGAGGTTCTTCCCTTCGAAGGAGTGGCCTTCGAGCATGGTCTGACAATTAATACCGATATAGAGGAAAATGTGTATGTAAACGGCGATACAGGCAGGACCGGTCAGCTGATTTCGATCCTTGTCGATAACGCCATAAGCCATAATGATGGCGGCGATTCCATAGAAGTGATGATGAAAAAGGAACGGAAAAATGCAGTCATCCGTGTTGTCAACAGCGGTACGGCGATTCCTGAGGCTGACAGGGAAAGGATATTTGACAGATTTGCCAGACTGGATGAAGCAAGGACAGACAACGGCTCCCATTATGGCTTGGGACTCTCCATTGCAAAGGCGATCACGGATAACATGGGTGGGAGAATACGAGTCCTGTGTGAAGAGGGCAGGGTGATATTCGAGGTGATCCTGCCGGTAAAAAAATAATTTCAGGTTTTCAATGTTTCTTCAATAAACCTCCTGTATCTTATCGTAAAACGATAACAATACAGGAGGTTTCATTATGAGTAGAAACAGAAGACCGTGGGCGATCATTCTTGCGGTGGCCATGTCAGCTTCCCTCTGTGCATGCTCGGCAGCCGGATCGGGTATGCAGCAGAGTACGGAATCTGCCGGTAATACAACAGTAACCGCAGATGATACTGCAGAAAAGACTGCCGTAGAAGTAACGTCATCGGACAAAACGGAAGAGATGAAAGCTGTGGAACAGGCACTTGATCTTTCAAATATGAAAGCTGAATGGACATACTCCCAGTCAGATGATGCATGGACATTATCGGTTGTAACCGCCGTAACGGATCCCGAGATAGAGGACGAGCAGGGAGTATCCGTTTGTGTCCCCGGTGCATACGTGAAAGGGGTCGATACGGATGGAGACGGAAAAGAAGATGTAACGGATGGCTCCGGAACAGGTGATCTTGTCATAGACTCTGAAGCATCCGTGACAAGTACAAACGGACAGGTCTATACGGCGGCAACGGCTCCCGTGATCGTAAATACCGGTGCAGCCGGTTACAGCGAACAGGAAAATCAGACAGCCTCACCTGCGTACGCGTCTGAGGGATATATCAACGTTTCCTGCGGAAACAGGGGGAAACAGAGTACACTGGACGATGGGACATATACAGGGGATGCTCCTTCGTGCCTGGTGGATCAGAAGAATGCAGTCCGTTTTGTGAAGTACAATATCCTGCTTGGGAACATCCCCGGAAGTGTGGATTACTTTGTTTCAACAGGAGGTTCCGGCGGAGGAGCTCATGCCGCGATGCTGGCGGCAACATCTGATAATCCGGTCTTCTATGATTATGAGATCGAAGCCGGAGCGGTAGGCATATATGAGGACGGCGACGGAAACTATATCACCAGCGTTACCATAGATGGTGAGGAAGTTCAGCTGTCTGACGGGATGTGGGGATGTATGGCATACAGTGCGATCACATCTCTGTCGGAAGCGGATATGGCACTCGCATTTGAATACTTCCTGGATCCGACATACTCGTTTAACACTGATTTTCAGAAAAAGACAGCGGAGTATCTTGCCGCGGAGTATATGGACTATATCAATGAGCAGAACCTTACGATAGCGGAGGAGCTTGTGGGATTTGATCTGAATGCTGACGGGGATGTAAGTGATGAGATCCCGCTTACGATCGAATATGATCCGGATTCTCATGCTGACACCAATGGATACTATGGCACCTATGTGGATCTCTATCTCGCGGAATTCACACAAAGCCTGAACGATTACCTGGCACGACTTGACTATACGGAAGACTGGACATGGTTTGATTCTGACGGGACAGCGCTGTCTGACGAAGATGTGGCCTCCATGACGGGCAGTGACAGGGCGCTTGCCTTTATAGAGGGAAGATATGCGAAAGGAAGCACCGGGGGTGGCGATTCCATGGGAGGTATGGGAGGCCCCGGAGGGGACAATGCAGGAGGCCCGCCGGATATGGGAAATGGCAGACCGGGAGGAGATAACGCAGGAGGACCGCCCGATCAGGGAAACGGTGGAGCCGGAGGAGACAATGCAGGAGGTCCTCCTGATATGGAAGGCGGCAACGAGGCGCAGACAGAAGAAGTAGTAGGAACTCCCGATGCCGGGACGACACAGTCTGCAAGCAGTAAGACAAACAGTTCCAACTACGCTTCTTATGAGGAAATGCTCAGTGCATATCAGGAAGATATCGCGGAAATAGAAGCCGGTGATCAGTATGGAAACAACATAGTGGAATTATATGATCCGATAAATTATATCGGTGCTGATGGAACCAGTGATCCCGTATGGACAAGGATTCTCATGGGAGCATCAGAGGGTGATATCTCCATGATGAATTCCCTGAACCTGCAGATCGCATGGCTGAATGCGGGGACTGATGCGGTGATCGAGTGGCAGTGGGACGGAGGTCACGTACCATCCGAGGTATTCGGGGATTCCCTGTCACTGTATGTGGATGAAATGTATGGAAAATATGTGGATGGAGCGGTAAGTGTTACGAAAGCCGAAGCCAGCGGACAGACTGCAAACGGTACAGCTGCAGAAGCGTCCGGAAAGGATATCTCCTCATGGGTTACTTACTCGGAGGATACGGGAGCATCCTTCTCCCTTGCGGATATCGCGGCATACAGGACAGCCGGTGCAAGTAAAGCAATCCCCGGATTTGATGTGATGGACTATGGTCAGGAGGACTATGTATTTGGCAGCTCATCCAGAGATGCCAGACACTGGGACAGGCATGTGCTGGATGTGTTTGAAGAAAATGCAGAGGAACTATCGGCATTGTTTTGACGGAAAGGAAGGATACAAAAATGAAGACAGGTAAATGGAAAAGTATAGCGGCGATCGGAATGGCGGTCTTACTGTTGATGACAGGTTGTACACAGACTGCTCCGGCTAAAGAAGCAGGGACAGATGATATTTCGGAAACTGAACAGACAATTGATCATACCGGTGCTGATGTATCGGATGAATCAAAGGAGATGACTTTATACGAAAACAGTGAAGATGGGGGACATGCCATAACTGCTGACGGTGAAACGGCTTCGTACAGTCTTGCATCCGTGAAGAAGACCGGAGATTCGGAAGGGGATGAGGCGGACTTCTACGGTGAGAATGCAGCGGTATTCGCTACCAATGGTGCGAATCTGACTCTCACGGGGATGGAGATAACCACCGATGGAACGCATGCCAATGCAGTCTTCTCTTACGGAGAAGGAACCGTGGTGGATATATCGGATTCAACCATAAATACGGCAGGAAACTGCTCGGGAGGCCTTATGACAACGGGCGGAGGAACCATGAATGCCTCTGACCTTACCATCCACACGACCGGCAATTCATCGGCTGCCATAAGATCAGACAGAGGCGGGGGAACGGTCACGGTGACCGGAGGCAGTTATACGACAGACGGTGTCGGATCTCCTGCGATTTATTCGACTGCTGATATCACTGTAAATGATGCCGATCTTACATCAACGGCTTCAGAGGGAATAGTGGTAGAGGGGCAGAATTCCGTTACACTGAACAATTGTGTATTGACTGCTGATAATAACACGCATAACAGTGATAAATCTGATTACTACGAGGCTGTGATGATCTATCAGTCCATGTCCGGTGATGCAGATACGGGATTATCTGAGTTTACTGCAAACGGCGGAAGCATCATCAATGCAAACGGGGACATCTTCTTTGTGAACAATACTGCCACGGATATATCCCTTTCGGATGTAAACGTTCAGAATAACGGGGACGGCGTATTCCTGCGCGCGGCTGCAGCCGGATGGGGAAAGGAAGGATCAAACGGCGGAAAGGTCAATCTGTATGCATCATCGCAGAAGATAGACGGAGATATGGTTGTTGATGATGTATCGATCCTGAATCTGTACCTGAAGGACGAAAGCGGGTTTACCGGTGCAATTAATCCGGATGGAGAATCCGGGGAAGTATACGTGGAGATTGAGGAAGGATCCAGGTGGACCCTGACCGGAGACTCGAACATCAAATCACTCACCTGCGAACCGGATTCTGTTGATCTGAATGGATATACGCTCACGGTAGACGGAAAGACCTACACGGAAGGTACAGCTATGTCAGGCGATGCCATAGAGATCAAGATAAGCGAAGAGAAAGGACAGGGCGGTGATATGCAGTCGCCACCTGATGGCAATGGGCAGCCGCCTCAGAAACCGGATGGGCAGCCGCCTCAGAAACCGGATGGAGAGCCTCCGCAGAGACCTGATGGCGGTACCGGGCCGGATGGCGAATAAAGTCCACGCTGCAAAGCGAAAAAAACTGTAATACGACACGATCAAACGACAAAACACCATTCAAACGCGCCGGACAAGGAGAAAAACAGTTGCTGGCGCGTTTGAAAACGGTGTATGATAAAAACAACAGGGAAAAATCATGATCAGGTCGTGAGGATGGCAAAGACCGGGCAGATGGCTGCCCGTTTTTTGGTGTATAATGGACTTCGAGCCATGAAAACGGATAAAAGTGGATATCATTGTGCGGAGTTGAGAATGGAGACAGTGAAGAAAAAGGGGTTAAATGCTAATCAAATAAAGGTGATTGCGATTATTGCGATGACCATAGATCATGTGACATGGCTTCTGTATCCGGGATGCCAGAAAATATGGTGGGTTATGCTTTTACACGCGATAGGCAGATTGACAGCACCTATCATGTGGTTTTTTCTTGCAGAAGGATTTCATTATACCCGAAACCTGAAGAAGTATATTGTCAGATTGTTTGTTTTCGCTGTGATTTCTCATTTTGCATATGACTTTGCCGGAGGAATACCATTTCTTCCCAACGGATTCTTCAATATGACCAGTGTGATGTGGTCGCTTGCCTGGGCTGTGGTTTTGATGGTCATCTTTACAACGGAACGGTTGCCACAGTGGGGAAAAATCCTTTTGATCCTTGTAATCTGCCTGATTACCTTCCCGTCGGATTGGTCAACAGTGGCGGCTATGTGTCCGGTATACTTATACCTGAATCGCGGCGACTTCAGGAAACAATCGCTTGCCATGCTCATATGGACAGCCATTTATGCAGCAGTATACTTTATATTTATGGACAAAGCATACGGAATCCTTCAGATGTGTACACTGTTATCATTGCCGATTCTGAAACAGTATAATGGCGAAAGGGGAAGCTGGAGAGGTATGAAGTGGTTCTTCTATATCTACTATCCCGCGCACTTATTTGTGATCGGAGTTTTCAGGGTGATCATGGGAGGCGGCAGTATTTTTCCGTAAAAGCAGGTTTGCCGGGATCAACAGTGGAACGGCTGAAAGGATCATGAAATGGATATCGATTTGGCATATGAGAACGATCTGAATACCATCAGTAGCATCACGCAGACAACGATAAAACAGGTATATCCGAGGTATTATCCTGCAGGCGCGGTGGATTTCTTCTCAAAACATCATTCCGATGAACATATACGAGAGGATATTTCCAAAGGGAAAGTGTGAATATCACATTATCGAAACGGAGAATGGAGATTGTCTTTGCTATGATGTCATGAGATTGGAGAAAAGCAGATGAAAACCAGAGAAGAGGCTCTCACATTTGGACTGTCCTTTCCGGACACATACCAGGATGCTCCGTTTCATGATACCAACTGGCAGCTTGTCAGATATAAAGGAAACAAAAAGGCGTTCCTGTGGACTTATGAGCGGGATGGGCATATCAATCTGAATGTGAAGGTGGAACCGGATAAAGCCTTCTTTTGGCGCGATATATATAAGGCGGTAATGCCGGGATATCACCAAAACAAAGAGCATTGGAATACCATTATTCTTGACGGGAGTGTACCGGATGATGATGTTAAGGTGATGATAGCGGAAAGCTATGATCTGATCTCGGATAGTCCGTCTAAGAGAATCTATGAGGCAGTGAAGATGATTCCGAGAGGTTGCGTTGCCACTTATGCGCAGGTTGCAGAGGCTGCAGGGGATCGAAAGATGGCCAGAGCGGTGGGTAATGCGCTTCATAAGAATCCGGATCCGTCTACGATACCGTGTCATCGCGTTGTGAACGCAAAGGGAGAACTTGCCGGAGAGTATGCCTTCGGAGGCGCATGGAAACAAGCGGAGCTTCTGAAAGCCGAGGGAGTGGAAGTGGTCGATGGCAAGGTGGATTTGGATAGATTTCAGTGGGAAGAGGATAGGAGGTCATAAGGGAATGAAGAAACTGGTGGTTTATTATTCGTTATCCGGAAATACGGAAGAAGCTGCAAAAAAGATTGCCGATAAGCTTGGAGCCGATCTGCTGAGGATTGATACTGCAAAGCCGATGCCGAGGAACTTTGCTGCACAGATTCTTGTCGGCGGCGGACAGGTCATGGTGAATCATATTCCAAAGCTGAAGCCGATTGATAAAGATCTGTCTCTGTACGAAGAGATTATCCTGGGTTCTCCGATATGGAACAGCAAAGGAGTTCCTGCCATAAATGCTTTCTTAAAGGATGAGGAAGTTGCAGCAAAGGTTACTTCCCTCTTCTTTCTGAGTGGTGGCGGAGAAGTGCGGAAAGGTCTGGATGCTATCACGAAGAAGCTGCCAAACCTGAAGAATACGGTGTCGTTACTTGATCGGAAACATGAAAACAGTAAGGACAATGATGCGAAGATGGAAACGTTTGTTGCATCTATAACCGGTGGGCTGAATTAGTGTGACGGAGAATATATTACAAATGAGCAGATGAGCGATAAAAAGTTTTTAAAGCTTGTAAATGGATAGGAATGGGAGCATGACATCAACAAAAGAGTATCCGAACTTTGATAGAATGGTCGGGAGATACCTCGGGACAGGTGTGGAGAAATATCAATGATATATGAAGTATTCGGGAATGATCCGCATGAGATGACAAAAAGCCTGATGAAAGCAGGGGAAGTCGCAAAGCATATACCGAAAGAAGCGCATATTGCTTTGAAACCGAATCTGGTTCAGGCCGGAAAACCGGAAACCGGGGCAACAACCCATGCCGGAGTTCTTTCCGGATGCATGGAATACCTTCAGGAAAACGGATTTTCAAATATTTCCGTGATGGAAAGCTCCTGGGTGGGCGGAAACACGGAGCGATCCATGAAGGTCTGCGGTTATGACGAAGTCTGTGAACGTTATGCGGTTCCCTTTTTCGATCTGAAGAAGGACCATACGGTAAAGGTGGAAACGCCCTTTCGGACAATGGAGATTTCAAGCATGGCCATGAAGGCGGATTACCTCATCGATCTGCCGGTCTTGAAAGGTCATTGCCAGACAAGGATGACCTGTGCGCTTAAGAATCTGAAGGGCTGCATTCCGGATCATGAAAAGCGCAGGTTTCACACGGAGGGTCTCCATAAGCCGATCGCAGCGCTCGCAGCTGCTTTGACGCCCGCACTTGTCATCGTGGACAGTATCTGCGGAGATCTGGACTTTGAGGAGGGCGGGAACCCTGTGCAGACGAACAGGATGATGCTCGGAACGGATCCGGTGCAGATCGATGCCTATGGATGCCGGCTGATGGGTCTGGATCTGAAAGATGTGCCCTATATCAGCCTCGCCGAAAAATGGGGCGCAGGGTCAACCTTGATAGAACCCGGGGACATCATTCGCCTGAATGAACCGGGTGATTCATTGAACTATCCGGCGGCGTCAGGAAAGATCAGAAATCTGATACAGAATGTTTCAGCAGACAGTGCCTGCTCAGCCTGCTATGCCTCTCTTGTGAGAGCGTTGTACATAGCAGAGCAGGAAGGGATACCTATCAGAGATCAGATCCGGATCGGACAGGGCTATCAGGGAAAAACGATGGATGGGATCGGGATCGGCAGATGCTGCTCGGGGGCAGAAAAAACAGTAAAAGGATGTCCGCCGCCTGCAGAGGAGATACTCAGGCTGTTCCGGTTGGTATTAAACACTACACTCTTTTAGAACTGAAGAATATTACAGAAGCGGTAGGGGCAGCGCAGAAACTTACAAAGCGGGAGCTGGAACTGGGCTTCTTAAAGGTGTCGGGGTTTTCTAACCGGAGAATCGCATTTATGCTCAGTATTTCAGAGCAAACGGTCAAAAATCATTTCTCGCACATATACGAAAAAGCATGGGTTCCGGGGAGAAAAGAATTTCGGGAGTTATTTTTACAGGAAGAATGACAGCAGGGCAATGGAGACAAAGAAGAATTATAAAAAGACACGGCTTGCGTGCTATCTGGGATTTGTAACGCAGGCGATCTGCGCGAATTTTCTACCGCTGTTGTTTATAACATTTCATAATGAATACGATATATCTTTTGGCATGCTTGCACTGATATCAAGCTGTTTCTTCGTTACACAGCTGATAGTTGATTTTCTGTGTGCCGGGATAGTAGATAAACTGGGCTACAGAGCGTGCGTTATCGCGGCAGAGATCACATCGGGACTGGGACTTGCAGGACTTGCTTTTTTGCCTGATCTATTGCCGGTGCCATTTGTCGGAATCCTGGTATGTGTCATCATATATGCGATTGGAAGCGGACTTACGGAGGTGCTTGTCAGTCCGATCGTTGAAGCATGCCCTTTTGAGAATAAAGAAACGATGATGAGTCTTCTTCATTCTTTCTATTGCTGGGGATGGGTAGGCGTTGTGCTGTGTTCTACCGCTTTCTTTACAGTCTTTGGTATCGGGCATTGGAAAATCATGGCAGTGATATGGTCGGTTATCCCCCTGTACAATATCTACAATTTTGCGACATGTCCGATAGAACCTCTGGTAGCAGAGGGTAAAAGCATGACAATGCTTGCACTCTTCAAAACAAAAGCCTTCTGGATCTTTATTGTACTGATGATCTGTGCGGGATCTTCAGAAATAGCAATGGCACAATGGGCATCCGCATTTGCCGAATCGGCATTACATGTTTCAAAAACCGTTGGGGATCTGGCGGGACCTTGTGGTTTTGCAGTATGCATGGGGATAAGCAGACTGCTTTATGGAAAATTTGGTGAAAAAGTTGATTTAACGATTTTTATGATGGCCTCGGGAGCCATGTGTCTTGTATGCTACCTGGTTGCAGGATTGACAGACATTCCGCTATTAGGCCTGATAGGCTGTGCGGCATGTGGTTTTTCAGTAGGCATCATGTGGCCGGGATCTATCAGTATTTCATCGAAGATACTTCCGACGGGTGGAACAGCAATGTTTGCGCTCCTTGCACTTGCGGGAGATCTGGGTGGAGCTGTTGGTCCGGCGATTATCGGGGAAGTATCCCAGAGAGCCGCCAACAATTTGCAGGCAGGTGTTTTAGCAGGGATAGGGTTTCCTGTTGTTTTGGTGATTTCCGTATTCTATATTCGAAAAAAGTATAGATAGATATTTTCTCCGTGAATAACACAGTAACGACGAAGCAACCAGGATTTTTTCAATTCTATTGATATTCAAGGCAAATTGGGCTAAACATGATTGAATCATCCTTTGACCGAAAGGGTATGCTATGAGATATATTGAAAGAGATCTGAAATCCAAGACCATAGAGTTGAACAAAGAATCATGAATTGTACAACTGTTTATACTAATAATTCGTTTAGAACATTGAAAACCGCATAGAATCAACAAATATCATGAATCTATTCCCGACCAAAATCTGTTTGAAACAGGTTTTGGTCGTTGTGTTTATTCGAGCGGGCATCATGAAAAATAGTGAAAACGACCTCCCGATTGTAGAGACGTGGATTTTCCTGTAAACTATGGGATGTCACAAACAATCAATGGTAACAGGGATTACCGCAAACAACAGGGAGGCTGTATCATGCAATTTCTTATCAGAGCATATGATGGAGAAGGAAAACTGGATAAGCGTATGGAGGTGCGTCCGCGCCATCTGGAGGGAATGAAGAAGCTTGGTGAGCATATTATTAGTGCCGGGGGTCTGCTGGATGACGCGGGAAAGATGAAAGGCTCTGCGCTGATTATGGATTTTGAAAGTCGTGAGGAGCTTGATGATTATATCGCAAATGAACCGTATGTTCTGGAACAAGTCTGGGAGAAGATAGAGATTGAGCCAATCAATATTGTAATTGCAAATGGACTAAGGAAAGACTGATTAAATCAGTCTTTTCCTGTATAAGGGCTGCGAGGAATAACGCCATGGGAGACGATAAACTGATCCTCTATCATACAAGTCAGATTGAGATTTTGGCTCCTGACGTCCATTATGGCAGGAAAAATGCTGATTTCGGGCAGGGGTTTTACCTGACACCGGATTATGATTTCTCATATCGATGGGCATGGCAGGATGCAATTGTCAACAGGTATGAACTTGATTTAGAGGGGCTACAGGTACACTCATTCTCACGTACCACGGAATGGTTCGAGTATATCTTCCATAACAGGAGAGCGGAGGATACACTGGATGTAGATGTTGTGATCGGACCTATTGCGAATGATACCATTTTTGATACGCTTGGAATCATCAGCAGTGGTTATTTGCGTCCGGAAGAAGCCCTCCGGCTTCTTTTGATCGGACCTGAGTATACGCAGGTTGCGGTCAAGACGGTGATAGCGGCGAAGCAGCTGAAGTGGGTCGGCTCAGATAAAGTGACGGTTGTGAAAGAATACAAGGAGCTGCTGAAAAAAGAGCAGGATGAATATCAGGAACAGTTTGGAGCAGAGCTGGAAAGGCTGAGTGAGGATGGATGAAAAAGCGGGAAACGGGAACTGATCATAATATCATAGCTCCGGCTTCGTATGAGGCCGGAGTTATTGCCTGGGCGTCCCCAAAACCATTGCCATATTGCAATTTACCATGGAAAGGGGTAGTCTATTCCTTGGTATGTAATGATGTTAAGGTCAAAAGTCACATGCCGCCTGCGGCATTGTGATTAACATCATATAGTGGGGGATAGAGTTATGAAAACGGTCATTATACACGGACAGAGCCATAAGGGCTCCACCTATCATATTGCACATGCATTGTCTGAAAAAATCGGAGGAGAGACGACAGAGTTTTTCCTGCCGAGGGATTTCGGGGAATTCTGCTGCGGATGCGCCAGATGTTTTCTGCACTCGGAAAAAGAATGCCCGCATGTTGCTTCCCTGGAACCAATCATTCAAAAGCTGGATGAGGCCGATGTGATTATCCTCGCAAGTCCTGTGTACGTCTATCATGCAACGGGATCCATGAAGGCATTTCTGGATCACTTTGGCTATCGCTGGATGGTACATCGTCCGGAGGAATCGATGTTCAAAAAGCAGGGGGTATGTATCGCGACAGCGGCCGGAGCCGGAGTCAGGTCAACCTTACAGGATTTGTATCACAGCCTGTTTTTCTGGGGTGTGGCCAGGATCTATCAATACGGGCTTGGTGTGGCGGCTACGGATTGGAATAGTGTAAGTGAAAAAAAGAAAGCAGTCATAGACAGGAAAATATCGGCCATTGCAAGGAAGATCATTTCGAGAAACGGACGGGTCAAACCGGGTCTGAAAACGAGAGGAATGTTTCGCATCATGCGTACGATGATGAAAAAAGGATGGAACAGCAAGGATGTGGAATACTGGAAGGAGCGGGGATGGTTAGACTGACCTCCGGTTTGTATTGGATAGGAGAGATGAGAAGGAAACGCTTTCATCAGCGTTTCCTTCATTAATACAAGCTGGATGGGAATGATGAGAATTTCAGAAAGCTGTGCAGCCTGTCTGTATGACAGGCAAAAGAACAAAACAGATAATGAAGCATATTTGGCGGAGATCAGAAATCTTCTGGATCATCGAAGGGCGGATGATACAAGTCCTTATATGGTATATCTCTTCAATAAAGTGCATGAGAGATATTTTGGTACAGGAGCGGATTATCAGGATATCAAAAGGTCTTATAATGATCTGGTTCTGGGCATGGAGGACAGACTTCGTGAGCAGATCAGAGGTTCAGAGGATCCGCTTGCCAGGGCGCTTATCATGGCAAGAATTGGTAATTACATAGACTTCGGAGCCATGAATCATGTGGATGAGGACGAGTTTATGTCCCTGTTTGCAGATACCGAAATGAGGGATGACGACCAAAAGACCTATGAGTCCTTTCTGAAAACATGTGAAAGAGGCCATAGATTTTTGCTTGTATGTGATAACTGCGGAGAAATCGTGCTGGATAAGCTGATGATTGAGCAGCTGAAGATAAGATTTCCGCATTTAGCTGTCAATGCGCTGGTTCGGGGGAAGGATATCCTGAATGATGCCACGGCAGAGGATGCAGCGTACACCGGTCTTGATAAACTTGCGGGGATAGTCTCAAACGGCGAGGCAATCGCGGGAACCATATACGATATGATGCCTGAGGAAGCAAGGGCCGTGCTTGATGAGGCAGATGTAATACTTGCAAAAGGACAGGGAAATTATGAGTCGATGTCCGGACAGGGACGGCATATTTTTTATGAATTCCTGTGTAAATGTGATTTGTTTACAGAGAGGTTTCATGTTCCAAGATTAACCGGGATGTTTGTAGAGGAAGGATAAGAGAATTATTTATTCTTCTGTAACAGTTCCTGACAAGGGGGTGTCTTATGAATGTCAAAGTGCTTGGAAAAACGGGAATAAAGGTAAGTGAAATAGGGTTTGGCGGAGAATGGCTGGAACGTCATCCCGAAGAGGAATCAATTGAATTAATGAAATATGCCGGTGAAAAGGGAATCAATATCATCGACTGCTGGATGCCTGATCCTAAATCAAGAGATATTATCGGCAAAGCGATGAAGGGGAAGAGAGAAAAGTGGTATGTACAGGGACATATAGGCTCTACCTGGCAGGATGGACAGTATGTTCGTACAAGAGACATTGCATTTGTAAAGCCGGCCTTTGAAGACCTTCTTACAAGACTGCAGACAGATTACATAGATATCGGAATGATTCATTATGTGGATACTGTAGAAGAGTGGAATTCCATACAGGATTCGGATTATCTGAAGTATGTATTGGAGATGAAGGAAAAGGGTGTCATTCATCATATCGGAATGAGCTCTCATGACCCAAAGACGGCCGAGCTGGCAATAAAATCCGGTTTGATAGAAATGCTTCTCTTTAGTGTGAATCCCGCTTTTGATATGCTCCCATCCGGTCAGGATCTGGATGAGCTGCTGGGAGAGGGCTATCGTTATGATCATCAGCTTGCGGGAATTCATGCAGAAAGGGCAAATCTGTATAAACTCTGCGAAGAATACCAGGTTGGGATTACGGTTATGAAGGGGTTTGCAGGTGGACGCCTGTTTGATGAAAAGAGATCACCCTTTGGTGTGGCCCTTACGCCGGTACAGTGTATTCATTATGCGTTAACCCGTCCGGGTGTGGCTTCCGTTCTCTGCGGATATGACACCAAAGAGCAGGTAGATGAGGCGGTATCTTATGAAACTGCTGCTGAAAATGAAAAGGATTATGCTTCTGTTCTCAGCGGTGCACCGCTGCATTCCTATAGAGGGGAATGCACCTATTGCGGTCATTGTAAACCCTGTGTTGCAAAACTGGATATTGCCATGATCAATAAGTATTATGACCTGGCTGTTATGCAGTCTGAAATACCGGAATCCGTAAAATCTCATTATAAACTGCTTGGGCATACGGCTTCGGAATGCATTGGATGTAAGCAGTGTGAGTCCAGATGTCCTTTTGGCGTTCCTGTTGCTGACAGAATGCAGAAAGCAGCTGCGTTATTTGGGGAGTAATTGAAATACAGAGTGTTTGTATCCCCCCTTGAAAAAAATAAAAAAGTGCTTGCATTCTCAAATATGTGTGATACAATTATATTGCGTAAAACATAAATTCCCAAAGAGAGTTCTGTCAGGAACCATACAATCAGATCCCTGTTCTGAAACGAACTTTGGGAATAGAAGGAAAATCTGTTAAAGACACAACGAAAGGAGCGCAATTTATGAATGTACACGATTTTTCTGTCAAGGACAACAAGGGGAATGACATTTCACTCTCTGAGTACAAAGGAAAGGTGTTGTTGATCGTCAATACCGCGACAAAGTGCGGGCTTACTCCTCAATATGAAGGACTTGAGAACCTGTATGAAAAATATCATGACCGGGGATTTGAAATCCTTGATTTTCCGTGCAACCAGTTTGCATTTCAGGCGCCGGGAAGTGCGGAGAAGATCGACAGTTTCTGCACATTAAAATATC
Organism: Lachnospiraceae bacterium; assembly: GCA_045661345.1. Classification (GTDB taxonomy): domain Bacteria; phylum Bacillota; class Clostridia; order Lachnospirales; family Lachnospiraceae; genus RUG12461. Next base: position 32,552 of record JAZRFM010000024.1, read on the forward strand.
ACACCAAATTCCCGCGTTTTGAAAAGATAAAGGTAAACGGAAAGGACACGGCACCTCTTTATCAGTATCTGAAGGATCAGAAACCCGGAAGAATAGAGTGGAATTTTGCGAAGTTTTTGATTGATAAAGATGGAAATGTAACCGCAAGATTTGCTCCTACGGAGAAGCCGGATTCACTGGAGAGCAGTATTGAAGCACAATTAAGCAAATAAAAAGGAGGATAGAACAATGAATGAAGTCATTAGAGTGTTGGAAGGCAGAAGAAGCTGCAGAAACTTCAAGCCGGATATGGTCAAAGAGGAGGAACTGAAAACGATCATTGAGGCTGGTACTTACGCTGCCACCGGAATGGGAAAGCAGAGCCCGATTATCATAGCGGTTACCGATAAGGATCTGAGGGACTCCATTGCGGAGGAGAACAGAAAGATAGGCGGATGGAAGGAAGGGTTTGACCCGTTTTACGGTGCACCGGTTATCCTGATTGTTCTTGCGGATAAGAACGTGCCTACCTATGTTTACGATGGCTCGCTCGTGATAGGAAATCTCATGAATGCAGCTGAAAGCCTTGGTGTAGGAAGCATCTGGATTCACAGAGCAAAAGAGGAATTCGATTCTGAGTTTGGAAAAGAGATCCTCAAAAAGCTGGGCATTGAAGGCGATTATGAGGGAATCGGGCACTGTGCTCTTGGATATGCTGCGGAAGAGGCAAAGGATGCAGCACCAAGAAAAGAAAACTATGTTTACTGCATCTAATACGGCAGTCCCTCTGTCAGGAGCAGCAGTTTTTCGCCCTCTGCAGCGTCAATGGGTTCTGTCAGGGATTCAAACTCGTAGTTTTCAATGACATCCGCGGAGACTTCTTCCCAACCGGTTTCGGGGTGATACAGATAGTAGGTGCCCGGATCCTCCGGATCGGCATACATATCATCAACCTTAAGATACACATAGTAGTAGCCGGGACTGAGACTCGCTGCAACCTTTCCTGTTTCTGCCTCCGGCCAGGTATTTCTGTATTCGTTTCCGCTTAAGTCATTAAAGCTGAGATAGATCGCATGACTGTCACTGAAGTCGGGATCCGGGTAATCAAACCTTACCAATGCAAGCTCCGGCAGGGCTTCTTCCGGAATGCTTGTATCAAGGATCCCCGCCTCAGCAATGGCTTCCTGTAATGCCTGCTCGTACTGGGGATAGCCTGCGATTTCCATGCACCAGGGCAGTCTTTCACCTAATTGCCTGAAATCCGTATCCTGCGTCAGTGCCAGATCTGCCTGAATCCAGAAGTCAAACTGTTCCTCCGGACTCATCCCGGCCTCGTTAAGCCGCAGCGAGATGTGGCTGATACAATTTGAGTTGTGATGGACACTGCCGCCATCATTTTCGTCTGTATGGAAAGGAGCATCCGGGGTGTAATATTCATCCCATACAAAATTCGGATACCCCGCCTCTTTTCCTTCCGTTTCAAAAGAGTCGAACCAATTGTCTTCTCTCCCTTTTTCCAGAGACATTTCAATGGCATTTCCTATGATATCGCTGAAGCCTTCATTGAGAGCGCCGGTCTCATTCATGTAATCCCCCACATGATTGGCATCGCTCACCATATGGGTGTACTCATGCCCCAGAAGAGAGAGGTTGATCTCATTCGGAAGCCTGGCGGAAAGTGTCATATGTTCGAATCCGTCACGATACCCTGAATAGGAGGCCATGCTTGGAGGCACCGGATCTCCGGCCGTTCCTCTGTCTATGCATAGCATGAGAGGAGAACCATGGCCGTTCTGGATAATCCAGCCCTTTGTTTCGTAGAAATCAATCACCTTGATGCACGCATCATAATAGGCCAGTTCATAATCGGAAAACTCGTCCGCGTTGGGTTCCAGAACCGTCATTTCATCCTCATAGGTGAGATCGTCATTATCCACACAAATAACGCCCCTGTCCACATCCGCAAGGTAGGTTCTGCCGGTCTTAGGATCTTTTGATACAGGTACCGTGATCTCTTTCGTTCCTTCTTCTCCGTATTCCACGGTCTGCGTCAGTGTATCGTGTACCAGACCATCAAAGAAAGCGGTCATGTCGTTTTCCATGTGATAATCCACGGGATCAAAGAGACTGTCTTCCTCGAAGAGGGAATCCCTTAAGGAGCTCACGATGCCCAGCACCGTACCGTTTTGGTCTGTTGCTACCTTCACGACACCTTCATAAGAGTCCATCCCGTCCTGTGTCTGCACAAAGGTATAGTAGGTGACGCCGCCCATGCTTGCGGTCAGGTCATGTCTCAGCTCTGTCTCTTCACGGCCCCCGATTTCATCGATCATGGAATAGACTGCTTCCAGAGCCTCGGCCTCATCATGCACGGGCTGTTCGTAAAAATCACCGCTCATAAAACCGATTTTTCCCCGGTCGTTTCGGGTGACGATCATCCCTTCATCGGTCAGGGTGGAGACAAAGGGAGTCTGCAGGGCTGGATCTGCTTCAGCCGCTGTTTCATACGGATCGGCAACGGTACCGGATGCCTGCGCGCTGTCTTCGATCAGAAGCGCCTGTTCCTGCCCGGCATCCGGATTGACTGCATTACTTCCACAGGCCGCAGCGGTAAGTGCCAGAACCGGGACCAGCAGATAGCTGTATTTTTTCATGGTTTTCCTCCCGGAAAAGTACGTTATACACGTTTGGAATCATCATTGAGAAACATCATAATACAAACGTGCGGCAATAGCAACAAACCGGTTCCAAAAAGGGGAGAGCTGAGGAGCTTTTTTTGTTGTCATGGGCAAATGATTGTTAGTATAATGATGATACCGTAACCAAAAACAAAGAAGGGAGATCATCATGGAAAACTTTACTTTTTACTCACCCACTTTTTTTGCATTCGGTAAGGACACCGAGAATGATGCGGGAAAATACGTGAAGCAGTTTGGAGGCAGCAAGGTTCTGATCCACTACGGGGGAGGAAGCGTTGTGAGGACGGGCCTTTTGGACAGGGTTCAAAAATCTCTGGAAAAGGAGGGCATCGCGTATATCACACTTGGCGGAGTAAAACCCAACCCAAGGAGCGGCCTTGTATATGAAGGAATCGATCTTTGCAGAAAGGAAAAGGTGGATTTTGTACTGGCTGTCGGGGGAGGAAGTGCGATAGACTCGTCAAAGGCCATCGCTGCCGGTGTTGTCTATGAAGGGGATTTCTGGGATTTTTATATGGGGAAGCCGATTGAGGAGGCACTTCCTGTTGGCACGGTTCTTACGATTGCGGCGGCCGGAAGCGAGGGAAGTCCGGATTCCGTCATTACCAGGGAGGAGGGGATGTTCAAAAGAGGAGCCTCGGGGAATGCCATCAGACCGAGATTCAGTATCCTCAATCCTGCGCTTACACAGACGCTTCCCGCCTTTCAGACAGCTGCCGGTATTACGGATATCATGGCGCATCTCCATGAGAGATATCTTACAAATACCAGGGATGTGGAGGTGACGGACAGACTGATCGAGGGACTTCTTCTTACCATGATCCATGAGGGACCGAGAGTCATAGAAGATCCAAACAACTATGAAGCAAGGGCAAATATCATGTGGGCAGGCATGATGGCTCACAATAATTCCTGCGGTGTTGGCAGGAGCCAGGACTGGAACAGTCATAACATAGAGCATGAGCTCTCGGCGCTTTATGACTGCGCGCACGGAGCCGGTCTTGCGGTTACGATGCCTGCTGTGTTCAAATACGTTTACAGGCATGACACCATGCGCTTTGCAAAGCTTGCGACGAGAGTCTGGGGATGCCAGATGGATTTTGACAACCCTGAAAGGACAGCCCTGGAAGGGATCGCAGCATTGGAAAACTTCCTGCGGTGCATCGGAATGCCTTTGAATTTCAAGGAACTGGGGGCGAAAGAAGAGGATATCCCGAAGCTTGTCCAGGCTCTGTGCTATGGAGACGGGAGAACAGGCAGCATTTCCGGGTTTGTGACACTGAACGAAGAGGACTGCACGAAGATTTATCAAATGATGATCTGACAGCACTGTCCGGACAGCAGGAAAGGAAAATGAGGGATCAATATGGGCAATATTTTCGGAGAGAATACAAAGAAGCTCGGTTTTGGAATGATGCGGCTTCCGGAAACGGCAGCCCCCGGGAAGTTCGGTAATATCGATATCGAGCTTACAAAGAAAATGGTGGATTACTTCCTGGCGCAGGGGTTTACTTACTTTGACACGGCCTGGATGTATTGCGGATTCAAGAGCGAGGATGCTGCAGGGGAAGCACTGGTCAGCCGGCATAACAGAAATGAGTTTACCCTGGCGACCAAGCTTCATGGCGGATTCTTTCAAAACGAAGAAGAAATGGAGAAGGTGTTTCAGACACAGCTGGAGAAAACAAAGGTAGACTATTTTGACTACTACCTTCTCCATGACCTGGGCGTAGATCATTATAAGAAGTATCAGAAACTCGGGTGCTTTGAATGGCTGGCAGATAAAAAGAAGGCCGGATTTGTCAGACATATGGGATTTTCCTATCACGACAGGGCGGATCTGCTTGATCAGATCCTTACGGAGCATCCGGAGGTTGAATTCGTACAGCTTCAGATTAACTATCTTGACTGGGAAAGCGGAGCGATTCAATCAAGGAAATGCTATGAAGTGTGCGAGAAACATGGAAAGCCCGTGATTGTCATGGAGCCTGTGAAGGGCGGAACCCTGTCCAACGTGGTGCCGGAGGTCGAAAAGCTGTTTAAGGATTATGCGCCGGATATGTCGGTTGCTTCCTGGGCCATCAGATTTGCGGCTAGTCAGCCCAACGTAAAGATGGTGCTTTCCGGCATGGGGAACATGGACATGCTGACGGATAATACAGGGTACATGAAGGATTTCACTCCTTTAAATCAGGAGGAGATGGAAATCATCAAAAAAGCGACGGATGTGATCAACGCCAGCATCGCCATACCATGTACGGGATGTGCCTACTGTGTGGACGGGTGTCCGAAAAACATTCCGATTCCCAGATATTTTTCTGTCTACAATGCCGAGATGCAGGAATATAAAGGCAAACCATTCACGCCGCAGGGGGGCTACTATAGCAGACTGACACAGGTGTATGGCAAGCCGGAGGACTGCATAGGCTGTGGAAAATGTGAAAAGATCTGCCCACAGCACCTGCCGGTCAGAGAGAACCTGAAACTGGTAGCTGCACAATTTGGCAGCTGACTTTTCACGAAGATTTTGCCGCTGGGAGGCTATGCCCTAAACACCTATTGACAGAGTAGGTAAATAGGGATATAATCTTTGACAATGTACATATCAACAGATTCCAGGTACCAGGATGCTTTTTAACACAGGATTACTTCACGGAAAAAGTACACAGGGGTTTGAGTCCGGACAGACTCTTCCGCCGATCTCTCAGGTCAATGCATTCCGCTATGAGAGCATGGAGGATCTTGAAAAAGTCTTTCAACATAAAAAGATGGGATTTGCATACACCCGAATAGGAAATCCCACCCTCGGTGCGTTTGAGCACAGAATCAGTGAGCTGGAAGGGGGTGCCGGTGCGATCTGCTGCAGCAGCGGGATGTCGGCCATTTCTTCGGCGATTCTTGCCGTATGCGAAAGCGGCGACGAGATCATAGCGGGATCCGATCTGTACGGCGGAACCATCGGCCTTTTGCATGATCTCGAAAAGCTCGGCATTCATACCGTTTTTGTCAATGAACTGACCGGGGATTCGGTAAGAGGTCTGATCAATGAGAGAACGCGCCTGGTATATGCGGAGTTGATAGCCAATCCTTCGCTCAAAGTGGTTCCTGTTGCGGAGATAGCGCAGGCTGCGCATGAAAAGAATATCCCGCTTTTTGTGGATTCCACTACGGCCACGCCCTATATTGCGAGACCGCTTCTGCTGGGGGCGGACGTTGTGATCCATTCCACGTCAAAGTACTTAAACGGCGGAGGAAATTCCATTGGCGGGATCATTGTGGACGGAGGAAGGTTTAAGTGGGATTTTGCCAGGCATACAGCCCTCAGTGAATACAGGAAATACGGTTCCATGGCATTTTCTGTAAGACTTCGTGCGGATCTGTGGGAAAACCTCGGCGGCTGCATGGCTCCCGTCAATGCTTTCCTGACCTATATCGGAATAGATACGCTGGGACTCCGGATGGAGAGGATATGTGAAAATGCCCATCAGCTTGCGCATGCGATGGATCAGCTTCCGGGGATAGAGGTGAATTATCTGACCCTGCCGCAGCATCCCTATCACAAATATGTAGACAGTCAGCTCGGAGGACACGGCGGGGGCATTCTCAGCTTCAGAGTGGGCTCGAAGGAAAGGGCTTTTGCCGTGATCAATTCCCTGAAGTATGCGTATATAGCCAGCAATATCGGAGACATCAGGACACTCGTGATCCATCCGGCATCCACCCTGTATGTGCAGGCGAGCCGTGAGGAGACGGAAGCGGCAGGCGTATATGAGGATACGGTGAGAGTCAGTGTCGGTATAGAGAATGCGGAGGACCTGATCGATGATTTTACACAGGCAATTCAAAATAACCCCGATGGCGCTTGAGAAAATGAAGGCGCATCTGACAAAAGCCTATCCCAAAGAAGGCTGCGGGCTTCTGGCAGGAACCGGTACGGGATTGGTCGAAGAGGTATTTCGTGCTGTAAACAGCACAAAAAAAGACAGAGCGGCCAGACATTATGAGATAGATCCGCTTATCCTGTATGAGCTGGAGAAGAAGGCAGAGGAAAAAGGTTACAGCGTCCTGGGTTTTTACCATTCGCACCCGGACTGCGAGGCCAGGGTGTCACCGGAAGACGAGGCACAGATGATACCACGGATGCTATATGTGATAGCATCCGTCAATAACGGAAAATGCGGAGAAATAAAAGGATATATAAAGGATTTGTAAGAGAATGAAAGTATTGATATCGGCAACCCTCAGAAACTATTTTGGGAAAAAACACGTGATAGAGACTTCCGCTGACAGTATCAGGGTCCTACTGCGGTTTCTCACGGATGAGTACCCCGATGCAAAACAGATCCTGTTTGACAAAAATGAGAATCTGAGGAGCTTTGTCCGGATCTATGTCGGGGATGAGGATTATACCGCGGCGGATATGTGGTACAAGCAGCTTTCCGAACAGGACGAGATACTTCTGCTCCCTGCGATCGCGGGAGGTGCTCCGGGTGACTCCGTGATCAATGATGCGAGGATGAAGGCACAGACCCTGGATGATAATGATATCAAACGCTTTGAAAAGCATCTGCTGCTGAAAGAGATCAGCGTGAAGGGTCAGAAGAGGATCAAAGCGGCGAGAGTCGTCGTGTGCGGAGCGGGATCTTTGGGAAGCACCGTGATTCAACACCTTGCGGCAGCAGGGGTCGGAACGATCAAGGTGATTGATGATCATGAAGTTGCACTCGCAGATGTTTCCAGCCAGCTGCTTCATAACAGCCGGGATGTCAACAGACCCAGGGTTGCTTCCGCAAAGGACAAAGTCAGAAACATCAATAAGAGCATCACCTTTGAGGCTGAGAACGTAAGCCTGCGTGCGGATAGTATAGAGGAGATGCTTGACGGGTACGATCTTGTCATCGACTGCACCGACAACTACAAAGCAAGATATCTCATCAATGATGCGTGTGCACTTCTTGATATTCCGCTGGTATACGCGTCGATCTATCAGTTTGAGGGAAGGGTGGCTATATTGAATTTGAACGGGGGACCGTGCCTGCGCTGCCTGTATCCCGAACCCCCGGAGCCGGGGCTTGTGCCCACCTGTGCGGAAGGCGGTACCATCGGTCCGCTTGCCGGCATGATCGGCAGCATCCAGGCGAATGAGGCCCTGAAGCTTCTCGTGGGGATCGGAGACCATCTTGACGGAAAGCTTCTTGTGATGGACAGCCTTTATCCGGATACAAGGATCCTGCATGTGAAGAAGGACAGCAAATGCCCGCTTTGCGGCATTTCCAGGACGATCTTTTCGGTTGAGGACTTCGATTACGAAGAGTTCTGCGGACTCGGGCAGGATGAGGAAGAGGTTCCCGTTGAGGGACTTACACCGGATGAACTCGCAAAGAGAATCGACAATCATGATCCGGTGACGATTATCGATGTCAGAGAGCCCCATGAACGGACGATCATGAGATTTCCGAATGCCATCGTCATCCCCATCGGGCAGCTTGTAAGAAGGATGAAAGAACTTGATCCCGATATAGATACCGTATTCATCTGCAAGTCGGGGAAACGCAGCATTCTTGCGATCAACACCCTTCGGGAAGCGGGATACGAAGGGAAAATGTATAACCTGAAAGGCGGCATAGACGCGATGAAGGATCTTGTATTCTCCCATGAGGGAGCCTGGTTATAGGCAAAAAGGAGGAAGCCGCGAAGCGGGGGAATCCTTCACTGCAGCGTGAGTCCCATCCTGCACGGCAGGATTGATGGGTCGAACGTCATAAACACTATCAACGGTACAACAGGAGGAAAAAAACATGGCGAAAGAAACAGAAAACAGGAGTGTCGGTATCAATGCGCTCGGAGCAAAAGCGGCTTATAATCTTGCGAATATCACCAAGACCAAGCCGCAGTACGGAGCGCTGACACCCAAGTGGCTTACGAAGTTTCTGGAATTTAAGGGTTTGGAGACGGGTATCTACCGGGTGAACAGAGTAGTGGAAGGAGATACTCCCCTTGATGTTCTTTGCAGTCAGACAAAGAAATCGGATATCATTCCCGACGGCTTTGTTCAGTATGAGACTGAGCCGAGAGAATATGTGCTCAATTCCATCTCAACCATCATCAACGTCAATACGGCCGTAGAGGATGTCTACAGTGCTCCCTATGATCAGGTGCAGGAGCAGCTGGAACTCGCCATTGAGTCTCTCCGTGAGCGTCAGGAGAGCCAGCTGATCAATAATGATGATTACGGTCTTCTCAAAAACGTTGCGGATTCCCAGAGGATTCAGACCAGAAACGGTGCACCCACACCGGATGATCTTGACGAACTGATCTCGAAGGTATGGAAGGAGCCGTCCTTTTTCCTTGCACATCCGAGAGCAATTGCGGCCTTTGAAAGAGAATGCACAAGGAGAGGGGTACCGCCTGTCGTGGTAAATATCGCGGGAGGCACCTTCCTTACATGGAGAGGCATCCCTGTGATTCCCACAGACAAGCTTCTTGTTGACGGGCTCAAGAATCCGAAGTCCGAAAGCGGAAAGACAAATATCCTTTTGATCCGTACCGGAGAAGCAAAGAGAGGCGTGGTAGGTCTGTTCCAGGCAGGACTGAAGAATGAGCATTCAAGAGGTCTGTCAGTGCGCTTCAGAGGGATCGATGATAAAGGTGTTGCATCCTACCTTCTGTCTTTATACTGTTCAGTAGCGATCCTTGCCGATGACGCAATCGCGGTGCTTGAAGATGTAGAAGTAGGTGAATATTATGACTACGATTAAGAATCTTTCCGGTATTCCGGATGCGAGAGAGCTGAGTCTTCTTGCCAATGAGCTGTTTCCCGATCTTACAGAGGGTGTGTACGGGATACCGGAAGCGGATCTGCCGGTTGCATCGGTACCGGAAACGACCCCGCCGGACACGCCGGTACCGGAAGCGGATCTTACGGCTGTATCTGTGCCTGAAACGGATCTTCCGTATATGTCCGTACCGGAGGCGTCGTTCCTTTCCGGTATGACGGATCTGCCTGTCGCAGGGGCAGACAGCGGGACGGGCTATGCGCCGGCTGTCATGTCGCAGAGACAGGCAAAGGAACATGACCGTAAAATCGATGCGCCGACATCCCTTGGGGGAGACAGCGTGAAAACCTCCCAAAGCGGGGGAGAAAAAGCTACGTCCCGAAATGATTCCATCAGGATCGGCAGCAAGACTCTGGCGCAGATCAGAGATGATTTTCCGATCTTAAAGGAACAGATCAACGGCCACCAGCTGGTGTGGCTTGACAACGGAGCAACCACACAGCGCCCGCAGGTTGTCATCGACAGACTGAAATACTATTACGAGCACGAGAACTCAAACGTGCACAGGGGGGCACATACCCTCGCCGCCAGATCCACCGATGCATATGAAGACGCGAGAGATACCGTAAGGCACTTCATAGGTGCGCCTTCCTCAGAGGAGATCGTGTTCGTGCGCGGAACAACCGAAGGAATTAATCTGGTTGCCAATGCATATGTAAAGCCCCTCCTGGAGCCGGGGGACGAGATTATTCTATCGATCCTCGAACATCACGCCAACATCGTGCCCTGGCAGCTTGTTGCGCAGGCGACAGGAGCGGTGATCAAAGTCATACCCTGCGACGAAACAGGGCAGCTCATCCTTCCTGAATATGAGAAGATGTTCACCCCCAGGACAAAATTCGTATCTGTCACGCATGTATCCAATGTGCTCGGAACGGTGACGCCGATTGAAGAGATCATTGCCACCGCCCACAGACACGGTGTCCGGGTTTTAGTGGACGGAGCACAGTCTGTCGCGCATATACCGGTAAACGTGTCCGCTCTTGATGCTGACTTTTTCGTTTTCTCGGGTCATAAGATCTTTGCCCCGACAGGCATTGGCGCAGTCTATGGGAAAAAGGAGCTCCTGGAGGCTGCACAGCCGTATCACGGCGGCGGCAACATGATCGCTGATGTGACTTTTGAAAGGACGATCTACAACCCGGCTCCGAACAAGTTTGAAGCGGGAACCGGAAGTATCGCGGACGCTGTCGGACTCGGGGAAGCACTGAAATACCTGTCTGCCATCGGGATGCCTTGCGTATACCGGTGGGAACATGAGCTTCTTCAGTATGCAATGAAGGAAATGAGTACCGTAAAGGGGCTTCACTTTATCGGAACGGCCCTGAACAAAGCCTCTGCTCTTGCATTTGTGCTTGACGGTTATTCGGATGAAGAAGTCGGAAAGAGACTGGACGCATACGGGATAGCGGTTCGGACCGGACATCACTGTGCGCAGCCGGTTCTGAGGAGGTTCGGATACGAGAGTACGGTAAGGCCGACACTGGCGCTTTATAATTCACCGGATGACATTGATGCACTGGTAAAAGTGCTGAAGACATTTGCGTAACAGGATAGCAGGAAAGGAACAGTTTACATGAAAATCACGGTTTCGGGAGAAAAGAAGGAAGTTGCGGACGGGATGACCGTTTCAGCCCTGATGGAACAGGAACAGGTGGAAACGCCACAATACGTGACGGTATCCGTTAACGAGGAATTCATCGAGAAAGATGCCTTCGACACGTATGTACTGAAAGAAGGCGATGAGGTCGAGTTCCTGTATTTCATGGGAGGAGGAAGAGCATGGCTTTTACCAATGAACAGCTAGAGCGTTACAGCCGGCATATCATCCTGAAAGAAGTTGGTGTCAAGGGTCAGAAAAAGCTGCTCAATGCAAAAGTTCTCATCATCGGAGCCGGAGGACTCGGCGCCCCGGCAGCGCTGTATCTGGCAGCTGCCGGCGTCGGGACAATTGGAATCGTGGATGCGGATGTTGTGGATCTGTCCAATCTCCAGCGGCAGGTGATCCATACGACAAACGATATCGGAAAGAAAAAAGTGGAATCCGCAGCCGAAACGATGCGCGCCATCAATCCGGATGTAACGGTCAACACGTATTACGAATTTGTATCAAGTGCAAATATCATGGATCTGATCGGGGGCTATGATTTTATTCTTGACGGGACGGACAATTTTCCGGCAAAGTTTCTGATCAATGACGCATGTGTAATGGCAAAAAAGCCACTGTCCCATGCGGGAATCATCAGGTTCAAGGGACAGCTGACGACGATTCTCCCGGGGGAGGGCCCCTGCTACAGATGTATCTTTAAGGATCCGCCGCCGAAGGATGCGGTACCGACGTGTAAACAGGCAGGCGTGATAGGAGCCATGGGCGGTATCATCGGATCGCTTCAGGCGATGGAAGCCGTTAAATACATAACAGGGGTCGGCGATCTCCTTGTCGGTTATCTGCTTACCTATGACGCGATCAAAATGGAGTTTCACAAGATCAAGCTTCCGCCCCGCGGAAAAGGCTGCGCGGTATGCTCGGATACGCCCACGATCACCGAACTGATCGATTATGAACAGAAAGCGTGCGATCTGAAATGAAAATATCGATCAAACAGACAGATTTTGACAGAATGGTTGAGCATGCGCTTTCGGTTCGTCCGGAGGAGGCATGCGGTCTGATCGCCGGCGAAGACCGGGATGACGAAACCCGTGTGATACAGAAGATCTATCTTCTTACGAATACGGATCATACGAATGAGCACTTCACCATCGATCCGAAGGAGCAGCTGGCAGCCATCAGGGATATGCGTGCGAACGGTCTGAAACCCCTCGGTAACTGGCATTCTCATCCGGAGTCGCCTTCCCGTCCCTCCGAGGAAGACAAGAAGCTGGCAAACGACAGCAAAGCAAGCTATCTCATTTTATCCCTGATGGAAGAAGGAAGTCCGGTTCTGAACGCTTTTCACATTGAGTCGCAGGACGGAGAGAAGACTGTAAGAAAAGAAGAATTGTTGATTGTTTAAAGGAGAGAGAACAAATGGCGGATCTTGGTTTTAGCGTTGATGAGACTGTGGATATCACGGATGTGAACTGCCCCGTGACATTTGTAAAGACAAAAGTTGCACTGGAGGAGCTCGACGAGGGACAGATCCTTCAGGTTCATCTGAACGACGGGGAGCCGGTACAAAATGTTCCGAGAAGCGTGAAAGAAGAAGGTCACGAGGTTCTGCGGCTGGACGATAACGGAGACGGAACATTTGAACTGTACATCAAAAAGGTTGGGGAGTGACAAAGGCTATCTTCCCGTAAAACAGACAAATCAGACAAAATGGAGCGACGGATCATGGGCCAGGACATGGAAGAAAAGATAGAAAACCTGATCAACCTGTATATTGATGATTATCAGGGGAAAAAGGTGATCGATCAGATCAAGATTTTTGAACATCCCGATCGTGCCAAGGTGATCGATATATTGGAAAAGCTGCAGAAGATCATTTATCCGGGGTATCGCAGGAACGGTGTATTCAAGACATATACCATCAGAAACAGTATCTCTGTGCTTCTGGAGGACATCATTTACAACCTGAAGGCCCAGCTGGGCATTGTGCTGAAGTATTCTGCGCAATACGAGCATGCCGATCCGGAAGCCATCACCCTGGCCGCGGACAGTATCACATTTCGTTTTCTGGAGAAGATCCCCAGAATCAGAGAGTATATCGAGACGGATGTGCAGGCAGCTTTTGACGGAGATCCGGCGGCCTATAACACGGATGAGATCATATGCACCTATCCGGGTTTGTATGCCACCATGACAAACCGTATTGCCCATGAGCTGTATCTGCTGGATGTTCCCATGATCCCCCGCATCATGACGGAGCATGCCCATAGCATCACCGGAATCGATATCCACCCGGGAACGACCATCGGGAAGTATTTCTTTATTGATCACGGAACAGGAGTCGTCATCGGGGAAACAACGGTGATCGGAGATAACGTGAAGATTTATCAGGGAGTGACCCTGGGAGCATTATCCACCAGAGGAGGACAGAGCCTGAAGAAAGTGAAACGTCATCCGACTATTTCGGATAATGTGACGATCTATTCCGGTGCGTCGATTCTTGGCGGGGATACGGTAGTGGGGAAGGACGTCGTGGTTGGCGGAAATGCCTTTATCACCACGTCTATACCGGAGGGTGCGCGTGTAAGTGTGAAGAGTCAGGAGCTTACATTTAACTATGACAGCAACCATCCGGTCGAGAGAAAAGAAATTGAAGTGGATGAAGCATGGTTCTACACCATTTAAAGCATTTTCGTCGGCGTTTCTAAGGAACTATTACAGAATCACACCACATGGAACGGCAAACAGAAAGGGGTTTCTGCATTTCGGCAGGAGCCCTTTTTTTGCGGGAAAAAAAATAGAAAATAGTACTTGACATATTATATTTGACACAATATAATATGATCAAATCAATAAAACCAATACTACCACAGTTCAGCAAAAGGAGGAACACATCATGGGATTTTATGAATTAAGCGTAACACCGGTAAAAGGCGAAGACATTTCGATGAAGGATTACGAAGGAAAGGTGGTCCTTGTGGTGAACACTGCCACAGGATGTGGATTCACACCGCATTACAAGGATCTGGAAGAGATGTATGAGAAGTATCATGAAAGAGGATTTGAGATCATTGATGTTCCCTGCAATCAGTTTGCGGGGCAGACGCCGGGAACGGATGAGGAGATTCATGAGTTCTGCCAGCTTAAGTACAACACGCAGTTCCCGCAGATGAAGAAAGCGGATGTGAATGGGGAGACAGCGATCCCGTTGTTTAAGTACCTGAAGGAGCAGAAGGGTTTTGAAGGATTCGGCAAGGGACCGAAGGCGTTTGCCATGGGTGCCATGCTTTCCAAGATCGATAAGGATTATAAGAACAATCCTGAGATCAAGTGGAATTTCACCAAGTTTGTGGTTGATCGAAGCGGAAATGTGGTCGCAAGGTTTGAACCCACCGAAGACATGAAAAAAGTCGATAAGTGTGTGGAAAGCTTATTATAAGGAACGCCGGATAGATCGCCGTTCACTCTGTTTCGTGACTGGTGCGGGCTTGCCCGTAAAGAATCTGTAACCGAAGGCAATAAGGAGGCTGCTGGTGGACAAAGAGTTTGATATACAGGAGTATATGACGCGTGGCGTGGAAAGGATCGTTGCCGAGGCTGTGAGAGCCACTCTGAAAAATCCGCGTGAAAGTGTCTATATGGTCAAATTTGCCGCCGCCAGCAAGGCTGCTTCCAAGAGACGGAAAGCCCTGGAAAAGAAAGGTGAGCACATTCCGCCGTTACTCATGGCCAGCATCACGAGCAGCTGTAATCTGCACTGTGCGGACTGCTATTCGAGATGCAATCATGCGACGACCGATGAAGCTCCGGTGGCACAGCTGACGGATGAAGACTGGAGCAGGATCTTTGAGGAGGCAGATGAGCTGGGAGTGAGCTTTATGGTACTTGCCGGCGGAGAGCCGCTTCTGCGGAAGGGCGTGATAGAAGCGGCGGGCAGCAGGCCGAACATTCTTTTTCCCGTGTTCACAAACGGTACCTTTATGGGGGAACAATACTTCGGGTTGTTCGACAGATGCAGGAATATCGTTCCCATCATGAGCATCGAAGGGAATAAAGAGATTACGGATACCCGCAGGGGTGAAGGCGTTTACGACAGGCTCATGGCGAACATGGAGGAGCTGCATGGAAGAGGTCTGATCTTCGGCGCATCCATTACCGTGACCACCGAAAACTACAGATATGTGACATCGGAGGAATTCCTGGGATTGCTGGGGGACAAAGGCTGTAAAGCCGTTATCTTTGTGGAGTTTGTTCCGACAACCGATGAAAGCAGGGAGCTTGCGCCCGGTGACGAGGAAAGGGAGTATTTAAGAGACGAGATCGACAGACTTCGGACACAACGCCCGGAAATGGTGTTTATTTCTTTTCCGGGAGATGAGAAGAGCTCAGGAGGATGTATTGCAGCGGGACGGGGCTTTTTCCATATCAACTCACATGGCGGTGCGGAACCCTGCCCCTTTTCTCCGTATTCAGATATCAACGTAAAGGATACATCCCTTCGGGAAGTGATGAAATCGGAGCTGTTTCAATCCCTGATCAACGGCGGTCTTTTGGACGATGACCATAAGGGCGGCTGTGTCCTCTATGAAAAACGGGATCAGGTGTTGCACATACAGGAAAGACTGGAGGTAGGATAAGATGAACGATCTGATGGAGATCATAAAAGGAAGAAAGAGCGTCCGTACCTATAACGGGGAACAGCTCAGTGAGGAGCACAGGAAGCTCCTGGAAGAATATGGAAAGGGCATCACGAATCCATTTGACATTCCGGTGGAATTTGTGCTGATGGACGCAAAGGAGTATGGGCTGTCAAGCCCTGTCCTGTCCGGAGAGAAGCTTTATGTTGCCGGCAAGGTGGAGAAAAAGCCCTGTGCCGATGTGGCATTTGGCTATGCATTTGAGAAGCTGGTGCTTTACGCATGGTCCCTTGGCATCGGAACCGTATGGATCGGCGGAACCATGAAGCGGGAAGTGTTTGAAAATGCTGTGGGGCTGAAGCCCGGAGAGATGATGCCCTGTGTAAGTCCCCTTGGATATTCTGCCGACAAAAAATCTCTGAAGGAATCCATGATGCGTAAGGGAGTCGGCGCGGATAGCAGGATAGCGGCTGAGAAGCTTTTTTTCCAGGAGAGATGGGGGAACCCGCTTACGCCGGATGATGACATGTCAGACATCCTGGAAATGGTTCGGTGGGCACCCTCTGCCGTAAACAAGCAGCCGTGGAGGATCCTTTTTTCAGATGGTGTTTATCATTTTTACGAGAAGAAGGATAAAGGCTATGTAAGTGACAGTACCGGAGACCTTCAGAAGATCGATGTGGGTATCGCTCTGTGCCATTTTATGATGGGACTGGAAGAGCAGGGAAAACACGGCGCGATCTCAGTGAATGATCCGGGATTTGATATTCCGGGAGACGTGGAGTATATTGCAAGCGTCAGTATAGAATAAAAAGGAGGATGACCGAGAGGTAGTCAGGATGGCACAGGAATATGAACAGTTAAAACTGGAAAATCAGATTTGTTTTCCCATGTATGCATGCGCCCGAAAGATCGTAAACGCATACAACCCGTATCTGAAACCCCTGGGACTTACCTATACACAGTATATCGTGTTTTTGGTTCTGTGGGATAAGGAGAATGTGAATGTGGGGCAGCTGGGGGAGATCCTTCACCTGGACGCCGGCACATTGACTCCCCTCCTGAAGAGGCTGGAAAAGGAAGGGTATGTGACAAGGAGACGTTCCGAAGAGGATGAACGGGTCACCCTGATCAGCATCACAAAGAAGGGGAACGAGCTGAAGGAAAAATGTAAGGAAATACCGATGCAGCTTTCAAAAAACGGGTCATCACTGACAGAAGAAGAGGCACAGGAATTATACGTATTGTTGTATAAGTTTTTGGAGAAAGACAAGTGATCCAAAATCAGGATGATCGACTATAGGATACAGAATTATTGCGGAGACACCCGAAATTCATTTCGGGTGTCTGTGTTTTTGCCTCAACAACTGAATAATATGGTAATATAGTGGGAGTGATCAACCGATCCAGATAGACAGTATTGAAAAAGGGAAGAACTATGGATGAGCGGATCAGAAAGCAGCTGGATTTTGCACTGGAAATAGACAAAGAAAAGAGCATTTTTCGTCAGACCAGTCTTTCCGGAAAAGGAAGGAAGGAGAATGACGCGGAGCACGCCTGGCATATGGCGGTCATGGCATATCTTTTCCGGGAGTATTCCAACAAAGAAATAGATGTGGCAAAGACCATGCTGATGTGTCTGATTCACGACATTGTGGAAATTGATGCCGGCGATACCTATGCCTATGATGAAGAAGGGAAAAAAACGCAAAAAGAGCGTGAGGACGCGGCAAAAGAAAGGATCTTTTCCCTGCTTCCGGAGGATCAGAAACAGGAACTGACGGCGCTTTTTGAGGAATTTGAATCCGGGGAGACGGCGGAATCCAGATTTGCGCGTGCCATGGATAACATGCAGCCGCTGCTGCTCAATGACAGCAACGACGGGAGCGACTGGCGAGAACATCACACCTCCGCGGAGGCGGTTTATCAGAGGCACGCCAAAACAAAGCTCGGCTCAGAAAAGCTCTATGAAATCGCGGATCAGATCATCAGGAAGCATATACAAAACGGCAGTCTGCAAAGTGGAAATAATCACTGTGAGGCAGGAAAAACATGCGACAAAGGAAAATGAAAGAAGGAAAAAGTGTGAAATGGAGGCAGCTCCCACCGAATTTCAGCCGGAAATCCGCGCTGTTACAGTGGGGAATCTTTGCGGCTGCCTTCCTTCTGACGATCACAGCCGGCATACTGGGACTGGACTGGACCGGATTTAATGTCGTTCAGGTGGGGATGATCGGGATCAGCACCCAGTGTATCGTGTTCATGATTTTTGCCGGTTTGTTCGGATATGTGGCGAGCATGACGGCATCCTTCGTGGTGTTTATGTATGCGGTAATCGTGAGACCGGAGGAGGCCTATCTCGCATCGATCTACCTTCTGGCATCCATCCTGTTTTCGATTGCGGGTCAAAAGCGCGTGTTTGCAAGCTGGAAAATGACCCTGCTGTTCTGGCCCATTGCGACCTGTCTGATGGCCCTGCTGTCGCTGATGATGACAATGCTGCAGAGCTATACGTTTTCCCCCGATCAGACCTCCATGGCGGAAGGGTATTTGTTGCGGGTGGTTTCCCAGGTTCTGCAGTGCGGAGTGAGTACCTATGCGTGCCGCTTGTTTTTCGGCTATTGTCCGGACTGGATGAAGTCCAAGGTGGCACTCGGATTACTGTACTATAACCGTGAGTATGAAACGAATGAGAATTATCGCAGATCCTTACGCAAGAATGTCATCAGCTCGAGAGTAACGGCTTTTATCCTGGCAGAGGCAGTGGTTCTTGTGGTTTCGGCCATCGCGTTTACGAGGATTCTGTTCCCGGATCTGCAACGCATGCAGGCCATGGGAAAACCGGATCCTCCCATCCAGATGGAGACAGAGACGGAAGCGGGAGAGGGCACAGACTCCGGAACGGGTCTCGGCTTTATTGCAGGATTTGAGAACCGGGAAAACATGAGGGAACAAATCGAGAGAATGCTTCCCGAAATCGATCCGGATGCCTTCGTCTACAACGCATACAGCTATGCCTATATCATTAAAATGATCCTGATGCTGTTCTGTGTGTCGGTTCCGGTGGCTTCTTTTGTGAATGCTTATGCCCAGATACGGATAGCCGGTCCGATCAGCCGCATCTCCGATTACATGGTGCGTTTTTCCTCTACACCACGGAATGAGTTAAGAGATTGTGTGGATAATATTTATAAGCTGCAGATCGACACCCGCGATGAGATTGAACAGCTGTACCACGCGGTGGATCAGACGGTGCACGAGGTGACGGACATGATCGACCGGATTCAGGAAGAAGCGAAGCTGCAGGAGGATCTCAGGGTTGCACAGAAAGCGAATGAGGCCAAAAGCATGTTTCTTTCCAACATGTCTCATGAGATCCGCACACCCATCAATGCCGTACTGGGGCTGAATGAGCTGATCCTGCGGGAGTCGGAGGAACCCGGTACCATCAAACATGCCGTAGATATCAAGAACGCCGGCAATTCTCTGCTTTCCCTTGTCAATGATATCCTGGACTTTTCCAAGATCGAGGCGGGGAGGATGGAGATTCTGCCGGTACAATATGAGCTCAGCTCCACCATGAATGATCTGGTCAATATGATCTCGACCAGAGCGGAAGAAAAGGAGCTGAAGCTTATCGTACACGTTGAGGAGAGCATACCGCATCTTCTATACGGGGATGAGATCAGGATCAAACAATGCGTGACGAATATCCTGACCAATGCGGTAAAATACACGGAAAAGGGATCCGTCACATTGAATGTCACCCACACGCCGCTTTCGGAGGATGAAATAGCCTTGAAATTCCAGGTGGTGGATACCGGGATCGGAATCAGGGAAGAGGATCTGGAAAAGCTCTACTCCCCCTTTGAACGGATCGAAGAAATCAGAAACCGTACGATTGAGGGCACAGGGCTTGGTATGAGCATCGTGAAAAAGCTCCTTGCCATGATGGACACGAGACTTGTGGTCAGGAGCGTTTATGGGGAGGGCTCTGATTTTTCTTTTGAAGTAACTCAGAAAGTCTGCGATGCAGCGCCTATCGGCGATTTTGAGGAAAGCTACAACCGCGCCGTAGAGAATGCGGAGCACTATCAGGAGGCCTTCCATGCGCCGGATGCAAAGGTACTGATCGTCGACGATACAAAGATGAACCTGACCGTGATCGAAGGACTGCTTCAACAAACGATGCTGCAGATTACCACGGCACAGAGCGGAAAAGAGACATTGGAGCTGACCGCAGCAGAAAAATTTGATGTGATTCTGCTGGATCATCGTATGCCCGAGATGGACGGGATCGAGACACTGGAAGCATTAAGGAAGGCACAGTCAAATCCGAATATTGAAACCCCCGTGATCGCACTGACCGCAAATGCCGTGGCCGGCGCAAGAGAAATGTATCTGGAGGCAGGTTTTTCGGATTATCTTACCAAGCCCATTGATACGGAGAAGCTGGAAAAGACACTGGCTTCGTTTTTACCCCCCGAGAAGCTGATCTACCCGAAGGATCCCCGGTTTGCCATCCATTCCTCCCACAGGATCCCGGAGCAAAATGTCGATGCAAACGGTTATCTGAAAGAAAAAGGGGGAGGCGCACAAAATCCCCTTGTCCGGGAATCCAACCGGCAGACCCATGAGCTTCTGTTGAAGTGTGAGGGGATTGATCTGAAGGAAGCAGTGAAAAACTGCGGGAACGAAGGGATTTTGTATGATGCGATCAGGGAGTTTCTGATTGCACTTCCCACGAAATCCGCGCAGATCGAACAATATGCGAAGGAAAAGGATTTTCGCAATTATACGGTTCTGGTACATGCGCTGAAAAGCTCGGCACGGCTCATCGGCGCGAAGGAGCTGTCAGAGCAGGCGGCCTTCCTGGAAACCTGTGGAAACGCACAGGATAAAGAGACCATCGAGGAGAAGACACCGGTGCTTCTGGCGTTGTATCGAAGCTATCAGGAGAAGCTTTCTTCCGTGAATCCGGTCACTTCCCGTAAGGAAATAAACCGTCCGGAGATCTCGGAGGAGGAGTTTACGGAAGCGCTGATGGGAATGAAGGAATTTGTGGAGGCGTATGATTTTGACAGCGCGGACAAGATCGTGAAAATGCTGGAGGGCTACAAAATCTCATCGCCTCTTGATGAGAAGTATGCTAAGATAAAGGAACTCATGGCAGCAGTGGACAGGACGGCGCTTTTGGAGTTGCTCTGAGGCGCGGTTTCATGAAATGGAAAGGGAAAGTATGAATAAAAGGATCTTTTTGATCACGGATCAGAAAAACAAGGGCTTTATGATCAACGCCATTAAACAGGAGCTGACGGAGGAGGGATATGCCATCACGGAGTGTCTGCCGAATCCCACCGATCTCAGCAGACTGAAGGGGGAAAGCGGCGTCTATCTCGTATATCTGGATGGCATGGAAGGTACGGGAGAAAATGCGGATCAGATGCTCCTGTATTGCAAGGAACAGATTTTAGAGAATGAGATCGCGATTGTGATCATCGGGAAACCGGACGATCTGTCATATGTATACCGCATCATTCCGGAGGATATGTTATCGGGTGTATTTTTGCGGCCGGTGAACGTCAAGGAGCTCGGAGAGAAGCTGGAATCCATTGTGCTGCAGGAAGAGAAGAAGACATCCAAAAAAAGGATTCTTGTTGTCGATGATGACGGAATGATGCTTAGAACCATCAAAACCTGGCTGTCTGAGAAATATCAGGTCTTTATGGTCAACTCCGGCATGAATGCCATTACATTTCTTGCGAAAAACACAGTGGATCTGATTCTGCTGGATTATGAAATGCCGGTGACCACGGGGCCTCAGGTACTGGAAATGCTCAGGTCGGAATCCGCGACGAGCCAGATCCCGGTCATGTTTCTGACGGTCAAGGATGATAAAGAAAGCGTCATGAAGGTTCTTTCCCTGAAACCGGAGAAGTACCTTCTGAAGACCATGCCGCCGTCGGAGCTGATTGCCAATATCGATGATTTTTTTGAGCAGCAGAAGCAAAAATAATCCATGAGGGCCGGTGCCGGCGTCGTGATATGCAATGTCCGGACAGGAAGAGAAATGAGGTTTGTGAGAAAGCGGACAAACGGGATGGGAGATATGGGCAAAATCAACACGGTGATCTTTGATATGGATGGGACTGTTCTGAACACTTTGACGGATCTGGCCGGATCCGTCAATTATGTTCTGGATCGATTCCATATGCCCAAACGTACGGAATCGGAATATCGACAGTTTTTCGGAAACGGCATCCGGTATGCCATACAATGCGCAGTTCCGGAAGGCACCCCGGAGGATCTGATAGAGCAGATGGTGCCGGTTTTCAGGGAATACTACGGGAAGCATTGGCTGGATCAGACAAAACCCTATGCCGGTGTGACGGATCTGATGAAGCTTTTGTCAGAAAGGGGATACCGCCTGGCGATTGTTTCCAACAAGATCGATCCTGCCGTGAAAGCGTTGAATGAACGGTTTTTTTCGAAATATGTGCCGGTTGCCATCGGAGAAAAGGAAGGAATCAAAAGAAAGCCCGCGCCGGATACTGTGGAACAGGCCTTGCGGGAACTGGGCAGCACGAAAAAGGAAGCCGTCTATATCGGCGATTCGGAGGTGGATCTGCAGACCGCAAATAACGCCGGGATTCCCTGTATTTCCGTTCTGTGGGGGTTCCGTGACAGATCATTTCTCAGGGAACACGGAGCGACGTTGTTTGCGGAAACGCCGGGGGATGTATCCGGCCTGATTCGTACCCTTTCTTAAGCATCCCTCTTCCCATCCGTTGATTTTTCCCACCCGTCAGCAATCCTTTTCCGCAATACGGGCAGCGGCTTTAATCCGGAAAGCGCATCATACGCCGATACACAACAAGCACCGGTTGCCGCGGCAAGCCTGATGCATTCCTCCGGTGTATCCCCTTCCAGCATGGCTGTCAGGTATGCCGCGATACTTGTGTCGCCGGCTCCCGTTCCCGACAGGATCGCATCCGGCCGGTACGACCTTTCAAACCCCTCTTTATTAGCCCAGATGTCCGGCTTCAGCCTGAGCTTTGGGGAGATCTGGCAGATGACGTCAGGTGGAGCGGTTCTGTAATACAGCCCCGGAGCACCGCATTTTATCATCAGCACCTTACAGCCTAGCTCCATACATTGGTCTGCAAGGGGTCTGATGTCACGATCCACGTCGATCACCTCCGTAATATCCCGATCCCCCGCGCGAACCTGCCATTCCCTGAACCGCCCGGTATCCAGCATAAAGCATAGTTCCTCAACACTGGGGACGAAAAAATCCACATACGGAATCACATTCTTTAAGATCTTTGTCCAATCCGCCTTGCCGGCCTCTGACTCAGGGTCTATGGCAGCCATGTCCAGCGAGGTTGCACATCCGTTTTCTTTCGCCCTTTTAAAAAGCGCCGTCAGCTCCCGCCCATCTTCTTCATACATTCGCTTCATTAACGGCGGGTAGCCGAAGTGGAAAAGATCTGCTTCCTGAAATGCGTTACCCGGTATTTCATCTGCACCGTAGGTATCATTGGCTCCCGGACAATGTAAAAAGATCCGGTCTATTCCGGGAATTGCCAGAACGACGCTGTAGGAAGACGGTTCCTTCTCGACTTTGATCATATCCCGGTCAGCATCATAGCGCTTGAGAATATTGCAGATCATTTCACCGATGTCGTCCTTCCCCACTTTTCCCATCAGCCTCACATCGGCGCCCAGGATTTTCATAGCCAGTCCGGTATTTGCAACGGAGCCGCCGGTGAAGATTGAGATTCCTTTTGTCTCGATCAGCTTTCCGGGCATCAGGATCTCGGACACTCTGCTTCTTCCGCTTTCGGGAAAAACAGGGGTCATATCAAGACAAATATGGCCTGCTGCGATTACTTTTTTACTCATCTCATGCCTGTCCTTTCTTCTAAGCTCCCGTAAAAATGATCATCTTTGCATAAATCTCATTACTTTCGTATAATACAAACTGTAAATGACATGACAGCAGCGGTGGAGGGAGGATTGACCTTGATTTCTCTTATTTTGTCTTTTGTTGTATTGATAGTGGGATTTCTTGTATACGGACGGATCACCGAAAAAATATTTGCGCCGGATGATCGCAAAACACCTGCTATTGCCATCAATGACGGCGTTGACTGCGTGCCGATGAAGCCATGGAAGGCATTTCTGGTACAGCTTTTGAATATTGCAGGGACAGGCCCTATTTTCGGGGCGCTGATGGGAGCCTGTTTCGGACCGGTCGTGTTTCTTTGGATTGTGTTCGGGTCTATCCTCGGCGGCGCAGTGCATGACTATATGTCCGGTATGATCTCGAGCCGTCATCGCGGAGCTTCCATTGCGGAACTGTCCGGCACTTATATTGGAAAAGTCGCGAAATGGGTGATGCGCATTTTTTCCGTGGTGCTGCTGGTATTGACGGGAACCGTTTTCGTTACCAGTCCCGCGGCGCTTCTCGATGATCTTATCCCGGCAACCCAGACCGATACCTTCTGGATTGTTGTCATTCTCTTATACTATGTGCTTGCGACACTGCTTCCCATAGACAAATTGATCGGAAAGCTCTATCCCGTATTCGGCATCATTCTGATCATCATGGCCGTGAGTGTTCTGGGCGGTACGATTGCCGGCGGTTACAGGATCCCGGAGATCACCCTGCAGAGTCTGCATCCGGAGGGTCTTCCTGCCTGGCCCTTTATGTTTGTTACCGTCGCCTGCGGTGCGATCTCGGGCTTCCATGCCACCCAGTCTCCCATGATCGCAAAGTGTATCATATCTGAAAAACAGGGGCGCTCCGTTTTTTATGGAGCAATGATTGTGGAATCTGTGATTGCTTTGGTATGGGCTGCCGGAGGCGTTGCTTTCTACGGTACAACGGATCTTCTGAATCAGGCAATCTCCACCCTGGGACAATCCGGTACGGTATATGAGATATGCAGAGATATGCTGGGGGTGGCCGGCGGTATTCTTGCGGTGATCGGCGTGATCATCTGTCCGATCTCTTCCGGCGATACAGCATTCCGCAGCGCCCGCCTGATTCTGGCAGAGATCACGGGACTGGATCAAAAAAAGCTGAAAAACCGGCTTATCATTACGCTCCCGCTGCTGGGCATCGGTGCGATCCTCACACAGCTGGACTTTAATGTGCTGTGGCGGTATTTCTCCTGGTCGAATCAAACCCTTGCCATGATTGCTCTCTGGGTCGCGACGTCCTACCTGATCAAAGAGGGGAAGTATCGCTATGGTTCTTTCATCACGGCATTACCGGCAACCTTCATGTCTGCGGTCAGCATGACCTATATCCTGATGGCAAAAGAGGGATTCCGGCTTTCCGGATCCATTGCGTATCCGGTCGGGGTACTGTTTGCAACAGCACTGTTTCTTCTGTACCTTGTGCTTCTGCGGAAAAAGAGGAAAGCAGCGATAGCATAGCCCTCATGCGGCATTTCGGTTTTCTATTTTTTGGTCATCCGTTTGATGCTGAAAATGCCAAGCGCAATGGAGAATACAAATCCTACAATGGCAACGACGGGTACGCCGCTCGGGGTCTTTGGCCGGACATCCGTCATACAGATGAGACAGGATCCAAAGAAGATAACCGCCGCAAAAAACGCGAGGGTCAGGTTTTTCGCCAGCTTTTGCACATCTTTTACCAGATTATCGTACCCGGTCAGCTCCAGATTGATCTTTGCTTTTCCTTTGATCAGGCTGTTTAATGCATCGGATGCCAGAGAGGGGATCCTGGCGGCCTTCTTTCCGATATCAAGGGCTCCGCGTCCGATATTTTTCAGCTCCTGCTCCAGATTAAAACTCTTTTTCGTGCGTTCCAGCAGCTTTTGCGTAATGAGATCAAAAAGCTTCAGCTCCGGAGCAAGCACCTCGATCACGCCTTCCATCGTGGCAATCGAGCGGATCAGCATGGTATATTTTCCCGGAACCGTGATATAGTTTCTGCTGCAGATATCCGTAATTTCCTCGAACAGAACGGACATATCAATATCTTCCAGCGTGGAGGCAGTCATATACTTGTCCATCATCGCATTCAGATCATCCATCAGGTTCGTACGGTTGGTCTTCGGAGATGTGGCACCCATGGATGTGACGGCATTGACGAGGGCTTCCAGATCCATGCTGATCAAGGAAAGAATCAGGGACTGAATGACCCCGATATCCGACTCCGAGATACGTCCTACCATACCGAAATCAATCCAGTATGGCTTTCCGCCGCTGACCATGATATTGCCCTGATGGGGATCTGCGTGAAAAACACCCACATCCAGTACCTGATGAACGTAATTGTCCAGGATGACACTGCCCAGCTGATTCGGGTCATACCCTTCCTCTATCAGCTTTTCTCTTTTGGCTATGGAGTAGCCTTCCACATAGGTCATTGTAAAAAGCCGCTCTGTCGTCAGTTCATCGATCACATCGGGGCAGCTGATCGCATCCTGATCCTCGATACAGTTCTCCTTGAAAAATCTGGTATTCTCCGCCTCGACCCGAAAATCCAGTTCTTCATCCGTCACAGCCTCCAGCTCTTCGATGACAGCTAAAAGGTCGACAGTATCCGTACTTTCCTCATCCTCTGATTTTGCGTTTTTGAGAGAAGAGGCTATTTTTTTCAGAAGAACGAAGTCACGTCTCATCTGATCGGCGATGAAGGGCCTCTGTACTTTTGTCACAACCTTTGTGCCGTCCTTCAATACGCCGTAGTGTGCCTGTCCCACGGATGCGGAGCCAAGCGGTTCATCACGGAATTCACGGAACAGTTCCTCAATCTTTTTTCCTGTTTCCTGCTCGATCACGGCGCGGGCCACCTGAGAATCCAAGGGTTTTACATTCTGACGGAGCTTCTCCAGCTCTTTGCAATAGCTCTCCGGCAGCATGTCGCTCCGGCTGCTCATAATCTGTCCGATTTTCACATAGGTAGGACCGAGATCCTCCAGTGTGATACGAAGCTCCTCCGGAGTGAGACCGTTCAGGTAAAAATTATGGTTTGCAAAAACGCCCATAATCTCCGCGCCCCGGCTTTTCTCCTTTTTTTTCATCTTTTTGATTTCATCCGACATAAGCTTATTCAGCTTTTCGCCGATTTCCGGTTTGGTTTTGTTTTTTTCTCCCATGTCAGTTTCCTCCTTCCTCATTGTTCCTGGCCGGCCAGATCCAGATCAGACGAAGAAGTCCGATCACCGATGTGCCGAGAAGCATGGCACCGATCATCTGCAAAAGCAGATGAGGGGAATTCCACCATGGATTTAAAATAGTGAGGAAACCAAAGCATAAGAGGCAGCCGGAAAGCAGGATCATCACCCACCAGCCTTTACGCCCGGTTCTGCGGATATAGGTCAGGGTATTGAAAAGACTGATACATCCGGCCACGATCCAGATCAATCCGGCACACCAGCCGAGAAGAACAAGGATGTTGTCCGGAAAAAGCAGTACGCAAAGTCCGAAGATCGCCATCACAAGTGCGATGATCAGATTGACATAATGCTTCATGGCTTTTTTGCTTGCAATAAATTCCAAAATCATCAGGGTTGCGACCACAAGCAGTACATAGCCAAGAGCCGTAATCAGAAAATCGGTATACTGCTCCGGCCAGATCATAAGCGTGAAGCCGATTGCCATCATGACGATCGAAACCATAGCAGTCTGTTGTTTCAACTGGACCAGTTTGTCAAAAATCATAACATCCCTCCATATGCGTAGTTTTCAGACGAGATTATTGTGTACGGATTGTATATAGTATAAGCAATAGCAGAGAACTTTACAATCATCTGCGGCAGAATGACGGAATGCTTTGCATTTCTCATACCTGCCGGATATAATTTCAGTAACATAAAGTAAGGAGGCGTTGCAACATGATCACAACAAAAGAATCATTACCGGAAGAATTGCAGAGAAAGCTTTCTGAATTGGAAGAGTATATCAGGGGACTGGGGTCTTTGGCCGTGGGCTTTTCCGGAGGAGTGGACTCGTCATTTCTCCTGGCGGTTTCCTATGAGGTGTTGGGGGACAGGGCCATGGCGGTGACTGCATCGGATGCATCCCTGCCCGAACGCGAGATGAATGCCGCCAAGGCCTTTTGCGATGAGCGGGGAATACGGCATGCCGTCTGCGTGGTGAATCCCCTTCAGGAGAAAGAATACAGACATAACGGGCCGGACAGATGCTATTTTTGCAAACGCATGATTTTTTCGGAGATAAGGAAAACGGCTCTGGAGTATGGCATCGAGTATGTGGCGGAAGGCTCCAATATGGATGATCTGGGGGATTACAGACCGGGTCTGCGCGCTGTGGAAGAGCTTTCCGTGAAAAGCCCCCTGCGTGAGGCGGGACTCAGAAAGTCCGAGATTCGCGAGATTTCAAAAGCCATGGGACTGCCGACCTGGAGCAAACCGGCATATGCCTGTCTGGCATCCCGGTTTGTATACGGGGAAGAGATTACGGAGGAGAAGCTTCTCAGGATCGATCAGGCAGAGTCTTTTCTGATCGAGCAGGGATTTTTGGAAGAGCGCGTACGTATGCATGGGAATATGGCAAGGATCGAGGTGCCGCCGAAGGATATTTCCCGTCTGGCCGCAGAGGAAATGAGGGAAAAGGTATACGGGAAATTCAGGGAAATAGGTTTTTTGTTTGTGACATTGGATTTAAAAGGATACCGCACCGGAAGCATGAATGCGACCCTCAAAAAAGACCTCTGAAAACAACCGGCGGGTTGGTCATTTTTGTAGTGCGAAGCCCCTGTGTATGATGTTATAATAAGAATAGTACGCACGTATTTCATACTGACATAAGGACAAAGGCATGACAAAAGAACTGGTCTTCACCAACGAATACTGTGTTGGCTGCAATAAATGCATCAATGTCTGCAGCGCTATGGGCGCCTGTATCTCCACCGAAGCCGACAGGAACGGGAAATCCAGGATCAATGTGGATCCTGCGCGCTGCGTAGGCTGCGGAGCCTGCTTTGATGCCTGTGAACATGGTGCCCGGGAATATCACGACGATACGGAGGCTTTTCTGAGGGACCTGGCTGATGGAGAACCGATCTCCCTTCTCATTGCGCCGTCCTTCCGGGCAAATTATCCGGAGGAATATGAACGTGTCCTGGGAGGTCTGAAGGAGCTCGGGGTCAGGCATTTTATCAATGTTTCCTTCGGTGCTGATATCACGACCTGGGGTTATCTCCGCTATATACAGGAGCATGATTTTACGGTCGGTATTTCGCAGCCCTGTCCCGCTGTCGTCACTTATATCGAAAAGTATATTCCACAGCTGCTGCCCAGCCTGTTCCCGGTGCAGAGCCCGTTGATGTGTGCCGCGATTTATGCGAGAAAGGAAATGGGCATCAGGGATCGTTTCGCATTCTTAAGCCCCTGTATCGCGAAAAAGCTGGAAATTGAAGATCCGGAAAATGCCGGACTTGTCGATTATAACGTGACATTCCATCATCTGATGGAGGTGATCCGTGATCAGGAGCTTTATGGAGATCCTGTTACGGATGAGGTGGAATACGGGCTCGGTTCCATGTATCCCATGCCCGGTGGGCTCAAAGACCATGTGAGGTGGTTTCTCGGTGACGGTGTCTTTATCCGTCAGATCGAGGGAGAACGTCATATGTACGAATACCTGCAGGCACACGCACAGAGTATCGCGAACAAGGAAATTCCGTTTCTTTTCATCGATGCCCTGAATTGTGAGAACGGGTGCCTGTGCGGGACGGCCACGGATCCGGAGCTCTCAGCCACAGACGAGGCATTGTTTCATCTCCTTGCCATTCGGGAAGAGGTGAAAAAGGATGACGGCGAATCCGCGGTATCGCGCAATCTTTTGCCGCAGCAACGTCTGGAGCTGCTGAACAGACAGTTTGAGAATCTGGATCTTTCCGATTATCTGCGCCATTACCGGGATTTGTCCGCGGAATGCGAAGTGCTGATCCCGAACCCGGAGGAGCTGGAAGCCATTTTTCAAAGTATGGGTAAGCATACCTTTGAAGCCCGTCATATCAATTGTACCTCCTGCGGCTACAATACCTGTATGGATATGGCAACGGCCATTCATAACGGCTTCAACCACCGTGATAACTGTGTCCATTATCTGAAGGACACTGTGGAGACCGAGCATCTGCACCTGATTTATCAGGCACAGCATGATGAGATGCTGGACATTTTTAACCGGCAGTATGCCATGGATCTTCTTTTGAAATCCAAAGAAATATGGGATACAGCCTCCTATATTATGGCAGATATAGAGGGCTTCAAAGGAATCAACGCCACCTACGGTCACGAGCTGGCGGATGAGATTTTGAAGAGGATCGCACGCGGATTAAAGATTCTGGCCATGGAAAACAAGTGGCTTCTTTCCCGCTACGGTGCGGATCAGTTTTTAGTGGTGGTATATGAACCCGTGTCGGAGAAGCATCGGTCATTGGAGCAGATCGGGGGGGTCTTCACGGAGCCGTTCCGCTCCGGAAACGTGGAGATTCAGCTCTCTGCCAGCATAGGGGTCTCTGTTGCCGACGGTACCCACAGTGTGGAAGAACAGATCAACTATGCGGAAGAAGCGATGAATGCCGCAAAAGGCATGGGGCGCAACAAGGTTCTTTTCTATAGCGAAAAGCTCCGGATAAAGGCCAGGGAAGAAAGAAGAATCCGGGAACACCTGCTGGATGCCTTCAAGAATGACGGCTTCTTTATGGTTTACCAGCCGAAGGTAAATGTGCAGAATCTGAAGCTTTGCGGTTATGAAGCGCTTGTCCGGTTGAAACAATCCGAGTTTTCTCCGACCCAGTTTATTCCCATTGCCGAGAAGTACGGGTGGATCTGGAGGATCGGGAGGATCACAACGGAACAGGTGATCCGGCAGCTGGCGGAATGGCGTGATGCCGGACATACGCTGTATCCTGTTTCAGTGAATTTTTCCAGCAAACAATTAAGTGACACCGGGTATGCGGATTTTGTGGAGGAGCAGCTTCACAAATATCAGATTCCCTCAGAATATCTTGAAATTGAGATCACGGAAGGCATCATGCTGGATCGTACCGCACAGGCGGAGGAGCTTTTTAAGCGATTTGATGAAATCGGGATACGTCTTTTGATGGATGACTTCGGAACCGGATATTCCTCTCTCGGTTATCTGACCTATATTCCCGTGGACGTAATCAAGCTGGACAAATCTCTGGTAGACAATTATCTCGTGGATGGAAAGGATGCTTTTATCGATGATATGATTCGGCTGATCCATGATCTGGATAAGGAGATGACCATTGAAGGTGTGGAAAAAGAGTGGCAGTACTGCAGATTGAAGGAATTCGGGGCAGACACGATCCAGGGCTTTTTCTTCAGTGAGCCTCTGCCGCCTGAGGAAGCCATCCGGTTTGTACCGGGGGTCGGACAATCGTAATCGGCAGAGCAAAGCGTGCCGACAGGGAAATAGATAAAGGCAGGAAAAACGGACACTCCGGAGCAATACGGGTGGAGTTTAAGAAGGATAATGGCAAATACAAAAGAGAAGAGAGTCAGAAAACTGAAAAAAAGCAATACGTGGATATGGATCCTCATTTTTACGATCCTGATCGTGCTCTCTTGTGCACTGGTAGCCCTTTTCCTGACGGTTTACAGCTCCAGCTTTATGTATGAAAGAGTCCTTTCAGAGAGAGCCGCCGTACAGAATATGTCGGACGTTTATGAGGCAAGCGTGCGTGACGGGATAGAGAGTGCACCGGTTCTCAGTGCCTTCGGGAGGGATTATCTCATTCTTGACGGGGAGGGGAATGTTACGGTATCCGAAGGAACGGATACGCGGGAGCTGCCGGATGCTTCAGGGACGG
Source organism: Lachnospiraceae bacterium (assembly GCA_045661345.1). GTDB lineage: Bacteria > Bacillota > Clostridia > Lachnospirales > Lachnospiraceae > RUG12461. The sequence goes on from JAZRFM010000024.1 coordinate 64,159, forward strand.
CCTTCCGGGCGGAAAACAATCCGGATCCGGTCGTTCTCAGTGCATTTGTCAACGATGCGAAAATCTATCCTGATGAGGAAGCTCCCTTTGTGAGGCAGATTGATGACGAAATGGAAATATCGTATGGGGATATTTTCAGAAATCTCGATGCATACATGGCTCCGGCCGATCGAAAGCTGTTTTCCGAAGGGGAGATCGGGAATGTTCTGGGGATGAACAGGATTCCTTTCCTGAGGGGACATCAGGAAAAGATGGTGAAAATCCCGTTTTGGCTGGGCGTTGTGATGAGCGACGGACAATCCGAATTCGTCGCAAAAAGCTATCTCTCTTTTGGAATGGCCGACCTCGTTTTGCTCATTGCCGTTGTGGCAAGCATATGGCTGATTGTCCTGACCACCTATATTGTAATGATCGTCAATATTGTCACAGGTATCGCAAGGAGAAGAAAAACGCTGAAGGTGTTCTTCACGGATGCCGTGACACAGGGCAGTAATTATGTTTACTTTGTATACCGGGGCGGAGAGCTGATCAGAAAATACCGCAATCGCAACGTGCGGTATGCTGTCGTAAACCTGAAGTTTGTCGGATATCGCAATTTCTGTGTGTGCCATTCGGCTGAAGAGGGAGAGAGAGTCATGAGCCGGATCGATCACAGTATACAGGACATGCTGCACAGGAAGAAAGAAATCTGTGCGCATGCTGCGGAAGGAGATTTTGCGTTATTGCTCCGGAGTGAAGGCGACGACGCTGTGAAGAGCCGGATACAGTCGATCATAGAGAAGGTCTCCCGTATTACGGACGATCATGTATTTGTGTTTCAGGCCGGTATTGCGACGATAGAGCCGGATCAAAACGGAGAACGAAAAAAGACAGATCTTGGAGAGATCTACAATGTTGCCTGTGCCGCGAGAGAATCTCTGAATCATGAGGATACGGGGATTGCTTTTTTCGACGAAAAGCTGATCGAGGACAGACGCTGGGCGGAAACGGTGCAGGAGCGTCAGCAGGCGGCGTTGGACAACGAAGAATTTGTGGTCTATTATCAGCCCAAGTATGATCCACGGACGGATGAACTTCGCGGTGCGGAGGCGCTGATACGCTGGCAGTCACCGGAACTGGGCTTCGTCTCCCCCGGACGCATGATCCCGATCTTTGAAAAAAACGGTTTTATCACGGAGATCGATCATTACATGATCAAACATGTTGCACGGGATCAGAAACGGTGGCTGGATGCGGGATACCGATGTGTTCCGGTGTCCGTGAATGTGTCCCGGGCGCATTTCATCGAAAGTGACCTTGCCGGGCAGATCAGAGATCTCGTGGACGCCGAGGGGACACCTCATGAGCTTGTGGAGATCGAACTCACCGAAAGTGCTTTCTTTGATGACAAGAAAGCGATGATCCATACGATTGAGGAACTGAAATCTTATGGTTTTGCGGTGTCGATGGATGACTTCGGTTCCGGATATTCCTCCCTCAATTCTCTCAAAGACATGCCGCTTGATGTTTTAAAGCTGGATGCCGAGTTCTTCCGCGGAGAGAACGATAACAGACGGGGCGAAATCATCGTCTCGGAAGCAATCAAGCTTGCAAAATATCTGAATATGCGGACCGTTGCAGAGGGTGTCGAGGTGCGTGAACAGGTGGATTTCCTTGCATCGCAGGATTGCGACATGATACAGGGCTATTTTTATGCCAAGCCCATGCCTGCTTCGGACTATGAGGTGCGTATGAATGAGCGGTACAGACCGAAGGATGAGGACGAATGTCATCGTATCGCCCAACAGACCGAGGCGGTTGAGGGAATTTAGTGAAAAATGGAATTTAAATTACACGCTGAATATCAGCCTACCGGCGACCAGCCGCAGGCCATCAAAGAACTGGTAAAGGGTTTCAAAGAGGGCAACCAATTTGAAACCCTGCTTGGCGTTACGGGCTCCGGCAAAACCTTCACCATGGCCAATGTCATTGCATCGCTCAACAAGCCGACGCTGATCATCAGTCACAACAAGACGCTTGCGGCGCAGCTGTACGGTGAGATGAAGGAGTTCTTCCCCGAGAACGCTGTTGAATACTTTGTCAGTTACTATGACTATTACCAGCCGGAAGCCTATGTACCGCAGTCGGACACCTATATCGCCAAGGACTCTTCCGTGAATGACGAGATTGACAAGCTTCGGCTTTCGGCAACGGCTGCCCTGATGGAACGGCGGGATGTCGTCATTGTTTCGTCCGTATCCTGTATCTATGGTCTCGGTGATCCGGAGGACCTGCTTTCCATGATGGTTTCGCTCCGGCCGGGGCAGGAACGGGAAAGGGATGATGTGATCCGTGCCTTGATCGATATCCAATATACGAGAAATGATATGGATTTCCACAGGGGGACATTTCGAGTCAGGGGAGACGTGGTGGAGATTTTTCCTGCGGATCGCGGAGATACGGCGATCCGTGTGGAGTTTTTCGGAGATGAGATCGACAGGATCACGGAAATCGATGTGCTTACCGGAGAGAGAAAAGGGGAACTGACCCACGTTTCGATCTTTCCGGCCTCCCACTATGTGGTTTCCCGCAATAAGCTTCTTCGCGCCTGCGAAGAGATAGAGGGAGAACTGAAGGAGCGGGTGGACTTCTTTAAATCGGAAGACAAGCTGATCGAAGCACAGCGGATTTCCGAACGAACGAACTTTGACATTGAGATGTTACGGGAGACAGGGTTTTGCAGCGGAATTGAAAACTATTCCAGACAGCTTGCGGCGCTGGAGCCCGGTGCGACGCCCCATACCCTGATGGATTTCTTCCCGGATGATTTTCTGATCATCGTGGACGAATCCCATATGACGGTTCCGCAGATCGGCGGTATGTACAACGGCAATTACTCCCGGAAAAAGACTTTGATCGACTATGGGTTCCGCCTGCCCAGCGCCATGGATAACCGCCCGCTTTCTTTTGAAGAGTTCGAATCCAGAATCGATCAGATGCTCTTTGTGTCCGCGACGCCGGGGAGCTATGAAGAAGAACACGAGCTTTTGCGTGTGGAGCAGGTCATCCGGCCGACGGGACTTCTGGATCCGGAGGTTGCTGTACGTCCCGTGGAGGGACAGATCGATGACCTGATCGGAGAAGTAAACCGCGAAACAGAACAGCATCACAAGGTGCTGATTACCACCCTGACTAAGAAAATGGCGGAGGATCTGACGGACTATATGCGGGAGGTCGGGATCCGGGTGAAGTATCTGCATTCGGATATCGACACCCTGGAACGTGCGGAGATCATCCGTGATCTCCGGCTGGATGTGTTTGATGTGCTGGTGGGGATCAATCTGCTGCGGGAGGGCCTTGATATCCCGGAGATCACGCTTGTGGTGATCCTGGACGCGGATAAGGAAGGATTCCTGCGTTCGCGGACTTCCCTGATTCAGACCATCGGCCGTGCGGCACGTAATTCCGAGGGACGTGTGATCATGTATGCGGATACGATGACCGATTCCATGAAAGAAGCAATAGAAGAAACCAATCGGCGCAGAACCCTTCAGCAGGCTTACAACGAGGAACATGGTATCACACCCCAGACGATCCGGAAGTCGGTACGGGATCTGATCAGCATCAGCAAAAAGGTTGCCGCGGAGGAAATGAATTTCGAGCGTGATCCGGAGGCCATGGACAAGGGAGAGCTGAAGAAGCTGATCGATCAGGTGGAGAAGAAGATGAAGAAGGCCGCCGCAGAACTGAATTTTGAAGAGGCGGCAACGCTGCGCGATCAGATGATCCGGCTGAAGGAAATGATGCGGGATCTGTAAAAGCGCCCGGAAGGAGTTTACACATGTCGGAAGTGACAAGAAAATATATAAGGATCAGGGGTGCGCGGGAACATAACCTGAAGGGGATTGATATTGATATCCCCCGGGATCAGTTTGTTGTGCTGACGGGACTGTCCGGCTCCGGAAAGTCCAGCCTTGCGTTTGATACGATCTATGCAGAGGGACAGCGGCGGTATATGGAGTCGCTGTCATCTTATGCGCGGCAATTCCTCGGACAAATGGAAAAACCGGAAGTGGAAAGCATAGAGGGCCTCCCGCCGGCGATCTCCATCGACCAGAAATCCACAAACCGCAATCCCAGATCCACAGTCGGCACGGTGACGGAGATCTACGATTACCTGCGGCTGCTGTATGCCCGCGCCGGCATTCCCCATTGCCCGAACTGCGGAAAAGAGATCAACCGGCAGTCGGTGGATCAGATGGTGGATCAGGTGATGACCCTGCCGGAGGGCACCAGGATTCAGGTGCTGGCGCCTGTGGTACGCGGAAGGAAGGGTCGTCAGGAAAAGCTGTTTGAAAAGGCAAAGCGAAGCGGCTATGTGCGTGTGAGGGTGGACGGGAATCTGTATGAACTCTCCGAAGAGATCAGCCTGGATAAAAATATCAAACACACCGTAGAGATTATCGTAGACCGCCTGGTGGTGAAGGAGGGAATTGAAAAACGTCTGACGGATTCCGTGGAAAATGCCCTGTCACTTGCCGAGGGTCTGTTGACAATTGACGTGATCGACGGGAAGGAACTCCATTTTTCCCAAAGCTTTTCCTGCCCGGATTGCGGAATCAGTATTGATGAGGTCGAGCCCCGGAGTTTTTCCTTCAATAATCCTTTCGGAGCCTGTCCGGTCTGCACGGGGCTCGGATACAAAATGGAGTTTGACCCTGCACTGATGATCCCGGATCAAAGACGCTCGCTCAATGAAGGAGCAATCCAGGTGATGGGATGGCAGTCTTCGGCAGACGAGGGAAGCTTTTCCCACGCAACATTGGAGGCTCTGGCGAAGGCGTACCGTTTTTCGCTGGATAAACCCTTCGGTGAGCTTTCCGAGAAGGCACGCCATGTGCTGATTTACGGAGCGGATAAGTCCGTAACCGTGCATTATGTGGGTCAGCGCGGTGTGGGAGATTACGATATTGTCTTTGAGGGACTGATCCAGAATGTACAGCGCAGATACCGGGAGACAAGCTCCGAATGGTCGAAGTCCCAGTATGAGGAGTTTATGCGGATCACCCCCTGTGAGGCCTGCAAGGGACAGCGCCTGAAGAAGGAGTCTCTTGCCGTGACGGTGGGAGACCGGAACATCTATGAGGTGACGACAGTGCCGATCGGAAAGCTGGGGGAGTGGTTTGATGAATTGAAGCTGACGGCGCAGCAGGAGCGTATCGGGCATCAGGTGCTGAAGGAGATCAGGTCGCGGATTCATTTTCTGGTGGATGTCGGGCTCGATTATCTGACCCTTGCCAGAGGAACGGCCTCCCTGTCCGGCGGAGAAGCACAGAGAATCCGGCTTGCGACGCAGATCGGGTCGGGGCTCGTGGGAGTTGCTTATATTCTGGACGAACCCAGCATCGGTCTCCACCAGCGGGACAACGACAAGCTCCTCGCAGCATTAAAGAATCTGCGTGATATCGGAAATACCCTGGTGGTGGTGGAACATGATGAGGATACCATGCGCGCCGCAGATTATCTGGTGGATATTGGACCGGGCGCCGGTGCGCACGGGGGGCTTGTGGTAGCAGCCGGATCTGTGGAGGATATCATCAACACGCCGGCATCCATTACGGGGAAATATCTGAGCGGAGAGCTGAAGATTCCGGTGCCGGAAAAAAGGCGTAAAGGCTCCGGGAAACTGGTGATTCGGGGTGCGCGGGAGAATAACCTGAAAAATATCGATGTGGAAATTCCGCTGGGGATCATGACCTGTGTCACCGGGGTTTCCGGTTCCGGAAAGAGTTCCCTCATCAATGAGATCCTGTATAAGCATCTGGTGAGAGATCTGAACCGGGCCAGGACTGTGCCGGGTGACCATGATGATGTTGAAGGAGAGGAGCAGCTCGATAAGGTGATCGCCATCGACCAGTCTCCCATCGGTCGGACACCCCGCTCGAATCCTGCGACATATACGGGCGTGTTTGATATGATCCGGGAGTTGTTTGCGGGAACACCGGATGCAAAAGCCCGCGGATACAATAAGGGGCGTTTCTCGTTCAATGTCAAGGGGGGTCGCTGTGAAGCCTGTGCCGGCGACGGAATACTCAAGATCGAGATGAACTTCCTGCCTGACGTCTATGTACCCTGTGAGGTTTGCGGCGGGAAACGGTACAACCGGGAAACGCTGGATGTTTACTATAAAGGAAAGAACATCTATGATGTACTGGATATGACCGTGGAAGAGGCACTTTCCTTCTTTGAAAACGTACCGTCCATCCGGCGCAAAATCGAGACCCTGAACGATGTGGGGCTTTCCTACATTAAGCTTGGACAGCCCTCCACGGAATTATCCGGAGGGGAGGCACAGCGGATCAAGCTTGCCACGGAGCTTTCGAGACGTGCCACCGGGAAAACGATTTATATTCTGGATGAACCGACGACCGGACTGCATTTTGCCGATGTGCAGAAACTGATCGAGATCCTCCGGCGCCTTGCGGATGGCGGAAACACGGTAGTTGTGATCGAGCATAATCTGGATGTCATCAAAACAGCGGACTATATCATCGACATGGGACCGGAAGGGGGAGATGGCGGCGGAACTGTCATTGCCCAGGGTACACCGGAGCAGCTGATCAGGAAGAAAAACAGCTTTACAGGGCAGTTTCTGGCACCATACCTGAAAAAAGACTGATCAGATCAGTCTTTTCCCGGAATTAATACAGCGCTGTACTTGAAAAAGCGGACGGTTTGTATATAATAGATTATGCGTACAACTGCGCTGAAACGAAAGAATTATAGAAGGGGAACCAATTATGCTCGGGACAGATATCGGGATAGATCTCGGAACGGCAAGCATTTTAGTATATATCAGAGGAAAGGGAGTTGTGCTGAAAGAGCCCTCTGTGGTTGCATTTGATAATGATACCAACAAGATCAAAGCGATCGGGGAAGAGGCCAGGCTGATGCTGGGACGTACGCCGGGCAACATTGTTGCAGTGCGTCCGCTCCGTCAGGGAGTGATTTCAGACTATACCGTCACCGAAAAGATGATCAAGTATTTCATCCAAAAGGCGACGGGGAAAAAGACCTTTCGCAAGCCGAGGATCAGTGTCTGCGTACCCAGCGGCGTGACTGAGGTGGAAAAAAAGGCTGTGGAGGATGCGGCATATTCCGCCGGCGCGAGAGAAGTTGCGATCATTGAAGAGCCAATCGCGGCTGCGATCGGTGCCGGCATTGATATCGCACGTCCCTGCGGCAACATGATCGTGGATATCGGAGGCGGGACGGCGGATATTGCCGTGATCTCCCTCGGGGGCTCTGTTGTCAGTACTTCGGTAAAGATTGCCGGAGATGATTTTGACGAAGCGATTGTCCGCTACATGAGAAAAAAACACAATCTTCTGATCGGCGAACGGACGGCAGAGGATGTAAAGATCAAGATCGGAACCTGCTTCCCCCTTGCCGAATCCGAAAGCATGGACGTACGCGGGCGAAACCTTGTGACCGGTCTTCCGAAGACCGTCAGTGTTTCTTCGGAGGAGATGGAGGAAGCGCTGCGTGAGCCGACGCTTCAGATCGTGGAGGCCGTCCACAGTGTTCTGGAAAAAACGCCGCCGGAGCTTGCGGCGGATGTTTCGAACCGTGGGATCGTGCTGACCGGTGGCGGCGCTTTGCTGCGTGGTCTGGAAGAGCTTCTGGAGGAAAAGACCGGGATCAATACCATGACGGCGGAAGAACCCATGACCTGTGTTGCGATCGGAACCGGCAAATATGTGGAGTTTCTTGCAGGGAAACGGGACGACGAATAAAAAATAAAAAAATATTCATTTTACTCTAAAGTATCGGAAAAGATTGCCGATATAAACATTGAGTTATCATAATGTCACATCTCAGAGCTTTTCACGGATGAAATCTCGGGGTAACAGTCAAAGGAGAAAACCTATGGTAAAGGGTTTATACACTGCTTACACCGGAATGGTCATTGAACAAAAAAAGATGGATAAGCTCTCCAATAATATGGCGAACGCTGACACCAACGGCTATAAAAAGCAGGGGATGGCAGCGACTTCTTTTGCAGATCAGCTTGCATTTCGGATTAAAGATACTTCTTCCTACAATCTTCCCCGCGGCATGGGGGATATCACTTTTGGTGCAAAAGTCGGTGAGACCTATATGGACTGGTCGGCAGGCGATATGCGGGTGACCGACAATACGGATGATTTTGCGATTGACGGAAAAGGTTTCTTTGCAGTCAACATGGGGCAGGACGGAGCCGGAAGGGCAGTAAACCTGACCAGGGACGGAGCCTTTGTTGTTGACCGGGAAGGATATCTCGTGACAAAAGAAGGAGAGCATGTTTTGACACGAACCGGCGGACTAAACGGCGGCATGGCCGAGGGAGACTGGGTAAAGATCAACCCCGAGCTTCCTTATATCGTGGACGAACGGGGGGATATTTACCAGAACAATCAGGTGGTGTCCAATATCGGGATCTTTGACGTGGAAGACTACAGCAGCCTGCGGGAATTTGCCAACAATATGTTTGTACCGGAGGATGGGATCATCGCCTCTGATTCTTCCGTCCTGCAGGGCGTTCTGGAGGGCTCCAACATCAATGTCGTGGATGAGATGGTGGAGATGATCACGGTGACAAGAGCCTATGAGGCAAACCAGAAACTGATCCAGACCATCGACAGCGATCTGGAGAAGGCAGTGACGCAGGTAGGACGCGTTGGTTGACGGATATAAAATGACTTGGGGTTAAGGTCAAAAGTGCCATGCGTGGAACACGCATGTGCGCTTTGCGCGGGAAGGCGTTTCGACGTGCTGGCACGTCAGAACGCCTCGCCGAGCAAAGGTCACAGTGTCACTTTGTGACACGTGACTTTTGACCTTAACATTTTCACATGATACATACCACAAAGCGACAGGGAGGGCTATCCTATGATGAGATCACTTTGGTCTGCTGCTTCCGGCATGAAAGCCCAGCAGACAAATACGGATGTGATTGCCAACAATCTGGCAAACGTGAATACAGTCGGGTTTAAGACATCCAAAGCGGAGTTTAAGACCCTGCTTTATCAGAACGTACAGCAAAGAGCGGCAAGATCGGCGGTCGATCCGGAAAATGATCCCGTCAATGTAACGACGAGACCCGCGCCGGCACAGGCAGGACTCGGTACGAGAGTATCCTCCACCACCGCGCACTTCACCCAGGGATCCCTGGAGAACAGTGACCTGTCTTCCAGCTTTGCCATTGAAGGAAAGGGATTTTTCCAGATCCGCGGCGCGGACGGCAAGCTTTATTTCACGAGGAGCGGTGACTTTTCCTGGTCACTGGGAACGGACAAACAGGCCATGCTGACGACGCAGGAAGGCTACCCGGTGCTTGACAGCAAGGGGAAGGAGATCAAGCTTCCGGCGAACGTATCGGGTGAGGATGCGAGCTATTCCACAAGCGGCAATGTCATGGGTTACACGGATGCCAATGGCAAATTTGTTTCCCTGAACCAGCGGATCGGGATCTATCAATTCCGCAATCCGGCCGGTCTGCGTTCTGTCTCCAACAACAGATTCCAGGAAACAGACGCTTCCGGGGAAGCCATGAATGAAGAGAATAACAATAACCTGCAGCAAAGCAAGGTACATCAGAATTATCTGGAAATGTCCAATGTAAACGTTGCGGATGAGATGGTGAATCTGATCGTGGCTCAGAGAGCATACGAAATGAATTCAAAGGCGATCCAGGCAACCGATGACATGCTTGGTCAGGCAAATCAGCTGAGGAGATAACATGTCTATTGACTTGACGAATACCATCGGACAGAATGTACAGGCTGCACAGGACTACAGCTCGTCCAGGGTTGATAAACTGAAAAACAGGGATTTCGCACATGCGGAAGATGACGAGCTGAAAGAAGCCGTAAAGTCATTCGAATCCTACTTTGTAGAGCAGGTCATCAAGGAAGTGGAGAAGACGATCCACACGGATGACGAGAACTCCTATGCGGGACAGATGACGAATTACTTTAAAGACAGTGTTATCCAGACGATTTCGGATAAGATCGTCGATCAGTCGGGCGGAACCTATACACAAAAGCTTTACGAGCAGATGAAACGGAACTACGGGATTACTGACGAAGCAGAGGCAGACATATCCGTTGAGGCGTCAGAGAAGGTAGCCGCAGCTTCTGCAGAAGAGGAGGATAACCTTGCTTAGATCTTTATACTCCGGTGTGACCGGGCTGAAATCCCATCAGACAAAACTGGACGCCATCGGCAATAATGTGTCCAATGTGAATACCATCGGCTACCGCAGCAAAACCGTGAATTTCAGCGATGTGCTGTATCAGACTGCGGCAGAAGCGCATCCGGCCGGACAGAACACGGCATCCACGAATCCTTACCAGATCGGACTCGGATCAAAAGTATCCTCCATTACCTCTACCATGGGAAAAGAAGGATCAACGCAGATGACGGGCAACACGTTTGACATGCGTATCAGCAATCAGGCAAATGCGTTCTTTGTTGTGCAGAGCGGGAATGAGACGTTTTATACCAGAGACGGGGCATTCGGGATCGATGCGGAGCGGAATCTGGTGCTTCGTTCCAATGGTGCATATGTACAGGGCTGGAAAGGTGAACAGGCCGGTGGTGCCGTGACAAAGCTGACACTTCCGGATCCGAAGACCGAAAACCATCTGGTGTATGATACGGGGATCGATGTTTCGGGAGACATCAGCGATGTCACCTATGGGGAGGGAGGAACAAAATCCTTTTCCATGACGATCAAGGAAAGAAGCGGTTCTGACTACAGGATTGATTTTGATGTGGAGAAAGTGACAGATGACCCGGATGATGCTACTTATACGCTGAAAGCGACCAAAGTACATATCAAGAATGCCAAGGGGGAGGAACAGGAAGTCAAGCTGTACGGTGATGACAATACATTCACGCTCGGATACGACAATGTGACAGGAAAGCTTATTTCCATTGATGGAGGCGGTGGTACCCATGTCTCTTTCAAGATTCCGGGCAGAAGCTCTCTGGATATTAATCTGGCAGAGACCTACTACGAGACACCTCCCGCAGGCGGGACGCCGGGAGCACTTTCCGCTGCGACCCATTCCTTTGACGATGTCGGGAAGGTTGCCGGCTATGAGGTAAACGGAAACGGCGCGATCTACACCGTTTTTACCAACGGAAACCGTGAGATTGTCGGAAGAGTGGCAACAGCAGCCTTCAGCAATCCCCAGGGACTCCTCAGTACGGGGGACAATCTTTACAAAGAATCTATAAGCTCCGGAGACGCCAGATTGGAAGACATTGCAAAGCTGGGGGGGAATATCACTTCCGGCGCGCTGGAGATGAGTAATGTGGATCTGGCTGCGGAGATGACAGAACTGATCGTTGACCAGCGCGGTTTCCAGGCAAACAGCAAGGTGATCACCACCTCCGACGAGATGCTCCAGACTTTACGGGATCTGAAGAGATGACGGGGACTGGAACTGTTCTCTGATCCGATCGCTGAGACCGGAATATCTTTTCTGCTCCGTTGTATTATCGACCATACTGCAAAACACGTGCTCGTCTCCGACGAGCACGACGCATTTCCTGGCCCGTGTCACCGCGGTATACAGAAGATTACGGTTATACAGAAGCTGTGGACCGGACAGCAAAGGGATGATCACGGCAGGATACTCGCTTCCCTGGGATTTATGGATGGTCATGGCATAAGCCAGATCCAGATCATCCAGAAGCTTGTTCGGATACGCAACGGTTCTCCCTTCGTCAAAAACCACGGTCACGGTCTCCGAAAAGGAATTGATTTCCAGAATGGTACCGATATCGCCGTTAAAAATGCCGTCTCCGCTTTCCGCGACCAGATTGTAACGGGAGCGGATCTCCCATGTCAGCTGATAATTGTTTTTGGTCTGCATGACCTTATCGCCCTCCCGCAGGACACCGTCACCGTGCGGGATTTCCTTTTTTTCGCTGCTCTTCGGGTTCAGGGCATTCTGCAGGATTGCGTTGAGCCGGATGGAGCCCAGGAGACCTTTTCTCATGGGTGTCAGAACCTGGATATCCAGTGGATCTGCTTCCACATAAGGGGGGAGCTTTTCGCTGATGAGCTGCAAGGTGACGTTGATGATCCGATCCGCTTCGTATCGTTTCAGGAAAAAGAAATCCCTGCTCTTGTTGTCGGGAACGGCAGCGGTTCCTTCGTTGATGGCATGGGCATTCAGAATGATATCACTTTGCGCTGCCTGACGAAAAATATGCTTCAGCGCAACCACATGAAAGCGTTCACTTCGAATAAGATCCTTCAGGACGCTGCCCGGCCCCACACTGGGCAGCTGATGGACATCGCCCACCAGAATCAGTCTGGTACCGGCGAGTACGGCCTTGAGCAGGGCGTGCATCAGCGGAAGATCGACCATGGAGACTTCGTCAATGATGATTGCATCCGTTTCCAGGGGGTTCAGTTCATTTTTTTCAAAATAGGAAACCGGATTGTCTTCGGAGATCCCGCCGTTGACTTCGAGGAGGCGGTGGATCGTTTTGGCCTCAAAGCCCGTCATTTCGCTCATGCGCTTTGCCGCACGTCCGGTCGGCGCTGCCAGGTACAGATCCAAACCCTCCGTTTCAAAATAACGGATGAGGGCGTTGATTGTAGTGGTTTTGCCTGTTCCGGGGCCTCCCGTCAGGATAAAAAGCCCGTTTCGTGCGGCGGAACGAACCGCCTCCGCCTGCTCGGGTGCGAGCATGATGCCGGTTTCTTTTTCGATGCGGCTGATCCGGTCGGCAAGGAGCTCATCCGGCACGGGATAACGGATATCCAGGTTTTTCAGCATGGCTGCCACATGCAGCTCCATGTGATAGAACGACGCATGATAGACATAAGTGGTGTCATCACGGTCACGAAACACGATTTTTCTGTCCACGACCAGATCCATACAGATCTTTTCGATCAGATCGTCCGGTACGTGAAGAAGCTCTGCGGCGCGCCGGTTCAGTTCCTCTCTCGGCAGACAGGTATGACCCTCCGAGGATGCCTGTGTCAGAACATAAAGAATGCCGCTGCGCACACGAAAATCCGAGTCTATACGGATGCCTGTTTTTGCAGCAATCTCATCTGCCGTCTTGAAGCCGATGCCGCGGATGTCATCGGACATCCGGTAAGGGTTGTTTTTCACGACGGAATAGGTTTCGTTGCCGTAGGTCTGGAAAATTCTGGTAGCGAGCGTCAGCGGGATACCATATTGCTGAAGAAACAGTATGACCTGCCTGAGATCCTTGCGTTCTGTTAATTGCTCCGCGATCTCAACGGCCTTTCTTTCGGAAATGCCCTTGATTTCGGTGAGACGTTCGGGCTCTTCCTCCATGATGCGAAGCGCATCGGATTTGAACTTTTTTACAATACGCGCGGCAAGCGCAGGGCCGATGCCTTTTACGGCGCCGGAGCCAAGATACCGCTCGATTGCTTCGGCACTTTCCGGTGCGGTTTCCTGAAAATGCTCCACCCGGAATTGCTCCCCGTAGGAGGGATGAAAGACAAACTCCCCGTCCATCTTCAGATTTTCACCGGGAGAGACCTGACCGAGATTGCCGACACAGGTGACCTCCTCGCCTTCGCAGATGAAGTTCATCACCGTATAGCCTGTGTCCGGATTTTGAAAGATGATGTGATCGATATAACCGTGAATTGTTTCCATTAAGAGATACTCCAGCGCCCGCTGGCGCCACAGGGAAGGATCAGACCGGTGGAACTGACCGGCAGACCGATCTCATCGGAGAGAACCTGCCCGCCGAACCCCTTTAAAGCCGTCCTGATCATATAGGTCAGTACTGCGGGCTGCAATCCGGTGGTATAGGAATTGACAAGGAAAAACAGAGGAGAATCGGACAAAAGCTCACTGCAGCGGCAGATCAGGTGAAACACCTGGTCTTCCAGCTTCCAGATTTCTCCTTTCGGCCCTCTCCCGTAAGAAGGAGGATCCATAATGATCGCGTCATACCGGCTGCCTCTGCGGATCTCCCGTTCCACAAACTTCAGGCAGTCATCGGTGAGCCAGCGGATCGGCGCGTCGGACAGCCCGGAAGAGGCAGCGTTTTCTTTTGCCCAGCCCACCATTCCTTTGGCGGCGTCCACATGGGTAACTGCCGCCCCTGCTGCTGCCGCGGAAATCGTGGCGCCTCCGGTATATGCAAAGAGATTCAGGACACGGACTTTGCGGCCGGATGACCTGATCAGTCCGGAAAACCAGTCCCAGTTTACGGCCTGCTCGGGAAAGAGGCCGGTATGCTTAAAACGAAGGGGCTTGAGTTGAAAAGTCAAATCCTTGTATCGGATGCTCCACTGCTCGGGAAGATCAAAAAACTCCCATTCTCCGCCCCCCTTGCTGCTGCGGTGGTAAATAGCATTGCTCCGGTTCCAGGAGGCATCCTTCTTTGTATTCCAGATGACCTGCGGATCGGGACGCCGAAGGATAAAGGATCCCCACCGTTCGAGTTTTTCTCCCTCAGAGCAGTCCAGCACTTCATATTCTTTCCATTGATCTGCGATCCACATAGGCATCCCCGGCTTTTCCTGTACTATTTCCCGACAACGATTATTGTAGCCTATGCGGTGGCGGGACGCAAGGAAAGAACCCTCTATATATAGTAGAAAAAGAAAGGATGCCCCCTATTTTTTTCAAAAAATACAAAAAAGGCGAAAAAAACCTTGCAATACGAAAAAAAAGGTGATAGTATACAACTTGCTGTGACATTGATAGCGGTGAAGCGTGAGGTTGCTGCCGAGTAGCAGAGTCAGGCGAAATGGCAGGTTTTTCCGTGGAGCGAATGTCAAGTTAGGAAACTGGCGACAAGTCACTGTGCAAGGTCTACCGCCCGCTGAGGGCAGGAGAGTAGAAACGACGTGTGAGAACCATTAGGACACACACGGGGAAGTGTACAGTCACCGCTTGTCGTACTATGAAATAGGAAAGTGCGAAAAGGAGGCGACTTTTTTATGGCTCAAACAATGAGAATCACACTCAAGGCATATGATCATACATTGGTGGACAGCTCCGCCAGGAAGATCATCGAAACGGTCAGAAAGAACGGATCCCAGGTGAGCGGTCCCGTACCGCTGCCCACCAAGAAGGAGGTTGTAACGATCCTTCGTGCGGTGCATAAATATAAGGATTCGAGAGAGCAGTTCGAGCAGAGAACGCACAAAAGACTGATCGATATCATTGCGCCGACCCAAAAGACTGTGGATGCACTGTCCCGTCTGGAGATGCCGGCCGGTGTTTACATTGATATCAAAATGAAAGACAACGATTAACCAGAGAACAAAATATCTCCTGCTAGTATGAGTGCCGCAGGCACTCCTCTGTAGGAACAAAAGGAGGAAAACGTATGAAAAAAGCAATTTTGGCAACAAAGGTCGGCATGACCCAGATCTTCGATTCGGAAGGCGTGCTGGTTCCGGTCACCGTACTGGAGGCAGGACCCTGCGTGGTAACCCAGGTAAAGACCCTGGAGAACGATGGGTACGAAGCAGTACAGGTCGGGTTTGGCGAGCGCAAGGAAAAGTCGGTGAACAAGGATGCAAACGGCAAGAAAGAAGTTCGCCGCCGCCACGGGATCAATAAGGCAGAGAAAGGCCATTTTGAGAAAGCCGGTGTTTCCGGAAAGAGATATGTAAAAGAGTTCCGGTTTGAAAATGCTTCCGAGTACAAGCTTGCAGACGAAATTAAAGCGGACATTTTTGCGGAAGGCGATAAGGTGGATGCAACCGCGGTTTCGAAAGGTAAGGGCTTTCAGGGTGCGGTCAAGAGACTGGGACAGCATCGCGGACCCATGGCTCACGGTTCCAAGTTCCACCGTCATCAGGGTTCCAACGGCGCATGCTCCTCACCGAGCCGCGTATTTAAGGGAAAAGGAATGCCCGGTCATATGGGTTCTGTAAAGGTGACAATTCAGAACCTCGAAGTGGTACGCGTTGATGCGGAAAAGAATCTGCTTCTGATCAAGGGAGCGGTTCCGGGCCCGAAGAAAGCACTGGTAACCATTCGTGAAACGGTAAAGACGGTGTAACAGGAGACGAAGAAAGGAGTAAGGACAGATGGCAAAGGTATCTGTTTTCAATATGGAAGGCAAAGAGGTAGGAAGCCTTGACTTAAACGATGCGGTGTTCGGCGTGGAAGTCAATGAGCACCTCGTTCATATGGCGGTCGTACAGCAGCTTGCAAACAACCGTCAGGGTACGCAGAAGGCGAAGACCCGTTCCGAAGTCAGAGGCGGCGGCAGAAAGCCGTGGAGACAGAAAGGAACCGGTCATGCAAGACAGGGATCCACAAGATCTCCGCAGTGGACCGGCGGCGGCGTTGTATTTGCACCGGTACCGCGCGATTATTCGTTCAAGCTCAATAAGAAGGAAAAGAGAGCTGCGTTAAAGAGTGCTCTTTCCTCCAGGGTACAGGACGGGAAACTCATCATTGTGGACGAGCTGAAGCTTGACGAGATTAAGACGAAGCAGTTCGCAAAGATCATGGACAATCTGAAGGTGGAAAAGGCATTGGTGGTGCTTTCCGAGAAGGACGAGAATGTAGTGATGTCTGCCCGGAATATTCCCTCGGTGAAGACAGCGCTTTCCAACACCATCAATGTATATGACATTCTGAAGTACAACACGCTTGTGCTCACCAGGGATGCGGTAAAGTCGATTGAGGAGGTGTATGCATAATGGCAAACGTACAGTATTATGATGTGATCCTGAAGCCCGTCGTGACAGAGAAAGCGATGACTCAGAGCGCGGAAAAGAAATATACGTTTCTGGTACACCCGGATGCAACAAAGATCATGATTAAGGATGCCGTGGAAAAGATGTTTGACGGTGTCAAGGTTCAAAAGGTTAACACCATGAACTGTGAAGGCAAGAACAAACGTCGCGGCAGGACGGTCGGCAAGACGGCAAAGACGAAGAAAGCGATCGTACAGTTGACGGAAGACAGCAAGGATATTGAGATCTTCGCAGGACTGTAACAGACAGGAACTTTTAATGAAGAAAGATAAGGAGAAAAACAATGGGAATCAAAACATATAATCCGTATACTCCTTCCAGAAGAAACATGACGGGTTCGGATTTCTCGGAGATCACAAAGAAAACACCGGAGAAATCACTGATCGTTTCCAAGAAGAAGCATGCCGGACGTAATAATCAGGGCAAGATCACGGTAAGACATCATGGCGGCGGCAACAGACAGAAATACAGGATCATTGATTTTAAGCGGAAGAAGGATGACGTACCTGCAAAGGTGATCGGGATCGAATACGACCCGAATCGTACGGCCAATATCGCGCTGATCTGCTATGCGGATGGTGAAAAATCCTACATCCTTGCACCGGAAGGCCTGAAGGACGGGATGAGTGTCATGAACGGTGCAAATGCGGAAATCCGCGTCGGTAACTGCCTCCCGCTGGAACAGATTCCGGTTGGTACACAGATCCACAACATTGAGCTTTACCCCGGAAAGGGCGGACAGATGGTTCGTTCCGCAGGGAACGCAGCGCAGCTGATGGCAAAAGAAGGCAAATACGCCACACTCCGTCTTCCCTCGGGAGAAATGAGAATGGTTCCGATCAACTGCCGTGCATCCATCGGCGTGATCGGAAACGGAGACCATAACCTGGTGAAGATCGGAAAAGCCGGGCGGAAACGTCACATGGGTATCCGCCCGACGGTTCGCGGTTCGGTTATGAACCCGAATGACCATCCGCATGGCGGTGGCGAGGGTAAGGCACCTATCGGACGTCCCGGTCCGTGTACACCCTGGGGTAAGCCGGCTCTTGGTTTGAAGACACGTAAGAAGAAGAAAGCTTCTAACAAGCTGATAGTAAGACGCCGCGACGGACGCGCGATCAAATAAGGAGGAGAGAGAATGTCAAGATCATTAAAAAAAGGACCTTTCGCAGACGAGAGCCTGCTGAAAAAAGTAGACGCAATGAACGCTTCCAATGATAAAGCGGTCATCAAGACCTGGTCCCGCCGTTCAACGATCTTCCCGAGTTTTGTCGGACATACGATTGCGGTTCATGACGGCAGAAAGCACGTCCCGGTTTATATTACCGAAGATATGGTAGGACACAAGCTTGGTGAGTTTGTAGCAACGAGAACCTATCGCGGACATGGCAAGGACGAGAAGAAATCCGGAGTTAGGTGAAAGGAGAAAATAAATGGCAAAGGGACATAGAAGCCAGATCAAGAGAGAGAGAAACGAACAAAAGGATACGAGACCTTCCGCAAAGCTTTCTTACGCGCGGGTATCCGTTCAGAAGGCAGGGTTCGTTCTGGACGCGATCCGTGGAAAGAGCGCTGAGGAGGCACTGGCAATCGTAACCTATAATCCGAGATATGCATCGAGCCTGATCAAGAAGCTCCTGCAGTCCGCTATCGCGAATGCAGAGAACAATTATCCGGACAGGAATTACAGTATCGAGAACCTTTATGTGGCAGAGTGCTACGCAAACAAAGGACCGACGATGAAACGGATTCAGCCCAGAGCACAGGGCAGGGCTTACCGGATCGAGAAGAGAATGAGTCACATTACGATCGTGCTGGATGAAAGGTAGGAGGTTAGAAACGAATGGGTCAGAAAGTAAATCCTCATGGTTTAAGAGTAGGAATTATCAAGGACTGGGACTCCAGATGGTATGCAGATAAGGATTTCGCAGACAATCTCGTGGAAGATTACGAGATCAGGGAGTTCCTGAAGAAAAAGCTTTATGCTGCCGGGATCAGCAAGATCGAGATCGAACGTGCTTCGGATCGTGTGAAGGTGGTGCTTTACACAGCAAAACCGGGCGTTGTGATCGGAAAAGGCGGTGCGGGAATCGAGCAGGTCAAGAATGAGCTGCAGAAGAGAACCGGCAAAAAGCTGACGGTGGATGTAAAAGAAATCAAGAGACCGGACAAAGATGCACAGCTTGTGGCGGAGAATATCGCACTGCAGCTGGAGAATCGGGTATCCTTCCGACGGGCGGTAAAGTCCAGCATGCAGCGGACGATGAAGGCCGGTGCGCTTGGAATCAAGGCTTCCGTTTCCGGGCGTCTCGGTGGAGCGGATATGGCTCGTAAAGAGTTCTACAGCGATGGAACCATCCCGCTTCAGACGCTTCGCGCAGATATTGATTACGGTTTCGCAGAGGCAGATACCACTTATGGAAAAGTCGGCGTAAAGGTATGGATCTACAAGGGAGAGATTCTTCCGGCAAAGGCTGATGAGAACCACGAGAAGGCAGATAAGGAAGGGAGCGATAAATAATGTTAATGCCGAAGAGAGTAAAGCATCGCAAGCAGTTCCGCGGCTCCATGGCGGGCAAGGCGTTGCGTGGAAATAAGATTACGAATGGCGAATACGGTATTGTCGCGTTAGAGCCGGCATGGATCAAATCCAACCAGATCGAGGCTGCCCGTATCGCAATGACACGTTACATCAAGCGTGGCGGTCAGGTTTGGATCAAGATCTTCCCGGATAAGCCCGTAACGGCGAAACCGGCTGAGACCCGAATGGGATCAGGAAAAGGTACGCTGGAATACTGGGTAGCGGTTGTAAAACCGGGTCGTGTATTGTTTGAAATTTCCGGTGTTTCTCCGGAAATAGCACAGGAAGCGCTGCGGCTTGCCATCCACAAGTTACCGGTAAAGTGCAAGATCGTTTCTAAAGCGGATTTAGAAGGCGGTGAATCAGTATGAAAACAAGCAAATATATGGAAGAGTTAAACACACAGTCTGTTGCAGACCTGGACGCGGCACTTACAGACGCCAAAAAAGAGCTTTTCAACCTGAGATTCCAGAATGCAACCAACCAGCTTGACAATACGGGTCGCATCAAAGAGGTACGCCGGAATATCGCTCGTATCCAGACAGTGATCACGATGAAGAATCAGTCGGCTACCTGAATGGGATTTCATTGGGGAAAGGAGAAAAAACTTTGGAACGGAATTTAAGAAAAACGCGTACAGGCATTGTTGTCAGTGACAAAATGGAAAAGACCATTGTTGTAGCCGTAAAGGATAACGTCAAGCATCCTCTTTACAACAAGATCGTAAAAAGAACCTATAAGCTGAAAGCGCATGATGAGAACAACGAGTGCAGAACCGGTGATACGGTGAGAGTGATGGAAACCCGCCCGCTCAGCAAGGATAAGAGATGGAGACTCGTTGAGGTCATCGAAAGAGCGAAGTGATCCGCTGAGATGAGAAAGGAGAAATAGTGTAATATGGTACAGCAGGAAACCAGACTGAAGGTTGCCGACAATACCGGTGCAAAAGAGCTTCTGTGCATCCGGGTCATGGGCGGATCAACCAGAAGATATGCAAATATCGGTGATATCATCACGGCGACGGTAAAAGATGCAGTGCCCGGAGGTGTCGTGAAGAAGGGCGATGTCGTAAAAGCAGTGGTTGTCCGTACGGTAAAGGGTGCACGTCGGAAGGACGGTTCCTATATCCGGTTTGACGAGAACGCCGCGGTCATCATCAAAGAGGATAAGACACCGAGAGGAACCCGTATTTTCGGACCTGTCGCAAGGGAACTTCGTGAGAAACAGTTTATGAAGATCGTTTCTCTGGCTCCGGAAGTCTTGTAGGAGGGAAACATGGCGAGTTTAAAGATTAAAAAAGGTGACATGGTCAAAGTGATCGCCGGAAAAGACAAGGATAAAGAGGGCAAGGTCATTGCCGTCAATCATAAAAAAGGAACGCTCCTCGTTGAGGGTGTGAACATGATCACGAAACATGAGAAGCCGAGCATGGCTAATCAGCAAGGCGGCATCATCCACAAGGAAGGCCCGATTGATATTTCTAACGTGATGTATCTTCATAAAGGAAAACCGACACGCGTGGGCTTTAAACTGGATGGTGACAAGAAGGTCCGTATTGCAAAAACAACGGGCGATGTGATCGATTGAGGAGAGGAGGAATCAAACGTTGAGTAGACTGAAAGAGCAGTATGAGTCTGAAATCAAAGATGCGTTGATGAAGAAATTCAGCTATAAGAATGTCATGCAGGTTCCGAAGCTGGATAAGATCGTCATCAATATGGGCGTCGGAGAAGCAAAGGAGAATGCGAAGATTCTGGAAGCCGCCATGGCGGATCTGCAGACGATCACAGGACAGAAGCCGATCATTACAAAGGCAAAAAACTCCATTGCAAACTTCAAAATCCGTGAGGGCATGTCCATCGGATGCAAGGTAACGCTTCGTGGAGAGAAGATGTATGAGTTTTTCGATCGTCTCGTAAATCTTGCCCTGCCCCGTGTGCGTGACTTCCGTGGTGTCAACCCGAATTCCTTTGACGGAAGAGGCAATTATGCGCTTGGAATCAAGGAGCAGATCATCTTCCCGGAAGTGGAGTACGACAAGGTGGATAAAGTCAGAGGTATGGACATCATCATTGTGACGACCGCAAAAACCGACGAAGAAGCACGCGAGTTATTGGCACAGTTCAACATGCCGTTTGCAAGAGCATAGGATTGAAAGGAAAAGATCATGGCAAAAACAAGTATGAAGATTAAGCAACAGCGCAAACCGAAGTTTTCCACCAGAGCGTATACGCGTTGCAGAATTTGCGGCCGTCCGCATTCGGTTTTAAAAAAATACGGGATTTGCAGAGTTTGTTTCCGTGAACTTGCCTATAAAGGTCAGATTCCGGGTGTGAAGAAGGCAAGCTGGTGACCGGCCGAAAGCAACTTGGCGGAAACGAGCGAAGCGATGTTTACGCTTAGTGCGAGGTCGTTCTGCGAGATCAGAGAGATCAAGGCGAAGCCGGCAGATCGAACTTAAAGAGCAGAACTTCCTTATAGTAACAGTCAAAATTTTTCAGGAGGAAAAAACACATGACGAGTGATCCGATTGCAGATATGCTTACAAGAATCCGCAATGCAAACACGGCAAAGCATGACACGGTGGAAGTGCCGTCGTCCAAGATGAAGGTCGCGATTGCAGACATTCTTGTAAATGAAGGATACATTGAAAAATATGAGATGGTTGATAACGGAAATTTCAAAAATATCCGTATCAGTTTAAAGTATGGTTCTGACAGGAACGAGAAGATCATTACCGGTCTGAAGAGAATCAGCAAGCCGGGTCTTCGCGTTTACGCAGGCAAGAACGATATCCCGAAGGTTCTCGGCGGCCTGGGGATCGCGATTCTTTCCACGAACCAGGGGATCGTTACCGACAAGGAAGCCAGAAAGCTTCAGGTCGGCGGAGAAGTACTGGCTTTTGTTTGGTAATCGCAAAAGGACAGGACAGCAGCAGTTATTATCAGTAGTTGAATAGGAGGAAACGGGCATGTCACGAATTGGAAGAATGCCAATCGCTGTACCGGCAGGGGTTACTGTCGATATCGCAGAAAATAATCATGTGACGGTAAAGGGTCCGAAAGGAACACTGGAACGGACACTTCCATCAGAGATGGAGATCAAGCTGGAAGGAGCGGAGGTTGTGGTAACCAGACCGAACGACCTGAAGAAGATGAAATCGCTCCACGGCCTTACCAGAACACTGATCAACAACATGGTAGTCGGTGTCACGGAAGGCTACACAAAGGAATTGGAAGTAAACGGCGTCGGATACAGAGCGCAGAAATCCGGCAAGACCCTGACACTTTCCCTCGGTTATTCCCATCCGGTAGAGATGACGGATCCGGAAGGACTGGAATCCACCGTTGACGGCAATAAGATCATCATCAAGGGAATCGATAAGGAAAAGGTTGGCCAGTACGCCGCTGAGATCAGAGATAAAAGAAGACCGGAACCCTACAAGGGGAAGGGTATTAAATACGCAGATGAGGTCATTCGCCGTAAAGTCGGAAAGACCGGTAAAAAATAAAAGGAGTGAAAAGAAATGGTCAATAAGAAATCAAGAGCCGAAGTTCGTAACAAGAAGCATAAAAGAATGCGCAATCATCTTTCCGGCACTGCAGAGAGACCACGTCTTTCCGTATTCCGCAGCAATCAGCATATTTATGCGCAGATTATTGATGATACCGTCGGTAATACGCTTTGCTCCGCGTCCTCTCTGGATAAGGATGTTGCAAAAAGCCTGAAGAAGACGAATGATGTGGAAGCTGCTACAGCTGTCGGCACAGCCATCGGCAAGAAAGCTGTGGATCGGGGCATCAAAGAAGTCGTTTTTGATCGCGGCGGTTATATCTATCAGGGTAAGGTACAGGCACTTGCAGATGCAGCCCGCGAGGCTGGTTTAGAGTTTTAGGAGGAAAGCGATTCATGAAACGAACAATTATCGATCCGGGTCAGCTGGAATTATCGGAAAAGGTAGTCGCGATCAAGCGCGTTACCAAGGTGGTAAAGGGTGGACGTAACATGCGCTTTTCCGCCCTCGTCGTAGTCGGTGACGGTAACGGACATGTCGGTGCCGGTCTCGGGAAGGCTACGGAAATTCCGGAGGCGATCCGTAAAGGAAAAGAAGATGCGACAAAGAAACTGATCGAGGTGAAACTGGACGACAATAACAGTATTACACACGACATCATCGGAAAGCATACCGGTGCGACGGTTCTTCTGAAGACAGCTCCGGAAGGTACCGGTGTAATCGCCGGAGGTCCGGCACGTAACGTCTGCGAACTTGCAGGGATCAAGAATATCCGTACCAAGTCGCTCGGATCCAATAACAAGCAGAACGTGGTTCTTGCCACGATCGATGCGTTGAGCCAGCTCAAATCTCCCGAAGAGGTTGCACGCCTCAGGGGAAAGAGTGTGGATGAGGTCGCAAACTAACGGATACGTGACGACTACGGAAAGGAGGGCAATGAAATGCCTGCGAAAAATGATAAAAAAGTAAAGGTTACGCTGATCCGTTCAACGATTGGCGCAGTTCCGAAGAATCGGAAGATCATAGAAGCGATGGGATTGAAAAAACTTCACAAGACCGTTGAGCTTCCGGATAATGATGCAACCAGAGGAATGATCAGATTGGTTGCGCCGTACATTAAAGTAGAAGAGGCATAAGCATAGCCGAAGGAGGGAGCAAAATGGAGTTATCCAATTTAAAGCCGGCAGAAGGCTCTAAGCAGAGCGACAACTTCCGGAGAGGACGCGGACATGCGTCCGGAAACGGTAAGACGGCAGGAAAAGGACATAAAGGACAGAAGGCACGTTCCGGTGCTCCGAGACCGGGATTCGAAGGTGGTCAGATGCCGCTGTATCGGAGACTTCCGAAGAGAGGCTTCAAAAACCGCAATACGAAAGAGATCATCGGAATTAACGTAAGCGTACTGGAGCGTTTTGATAACGATTCGACGGTATCCGTGGAGTCGCTCGTGGAAAGCGGGATCATCAGCAATCCCCGCGACGGCGTCAAGATCCTCGGGAACGGTGAGCTGACCAAAAAGCTGACCGTCCAGGCCAATGCATTCAGTGCCGCTGCAAAAGAAAAGATCGAGGCGCTTGGTGGAAAAGCTGAGGTGATCTGATGTTTGAAACAGTTCGCAACGCGTTCAAGATAAAGGATATCAGAAACAGAATTCTGTTTACCCTTGTTATGCTGGTGATTATCCGTATCGGTTCCGAACTGCCGATCCCCGGGGTCAACCGGGAGGTTTTTCAGCAATGGTTCGCGAGCAGGGGCAATGATGCATTCAGCTTTTTTGATGCCGTTACCGGTGGTTCTTTCACGAGAATGTCGGTATTTGCATTGAACATTACACCCTACATCAATTCCTCCATTATTATGCAGCTTCTGACGATTGCGATTCCGAAGCTGGAGGAAATGCAGAGAGATGGGGAAGAAGGACGCAAAAAGATTGTTGAGATCACGCGTTATCTGACGGTAGTGCTTGCGCTGGTGGAAGCGATTGCTATGGCAATCGGTTTCGGAAGAGCGGGATACCTGAAGGAGTTCACATTCCTGAACACGCTTGTTGTCATCGTAACCCTGACAGCCGGTTCCGCGGTTTTGATGTGGATCGGTGAGAGGATCACGGAAAAGGGTGTCGGAAACGGAATCTCCATCGTTCTGGTTATTAATATCATTTCCAGAGTTCCGGACGATCTGATTTCGCTCTATGAGCAGTTTGTCGCCGGAAAGACCGTAGCGCGTATGGTACTTGCCATCGCCATCATCGCAGCTGTGATTCTGGCTACGATCGTTCTGGTTGTGGTGCTGCAGGGCGGAGAGCGGAGGATTCCCGTACAATACAGCAAAAAGATTCAGGGACGCCGCCAGGTTGGCGGACAGTCCACCCATATTCCGCTGAAGGTGAACACCGGCGGCGTGATTCCGGTTATCTTTGCACAGTCATTGATGATGTTTCCGGTCATGATCGCGCAGTTTGCCGGGGCAGATAAGGGAACCGGCGTGGGAAGCTGGATCCTGCGGATGCTTTCCCAGTCCAACTGGTGTAATCCCGCAGAACCGTCTTACACCATCGGTCTGGTGATCTACATCGCATTGATCATTGCGTTTGCGTATTTTTATACTTCGATCACCTTTAACCCGCTGGAGATCGCCGAAAACATGAAAAAAGCCGGAGGCTTCATCCCGGGAATCCGTCCGGGCAAGCCGACCAGTGATTACCTGACGAAGATTTTACACTACATCGTCTTTATCGGTGCAGCGGGACTGGCATTTGTCACATTTCTGCCGATCTTCTTCAACGGCGTCTTCGGCGCAAATGTTTCCTTCGGCGGCACATCCATCATCATTGTGGTTGGTGTTGTCATCGAAACGATCAAACAGATCGAATCGCAGATGACGGTTCGGTATTATAAAGGTTTTTTAAGTGACTGAGAGGTATACAAAGAGAGCTATCCGCATTGTGCGGATCAGCTCGCTTTGCGTGTAAAGGAGGGTTGCTATGAAGATCATTATGTTAGGCGCACCGGGTGCCGGAAAAGGAACACAGGCAAAGCAGATTGCCGATAAATACCATATTCCTCATATTTCGACAGGTGATATTTTCCGGGCAAACATCAAAAACGGTACCGAGCTCGGGAAAAAAGCAAAGGAATACATGGATCAGGGTGCATTGGTGCCGGATGAACTGACATGTGACCTCGTCATGGACCGGATCGCACAGGACGACGCAAAAAACGGATTTGTGCTGGACGGCTTTCCGCGAACGATCCCGCAGGCAGAAGCGCTGACCGCAGCGTTGGAAAAGATCGGGCAGAAGATGGACTTCGCAATCGATGTTGACGTACCGGATGAGAATATCGTGAACCGGATGTCCGGGAGACGTGCCTGCTTAAACTGCGGGGCAACCTATCACATTGTTTCCATTCCCCCGAAAAAAGAGGGGATATGTGACCGTTGCGGAAGTGAGATCGTCCTCCGGGATGATGACAAGCCCGAAACCGTACAGAAACGGCTGACGGTTTACCATGAGCAGACGCAGCCGTTGATTGATTATTATAAGAAGCAGGGCATCTTAAAGTCTGTGGACGGCACGGTGCCGATGGATGAGGTCTTCCGGTCAATCGTAACGATTCTGGGCGAATAGGATGTCCATCAGGATCAAGAACTCCGAAGAGATCGCATTGATGCGCCAGGCAGGAAGGCTTCTGGCGAAGGTGCATCAGGATCTTTCCTGTGAGCTGAAGGAAGGCATGACGACAAAGGAAGTGGATCGGAAAGCGGAGGAGATGATCAGGGATCTCCATTGTGTTCCGAATTTTCTCCACTATCAGGGATATCCCGCCAGTGTCTGCGTCTCGATCAATGATGAGGTGGTACACGGCATTCCGGATGACAGTCGTGTGCTGACTGACGGCGATATCGTGAGTCTGGATCTGGGGCTGATCTATCAGGGATATCATTCCGACGCCGCAAGAACACATGGGATCGGAGAAATTTCAAGGGAAGCGAAGCTCCTGATCGAGCGCACCAGAGAAAGCTTTTTTCAGGGGATTCAATTTGCAAGAGCCGGCAGGCACTTGCATGATATTTCGGCAGCAATCGGGGATTATGCGGAAAGCTTCGGCTACGGTGTCGTATATGATCTGGTGGGACACGGGATCGGGCGTCACCTCCACGAAGAACCGGAGATACCGAATTTCCGGCAGAAAAGGAGAGGGCCGAGACTGAAAGAAGGAATGACGCTTGCGATTGAACCTATGATCAATGCGGGGTGCCCTGATGTTTACTGGATGGAGGACGGCTGGACAGTGGTGACGGATGACGGATCCTTATCCGCGCATTATGAGAACACGATCCTGATTACAAAAGGGGATCCGGAGATCCTGACGCTGACCGAAGATGAAGCAGTATGAAGAGAGGTAGAAAAAAGAGATGTCAAAGGCAGATGTGATAGAAGTAGAAGGAAAGGTACTGGAAAAGCTTCCCAACGCCATGTTTTCCGTGGAGCTTGAGAACGGACACCAGGTACTTGCCCATATCAGCGGGAAGCTTCGCATGAATTATATCCGTATTCTTCCCGGAGACAAGGTGACATTGGAAATGTCTCCGTATGATCTGACAAAGGGCCGGATCATCTGGAGAGATAAATAGCAAAATTCTTCATATTTTTGTTGCATTGTGAAAAAAACCGTGATACAATGCTAGCTGGACGCTTTCCGAAAGAATGAGGAAAATCGTGTGAAAAGCCAGTAAATATCTGGCTTTGCGGCATATAGACATGGAGTGATTCAGAAAGGAGGATACCCATGAAAGTAAGATCTTCTGTAAAACCGATTTGCGAAAAATGCAAAGTCATTAAAAGAAAAGGAAGTATTCGGATCATCTGTGAGAATCCGAAGCACAAGCAGAGACAGGGCTAATATCGGCGGCTGTAGCAGCGGTACCGAACGCTGCGTATTTCATATATATAAGTATCCTATTTTTAAGCAAAATCTATGGAGGTGTAAACACACATGGCACGTATTGCAGGTGTAGATTTACCGAGGGACAAGAGAGTAGAGATTGGTCTTACCTATATCTACGGGATCGGACGTGCGAGCAGCAATCGAATTCTTGCTGCGGCAGGCGTGAGTCCGGATGTGCGTTGCAAGGATCTCACGGACGAAGAAGTCAAGAAGATCAGCAGCGTGATTGACGCATCCCAGACCGTGGAAGGTGATCTGCGGCGTGAGATTGCGCTCAATATCAAGCGGCTGCAGGAAATCGGCTGCTATCGCGGGATCCGTCATCGTAAAGGATTGCCGGTGCGCGGACAGAAGACCAAGACGAATGCGCGTACTCGTAAGGGTCCGAAGAGAACGGTAGCAAATAAGAAAAAATAATGAACACTTAACGAAAACGAGCGAAGCGATGTTTGAGTTTAGTGTGAGTATTGTTCTGTGAGATTAGCGAGGCTGAAAGCATCTTAACGAGATCAAGACGAATGTCGCAGATCGAGTTTGATGCGAAGCCGTTCTGCGAGATTAGTGAGAGGGAGGCGTAGACGAACCTCGAACCTAACGAGCAGAACTTCATATTATTTTTCAGAAAGGATTACAAAATGGCTGGTAAACAGGTTAAAAAGACGACAAAGAAACGTGTCAAAAAAAATGTTGAGCATGGCCAGGCACATATTCAGTCCTCTTTCAACAATACGATCGTGACGATCACGGATGCACAGGGGAACGCACTTTCCTGGGCGAGTGCCGGCGGTCTTGGTTTCAGAGGATCCAGAAAATCGACTCCTTATGCAGCGCAGATGGCAGCAGAGACTGCGACGAAGGCAGCGCTTGTACACGGGTTAAAGACGGTGGATGTCATGGTAAAAGGTCCGGGATCAGGCCGGGAAGCAGCGATTCGTGCGCTTCAGGCGAATGGTCTGGAAGTGCTTTCCATCAGAGACGTGACGCCGGTACCCCATAACGGGTGCCGCCCGCCGAAGAGACGTAGGGTATAATAGGAGGAGATTGTCATGGCAGTGAATAAAGTACCGGTTTTAAAGAGATGCAGATCTCTTGGTCTTGAGCCGAGTTTCCTCGGTTATGATAAGAAGTCCAGGAGACAACTTGTTAGAAGTAACCGTAAGGTTTCGGAATACGGACTTCAGCTGCGGGAAAAGCAGAAAGCGAAGTTCATCTATGGTGTGCTGGAGAAGCCTTTCCATAATTACTATGAGAAAGCGGATATGATGAAGGGCATGACCGGCGCGAACCTGATGACGATGCTGGAATCCAGGCTGGACAACGTAGTTTTCCGCCTCGGGTTTGCAAGAACCCGGAGAGAGGCACGCCAGATTGTGGATCATAAGTTCATTCTGGTGAATGGAAAGCGCGTGAACATTCCGTCTTATCTGGTAAAAGCAGGAGATGTGATCTCGATTGACGAGAAACACAAAAGCGGACAGAGAATGAAGGATGTCAGGGAAATCACAGCCGGCAGGCTGGTGCCGGAATGGCTGGAGGTGGATCCCGAGAGACTGGAAGGAACTGTTAAGGAGCTTCCGACCAGAGACATGATCGATGTTCCTGTTGACGAGATGCTGATCGTCGAGTTGTACTCCAAGTAATCCATAGAGAGAGACGACCGACGGAGGGAGGATTTGAATGTTCGATTTCGAAAAACCTAATATTGAGATTGTTGAAATTTCAGAGGATAAGAAATACGGAAGATTTGTGGTAGAGCCCCTTGAAAGAGGATATGGTACCACGCTTGGCAACTCGCTTCGCAGGATTATGCTTTCATCCCTGCCGGGTTCTTCGGTAAGTCAGGTGAAGATTGACGGGATTCTGCATGAATTCAGCTCGATCCCGGGTGTGAAAGAGGATGTGATTGAGATCATCCTGAACATCAAGAATTTGGCTATCAAAAATAACAGTTCCGATGATGAACCGAAAACGGCATATATTGAGTTTGAAGGTGAGGGGACAGTAACTGCAGCGGATATCCAGATCGATCAGGATATCGAGATTATGAATCCCGATCTTGAGATCGCACATTTGAACGGCGGTCCGGACAGTAAGCTTTACATGGAGCTTACAATCACAAACGGCAGAGGTTATGTCAGTGCCGAAAAGAACAAGGATGAGAATACACCCATCGGTGTGATTGCGGTGGATTCCGTCTATACACCGGTAGAGCGTGTCAATCTTTCCATCGAGAATACCCGTGTCGGACAGATGACGGATTATGACAAATTGACCCTGGATGTATATACCAACGGCACCCTTGCTCCGGACGAAGCGGTTTCCCTGGCGGCAAAAGTGTTGTCCGAACATCTGTCGCTGTTTGTCAACCTTTCCGATACCGCACAGTCTGCGGAGGTTATGATCGAGCCGCAGAATGTTGCACAGGAAACGGTTCTTCAGATGAACATCGATGAACTGGAATTGTCCGTAAGATCTTATAACTGCCTGAAGAGAGCAGGGATCAACACGGTGGAGGAGCTTTGCAACAAGACATCCGAAGATATGATGAAGGTACGTAATCTGGGACGCAAGTCTCTGGAAGAAGTGCTGGCAAAGCTCAAAGAGCTCGGGTTGCAGCTCAGCGCCCGTGAGGAAGTGTAACAGAAAGAAGCCAATCCGGTAAGCCCGAAGAGCACGGAAGGAGGAAAAACATGGCAAAGTACAGAAAACTCGGAAGAACGTCGGCACAGAGAAAGGCGCTTCTCCGTAATCAGGTAACGGCGCTGATTAACCACGGCAAGATCGTTACGACAGAGGCAAAGGCAAAAGAGATCCGTAAGACGGCTGAGAAGCTGATCGCACTTGCAGTAAAGGAAAAAGACAATTTCGAGGAAGTGACTGTCACTGCGAAGGTGCCGCGTAAAGACAAGGATGGCAAGAGAATCAAAGAGGTGGTCGATGGTAAGAAGGTCACCCAGTATGATCAGGTAGAGAAAAAGATCAAGAAAGACAAGCCCTCTCGTCTGCACGCAAGACGCGAAATGCTGAGAGTTCTTTATCCGGTAACGGAAGTCCCGACAGAAGTGGCCGGAAAAAAGAAAAATACGAAGAAGGTGGATCTTCCTGCGAAACTGTTTGATGAGATTGCACCGAAATATGCAAACAGGAACGGTGGTTACACCCGTATCGTAAAGATCGGACCCCGTAAGGGTGACGGCGCAATGGAAGTGTTGATCGAGCTGGTTTAATCATACGGTTCGTTTTACCGAGATTCTTTCAGGAGCTCCATATTTTCAAGATACATCTCCCGGATGACGTTTTGAACGTTGTCCGGGAGTTTTTTTCGTGCTTCCGGCGTGAGAGAGCCGGTTTCGATCGGTGAACCGTAGCGAAGGATAATGCGGGTACGGTAAAGAACCGGCAGGTGGTCTTCAAAGACAGGCTTGCTGTAGGTGATCGCCATGGGAATAATGGGACTGCCTGTTTTCTCGGCAGGCTTAAAGCTTCCGGCATGGAACGCCTGAACCGGTTCACTGGTTTTATTTCTGGTGCCCTCCGGATAGATGCAGATCGAGATCCCTTTTTTCAGGTATTCAATCGAGGTCAGAATGACCTGAAGGCTTTGCTTCAAGTCATCCCGTTTCATGAAAAGGCAGTACAGACGCTTCATCCAGACGGAGATCACGGGAAGACGGCTGATGCTCTCCTTTGCAATGTATCCCGTCAGGGTTGGTACCTGTCCATAGGAGACGATGATATCAAAAATACTGCGATGATTTCCGACATAGAAAACAGGCCGGTCCACGGGAATATTTTCTTTGCCGAGGACGGTAATCTTCTGTGCCCCGAGAAACAGGACCGTACGGAATCCCCATTGAACAAACCGCAGACTCATATAATCACCCCTGGTTTGATTGCACTTCCGGACAAGGAAGGTGAAGGGAAGGGCAAACAGGCTGAGGAGGAAGAAAACCAGAACATAGAGGATGGCAATGATGGTATAAAACATATCCGTGAAATCCTTTCATATTCACTTTGTACAAGAAGCAGGAGGAACATGCCGGCATGTTCCCGCAGATCTTTGTACAAGGGTCACAATGCCGCAAGCGGCAAGTGACATTCGACCATACCATCCTATTATAGCATAGCCCGCAGTTTCGACGCAATGAAATAGATATTGTGGGAGAACAGGGTTCCTATCAAAGATATAGTAGAATTTTCTTGACAATGAAGGAGCGTTGTGATAGATTTTAAGCGTAGTTTTGATTCAAAAGCCGAGGAGGGCAGTGAAAATGGAGCAGAAAGAGATCGATAAGATCAGAGCGTCAATCCTTCAGCAGTGCGGAAGCAAGGTCATGATCCAGCTTGATCGCGGCCGAAACAAGATCGACATTCAATCCGGCGTGATCCAGAATGCGTATCCGAGTGTTTTTACGATTCTTGTCAATGACAAGAATGAAAACAACCCGCCGCAGCTGCTTTCCTTTAGTTATAAGGATGTGGTTACACGAGACATCCGCATGAAGCTCTGCTGAGATCCTTCAAGCAACAACCGGGGGCTGCCACACTGTAAAGTGCGACAGCCCTTTCCACATGAATATAATGAAGACTTTGTACAACTGGTGGAAAAAAAGAAGAAATCGTATGCTGGCGGCAGTTTTGGGACTGGCGCTGTTTGTCGTTGCGCCGATAGAGATTCCGGCTGCCACTGCGGGTGCAGCGGAAGCAGGGACCGCTGCAGCACCCGATACATCTGCAGAAGACGGTACCTCTTCTTCTGCCGACGGGACGACAGAGCAGTCTGCATCGGATCAGGGTACGACGGACAATGCACAGTCCACATCCGGGGAAACAGATGCCACATCCGGACAGACGTCTTCCACGACAAATACGGCGGGTACGTCATCCCAGTCCTCTGGTACCGCCACATCGGGCTCCAGCAGGATCATATCGGACGCGAATGCCAAGATCGATCAGGCGCAGCAGAACCTGAATGCCGTTAACAATCAGATCTCCGGGATACAGGGAAAGCAGAACCAGCTGCAAAGCGAAATGAATGCCCTGGATGCGGAACTCTCCGAGCTGCTTGTGAACATAGCGATTCTGGAGGACGAGATCGTCGAGACAGAGGCGGAGCTGGAGCAGGTCAATGCGGATCTGGCAGTTGCAGAGGAAAAGGAAGCCAAAGAATATGCCGATATGAAGAAGCGTATTCAATATATGTACGAGAACAGCGACGGCGCATTATGGAATGCGCTTCTGGGATCGGACAGCTTTTCCGATTTTCTGAACAGGATCGAATATGTGGACGCCATGTATTCCTACGACCGGGATCTTCTTGCGGAATACAAGCAGACGGTGGAGGATGTAAAGGATCTCAGGGAGGCGGTGCTCGATACGCAGGATGAGCTGGAAGAGATCATGACGGAATATGAATCCCAGCAGGCTGCGCTGGAGAGTGCAATTGCGCGGAAAAGAGAAGAGTCGGCAGACTTTGACGTAAAGCTCGCCAATGCACAGGCTCTTGCCCGTGAGTACTCCCAGACCATCGCGGAACAGAATGCCATCATCAAAGAAGAACAGAGGAAGCAGGAGGAAGAGCGGAAACGCAGGGAGGCTGAGGAAAGAGCGAGAGCGGAAGCAGCCAGGAACGCCGCAAACTCCAATACATCCTCCGCCAGCAGCTCCTCTTCCGGCAGCAGTTCTTCCGAAACCATGAATCCATCGTATAAAACAAGCGTCAGCGGTTCCGACGTGGTGAATTACGCGATGCAGTTTATCGGTAATCCGTATGTATACGGCGGTACAAGCCTGACAGACGGCTGCGATTGCTCCGGATATACACAGAGTGTTTATGCACATTTTGGGATCAATCTGCCGCGTTCTTCCGGATCACAGGCCGCGGTCGGCTCTCCTGTGTCCTATGATGCGGCGCAGCCCGGTGATCTGGTATGCTATGTCGGGCATGTCGGCATTTACATCGGCGGAGGACAGATCGTCAATGCAAGTACCCCCCGTACCGGCATCAAGACACAGTCCGCGACGTACCGACCCATTACAACCATCAGGAGGGTATTATGAAAAAGGGCAGGATTGCTTTGATCTTGATTCTTGGGGCGGCTGCTCTGGTCGTGCTGTTTTTGATCGCCGTATTTCATGACGACCACAAAGAAGAACTGGTTTACAACCAGAGTCTGGACCTCGTGGCGGTGACGGTGGAGGGAGAGGATCTGACCCTGTATGATCTTGCCTTTTATATCGCCTATGAAGAGGGGAAGGTAAATGAGCAGGCAATGATCTACAACCCTGACGACCCGCAAGCCTACTGGAACATTCATACCAATGGCGAATTTCTCCGGGTCATGGCACGCGATACGGCTGTGGACATGATGGTTCATGACTATGTTTATGCGAAGGATGCCGTGGAATCAGGGATATCGCTCACTTCAGAGGAGGAAGAGGCCTGCAACAACAGCGCGGAGGCCTTCTGGAATGACCTGACCGGGGAGCAGAGGGAGGCGCTTGGAATTCCCAAAGAGCAGGTGTATACTGTGTGCAGACAGATCGCTCTGGCTGAGAAGTGGGCCATACATCTTCATGAGACGGAGGGACGTGATCTGGCTTCCTATGGGGTAGGAGGCAATGCCTGGGATGAACAGCGCGACAGCATGAATATCAAATACAATACGGAGGTATTGGACAGGATCGAAATGGGGACAATTACCCTGTGACAAATCTCCGGAAAGGCATGACAGAATGGGGAATAAAATCGGCAGAAACGACCCCTGCTGGTGCGGGAGTGGAAAAAAGTACAAGATCTGCCATATGATGTTTGATGAAAAAATAGAGGATTTCCGGAGAAAAGGGGCAAAAGTGCCGGGGCACGAGCTGTTGAAGACGCCGGAACAGATCGCCGGGATCAGGGAAAGCGCCAGGATCAACATTGCCGTATTGGACTATATTGCAGATCATATTGAGATCGGCATGTCCACCGAAGAAATTGATCGTATGGTGTATGAAAAGACCACAGAGATGGGAGGGATTCCGGCACCCCTGCATTACAATGACTACCCGAAGAGTGTCTGCACCTCCATCAACGAACAGGTCTGCCACGGGATTCCCTCGGAGGAGATTCTGCTGCAGGACGGTGACATCATTAATGTGGACTGCTCCACGATCCTGAACGGGTATTTTTCGGACTCCTCCCGTATGTTCATGCTCGGAGATGTCAGTGAAGAAAAGAAACGCCTGGTGCGTGTGACGAAGGAATGCATGGAAAAAGGGCTGGAAGCAGTGAAGCCATGGGGATTCCTTGGTGATATGGGACAGGCGGTTCATGACTGTGCTTACGAAAACGGCTATACCGTTGTGCGCGAGATCGGCGGCCACGGTGTCGGTCTGGAATTTCATGAGGAGCCCTGGGTCGGATACAACAGCAAGCGAGGGACGGAAATGCTGCTGGTTCCGGGGCTGATGTTTACCATCGAACCCATGGTGAATATGGGCAGGGTAGAGATTTACATCGATGATACGAATGGCTGGACGGCCTATACGGAGGATGGGAAACCTTCCGCACAATGGGAGATCCAGGTGCTCGTGACGGAGGATGGCGCAGAAGTCATCTCCTATTAGGACGGATCAATTCTATGCGTAAAAAATCACATGTTCGGTTGCTGCTTTGGATTCCGGCGCTTTGCTTGTTTGCGGCCTGCGGAAACGGCCATGGAAAGAACGAAGCCGTGACGGAAACGGAAAAGGATGCGGTGGCAAGAATTGAGATCAGTACGGGTGAGGCGGTGAGAACGCCCGAATCGACGAAAAACACCGGGCCGTCGCCAGCCAAAAAGACGGTTCGTATCTTTTTGCCGGACAAAAACATTCTCCGGTTCCGTATGGACGGAGAATATCTGGAGGAGCAGTTTGAAAACGCCGGGTTTGAGGCGGTCACATATGATGCCGGGATGGATGAAGAAAGACAGGCGGCTGCACTGCGGAATGTGGCTGACCTTCCGACGGATTTGTATGTACTGGTGCCCCTTGACGGGCGGGAAGTACGGGAGGCAGTGAAGGAGATCGGAGACAGCGGGATTCCGCTGATTGTATATGATCAACCGCTTTCCAACATGGGAGCGGCTGCTTTTTTTGTCGGCTTTCAGGAGGACGATGTTGTAAAAGCGCTGGAGGATGTACAAAACCTCGAAGAGGCACATCTCCTTGCGCTGGCAGAAGCGGAAGAAACCGAGACGGAAACAGAAGAAACGCAGACGGAGAAGGACGAAGTACAGACAGAAGCAGAAGAAGTATTGATTCCGCTTCTCGGAGAAGATGAGGAAACGGATGATAAGCTGCTTGCAGAGCTGAAGGACGGTGAACGTCAGGCAGTCGTTTACCGGGACACGGCAGGCGAAGCAGTTGCAGTACTGGACATCGGGATTAATCTTCTGCGTGGAGTGACGCCGGATGCGGGGCTGATCGCGGCATCCGGATGGGAGTTTCCCTGTACCTACAGGGAGGGCATAGATGGAGTCCGTCCTGCAGAGTTTGACCTTCTGCCCGTGCTTGTGACAACAGATAATATGGAAGAGCTGCTTGTGATCCCGGGATACTATGTCAGGGACACGGATGGATATCTGCGGCCAGGATCCGCGGAATAAAAGAGGCTGGAGTGGAGGAAAAAAGATGAAAAAACAATCACCGGTCAGGAGATATGCAGGGATATGGATCACGATAGCACTGATCGTTGTGTTTATCGTATTGCGGGCCAGCGGGATTCTGGATGGAGAAAAGACCACCGCCCTTGTCCGGATTCTGGCGTTCCTGCCTGTTTTGCTGACTGGCATGGGGCTGTTTCTGGAGAAAGAGGAGACCAATGGGAAAAAGGCGCTCTATCTCATGCTCTGCCTTGGCGCTGCAGCATCATTCGCCCTTTTGACACGGCTCACCCCTATGAAGGGGCTGCTTTCCGGCGTGTTCGGTCCGGATGCGGTACTGCTGATCCCAGGAATGGACGGAGAAGGACGCGCTGCCTCGGCCCTGGTGATCGGGATCTTTTTTGCTTTGGGGATGCTTGCCGCTACGATCCTCAGCATCGGCAAGCAAAAAAAAGGACGTCGCATGAAACGACGCCCCCTCGATCAGCTGATACAGGCTTTATTGACCGCGATCCTTGTCATAGTGGTTGCCATATCACTGTTTCTCTGCCGCGGTATTCCGATAGCTGCTTTGATCGCACTGGTGCTGTTTGTGATTCTGAAAGCCATTCCCTCGAAGAAGCTTTCCGTACAGACCGCAGTTGCGGTTGCATTGATCGCATCCGTTCTCTCCGGGGTGATGCTCGGTGCCGCACTGTGACAGGAAACACGGCCGAACCGTATTTCTGTTGCAATCGGCGAAATCTTGTATTATAGTAGACGCGGTAATGATAAGCGTTTTTTGAGTGGTTATGGAAATGGATGCAATTTCGATTTTTACGTTGATTGCCGGTCTGGTCGGCGGACTCGCCTTATTTCTTTATGGTATGAACATCATGAGCGGCGGTCTGACCAAGGCCTCGGGCGGGCAGCTGGAGCACCTTCTGGCAAGGGTGACAAAAAACAGATGGCTGGCCTATTTGTTTGGCATCGGCGTGACGGCTGTCGTACAATCCTCCTCCGCATCCACGGTTATGGTGGTCGGTCTTGTAAACTCCGGCATCATGAAGCTCGCGGAAGCGGTCAACGTGATTCTCGGAGCAAATCTCGGTACCACCGTTACAGCGTGGCTTCTTTCGCTGAATGCGATCAGCACGGATAATTTCTTTCTGAATCTGTTTAAGCCGGTGTCTTTCTCGCCGTTTCTGGCGTTGATTGGCATTGCGCTTCTCATGTTTACCAAATCGGACAAAAAGAAAAACCTCGGCATCATCCTGATCGGCTTTGCGGTGCTGATTTTCGGTATGGATATGATGAGCTCCGCTGTGATGCCGCTGCGCTCCTCTGCAACGTTTCAGTCATTTCTCACCACATTTCAGAATCCCTTTATCGGACTTATGATCGGTGTTGTGTTTACCATGGTAATCCAAAGCTCTGCCGGCACCATTGGTGTTCTGCAGGCCTTGTCATCCACCATCTTTATCAGTTACGGGATGGCGCTTCCTGTGGTAATCGGAGCGGAGGTCGGTACCTGTATCACGGCGATTCTCTCCTCCATCGGTGCGAATAAAAACGGAAAAAGAACCGCATTGATGCATCTGTACTTTAACATCATCAAGGCAGCCGTGTTTATGATCGTGTTTTACTCACTGAATGCGTTTTTTCATTTTGCGTTTTTGCAGAATCAGGCAAGCATGGTGGGGATCGCCTTTATCCATACAGCCGTCAACCTTGTGGCGACCCCTCTGATGGTGCCGTTTTCCGGGATTCTGGTCAAGCTTGCCCTGAAGACGATCCCGATTGATGAAAAAGAAAAGGAACAGCAGGACGAGGAAAGACGGATCGGCGCATTGGATGCCAGATTCCTGTCTACACCCGCGTTTGCGCTGCAGCAGGCCAAAATCGCGGCGGATGATATGGCAGAGATGTCGAAGGAATCGTTGGAGAAGGCGATGCGCCTGTTTGAAGAATATCATGCCGAGGAGGCGGAGGAAGTGGCCCGGATCGAGAATACCATGGACCGGTATGAGGATCAGATCGGTACCTATCTCGTCCGTCTTTCCACGACGGATCTGAACCAGCAGGACAGCCACAGTCTTTCCATTCTCCTGCACTGTATCACGGATTTTGAAAGAATCAGCGACCATGCATACAATCTCATGCTCACAGCGAAGGGGATGCATGAGGATAACAAGAGCTTTTCCAACAAAGCGCAGGAGGAACTGCGTGTATTCTCCGATGCGGTACGGGAAATCGTGGAAATGTCGGTGCGTGTTTTTCAGAACGAGGATCTGGAGCTTGCAAAATCCGTAGAGCCGCTGGAGGAAGTGATCGAGGGGCTGCATATGGAGGTCCGGCGTCGACATATCAGGCGGCTTCGTAAGGGAAAGTGTACCATTGATCTCGGTTTTGCGTTAAATGATCTCGGTACGGATTATGAAAGGATAGCGGATCACTGTTCGAATATTGCTGTTTGTCTGCTGCAGGTCAGCCAGGACGGTTTCGATACCCATGAATATCTGGAAATGATCCGGCAGGAAAAGAGTGAAAGCTTTGAGCGTGCCGTGGAGCATTATGAGCGGCGTTACAGCCTGCCGACCAAGAAGACAGCGGATGAAGAGGATGTCCAGCCGGTTTCTCAGGATTCCCCGGCAGCTTCGGACGAGCACAGGGATAAAGAAAGAGAGTTGCTGAAAAAAGCCAGGGAAAAAGCGAAAGAAGCGAAGGAAAAGAAGGAAAAAACCAAGGACAAGGAAAAGGATAAGCTCAAAGAAGCCAAGAAAAAGGGCTGAGAAAGGAAATGACATGAAGATTGTATGTCTGG
The DNA here is from genome assembly GCA_045661345.1 of Lachnospiraceae bacterium. Lineage (GTDB taxonomy): Bacteria > Bacillota > Clostridia > Lachnospirales > Lachnospiraceae > RUG12461. The sequence goes on from JAZRFM010000024.1 coordinate 103,395, forward strand.
ATATGGAAGGGGTGGTTGTCCCCGAAATCTGGATTGCATTTGCAACAGCAAGCCAAATTCCGGAACTGAAGCGTACAACCCGGGATGAACCGGATTATGATAAACTGATGAAATACCGGCTTCAGATTCTGCGGGAGCATCATCTTGGACTCAGGGAAATACAGGAAGTGATTGATACCATCGATCCGCTCCCGGGGGCAAAGGAGTTTCTGGATGAGCTTCGCACACTGACACAGGTCATCATTTTAAGTGATACCTTTACGGAATTTGCATCCCCGCTGATCAAAAAGCTCGGCTATCCGACCCTGTTTTGCAATTCACTGGTGGTGGGAGCGGATGGACAGATTATGGATTACAGGATGAGAATCCCGCATTCCAAGCTTTCCACGGTAAAGGCGCTCCAATCCATCGGATTCGAAACCATTGCGGCGGGAGACAGCTTTAATGACCTGGAGATGATCCGGGCAGGTTCTGCCGGATTTTTATTCCGCTCTACCGATCAGATCAGAAAAGACTATCCGGACATTCCGGCATATGAGGAGTTTCCGGATCTTCTGGCGGCGATCCGAAAGGAATTATAACCGCCCCGCCGGGCGCAGAGGCGGCGTCAAAAAGATATCCACAAAAATGGGCTCTTTCGGGAGCTCTTTTTTTGTGCACATTTTGTGGCTATTTTGCGTTGACAAAAAAAAGAATACTAGATATAGTATTTTATGTTGACGAATGTGTAGAGTAACTATATAATTAATTTTAGATATGATTTTTGAGGAGTTTACAACGGTTCGCATTGCCGGAACGTTGGCGCATTCCTCGGTAAACGGTCCGGGTGTTCGCTATGTCATTTTCTTTCAAGGGTGTCCGCATCATTGCAGAGAATGCCAGAATCCCGAAACATGGGATCCGATGGGAGGAGCAGAGGTTCCCGTGGAGCAGGTGATTGCCGGACTGAGGGCGACCAGATATCTGGATGGGGTTACGCTTTCCGGGGGAGATCCGCTCCTGCAGCCTGTAGCAGCGGCGAAGATCGCAGCAGCAGCGAAAGAACTGCATCTTTCCGTCTGGTGCTATACCGGATGGACCTTTGAAGCCCTGATACGGGGAGCTGCCGGGGAGGCTGCCCTTCAGGCGCTGGCACAGATGGATGTTCTGGTAGACGGGGCGTTTCAGATCGAGGAACGGACGGAACAGGCGTTATACCGGGGCAGTGCGAATCAGAGACTGATTGATTTGCCGGCAAGTTTGCCGGAGAAGATAGTACATGTTGTCTCGCAAATCTATTAGGGGGTTATGAAAATGTCACTCACAAAGGTAAAGAAAAGGAACGGGTCAACTGCGCCATTTCAGGCAAGCAAGATCGAAAATGCCGTTGCGCAGGCATTTATGGCGACCGAGGAGATCGGGACGCGGGATCTGTCTACAATGTCCCGTGCGATCGAGCTCATGGTAGAGACGTCGCTGAACGATTCCGGGGTTCAGACGCCCACCGTGGAGGAGATTCAGGACATGGTGGAGGCCACCCTGATGAAATGCGGCTACAATAAGACCGCAAAGGCTTACATTCTTTATCGCAGCCAGCATCAGAGAGTACGTGAGACGAAGACAACCCTTCTTGATTATAAAAAGCTGGTGGACGGCTATATCGGGACCGAAAAAGACTGGAGAGTAAAAGAAAATTCCACAGTCACACTTTCCGTCGGCGGTCTGATTCTTTCCAATTCAGGAGCGATTTCCGCAAATTACTGGCTGACGGAGGTATATGATGATGAGATTGCAGAAGCACATCGTCAGTGCTTCATGCATATTCATGATCTTTCCATGCTGACCGGATATTGCGCGGGATGGAGCCTGAAGCAGCTGATCATAGAAGGACTTGGCGGCGTACCGGGACGCATTACCAGCGGACCGGCCAAGCATCTTTCCACTCTTTGCACGCAGATGGTCAATTTCCTTGGCATCATGCAGAATGAATGGGCAGGCGCACAGGCATTTTCCTCCTTTGATACCTATCTGGCTCCGTTTGTGAAAGCGGATCATCTTTCCTATGCCGAAGTCAAGCAGTGCATCCAGTCCTTTATCTATGGTGTGAACACGCCCTCCCGCTGGGGAACCCAGGCGCCGTTTACGAACGTGACGCTGGATTGGACGGTGCCGGAGGATATGGTGAATCTCCCGGCGCTTGTAGGCGGCGTCGAGCAGGATTTCACGTATGGGGACTGCAAGGCCGAGATGGATATGGTCAACAAGGCCTTCATCGAGATCATGATCGAGGGGGATGCGAACGGACGCGGATTCCAGTATCCGATCCCGACCTATTCCATTACAAGCGAGTTTGACTGGAGTGACACGGAAAACAACCGGCTCCTTTTTGAAATGACGGCCAAATACGGCACACCGTATTTTTCCAATTATATCAATTCCGACATGAAGCCGTCGGATGTACGCTCCATGTGCTGCCGGCTCCGTCTGGATCTGAGAGAGCTCAGAAAGAAAGGCGGCGGCTTCTTCGGATCCGGTGAGTCCACCGGCTCCATCGGCGTGGTGACGCTGAATCTTCCGCGCATCGCATATATCGCACGTGACCGCAAAGAGTTTTATGAGATTCTTGACAGATATATGGATATTGCTGCCAGATCGCTCCATATCAAGCGCGGAGTCGTGACCCGCCTCATGGACGAAGGGCTTTATCCCTATACGAAGCGCTATCTCGGCAGCTTTGAAAATCATTTCAGTACGATCGGTCTTGTGGGTATGAATGAGGCCATCAGGAATGCGGACTGGATGGACACGGATATCACGACAGAGGGCGGACGCGCGTTTGCCCGGGAGGTGCTGAATCACATGCGGGAGCGTCTGTCGGATTATCAGGAGCAGTACGGCGATCTTTACAATCTGGAAGCAACCCCTGCAGAGTCCACGACCTATCGTTTTGCAAAGCATGATACGGAGGAGTTCCCGGACATCATCACCGCAGCGGAAAACGGCGCGGCACCATACTATACCAACAGTACACATCTTCCGGTAGGCTATACGGACGACATTTTTGACGCACTGGAGATGGAAGACGAGCTGCAGACATTGTACACATCCGGTACGGTTTTCCATGCCTTCCTCGGTGAAAGGATTCCGGATTGGAGCAATGCCGCATCTCTGGTCAAGAAGATCGCGGAAAACTTTAAGCTTCCCTATTACACCCTGTCTCCGACGTACTCGATCTGTGAAGAACATGGCTATATTGCAGGCGAGCATTACGCCTGCCCCTGCTGTGGAAGAGATACGGAAGTGTATTCCAGAATCACCGGCTATTATCGACCGGTGAAAAACTGGAACGACGGAAAGGCCGCAGAGTTCCGTGCGAGAAAGACCTATGAGCCGGATGAGCTTCATGGCGCGGAGCAGGTAAAGAAGATTGCAGTACTGCCGGTTGTCAAAGAGCAGGAAGAGAGGGACGAGTTCGCAAAGATCGAACAGAAGGTGATCCTGCGGACAATCTCGCCGGAAGAGTTCATGGACGAAGAGGAAACCCTCGAGATTCTGGATCTGAATCAGGAAACAGAAACGCAGGAGTCAGGAGAAATGATCCTGCTTTCCACCAAGACCTGCCCGAACTGTCTTGCTGCGCAGCGCATCCTGAGAGAGGGAGGCCTGGAGTTCAAAGTGATGTATGCAGAAGACCCGGATGGCGCAAGCCTCGCTTCCGAGTTCCGCATTACGCAGGCTCCCACACTTTTCGTACCGGAAGGCGACGGATATATGACAGTTTATAATCTCAGCAATATCAAAGGATTTGTGGATCGAAAGGCGGTCATGGAAAACGCCTGATGAAAAGCAGAATCAATCAGATCCGCCTCAGGGATGCTCTCCTGATTCTTCTCGGGAGCACCCTGATGGCGTTTGCGGTAAAGTACATTTTTGACCCGGCGGGCCTTGTTACAGGCGGTGTGTCGGGTCTTGCAATTATTATCAAGGATATTTCGACGAAATATCTGCACTTCGAGATTCCTCTCTGGGTCAGCAACGTTGTCCTGAATGTGCCCATCTTTCTTTTTGCCATCAAAACAGATGGTATCAGGCGTGTTTGCCGTACAGGGTTATCCTGGGTGATCATGTCGGTAGAGCTCGCGGTCTTTCCGGAATGTTATTTCCTGCCGGACAACCTGCTTTTGGTATCTCTTTACGGAGGCGTCTGCTTTGGCGTGGCGACCGGCATTCTTCTTTCCGCACGCGCGACAAGCGGTGGTACGGATATGCTGGGCAACTCCCTTCATAAATATTTCGGCCAATACAGTATGGGTCGCATCATACAGGTGCTGGATGGTCTGATCGTTGTGCTTGGTGCAGTGGTCTTTGATATCGAGCGGACGCTGTTTGCGATCATCTCGGTGTATATGATGGGAAGATTGACGGACAAGGTGCTCGATTTCGGCAAGCGTGCCAAAATGGCGTTTATTATCTCGGATCATAATGAAGAGATAGCGCATACGATCATGACAGAGCTGGACCGCGGCGTCACGGCACTTCATGGAAAAGGAATGTACCGCGGAGAGGAGCGGGATATTCTCTTTTGTATCTGCAGCAAACGTGATATAGTGGATATCAAGCAAATCGTAAGGGAATATGATAAAAAAGCGTTCTTCATCATCGGGGGAGCGAGTGAGGTGCTGGGTGAAGGCTTCATTGAAAACTGGACCTGATGAGTGGGACAACAGAAAAGAAGGAGTTCTGACATGTCACAGATGAAGGAAAGCATTCATGAAATGAAACTGGATGCCCCAAAGATGATGATTACCCCTGCCGCAGTGCGTAACAGTGCTCTGCTGATGATCCGGGATGCGTTGCTTTCTCACAGGGAGCAGATCTTTGCGGAAAATGAAAAAGATCTTTCCGAGGCGGAGAAGAACGGGATCGCGGATGCGGTTATAAAACGCCTTCGCTTTCATGAGGGAAAGCTTTCCGATGTCGTGAAGGGGCTGGAGGGTCTGGCGGAGCTTCCGGATCCCGTGGGGCGTGTTACGCTGCACCGTCAGATGGATGAAGGGCTGATTCTGAAGCGTGTGACCTGTCCCATCGGTGTGATCGGCGTAATCTTTGAAGCGCGGCCGGATGCTCTGGTACAGATCTCCGCATTGTGCATCAAAAGCGGCAATTGTGCGGTGCTGAAGGGCGGAAAGGAGACTACCTATACCAATCGGATTCTGTTTCGCCTGATCCGGGATGCGGCCATAGAAGCAGGACTCCCCGAAAACTGCCTGATGCAGGCGGAGCAGCACAGTGAGATCGATGAGCTGCTGGAATGCGAATCAGATGTGGATCTTATCATCCCGCGGGGATCCAATGCCTTTGTACGTTATATCATGGATCATACCAGGATTCCGGTCATGGGGCATGCGGACGGTGTCTGCCATATTTACGTCGGAAAGACGGCGGATCAGGAGAGCGCGATCCGGATCCTGATGGATGCAAAGACCCAATATACCGCTGCATGCAACGCGATGGAGACAATCCTGATCCATCGTGAGATCGCAGGAGAATTTCTCCCGAAACTGGAGCAGGCATGCAAAGAAGCGGGAATCCGTCTCCGCGGCACCGAGGAGGTCTGCGGAATCATTTCCGGAGACAGGATGGAGGATACAGAGTTTTCCACGGAATATCTGTCTTTGACCGCATCCGTGAAGCTGGTTTCCGGTGTGGAAGAAGCGGCGGATCATATTAACCGGTACGGTTCTCACCACACGGATGCCATTTTGACGGAGGATGACGCGGAAGCTGCCTACTTCATGCAGATGGTGGATTCCGCCGGTGTTTACCGTAACTGTTCCACCCGTTTTTCTGACGGTTACAGGTACGGATTCGGTGCAGAAGTCGGGATCAGCACCGGAAAACTTCATGCCAGAGGACCGGTAGGGCTGGAAGGATTGATGACATACAAATATATGCTTACGGGACACGGACAGGTCGTAGGCGACTATGCGGAAGGGAGATCGACCTTCCATTTCCGCGATTTCATCGCATAACACTTTCGACCTTGCCATCGTAAAAAAGCACGGAGCGAACCACATCTTTTTTTACAAGTATTTATGTGGCATTTTCCGGTGAAATGATATATAATACAAAAAGGTTCGTAAACCTTTTATTATTTAAGGAGGATGAAAGAGTATGAAAAAGAAATTATTGGCACTTACGCTTGCCGGTGTGATGGGTTTGTCCCTGACTGCCTGCGGCGGCAATGTAACGCCCGAACAGCAGGCGCAGATCGAGCAGGCGATCAATGAGGCTGCTACCGAGATCGCGAATGCGGTTGATGAGGCAGGGGCTGGCGCTGCAGCAGCAGGAGCAGGTACAGGCGCGACGACGGATGTTGCATTCGTAACAGACGTAGGAAACATTGATGACCACTCCTTCAATCAGTATTCCTGGGCAGGCGTGCAGGAGTTCGCTTCCCAGAACGGTTTGAGCGCAAACTACTATCAGCCGTCCGAGGATTCCGACGCAGCGCGTCTGGAGCAGATGGACAACGCAGTAAAGGATGGCGCAAAAGCAATTGTCATGTCTGGTTATCTGTTCGGTTCCTCTCTTGCAGAGGCACAGGATAAATATCCGGATATTCAGTTCGTTGCATTGGATGTATCTACCGGCGATCTTGAGAACCCGAAGGAGAATACGGCACTGATCACCTATCGGGAAGAGCAGGCAGGTTATCTTGCAGGCTATGCGGCAGTGGTCGATGGCTACAAAGAGCTCGGATTCCTTGGCGGTATGGCGGTTCCGGCCGTGATCCGTTACGGTTACGGTTTCGTACAGGGTGCAGAAGAAGCTGCAAAAGAGCACAATATTGACGGTGTGCATGTGAAGTATTGGTACTGCGGCGGCTTCGCTCCGACAGATGATATCAAGGCAAAGATGGACAGCTGGTACAGTGAGGGTACCGAAGTGGTATTCGCTTGCGGCGGCGGCATTTATCTTTCCGCTCTTGCGGCAGCAGAAGCTAATAACGGCAAGGTGATCGGTGTTGACGTTGACCAGTCTTCAGAAAGTGATCTGATCATCACTTCCGCAACGAAGGGTCTTGCGAACTCCGTCGTTCTTGCACTGACGGACTGCTATGAGAATGGCTGGAAGTTCACGGATGCCTATTCAGGGAAAGAGACAACCCTTGGTGCTGCAGAGGATTCTGTCGGCCTTCCGATGAGCAGCTCTCAGTTCACGACATTTGATCAGGCACAGTATGATGAGCTCTTTACTGGCCTTGCGGATGGCTCTCTTGCTGTAGATAACAACATTGATGCTGATATTGCAGGATCCGTTTCCAAGATCACGGTAGACGTTCAGGAGTAATAACTTCGAATGACGATACCGGTTTCGAGAGAAAACTGAAACAGATCAAAAAAAGAGTGCTTGTGGATAGCCACAGGCACTCTTTTGTGTTACAATTAATGTGGTTTTTTATTGACCGGAAGGGGGTGCAAAAAGATTGGCAGAAGATTATGTAATCGAAATGCTCCACATTACCAAAGAGTTTCCTGGTATCAAGGCCAATGACGACGTCACGCTCCAGTTAAAACGGGGAGAAATCCACGCATTGCTCGGAGAAAACGGTGCGGGGAAAAGTACGCTGATGTCGGTATTGTTTGGGCTGTACCAGGCGGAGCAGGGGGAAATCAAAAAGGACGGAAAAACCGTTCACATCAAGGATCCGAACGAGGCGAACCGTCTCGGGATCGGTATGGTTCACCAGCACTTTAAGCTGGTGGAGTGCTTCTCGGTGCTGGATAACATCATACTTGGGGTCGAGGATACCAGACATGGTTTCCTGCAGTATGATTCCGCACGTAAAAAAGTGATGGAACTTTCAGAGAAATATGGTCTCAGTGTGGATCCGGATGCGATGATTTCGGATATATCCGTCGGGATGCAGCAGAGGGTAGAGATTTTGAAGATGCTCTACCGGGATAACGAGATCCTGATCTTTGACGAGCCTACGGCTGTACTGACGCCGCAGGAGATCACAGAGCTTATGGAGATCATGCGCGGCTTCAAAGAAGAGGGGAAGAGTATTCTTTTTATCACGCATAAGCTGGCCGAGATCATGGCAGTGGCGGATCGCTGCTCGGTTCTCAGAAAGGGGAAATACATCGGTACCGTGAATATTGCGGACACCACCAAGTCAGAACTGTCCCGGATGATGGTAGGACGGGAAGTGGCATTTGATCTGGAGAAAAAAGCCAAGAATATCGGAGATGTGATCCTGTCAGTCAAGGACATGGTGGTAGCCAGTAAGGTACATAATAACAACGCAGTTAAGGGCGTCAGCTTTGATGTGCATGCAGGTGAGATCGTCTGTGTCGCAGGTATTGAAGGGAACGGTCAGTCGGAGCTGGTGTTCGGGCTGACAGGTCTCGAACCCATCAAGAGCGGCAGCGTTTCTCTTTGCGGGAAAGACATTACCCATGCCTCCATCCGGGAGCGAAGTAAAAGCGGTATGAGCCATATCCCGGAGGATCGGCACAAGCACGGGCTCGTTCTGGATTACACACTGGAGCAGAACATGGTGCTGCAGCGCTATTGGGAGCCGGCGTTTCAGAAGCATGGTGTGATCCGGAACCAGGAGATGCGTAAATATGCGGAGAAACTGATCGAACGGTTTGATGTCCGCTCCGGTCAGGGTCCCATCACCATCGCACGTTCCATGTCCGGCGGTAATCAGCAGAAGGCGATCATTGCCAGAGAAATAGACAAGAATCCGCAGCTCCTCATCGCAGTACAGCCTACCAGAGGACTTGACGTAGGTGCCATTGAGTACATTCATCAGCAGCTTCTTGCGGAGCGGGATGCCGGTCGTGCGGTGCTCCTGATTTCTCTGGAACTGGATGAGGTAAGAACGCTTTCTGACCGGATTCTGGTTATTTATGAAGGTGAAATTGTCGGTGACTTCGAGAAAGCGGAAATGGAAGAGCTGGGTCTTTACATGGCCGGCGCCAAGAGACAGGGGAAGGAGGTAGTGAAATGACAAAAAAGAAACCTCTGGCAGAAAACCAGGTGCTTGTCGGTATTCTTGCTTCTGTTATCTCCATTGCAGTCGGACTCCTGTTCGGGTTCATTCTGCTTCTTATCCTGAACGCCTCCAAGGCCGGCATCGGCATGAGTGCCATGCTGACCACAGGCTTCAGCAGCCTGGACAAATTCGGCAAGGTGCTTTATCAGGCAGCGCCTCTGATGCTCTGCGGTCTGTCTGTCGGATTTGCCTTTAAGACAGGACTCTTCAACATCGGTGCATCCGGACAGTATACCATGGGTGCGTTTTTTGCCCTGATCGCTGCGATCGTCCTGCATCTTCCCTGGTGGGCATGCCTTCTGTTTTCCTGCATCGGCGGCGGTATCTGGGGAATTTTTCCGGGACTCTTCAAGGCATTATTTAATGTAAATGAGGTTATCACTTCGATCATGTTCAACTGGATCGGGATGTTTCTCGTCAATCTTCTGCTGGCGAATATGCCGATCATGCTGGCATCCGCTTGGGGAGCAAGTAATTCGGATCGTACCGCAGATCTGAACGCGGCGAATCCCTCCGCGATCATTCCGAAAGCGGGATTGGACAAGCTTTTCGGCAATTCCTCGTGGATCAACATCAGCGTGTTTATTGCGATCGGTGTCGCGATCCTGATGTGGTTCATCCTGCAGAAGACCACCTTTGGCTACGAATTAAAGGCCTGTGGTCTGAATAAGGAAGCATCCCGTTATGCCGGCATCAACGCAAACCGCAATATTGTTCTTTCCATGATCATTGCCGGTGCACTTTCCGGCTTAGGCGGCGGTCTTTACTATCTGGCCGGTACGATTCAGTACGTATTGGAAAAATCCGTGCTCAGCATGGGATTTGATGGAATCCCGGTTGCGTTGCTTGCAAATTCGAGTCCCATCGGAACGATCTTCTCCTCCCTTTTCATCAGCTATATCAAGGTGGGTGGATCGGCCATGCAGCCCAACTTCTCCTCAGAGACGATCAACATCATCATTGCCGTGATCATCTATCTGGCGGCATTTGCACTCTTGATGAGAGGTGTGATCGTAAAGCTTCTGAAGAAACTCTCCAGAAAATCAAATAAGGAGGTGAGCGCATGACAGTCCTTGCGAATATTATCAGTCTGACAGTCATTTTTGCGGTTCCGCTCCTCTTGGTTGCACTCGGTGGAATGTATTCCGAGCATTCCGGTGTCATCAACCTGGCATTGGAAGGAATCATGGTGATCGGTGCATTATGCGGATGCTTTTTGTTGCGGGCCTTTGATATGAACGGTTTCGGGAAGGCGCATCCACAGGTGGCCATGCTTCTTGCGATCTTGATCGCAGCGATTGCCGGAACGGTCTTCTCGCTTTTACTTGCCTTTGCGGCGATTAATTTGAAAGCGGACCAGACCATCGGTGGTACCGCACTCAACATTTTTGCCCCCGCATTTGCGGTAGTTGTGACCTGGGCAATTCAGGGACAGGGGCAGACGACGATTCAGATTCCGACCTGGATCAAAATCACACAGGAAACCTTCGGATTTGAACGGACGGATGGTTTCTTTGCCACGCTGTTCTTCAAATACCAATATCTGACGACGCCCATAGCGATTCTGCTCTTTATTGTGGCATGGCTTCTCATGTACAAGACCAGATTTGGCCTGCGGCTGCGTGCCTGCGGGGAACATCCGCAAGCAGCGGACTCGGTTGGTATTAATGTTTACCGGATGCGTTATGCCGGCGTCATGATCTCCGGATTCCTTGCCGGAATCGGCGGTCTCGCTTATGTCATCGCTGTCGGATCCGGTTTCTCCAGCAGCGTAGGCGGCTATGGATTCCTGGCTTTGGCCGTTATGATTTTCGGTAACTGGAAGCCGTTTTCGATTCTGGGGTCGGCGTTGATTTTTGCTCTGTTTAAGGTTATCGCGGCCTATAATTCCTCGATTCCTTTCCTGCCGAAGTTTGAAGGAGTGAAGGATAAGTCTTCCCTGTATCAGATGCTTCCGTACATTGTTACGATGGTGGTGCTCATCTTTACTTCCAAGAAATCCAAGGCACCGAAGGCAGAGGGTATCCCCTATGACAAGGGAACGAGGTAAGAAGTTTTTGAAAAGGGGGGAATAAGTATGGTAGATTATACGGAAGGCTCCGGAAAACAGTATCATGTGGGTCTTGGACCCGGAGATGTCGGGCGGTATGTCATTCTGCCCGGGGATCCGAAGCGGTGTGAAAAAATCGCCGCGCATTTTGACGATGCAAAGCTGGTCGCAGACAGCCGGGAATATGTCACCTACACAGGTACGCTGGAGGGTGAGAAGGTTTCCGTCACTTCCACCGGGATCGGAGGACCGTCGGCATCCATCGCCATCAACGAACTCAGCAAGATCGGCGCAGATACGTTTCTCAGAGTCGGTACCTGCGGGGGAATGCAAAAGGAGATCTGCGGCGGTGACGTTGTGATCGCCAGCGGGGCGATCCGGATGGAAGGCACCAGCCGGGAGTATGCGCCGATTGAGTATCCGGCGGTTCCGGATCATCAGGTGATGAACGCCATGATTGAGGCTGCCAGAACAGCAGGTACCAATTATCATGTAGGCGTCGTGCAGTGTAAGGATTCGTTCTACGGACAACATGAGCCGGAAGTGATGCCGGTGAGCTATGAGCTGCAAAATAAATGGGAGGCGTGGCTTCGTATGGGATGCCTTGCTTCCGAGATGGAATCTGCGGCCTTATTTATCGCGGGCAGCTTCCTTCGTGTCCGTGTCGGATCCTGCTTCCTTGTGGTGGCAAATCAGGAGCGTGAAAAGGCCGGACTTCCCAATGCGCAGGTGCATGATACAGAACTTGCCATTGTGACGGCGGTTGACGCGATTCGTATTCTGATCAGGCAGGATCAGGAGGGAAAGAAATGACAAATGATGAACTGGTAACACTTGCGCTGGAAGCAAGAAAACAGGCTTATGCGCCCTATTCCAGGCATCTGGTGGGCGCGGCGCTCCTCGGAAAGAGCGGAAAGGTGTATACCGGCTGCAATGTGGAAAACGCGGGATTTACGCCGACAAATTGTGCGGAAAGGACAGCGGTCTTTAAGGCAGTCAGTGAGGGTGAACGCGAGTTTGTATCCATCGCCGTTGTCGGCGGTATGGCCGATGTCGAGCATCTGCCGCTCTGTGCGCCCTGCGGCGTGTGCAGACAGGTTCTGCGCGAATTCTGCGATCCGGAAGACTTTACGGTGATTCTGGGAACAGATAACCCGGAGGAGACGCGCACGATGAAACTGGGGGAGCTCCTGCCGCTTAGTTTCGGACCGGATTCTTTGGCATGGTGATGGAAGCACCGGAGCAACAGACAGAGAAAAAGGAGAAAAACAGTATGGATGTCAAAAAAATTCTGGGTATGTGTGATCATACCCTGCTTTTACAGACAAGTACCTGGGAGGAGATCAGACAGATCTGCGATGACGCGATGAAATACGAGACCGCTTCGATCTGCATTCCGCCCTGCTATGTGAAACAGGCAAGAGACTACATGGGAGACAAAATGAAGATTACGACAGTGATCGGTTTTCCCAACGGCAACTGCACCACGGCGACGAAGGTATTTGAAACCAAAGATGCCATCGCAGACGGTGCGGATGAGATTGACATGGTGATTAATGTAGGGCGCCTGAAGGCGAAGGAATACGATGCCGTCAGAAGCGAGATTGAAGAGATCAAGGCTGCCTGTGAAGGACATATTCTGAAGGTGATCATTGAGACCTGCCTCCTGACAGAGGAAGAAAAGATCAAAATGTGTGAGATCGTGACCGAGGCAAAAGCGGACTTTATCAAGACATCGACCGGGTTCTCCACGGCGGGTGCGACATTTGATGATGTGGCACTTTTTGCAAAACATGTGGGACCGGATGTACAGATCAAAGCGGCCGGCGGCATCGGAAGTCTTGAAGACGCCGAGAAATTTATCGAACTTGGTGCGACCCGTCTCGGGACAAGCCGGATTGTGAAGATCGTTAAAGCGCAGTGATTTTTTGCGGGACATCTTTGTGCGCCGATTCGGCTCATTGTTCACGGAAATAAGAGAGGTGAAAAGATGAAAAAATATAACAGAGTGTTTGTAGTAGTGATGGATTCCCTCGGAATCGGCGCGATGCCGGATGCCGACAAATTTGGAGATGCGGGTACGGATACCCTGGGACACATTTCCGAGACAGTGGCTCACCTCAATATACCGTCTTTGCAGCGTCTCGGTCTGGCAAACCTGAAAGCGCTGAAGCAGGTGGAGCCTGTGGAGAAGCCCCTCGGCTACTATGCAGTGCTGCGGGAAAAGAGCAACGGCAAGGATACCATGACCGGTCATTGGGAAATGATGGGGATTCATACCACCAAACCGTTTATCACCTTTACCGATACCGGTTTTCCGAAAGAGCTGATCGATGAGCTGGAGAAGCGGACGGGCAGGGAGATCATCGGGAACAAGGCTGCCAGCGGGACGGAGATCCTGGAAGAACTGGCAGAGCAGGAGATTAACGAAGGAAAGCTGATCGTTTATACCTCTGCGGACTCGGTGCTGCAGATCTGCGGGAATGAAGAGACCATGGGCGTGGAGACCCTGTATCGGTATTGCGAGATTGCCAGAGAGCTTACCATGAAGGATGAATGGCGGGTAGGGCGCGTGATCGCACGGCCTTACACCGGCAAGCAGAAAGGATCCTTTAAACGTACCAGCAACCGTCATGATTATGCGCTGAAGCCCACGGGACCGACCGTGCTCAATGCGCTGAAAGATGCGGGCATTGATGTGATCTCGGTAGGGAAGATTAATGACATTTTTGTGGGAGAAGGGATCACGGAGGCACTGCATTCCGATTCTTCTGTACACGGGATGGAGCAGACCATTGAGATTGCAAAAAGAGAGGATTGGAACGGACTTTGCTTCGTGAATCTGGTGGATTTTGACGCCCTTTGGGGACACAGGAGGGATCCCATCGGATACGGTGCAGAGATCGAGCGGTTTGATGAGAAGCTGACAGAGCTGCTCCCGCTGTTAAAACAGGATGATCTTCTGGTGATTACGGCGGACCATGGAAATGATCCCACTTACACCGGAACAGATCACACGCGGGAAAAGGTGCCTTTCCTTGCCTACTCGCCCTCTATGCAGGGATCCGGTGCACTGCCGGAGGAAGATACGTTTGCGGTTATCGGCGCAACCATTGCGGAGAATTTTGAAGTGCCGATGCCGGCAGATACGATTGGGACATCGATTCTGGATAAGCTGATCTGATCGGGAGAATAAGACCGGTTTCGTACATCTGGGGGGTGGGGAATACAACAGATGGAGGAACTGCCGAAAGATGGCGGACGAGAAAGAACTTCAGGCACAACAACCTGAAGAGAAAGAGAAGCTTTTCTCTTATGCGTTTACGAAGAAACAGCTTCGCGCTGCGCTGATCGCTTTTGCGGTCATGCTGGGCTTTTGTATTTACGGACATACAAATATCCTGCTTGCAGTGATCTGCGGCGCAGTGTATTTTTTTATCAAGGGGATGACGATCCATCTTCCGGAGAAACTGAACTATCTGTGGCTTGCGATAGAGCTGTTTCTGTGCTCGCTGTTCACCGTGTATCTGGTACAGTACCTGCTGCTGGATGACGAGCTGCGTGCAAAGACCACAGCGGATAAACTGCGCCTGAATGTGCTTTGTACCCTTGCTGTGTACCTGCTGGTGATGGCGATCATCGCAAGGATCAGCAAATGTGTGATGATCTCACATATTACCCTGCTTTCCCTGGCCGGGATCAATTATTTTGTGTATCGGTTCCGGGGCAATGAGATCATTTTCAGCGACTGGAAGTCCTTTCGTACGGGTCTTTCCGTGGCGACGGAATATCAGTTTTCCATTGAAAGTCATGCGGTGTTTGCCATTGTGATCTCTATTGTGTTTGTGGCATTCATCCGGAAATTTCAGCTGCAATTCGAAAAGAAGTGGCTGTGCCGGCTGATCTGTGCCGGTGGTGCGGCAGCGGCCATTGCCGTGGTATCGGCGAATTCCGGCGGGATCAACACGGAAAGCTGGCAGCAGAAAGGCACATATCGAAACGGGTTTATCCTGAACTATGCACTCTCGATACGGGATTCTGTGGTGAAGGCACCCGCCTCCTACTCGGCGGAAGAGGTAAAGACCCTGGAAGAAAAGTATGGCGTGGATGCCGAAGAGGATGCAGGAAAAGTGGGAGAAGATGCGCCGGTGATCATTGCGATCATGGACGAATCTTTTGCTGATCTTTCCGTGATCGGGGATCTCAGGCTGAATCAGGCATTTATGCCTTTTATTGACTCCATGGAAGAAAATGTGACAAAGGGCTATGCGGTGGCTTCTGTCTTTGGTGCCAAGACCCCGAACTCCGAATGGGAATTTTTGACCGGCAACTCCATGGCATTTCTTCCGGGAGGATCGGTTGTATACCAGCAATACCTGAATGACGAACCCTACTCCATCGTAGATGTCCTGACCAAATACGGCTATACCTGCAAGGCAATGCATCCGTATTACAGGAGCGGCTGGAGCAGGGAGCGCAATTACCCCATGATCGGTTTTACGGAAAGCTTGTTTCTGGAGGACTTTGCCCAGAAAAACATCATCCGCAATTACGTTTCGGATCAGGAAATGTTTGAGAAGCTGATCGAAAAGTATGAAGCGAAGGGAGAGTCGGAGAAGCTGTTCCTGTTCGGGGTGACGATGCAGAATCACGGCGGATACAGGGATACCTACGAGGGCTTTGAGACGGATACCGTGATGACAAACGGCAATTACCCCGATGTGAACCAATACCTTTCGGTGGCACATCAGACGGATCTGGCGGTACAGTATCTGATAGAATACTTTGAAAATGTGGAGGACAAGGTGGTGATCTGTTTCTTCGGGGATCATCAGCCGAGTCTGCAGGAGGCGTTTTACCGCCAGCTAAACGGATACGGACTGGGCGGTATGGGGCTGGATGAGACGGAGAATCTCTTTAAGGTGCCGTTCTTTATCTGGACGAATTATGAATCCGACACGGAGCATGTGGACTGTACTTCCCTGAATTTCCTGTCTTCCATGACACTGCAGAAGGCGGGACTGCCCCTTCCTTCGTATAGCCGGTTTCTGTTGGATCTGCAAAAAGAGATCCCCGCGATTAACAGCAGGGGATATTATTCCGGGACTGCAGGAGGGTTCCTC
This sequence comes from Lachnospiraceae bacterium, assembly GCA_045661345.1. Classification (GTDB taxonomy): domain Bacteria; phylum Bacillota; class Clostridia; order Lachnospirales; family Lachnospiraceae; genus RUG12461. Next base: position 119,617 of record JAZRFM010000024.1, read on the forward strand.
AGCTTTCAGGAAGCTGCGGGAGAAGAAAAGAGTCTGTTATCCGATTATCAGATTCTGCAATATAACAGTATGTTTGACCGTTTTAACCAAAGCGATGTATTCTTTGGACAGTATTTAAGGAAAGACTGATTGTGTCAGACTTTCCTTAGCTCGCGTTGCCGGGATGAGCAGGAATGATTGATCAGGCCTCTACATCCAGGATACTTCCGGAGGAGCTGCTGCGGGTGGACAGTGTGGTGGCGTATTTTTTCAGTTTCTGCATGAATTCACTGTCCTTGGAAAATATTTTTTTTACGCGCTCCGGATTGGCTTTTTTAAGCTTGTCCTCATCCACAGAGAGCTTTCCGCTTTGCTTGACGGAGATACCGATCATTTCCAGCTGCTGCTGCTCTTTGGAGGAGAGGCTTTTGATGGATTTGCGCAGAGATGAGATTTCGTGCGCTTCCGTAGAGCTGCTGGAGTCCATGACATTATTGTAAGTATTGGAAAACGCTTTGATTGCATGAAAGATTTCTTTGCCCGATGCGAGATCGTTTTCAAAGATGCCGCTGAAGGTATCAATCGCACGGTGCAGCGCGTTACTGTCGGAGGAGATCAGCAGGCTTTTCGGAATACTGGAACGGTTCTCGGAAATTCTGGCAGATTCGTTTCCTTTATAAAAGAAACGATAGAATTGTGCTTCGCTGTAGTTACTGATAGCAGAGTTAATCTTCATAAAAAACACCTCCGAACTGTACGAAAGTACTAAACTTTTGAAAACTATTTCCGATACATATATCGGCAGGGAAAAACAAAAACTGATCGTTCCGGTTCTATTTTCTGTTTTTCCGAAAAAAATTTCAAGTACGGTGTAAACTAATCTGTTTTTCGTCCGATATAAGAGATAGAACATATCAGACGGAAAGGATGCCGTCGGGAAGGAGTCACTGTTATGCGTATTGAAACACTTAATCAGGTCGCCGGACTTTACAAACTAAACAAACCGGCAAAGACCGCCAACACCAACGGGGTTGCGACGGGCCGTGATCAGGTTCAGATCTCCCGTATTGGAAAGGATTATCAGATCGCAAAGCAGGCAGTCGCAGATGCTTCGGATGTCAGGGAAGACAAAGTCGCGGATCTCAAAGCGAAAATTGCAGCAGGCACCTATCAAGTGAGCACAGATGACTTTGCCAGCAAGCTGTTGGAGAAGTATAACGCTCTGCAGTTGTAGTTAGGGGGATCTCGTGGCCAGTTTAATGGATAATCTCCTCGATGTTCTGAATCAGGAAGAAAGTCAGTATCGTGACCTGATCAATCTGTCAAACGAAAAGAAAGACGTTCTGATCCATGCAGATATCGAACGTCTCCAGCAGATCACGGAGGCTGAACAGAACATCACGGATGATCTGCACAACCTGGAGACCAGGAGACGCAGTATTGTGTCGGATATGGCGGTTGTGCTCCGGCGTGACGAAGGAGAGCTGACGGTTGAGAAAATGATCGATATTCTCGACAAACAACCGGAGGAGCAAAAAAAACTGGCGGAGGTGCGAAAGCGCCTGAGAGATACCCTGGATGAGATGATCCGGGTGAATACCCAGAATCAGATTTTGATCAAGCAAGCCATGGAAATGGTTGAGTTTGACCTTACTCTGTTCCGGAGCATGCGGCAGGCACCGGAGACCGCCAATTACGGAAGAGATGCGGAAAGTACCGGAGATCTTCTTGGAAGAAGCGGATTTGATGCCAAGCAGTAGCACCCCAAACGACTTGCCGGGTGCTTTCGAATAGGAGTAAAAACCATGGCAAACAGTATGGGAAGCCTCTATATCGGGGCAGAAGGCGTCAGACACAGTCAGAACGCAATCAATACAACCGCAAATAACCTTTCCAATTTGGGTTCGGCGGGTTATGTGCGGCAGTCGGTTCTCTTTACGGACCGGAATTATGTCACGTTTGGCTATGCATCTATCAGCGACCAGCAGGCAGGACTTGGTGTGTCGATCGGGGATGTGGTGCACGCACGTGATATTTTTTTGGACAAATCCTATCGCCAGGAAGGGGGACGGGAGGCTTTTTACAGCAGCTATCACGAGGCACTGAACGAGATCCAGACCTTCTTTCAGGAAATGGAGGGGACGCAATATCAGGAAGCCATCAATAATTTCTGGACTGCGATCCAGACCCTGTCCAATTCCCCGTCAGATACCGTCAATCAGAACCTTGTTCTGCAGAAGGCAAATCTTTTTCTGAGCAGAAACAAGTCTGTGATGAGTGGTCTGGAGAGCTACCAGAACAATGTGAATGTGCAGGTCTCCAATCAGATCGACCGTGTCAATGAGATCGGGAAGCGTCTGGTAGATTTGAACCTGGCGATTCAAAAGATCGAGGCCGGCGGAGTGGAAACCGCGATGACCCTGCGGGATGAGCGGGATCTTCTGCTGGATGAGCTTTCCGCCCTTGGACGGATCGATTATAAAGAAACCGCAGAGAATTATGTCAAGGTCAGCTTTGAAGGAATCCCCTTCGTAGGCATGACCGACTATCATGAGATGGGAAAGCGCGTAGATAAGACCACGGGATTTGTGACGCCGTTCTGGCCCTATCTTTCCTCCGGATATGACAAAGAGACAGATACCTACAGCAGCTATAAGGATGTCTTTAATTATGATGTGGAGATCTCATCATCCCTGAATTCGGACATCGGATCCCTGAAATCCCTGATTCTGGCGAGAGGCAGCTTTCAGGCAAATTACAGTGATCTCGATTACGTAAAGCGGAATGAGAAGGGTGAGATGCTGGAGCCGGATCTGTGGAAGGAGATTGCCCTTTCCGGGGATGATACGCCGGCGGAACGGGAGGAGAAAAAGAGGATTTACTCCCGCGGCATCGGCGCCAGCTGCATGATGAATACAGAGGCGGAGATTGACCGGTTCTTCCATGAAGTGGTGACCAGGATTAACGATGCTTTTTGTCCCAACACGGATGCAAAAACAGTGGGCCTGAGCGTAGGTACCATCCTTTATGATGCAAACGGCATACAGGTGGCTGTGGTGGATTCCGGTTCTCATTTTCTGGATCAGGACAACTGCTATGTCGGTTCCGACGGGGCTCTTCCGCCGCAGGAGATTTTTGTCAGAAAAAGCTGTGACCGTTATACAGAGGTGTTCGATAACACCGGAAAACGGTATTTTCTCTACAACGAAGAAGATCTGACCGATGAGGGAAAGATGTACACCACCAACAGCGTGTCCATCAATCAGAAGCTGACGATGCAGCCGTCTTTGCTCCCGAGCTATCTCCAGAACGGAGAAGTGGCGCAGCCACTTCGGGACAAGCTGGCAGAGATCTGGGCAAGCGATACGATGACGCTCAATCAGCTGGATACGGAAGAATGTACCTTCAAAGAGTTCTATAACAAGCTGATCAGTGATCTGGCCTCGACAGGATCGGTATATCAGACGATGGCGACGAGCCTTGCCGGGACGACAGAGTCCATAGACAATCAGAGACAGCAGGTGATCGGTGTTTCCTCGGACGAGGAGCTGCAGAGCCTGATCAAGTACCAAAACGCATATAATGCATCCAGCCGTTTTATGAATGTTATCAGCGAGATGATGGAAACGATCATCAACAGGCTGTAACCACAGGAGGAGCTTATGCCATCTCAATTTTTCGGTCTGACCATCGCAGGAAGCGGCATCAATGCCTATCAGACTTCCATCAACACCACGGCAAACAATATCGCAAATGTCCAGACGGACGGGTATTCCAGACAGGTCACCAATATGGAAGCCAATAATCCGATGCGGGTGTATGCGCGGTATGGATCCGCCGGAACCGGTGTGGTTACCACCTCCATCAAACAGGTAAGGAATGAGTATTACGACGCGAAGTACTGGGAAAACCAGAACAGTGTCGGTTTTTATGATACCAAGCTTTACTATATGACGCAGGTTGAGGACTATTTTACGGATGATGATATGACGACGGGCTTTGTCAGTCTGTTGAATGAGTATCAGAGCAACCTCGATAATGTAAAGGACGCGGACGGAAGTGAGACTTCCAGACAGGCTTTTATCAGCAGTGCCCAGACTCTCAGCACCTTTTTCCATAACGTGAATCAGGAGCTTTCTTCCCTCCAGTCCAGCATCAATGATCAGATCAAGACGACGGTGGAAAACATTAATTCCATCGCGGAAAAAATGGCGCTGCTCACAAAGCAGATCAACGTGATCGAGGTGCAGGGCGGCTATGCCAACGAACTGCGGGATCAGAGAAACCTTCTGGCGGACGAACTGAATCAGCTGATTCCGGTGCAGATTCAGGAAGCACCTGTGAAGAACACCAATGATGAAGAGGTCTACCTCGGCGGGACGACTTACCGCGTGAAGTTTATGGGGATTAATCTGGTGGACAGCTATGAGTACCGCACCATCGAATGCGTATCACGTGATCTGCCGAAGAACCAGAGTGACACCAACGGTCTCTATGATCTGCGCTGGAAGGATACGGGTGTATCCATCAATGCAGCGGGCGAAGGGATGAGCGGTACGCTTCGCGCCTTGTTCGATATGCGCGACGGAAATAACAATACGAACTTTACGGGATATCTGACCGAGGCGGTCAAGGGAGAAGACGGTCATACACAGGCGGTATTTGCGGCCGGTGATTTCAATCATGAGATGACTTCGGTCTTTAATATGAATATGCCGCAGCACGGCTATCTCACGATCAATAATATTGACTATGAATATGACGGCTTCAGTTACGATACCGAGATCGTGGAAAAACCGCAGGCAGACGGCTCAATCGTCTATGAAGAAGTCGTGACCGGTTACCGGTTTCGAATGGTGGATGCAAGCAAAGACACGCTGGATAAGGGGATCGGTAAGTACAGCCACATCGGCGAGACGATCGACAACATGGGGGTTCCTTATTATATGAACCAGATGAATTCCTTCCTGCGTTCCTTCTCCCAGAAATTCAACACCATTCAGGAATCCGGTGTCGATATGGACGGCAATCAGATGGGTGCGTTCTTTGTGGCGAACAGCAAGACCGACGGCGTGGAGTATGATTTCAAAGCGTATGCGGATTCCCTGGCGGATTATCTGGATCCCGCCACGCCGCCGAAAACCTATACCTATTCCATCGGCGGGGGAGATTCCACGTATTACAACCTTACGGCAGAGAACTTTGATGTTGCTTACGACAGTACCCATAATCCGCGGCGGTTCGCGACTGCGACCAGCATCATTGACGGTGTGGAAAAGGGCGATCTGGTGGATCGCATGAAGGGCCTGTATGGAGATGTAGAGATTTACCGCGGATGCAAGGCGAAGGATTTCCTGCAGTGTATGTATGACGACGTAGCGGTGGATAAAGAAGAGACCAGGACATTCCTGGACAACCATACCAGCATCCGGAACTCTATCCAGACCCAGCGCGACAGCGTTTCAGGCGTGGATCAGGATGAGGAGGCGTTATCGCTTATCAAATTCCAGAATGCATACAACCTCAACTCTAAGGTTATTCAGGTTTTGACCGAAATATATGATAGATTGATACTGGAAACCGGCGTATAAGAAGGTGGGAGAGAGTAGAAAGTGCAATGCGCGGAACGCGCATATGCACTTTGTGTGGGAAGGCGTCTTGACACGCTGGCGTGTCAGAACGCCTCGCCACACAAAGGTCACAATGTCACATCGTGACATGTGACTTTCGACTCTCTCAAGCCATAAACCAAAGTTCGGAGGGCTTTTCATGCGGATAACAAACAACGTGATCATGCGCAATACCAAGACGAATATCAATGGCAACAAGATCAACGTGAACGAAAAGAATAACCAGATGTCCAGCCAGAAAAAGATTGATCGTCCGTCCGATGATCCTGTGATCGCGGTACGGGCGCTTCGTTTACGCAGCAACTTGAGCGAGTTGAGACAGTACCTGAAGACGAACATCGAGGAAGCAGAATCCTGGATGAACATCACGGACACGGCGCTTTACAACATGCGCGGCATTATGAACGATATGCATACGCTCTGTGATCATGCGGCGAATGATACCCTGAACCAGGATGACCGCAACCAGATTCTTGCGCAGCTCCGCCAGAGTCAGGAACAGATCTTCGCGGAAGGAAACGCGGATTACGCGGGGCGCACCGTATTTACCGGATGGAAAACCGATACGACACTGACCTTCTCCATGGATAAGCCGGAGGAGCATTATACCATCACACAGGAGCTTTCCTTTTCCGATCTGGAGGAAGAAGCCTATAACTACAATGCTGTCAGCAATGAGGATATCGTCAATTTCCGTACGAAAGCACAGGATGTGTCAGATCCGGCGAATGCACCGGGAAGCAAGACGCTGAACAGGATCCGGCTTGCATATGACGCAATAGGCCTGGCGGCAGATACACAGGCGGACCCCAGCGGAAAGACGCCGATCGGACCGGCCGATTGTAAGATTAAGTGGGCAAAGGGGGACGGCACGCTGGGCGGTACCATTTCCTATACGACGACCACCACCAAAGACATGGAAGCGGCTGATTATGTGATCGGTGACGACGAATGTGTACTCAATACCGACACGGGAGAGCTGTATTTCGGGAACAATCTGGCGGAAACCCTGAAAGAAAACCAGGCACGGTTCACCTTTTCCTATGACAAAACCGGATTTGAAAAAGGAGATCTGACGCCGGAGAATTATTTTAACTGTACAAACTGGTCCAAAGGAGACGCCAGCGATTGGGATCGGTATACCTATACGCATTATGAGGGTGGCACCTGGGATGCGACGGACGTCTATACGGCACAAAAGTGGATCCACGAGGACATCAACTATACGGTAGCCACCAATCAGGAAATGGCGATCAATCTGGAGGCAAAGGACGTACTGGATCAGAATCTGGATCGCGATATCAGCGCTCTTGCGGATATCGTGCAGGCTTCCATCGATGCGCATAATAAGCTGGATAAGCTGACTGCGATGCAGAAACAGGATGCGTACGCATCAGAAGATGACCAGAAGAAGCTGGCGGCCATGATCGAAGTGGTCAGCCGGGAGGTGGACTATGCGGATAACAAGATGCGCGATGTGTTCACCCATTATGTTGGAAAGATGCAGGATTATCTGACAACGATGGATCTCGCCCGGACCGATCTCGGTTCTCTCGGACAGCGCCTGGATCTTACCAAAAACCGGGTGGAAAGCCAGTACACGACGGTGGATAAGCTGAAAGCGGAAAATGAGGACGAGGATCTTTCAGATATCGTTATCGATTATCAGGCAGCATATCTCGCTTATCAGGCCTCTCTGCAGGCCGCTGCAAAAGTACAGCAGCAGACGCTGCTGGACTACATCTGACGAAGATGGTGCCGGTCGTTGCAAACGGAACCTGAAATGATTATCATAAAAGGGTAACCAAAAACTTTCAACATAAAGGGAAGGAGAGCAGAACATGAAGTTCTGCGGAAAATTGCTATGAAAGCAGCACATACCAGACTCTTCGGTTATATGGAGATCGAAGACGAAAAGATCGTCCACTTTGACAACGGGATCATCGGATTTCCGAATCTGAAGGATTTCACGCTGATCCAGGACGTGGAGGACGAGAAGAACGAGTCCAGCATCAACTGGCTGCAGTCTCTGGATGAGCCGGATCTGGCGCTTCCGGTGATGGATCCGCTTGTGATCGAGCCGAATTATGATCCGGTGGTGGAGGATGAGTTCCTGGAGCCTCTCGGTGAGATGACGCCGGAATCCACATTTGTACTGGTCACCGTGACCGTACCGGCGGATATCAAGGAGATTGCCGTAAATCTCAAGGCGCCAATCATCATCAATCTTGCAACCAATCGTGCAGGGCAGCTCATTGTGGAAAATGATTATCCGGTTCGTCATAAGATCTATGACCTGCTGAAGGAAAATGATGAAAGGGCGGGTGAGTAGAGATGTTGGCGTTAACGAGAAAGAAAGGCGAAGCCCTGGTTATTAACAACAATATAGAAGTAACGGTTCTGGAGATCCGCGGTGATCAGATCAAGCTCGGCATTGCGGCACCCAAGGAAGTGCCGGTATACCGGAAGGAGGTCTACCTCCAGATCCAGAAGGAAAACGAAGCAGCATTGAATGTTGGCGGTTTGGATGCATTGAAGGGTCTGCTTAAGTAAGAATCAGTATTTCCCCGGAGTAAACCGGTCAGGTTTTTCCGGGGAAACTTTTTTGTGAAAAAGATAAAATTTTTTGTGGTAAACTATAAGTTTTTTTGGTAAGGTGACGATATAGAGATTAGATAAACTGTCAATGTCACTTTTTGTATCAGATTTCAGTCACATGGAGGTGAATCAAAATGGCTATGGAAGGAATTCAGGCGGCAGCAGTCAGCTATCAGTCCACGCCCGCAGTACAGAAACCTGTTGAGGCTCCGAAAACAGCTCCGACGCAATCGGCGGAGAATTTTTCGACTGCAGATACGGCGACTACGGTAGCAATGGGTACTTCCGCGACGGCAGAGCTTAGCCGTCAGTATGAAGGCGATAGTCAGCAGGGAAGCGAAGAACAGCAGAACAGACAGAACGAAAAGATCAAAAAGGCAGTTGAAGAGATCAACAGGAAAGCCAAAAATACCGAAGCTGTCTACGGCTTCCATGAGAAGACGAATCGCGTGACGATCAAGATCGTCGATAAGGAAACCAAGGACACGATCAAAGAATTTCCGGCTGAGGAGACGCTGGACATGATCGCAAAAGCATGGGAGCTTGCCGGTCTCATGGTAGATGAGAAGCGGTAATAAGGAGGATATCATATGGCAATCAGAATTTCCGGACTGGTTTCCGGACTGGATACCGAGTCCCTCGTTTCGGAACTCGTATCTGCCTACTCCGTCAAAAAAGATAATTATGTCAAAGCACAGACGAAGCTGTCCTGGAAGCAGGATGCCTGGAAGTCGCTGAACAAAAAGGTTTACAGCCTCTACAACAGCGTCGGTAATCTGCGTTATTCTTCCGCATACAGCTTGAAGAAGACCACGGTTTCCGATACCACGAAAGCGACGGTCAAGGCTTCCAACAATGCGGTAAACGGGACCCAGAAGCTGGTGATCAAACAGCTGGCGGCAACGGGCTATCTCACCGGCGGCGTGCTGAAGACAAAAGACGGCAGCAAAGCAGAGAATACCACAAAACTTGACAACCTGACCGACAATAACGGTAAGGGATACGGTCTTGCGGAAGGTGAGACCGGCACCATCAGTGTCAACGGCACGGAGATCAATCTTTCTTCTTCCAATACGATCGCGGATGTGATCAACAAGATGAAGGATGCAGGCGTGAATGCTTCCTTTGACCCGACCAATCAGCGGCTTTTTGTCAGCGGCAAGGAAAGCGGCACGGAAAATGAATTCACCCTGACGGCTTCCAATGAAGGCGGCGCCAAGATTCTGCAGTCTCTGGGACTGATGACGAATATCTCAAAAGGCACCTCCGCATACAAGGAGTATGAGGCTACCATCAATGCATACTCGACGGACGGCGCTGTGGACACAGACAAGATCAAAGCGGCGATCACGGGTGGCACCCTTCATCCGTCCTCCTACGGAGATGCGGTTTATCAGACTGCGGTGAAGACCTATCAGTACGCAAAAGCTGCGGCGGACGGCACCGACGGGACGCTGGGAGACGATTACCGGACATACCTCACGAATCAGGCGAAGCTGGACGAGCTGGACGCGGCCGGATTTAAGAAAAACATCTATGACGGTCTCTCCAAAGCGACGGAGGAGCAGCTGAAAAACCAGTACATGGATGCGGACGGCAAACAGATCACCGTGGAACGTGATGAGGGCGGCAACATCAAAAAGATCAATGGAAAAGAAGTGGATGCCGAGGGAAAGACGGAGGACGGTTATGCGATCTCCGGCGACAAGATCACCTATAAGGATCCTTCCGATCCGGAAGCGGCGGAAGTGACCTTTTCGAAAGCCGGTGATGTTCTGGATGAGATGCGCAGCGCTTTGACAGCGGCTTATCCGGACGCGGCGGATGCAGAAGCGGCCTATGCGGAATATGAAGCGACCCTGAATGCGGCAAATACCTTTCAGGCATCCTATGGAGAGGATCTTGCAATCCTTGCGCAGGTGTATGATGCAGGTGCGGATCTCAATACCCTGATGAGTAGCAGCCTGACGACTGCCGCAGACAGCTTTTCCACGAAGGTGCAGACGGCATTGACTGCGATAAACGGAAGCGGCATCTATACGACCAGCAACGGTGCGGTGAGGATTGATGCAAAGGATGCCGAGATTGAGCTGAACGGGGCAGAGTTTACCGGAAGTACCAACAACTTCTCCATCAACGGGCTTTCCATCGATGTGACAGGCGTGACGGACGACAACGGGATTACACTGACCACGACGACGGATACGCAGGCGATCTATGACAAGGTAAAGGATTTCCTGACCCAGTACAACGAGGTCATGAACGAGATGTGCTCACTTTACAACGCAGCGTCAGCAAAAGGCTATGAGCCCCTGACGGCAGATGAGCGCAAAGCCATGAGCGATACACAGGTGGAGGAATGGGAAGCAAAGATCAAGAGTGCCCTGCTGCGCCGCGATACGACGCTGGACTCCCTGATTACGACCATGACTTCTTCGATGCAGCAGTCCTACATTATGGGAAAGGATACTCATGGCAACAACATCACCTTTACTCTGAATAAGGACGGCACGTATGCCGGAAGCAACGGCAGGACTTACACCCTTGCGGAACGAAGCGGCGGGAAATATACGATGCGTGATGAGGACGGTAATACCCTCGCAGCGGCCAGCTATTCCTGGTCCAGCTTTGGTGTGACGACACTCGGCATTATGAATGCAGCGCCCAATGAGTACAATGCCTATCATATTGACGGCGATGCCGATGATGAGAACACCTCAGGCAGGACAGATAAGCTCCTGGCGGCGATCGCGGGTGATCCGGATACGGTCATCGATTTCCTGAAGCATGCGACGACAAGCCTCTACGATTCCATAAACAAAAAGATGGCCTCCACTTCGCTGCGATCCGCCTATACCGTCTATAACGACAAGGAGATGAATAAGGAATACAGCGACTACACTACGACCATCAAGAAGTGGGAAGCGAAGGTTTCCGCCATTGAGGACAGCTATTACAAGAAGTTTGCGGCGATGGAGTCAGCCCTGGCCACGATTCAGGGACAATCGTCCGCACTTGGCGGTTTGTTCTAAGGAAACACTTTTTACCAGCGTTTTCCTGACAGAAAAGGAATTCATCATTAACACAGGGAGGGACACGAAACATGCCAGTGCAAAACGGATATGCGGCATATCAGAACAACCGGATTCAGACCGCTTCACCGGCGGAGCTCACACTGATGCTCTACGAGGGAGCGATCAAGTTCTGTAACATCGCGATCATGGCAGTTGAGAACAAGGAGATCGAAAAAGCACATATCAATATCCGCAAGGTGGAGGATATCATTTCTGAGTTTCAGGCAACCTTGAACTACAAGTATCCTGTTGCGAAAGATTTCAATAATGTATATGTATATCTGAAGGATCGCCTGCAGGAGGCAAACTTCAAAAAGGACAAAGAGATTCTGGAAGAAGTGCTGGAGCACTTGCGGACACTGCGGGATACCTGGAAAGAAGTGATGAGGATCACCAAAAACGGTACCGATACCAAGGCAAGGGGACCGGCCGTCGCGGGGGTATGAGGAAGTGAAACAAACATTAAGCCTCCTGGAGCAGAGCCTCGAAAAGAAGCTTCTGCTCCTGGATGGCATCCTCGAAAAGAGCCGGGATCAGGAAAATCTGTTAAAAGATGAAGAGCTGGATCCGGATCAGTTTGAACAAAATGTGGAAGAGAAAGCGGCACTCGTAGAGCAACTGGCCGGGTTGGACGCCGGGTTTGAGCGGGTTTACGCACGGATCAAAGAAGAGCTTCCGCAGCAGAAGGCACAGTATCAAGACGAAATCAAGAGGCTCCAGAAGCTGATCTCCGAGATCACGGCTCGCAGCACCTCGATCCAGGCGGAGGAGGCAAGGAACAAAGAGCTTGCCCAAAAGAAATTCGCAACGGTACGAAAGCAGATCAAGGAAGCGAAGACCAGCCGGCAGGTCGTCAATCAGTATTATCAGAACATGATGAAACTGAACTTTGTCGATCCGCAGTTTATGGATGATAAGCAGTGAGGTGACAACCACCTCATGAAAGATAAAATCAGAGAAAACATCAGAGATCTCTTGAATTTTCAGATAACCGTGTTATAATGAAAATACTACAAAAAACACGGAAGTATTGCTTTTTATACCCCTGTTCAGACTTATCACAAAACTTTTTTAAAAAGTTTTGTTTTAGGTATAATGTATCGGAGAAATGATCCGATATATGAGGTAAGTAAACAAGTTATTGTTACTTGGTGACGGATTCATGATGGAGCGTACGGCCGGATTGATGAAGTCGCAAACAAAAGCAAACTGTAGCAAGGACGCTACATTAATTTCAAGGAGGAAAAAACTATGGTAGTACAACACAACATGCAGGCGGCAAACGCAAACAGACAGTTAGGTATCACGACAAGCGCACAGGCGAAGTCAACTGAGAAGCTTTCTTCCGGTTATCGCGTAAACCGTGCAGGCGACGACGCAGCAGGTCTTGCGATTTCTGAAAAGATGCGCAACCAGATTCGTGGTCTTGACAAGGCATCGACGAACGCACAGGACGGCATCTCTCTGATCCAGGTAGCAGAGGGCGCTCTGAATGAGACCCACAGCATCCTTCAGCGTATGAATGAGCTGGCTACTCAGGCAGCGAACGATACGAACACCTCTACGGACCGTACCGCGATCCAGAACGAAATGGATCAGCTGACCAGCGAGATCAACCGTATCCAGTCCACGACTCAGTTCAACACCATGAACCTGATCGATGGCTCCTTCTCCAGCAAGAACCTTCAGGTAGGTTCTCTGTCCGGACAGGCAATCACCATCAGCATTTCCAACATGAATGCTTCTTCGATCGGTGTCAGCGGACTGAAAGTCAGCAGCTTCTCGGCAGCAGGCGCAGCGATGAAGAACGTACAGAGTGCTATCGACATCGTTTCTGCTCAGAGAGCAAAACTCGGTGCATTGCAGAACCGTCTGGAGCATACGATTGCAAACCTGGATACCGCATCCGAGAACACCCAGGCAGCAGAAAGCCGGATCCGCGATACGGATATGGCGAAAGAGATGGTCACCTACAGCAAGAACAACATTCTTGCTCAGGCTGGTCAGTCCATGCTCGCTCAGGCAAATCAGTCCACTCAGGGCGTGTTATCCTTGCTCGGCTAATCTTAAACCGCTCAAAAAGTCAATCGATTACTATGCTTACTACCGGAAAGACCCGTCGTTTCGACGGGTCTTTTTCTGTGCTATAATGAAACCATGGACATTCTACAGGAAGTTGCAAAACAGATTGAACAGGAAGAATACGGGGAAGCTCTTCAACTGGCCTGGGAGAATCTTCCGGAAGATCCTGCGAATTACGAGTTGTTCTACGACATCGCAATCTGCGAAGAAGCAAAGGGGCGGATTGCGGACGCTTATTATGCCTACAGGCTTGCCATGACTCTCTGTACCGAAGAGAATGACCGGGAAGTGATCGAAAAGAGCTTTCAGAATCTCTGCAGCTATGCGGACACGAGCGAATATGCGCTCTCGGAAGCATGCGGAAATCTGGCGGAGAAGCTTTTATCCCGGGGCTGCACAGACACAGCGGATCGGTTTCTTTTTGAGGTGCTTTACGACCGGAACCGGGAGGCGGCAAAGATTGCCTTGTCAGAGCGAAACATGGTGCTGAAGATCCTGACGGAGATCCTGCTCTGCGAGAAACGGCGGGGTGTGAGCAAAGACAGTTATCAAAGCTGCCATGGATCCTACCGGGCGTTTTTCGCGAAGTATCAGACGCTGAAACGCCTGATCCGCCGGATCTGGTTTGGCTTTTCTCTGGAAGAACAAAGAGAGATTTCCACCTATATAAGGAAGGAACCGGTTTCATCAGACTGTCTTGCGGTGATCGCCAGGTACAGTGTTCCGCCGGGATTCCTCGGGGATCTGTTTCAAAGGATGATCGGTCTGCTTTCAGAGGATCATCCGTCTCTGACCGCAGATCTCAAGGTCTATCTGCAATGGTTTCAGAAAGAAAACATGGCCGGAAAAGACCTTTGCAGGGAGCCCATGGAGAGACAGGACCGGTTCACCTGCCGGGTTCTTTCTTATCAAAAGGAGGGAGGAGCTGAGCCGGCGAGTCAAAAAGAGACGGATCCCTCCGGGATGGCGGTTATTTTCTGCACGAATGAAGAGGGTTACGCGGCGGAATGTAAACGTTACCTGCAGTATCTGAGACTCCCGGAGGACATCCGGGGAGAGATCCTGGAGATCCATGGTGCGCCGGGAATGGCGGCCGGATACAATTTTGCCATGTCCTGTACCGATGCGAAGTACAAGATTTATATTCATCATGATACGCTGCTTATCGATCCCAACCTGCCGGTGAAATTGGTAACTGCTTTCCGGAAAGAGGAGACACTGGGACTGCTCGGCGCATTTGGCAGCGAGATCCTGCCGGAGAGCGGGAAATGGTATCAGGCGCCCTATGAAAAAAGTGTGCTGACACTCTGGCAGGATGCGATTTTGCAGTTTTTGGTGCCAAAGAAGCCGGAGAAAACCGGATGGAAAACGGCGGAAGCGATAGATGGAGCATTCCTTGCGACGGCGCAGGACGTGCAGTGGCAGGAAGACCGTTTTCCCCACTGGCATTTTTACGATATCGCGCAATGCATGGAGATGAAAAGAAAGGGACTGCAGGTCGCTCTTTATGAGGATCAGACCCCATGGCTCCTGCATGAATCCACCCTGCGAAAGGATCCGGAGATGCAGTATGAAAAATACTGTAGAATCTTTCTGGAGTATTATCAAAAGAGTTAAGCCTCCCTGGGACTGTTATCCGGCCTCGTTTTTGAATCCCGGAAAAGCCCGCCATTGCTCGATTTTTGAGGCGTGTCGGGAAGAAAAACAAAAAAATTCAAAAAAGGGGTTAAGTATTTAAGCCGGTTTCCGATATATAAGGCAGATGAGTTGTGAGCGAACTCAGATAAGCAAAGTAAGCAAAGGATAACAAAGATTCAAGGAGGAAACAAAAATGGTAGTACAGCATAACATGCAGGCGGCAAACGCAAACAGAATGTTAGGGATCACGACGGGACAGCAGGCAAAGTCCACCGAGAAGCTCTCTTCCGGTTATCGCGTCAACAGAGCAGCAGATGATTCCGCAGGACTTGCAATTTCCGAAAAGATGCGCAATCAGATCCGCGGTCTTGACAAGGCTTCCCTGAATGCACAGGACGGTATCTCATTGATCCAGGTTGCAGAAGGTGCATTGAATGAAGCACACAGCATCCTTCAGCGTATGAACGAGCTGGCAACCCAAGCGGCAAACGACACCAATACTTCCATGGATCGTAACGCGATCCAGAACGAAATGGATCAGCTGACCAGCGAGATCAACCGGATTCAGTCCACGACCCAGTTCAATACCATGAACCTGATCGATGGTTCTTTCCAGAGCAGAAACCTGCAGGTAGGTTCCCTCTCCGGACAGGCGATCGTGATCAGTATCAGCAATATGAATGCAAGCTCCATCGGCGTCAGCGGTTTGAAGGTAAGCTCCTTCTCCGCGGCAGGATCTGCCATGAGAAGCGTACAGAGCGCTATCGATATCGTGTCTGCACAGAGAGCACGTCTTGGTGCATTGCAGAACCGTCTGGAGCATACCATTGCAAACCTGGATATCGCTTCCGAGAATACACAGGCAGCAGAGAGCCGGATCCGCGATACGGATATGGCGAAGGAAATGGTTACCTACAGCAAGAACAACATCCTTGCACAGGCAGGACAGTCCATGCTGGCACAGGCAAACCAGAGTACCCAGGGAGTTATGTCTCTCCTCCAGTAAACATAGATCAAAAAACTCCCGCAGTCAGAGGACTGCGGGAGTTTTTTGTCCGGATCAGAGGCGTAGCGCCAGATAGCAGGTTTGCGCATGCAGGAGAAAGGCATTCAGCTCTTCCTGTGTGGAGAAGGAGGCATCGATGCCGGAAAGGATCTGGCGTACCGCATCCGGGTGTCCGGGAAGATAAGGATTGTGTGCATGATCCGGAAAGGCGTCTCTGCATGTTTCCTGCAGCCGGATAAACTCCCCGAGAGACAGAGAATCCTTTACGACACCGGCATTCAGAACGGTTTCCAGAAAATAGGTCCAAAGAAAATAGTCTTCGATCTCATCATGGTACAGGGCCAGGAACCCCTGTGTCTCCAAAAAGGATAAGAGCTCCCGTTGTACCGCAGGATGATCCATCAGATGCGACTGCACAGCAGTGCTCATGGTATGGTCTGAGCGCTCTCCGAGATGATAAAACCGGCGCCGTGCAAAAACCACGGAAGAGGCATAAAAAAAGGTTGGATATACAAAGAGCGGCTCCTCAAAAAAACGTCCCTCTGCAAAATGGATTCCGTGATCCAGAATGAGATCCGCGCGATAGAGCTTGGAGCTGTGATTCGCATTCCAGGCCCGGGAAGAAAGAAAGATCTTTCGGGATTCGCTATCCGGCAGATCAATCCGGAAATCATCTTCCTCCATGTCGTGGCCGAAAAGCAGGAGATCCGCACGTTCCCCATGGATGATCTTCAACAAATCCAGACAGGCATTGTCATCCAGCCAGTCATCGGAATCCAGAAACTGGAGATACTCCGTGTCTACATGCTGCAGTGCCCGGTTTCTGGCACCACCTTGCTTTAAGTTTTTTTTCAGGGGAAGAACCGTGACGGAATCCGGGAATTCCTCCCGAAATGCTTCCAGCATGTGCAGGGTTTCTCCCTGATCGTCGGAAGCGTCATCCACCAGAATCACATGCATGTTTTCCACGCCAAGGGTCTGCCTGCGGACGGAATCCAGACAGGACGGGAGAAATGACGCAGAATTATGACAGGGAATGATCAGACTTAAGGGCTTTTGAAACATGGAACCGTTCCTCAGAGCGCGACCTCCAGCATATGCGTAAAGCATTTTTTGAAGTTGTGCTCTTCCTTTACTTTTTCATGTCCGCGCTTTGCGATAGCAGCACGGATGTCTTCATGTTCGAGATAGTAGTCGATCTTTCGCAGAAGATCGGCCTCATCCTCAAAATAATCGAACTCTTCTCCGGGAACAAAATAAGTACAGAGATCCTGCTGATAATTGGTCAGGAGAAAACCGCCCGCACCGAGAATGTCCATACAGCGGAGCGGAATTCCCGCGTAGATGCTGCGGAGGGTGACATTGAGATTGATTCTGCTGTTGCGGAATACCAGGGGCATTTCTCCGTAATAATCGGTGATCCCCATGTTTTTCACACCCGGGATTGTCTTCGCGGAATTCAGTGTAAACAGTTTTACCGGATGCTTGGCACCGACGGCGGTCAGGTACTTGATCCGCTCCAGAGATGTGATCTTGCGGCATAAATAGTAGGAGGCGTAGATGTAGGGAAGCGTTTCGATCCCGTCCTTATTCCGGTCATAGGGCTCTGCTTTGTGCATGACCTCGATGAGCTCCGGATGCTCGTTCAGGACTTCTTCCAGAAAATTATAACCGGAGACCTGCATCTGCGACTGTACGAGTCCATCCAGGAACCCCCGGGTGAAATCATCAATCTTCTCGTACATCCGGTCATAGAAGTTGTGATCCTCATCGTACAGCGCACCGACAAAGGAGATGTCAGCTGTTGTCCGTTCCTTGTCATAAGGCTTTTTCAGCATGGTGTCGATCACGGTGGAATTCACCGGAAGCACCGTATAGTGAACATTTTGCAGTCCACCGTCGTGAAAATGGTGGTAGATCACGGAATCAAAAAGGAAGACGCAGTTGGTCGGATAGCTGATCCGGTAAGAATACAGCGCCACCATGGGATTGTCATAGAGAAGCGAGATGTACTTCAGATTATGCCGGTGGCAGTCCTCTGCAACAATGGGATAGAAATTGAAGGAAAAGCAGAAGTCAAAATGCTGCCCTTCCACAGCCCTGTCAAAAGCAGCGGAAAAATCCGCGTTGACACGGTCTTTGTAACCGTCGTGGAAAAACCTGGTGACTTTATGATGCAGCTCGTGTTCCAGTGTAAAGACAGCGTCTAACTGACCAAAGCAGGGCCAGTCCAGATAAAGGACGTGCATGGGTTCCTCCTATAGATGAAACGCCAGCTCCAGCATTTTTGTGAGCCGGAGCGGGTAGGTACAGTGTGTGCGGACGTATTCGTAGCCGTTTGCGGCAATCTCCCGGCGTTCCTTCTCATGATCCAGATAATACGCCACCAGAGAATCCAGCTCTTCCAGGCTGGTATAGCAGGCGAGGTGCTCTCCCGTCACAAGCTCTTCTCCGAGCTCGTTCTGGTAATTTGTCAGGCAAAAACCACCGGCGGAGAGGATATCCCAGATTCGAAGGGGCAGACCGCTGCGGATCGGCTTGGAAGTGATGTTCAGATTGATCCCGGACTCATGAAAAATAACCGGCATTTCGGTCAGGGATTTTGCCAGACCACAGTTATGAATCGCGGGATACGCCTTCGTGCTGCTTGCGGTATACAGATAAAACGGGTATTTCGGGGAAAGCAGCCGGCAGATCCGATCCCGTTCCATGACGGAAATGTTGGAGCCGATATAAAGATTCGCCAGTGTATAGCGATCCGTCAGAAAATTTTCCCCGGGCAGCCGGTAAAATCCCTCAAAATGGCTGATGAACTCCTTCGTGAGCTGCTCTGTCAACGCCTGCTCGATGAAATAGTAGCCGTAAACCCTCAGCTGTGCCTCCTGAATGGCATTGAGATACCCCTCCAGGTAGGTGCCTTTTGCCTGAAGCCGCTGATAAGGATTTTTTTCGGTATAGAGGGAGCCGACAAAGGCCAGCGGATGGGAAAACTGTTCCCGCTGTTTCCGGGAAGAAGCAGCGATGACCCTGTCCCTCTCCCTGGTGTTGACCGCCAGCGGCAGATGAAAGATGCAGTCCGGATTATACGGAGAAAGCTCCTCGTAGGTCGCGCGGTCAAAAAGGAAGACCCGGTTGGTGTCATTTTTGATCGAGGAGGAAAACAGCTCCATCACCGGGGAATCCACGGTCCAGCAGAGATAGGGGAGCCGGTAGATCCGGCAGACCTCGGAGAGAAAGGGATAAAAATTGATGCTGAAGACAAACTCCACCGGATGGCTGTCGAGAAACTGTCCGACATTTTTGATGCCCTCCTGAGGCGTCAGCTCTTTATTGGTAATCTCCGTGGTCTCTTCCAGAACTGTAAAACCAAGCTCCCGGAAACCGTCGATCACATCCGGTTCAATGATACTGCCGTATCGGTAAAAAAGTAGGTTCATAAGGGTGCTTTTATCCTTTTTTGGAGGGAACGATTTTATTTCACGCGATGACTATAGTATAATGAAATTATAGCGGTTTGGCGAAAAAACATCAATTCAAGGGAGACAGAGTATGCTGCATTTTGAGGAGGACTGGTTTCGTGATGAAGAGCGGGAAGGATTTCTCGTCACGGAGGAGGTGAAAAGGGGCTGGGCTGCTCAGCTTGTGATGGTAAAGGAGATCGAGGAGGTCTGCAAAAAATACGGTCTGCAGTACTTTACCGCATGGGGCACGACCCTGGGCGCTGTCCGGCATCACGGGTTCATTCCCTGGGACGATGACCTGGACATCTGTATGAAACGGGCAGACTATATGAAATTTCTGTCTGTCTGGCGCAAGGAATTTCCGGAACGGTACAGTCTGCTGCATCATGATACCGAGGACGGCTATGTGGAATTCATGTGCCGCCTGGTAAATCAGCGTTCCTTTGATCTGTCTGAGGAGCATCTGCAAAAATTCTGCGGGTGTCCTTATATTGTCGGTGTAGACATATTTCCACTGGATTATATACCCCGCAGTCAGGATGATTATGAATTCTCCAATCATTTCCTGCACTTGATCTATACGGCTGCACGGGAGTGGGATGCGTGTGTGACGCCGGAGGATCAGGAAAAACGGGAAGTGGCGCTGCAGAAGATCGAAGAAGCCTGTCAGGTGAAGATTGATCGCACCGGCAATGTGACGCGGCAGCTGATGGATCTTTCCGAACGGCTGTGTATGCTGTATTCGGAAGAGGAATCGGATGATCTGGGGTTTGCGGTGCTGCAGATCGAGTCCCCCTATTTTCTCTTTCCAAAACGGGCTTTTGAAAAAGCGGTATGGATGCCCTACGAGAACACGACATTGCCTGTGCCGGCAGGGTACAATGCGGTACTGACAAAATCCTACGGGACGGAGTGGCGGATTCCGGTGACGCAGTGGGGGACCCACGATTACCCGTTCTTCAACAACCAGAAGCCATTCCTGGAAGTATATAAGGCGACCGGACATGTTTTTGAGTCCACGGGCGTTGTGAAGCGTTAAGCAAAGAAGGCGAAGAGTCGTATGAAAAAAGTCATTACTTACGGAACCTATGATTTGTTCCATGAAGGACACTATAATCTGCTGAAACGGGCAAAAGCATTGGGCGACTACCTGATCGTCGGTGTGACGACGGAGCATTTTGATCTGGCACGGGGGAAGGTCAATGTCATCGATCCCATTATGACGCGGATTGAAAATGTCCGGAAAACCGGATTTGCGGATCAGATCATCGTGGAGGATCATGAGGGACAAAAGATCGAAGATATTCAGAAGTACGGGGTGGATATCTTCACCCTGGGGTCGGATTGGACCGGCGCATTCGACTATCTGAAGCCCTTTTGCGAGGTGGTTTACCTGGACCGGACGGCGGATATTTCCTCCACCGCTCTTCGGAATGACCGGTTTCGCCTGGTGCGGGTCGGAATCGTCGGTACCGGCAGAATCGCGCCGCGTTTCGTTTCCGAGATCAAATATGTCAGCGGTGCGGAGGTGGTGGCGGCGTACAATCCGGAGCGGCAGAGCGCGGAGTACTTTTCAAAAGCCTATGACATTCCCTGTGAGGTTTCGGACTACCATGCCTTTTTGGACCGCGTGGATGCCGTGTATATCGCTTCACCCAACGAGACCCATTATGATTATGCGAAAAAGGCGCTGGTAAACGGCAGGCATGTTCTCTGCGAAAAGCCCATGGCATTTACGAGGAGGGAGACGGAGGAGCTGTACCGTCTTGCGGAGGAACGGAAGAAGGTGCTGCTGGAGGGGATCCGGACTGCCTACACACCGGGCTTTCAACAGATGATGAATGTGGCCAGAAGCGGCAAGATCGGAGAGATCGTGGATGTGGAGGCCTGTTTCACCCGTCTGGCAAACCCGGATGCGCGGGAACGGACAGATTTCCGCTATGGCGGCAGCTATCTGGAATTCGGGGGTTATGCGATGCTGCCGATTTTAAAACTCCTCGGATCGGACTACCTGGATCTGCGCTTTCGGAGCATTCTGGATGAGACCGGCGTTGATATTTATACGAAGGTACAATTGATGTACGAAAAAGGGATGGCGACGGCCAAGACCGGTGTGGGGGTGAAGTCGGAAGGACAGCTTGTGATCGCCGGCACCGAAGGGTATATTCTGGCGGAGTCACCCTGGTGGATGACAAAACATTTTTCGGTACGGTATGAGGATCCGGATAAGATCGAAAGCTACGAGCCGAGCTTTCGCGGAGACGGCTTCCGCTATGAGATCAGTGAGTTTGTGTCAAAGATCAACGGAACCGGAAAGAATGATTATCTGCTGACGGCAGAGGAATCTGTGGCGCTGGCCGGGATCACGGAGGAGTTTATGCGGATCCGGGCAAAACAGCAGGAGGGGAACTGAGATGAACCAGATCAAAATCGGTATGATCGGTACGGGACGGATTGCGGAACGTTTCATGTCGGAAGCAAAAGAAGCAGAAGGCCTGACCATTGCGGCTGTATACAATCCCAGAAGGGAAAGCGCAGCACAATTTGCAAAAGCTCACGGGATTCCGGAGGCTGCGGAGAGTGAAGAGGGATTGCTGGCAGCAGTGGATGCGGTATATATCGCAGCGCCGCATGAGACGCATGCAGTGTATGCGAGGAATGCGCTATCTGCCGGAAAACATGTACTATGTGAAAAGCCGCTCTGTTTCTCCGGCCGGGAAGCAGAGGAACTGTTTGCATACGCACAAAAACAGGGGTTGATTTTGATGGAGGGGATCAAAACCGCTTATTGCCCGGGCTTCCTGAAGATTCTGGAGGTGATCGGGAGCGGCATGATCGGACAGATCAAAGATGTGGAGGCTGCGTTTACCAGGCTTTCTCCCGCGAATGTGCGGGAAATCTGGGAGCCCTTCTATGGCGGCAGCTTTCTGGAATTCGGTACCTATGCGATGCTGCCGCTGGTGAAGCTTTATGGGGCGGCAGATGCCGGCGTCACCTTTCTGACCACTGACATGAAGACAGGAACAGATACCTTTACCAAAGCGGTCTTTGACTTCGGGGGGCGTTTTGGTACGGCGAAAACCGGTCTTCGCGTTAAATCCGAGGGGCAGCTGCTGGTCGCGGGGACATACGGATATCTCCTCGCCCCTTCCCCCTGGTGGCTGACGAAGAAGTTCGAGATTCACCATGAGGATCCGCATCAGATAGAAACCTATGAAGCGGAATTTGAAGGAGCCGGCTTACGTTATGAGATCAGAGCCTTTCTAAACAGGATCGAGGGTAAGGAGGATCCGGGATGGATCCGGCCGGAGGAGAGTATCTGGCTGGCGAATCAGATGGAGGCATTCCTGGCGGAACGTAAAGAAGGTCGATCAGATGCCGTACGGGTAAAGGGATTCTGCCCGTCAGAACCGGCCGATGACGGCGCGGGGACAGATCAAAAGGAAAACGTGTCCCGGAGCCCCGGGATCTGGGCGCATCGCGGGTGCTGCATGGCGTACCCGGAAAACACGATCCCCGCATTTTGCGCGGCGGCAAAGCAGCCGGGACTTGTGGGCATTGAGCTGGATGTACAGCTGACAAAGGACGGGGAACCGGTGGTCATCCATGATGAAACGGTGGATCGTACCACAGATGGTCACGGAAATGTCCGGGACTTTACCCTGCAGGAGCTAAAGCAGCTGCGTATAACCGGCAGCCGGTGCAAGGAGCCGGTGGAACCGGCGCTTTCCGTTCCGACGCTTCGGGAAATGTTTGAAGCGGTACTGCCCCGGCTTCGTGAAGGGATGCTGATCAATATTGAGATGAAAAACAGTGTGATCCGCTACGAAGGGATGGAGGAAAAAGTGCTTGCCCTGGTGGCGGAATACGGTCTGCAAAAAAACATCGTGTATTCCTCCTTCCTCCCGGAATCCATGGGTCTGATGAAAGAACTGGATCCCTCCGTCCGGACCGGTATTCTCGGCGGAGAGCTCCACTGGTGCATCCAACAGGCGAAAAAGTACGGTGCGGATGCCGTGCACCCCTGGATCGGGGGACTGGATCCGAATCCGGAGGGACTATTTGATCTCCCGGAGGAAATGCCTGTACGCTGCTGGAACAGTGAGGAGCCTTTTTACGGAGACGGCAGAATCCTGAAGGAATTACACATGGAGAAGTATGCCCTGCTCGGTGCGACAGATATCATTGTCAATGCACCCGAGATGTATTTGAAGACCGTCGGCCAACATGGCGCTGTTGGCGAACAACTCTGAAGATTCTCATCAGGAAAGGACGTACATCATGATTATTGGCAAGACCTATCGTATTTCCGTTTTGACAGACAGGCTGATCCGGCTGGAGTACCAGCAGGAGGGACAGTTTGTGGACGCTCTGACGCAGTGCGTTGTAAACCGTGAGTTTCCGGAAGTGTCTTTCGAAAAAAAAGAGGAGGAAGGGATGCTGACGGTGGAGACGGATGCCCTGATCCTCCGGTATGACGGGCGGATTTTTTCCTCTACAGGGCTTTCCGTGACGCTGAAGGAAACGGGAGCAACCTGGCATTACAGCGTGATCTACGGTAATACGGACAAAAACTATTATGGAACCGCAAGGACTCTGGACGAAACCGACGGCTATGTCCGTCTGGAATCCGGCATCTTCGGAGCCTACGGATATGCCGTTGTGGATGACTCCGCCTCCGCCATCAGAGAGGGAGAGTCCTTTCGACCCCGTACACAGGAGGGATTCGATCTCTACTTTTTCGGATACGGGAAGGATTTTTACGGTGGCTTAAAAGACTTTTACCGGCTCTTCGGAGAGACTCCCATGATTCCCCGTTATGCCTTGGGAAACTGGTGGAGCCGCTATTATCCCTACAGTGAAGAGAGTTACCTGGCTCTTCTGGAAAAATTCCGGGAGGAAGAGATTCCCCTCTCCGTTGCAGTGATTGATATGGACTGGCATATCACGGAAGTGGAGGAAAAATACGGAACCGGCTGGACCGGATTCACCTGGAATCCCGACCTGTTTCCGGATTACCGGCGGTTTCTTGCTGCTTTGAAGGATCGTAAACTGGCGGTGACCTTAAACCTCCATCCCGCCGATGGGATACGTGCGTTTGAAGTGATGTACCGGGAAGCGGCACTGGCCATGGGGATTGATCCGGACAGTGAGAAGGCTGTGGAATTTGATCTGGCGGATCCGAAATTCAGGAGGGTCTATTTTGAAACGGTTCTTCACCCCTATGAAAAGGACGGCGTTGATTTCTGGTGGATCGATTGGCAGCAGGGTACCGGAAAGGGAAGCAAAGATGTGGATCCGCTGTTTCTTCTGAATCATTATCATTATGAGGATCAGAAGAACAGAAGCATCCGCCCCATGATTTTCTCCCGCTATGCCGGCGTGGGAAGCCATCGTTATCCGGTGGGTTTTTCCGGAGACACCAGAACCACCTGGCAGAGTCTTGCTTTTCAGCCTTATTTTACCTCTACCGCAAGTAACGTGGGATATGGCTGGTGGAGCCATGATATCGGCGGACATATGCTGGGGGATAAGGATACAGAGCGTCTGGTCCGCTGGGTGCAGTTTGGAGTATTCTCCCCCATTATGCGGCTGCACAGCAGCAACAACCCGTTTTTGAATAAGGAGCCCTGGGTGCTGGGAGAGCCGTACCATGAGATTGTCCGGCAGTTTATGCGGCTGCGGCACCGCCTGATTCCCTACCTCTATACCATGACCGCTCTGGCCAGCAAAGAAGGGAGACCGTTGATACAGCCCATGTATTATCTTTGCCCGGAGGAAGAGGGTGCCTATGAGGTTCAAAATGAGTTCGGGTTTGGGACGG
The DNA here is from genome assembly GCA_045661345.1 of Lachnospiraceae bacterium. Taxonomy (GTDB): domain Bacteria; phylum Bacillota; class Clostridia; order Lachnospirales; family Lachnospiraceae; genus RUG12461. The sequence continues at coordinate 144,909 of JAZRFM010000024.1, forward strand.
AGCTTCTGGTTTGTGCCGTGACTGAAAAAGAAGATCCGGAGCTTCGAATGGCTTCCGTGAATGCCCTGATTCCGGAGGGACGATGGTATGACATTTTCCAGGGAAGCATTTACGAGGGAAAGAAAAAGAGGAGACTCTACCGGGGGTTGTCTCAAATACCGGTGCTCCTGAAGGCAGGAGGCATCGTTCCGGAGAGCCTTTCTGACCGGGAGAACGGCGTGGAGAATCCGTCTTCTCTGCAAATTCTCATCGGAGGCGGCGGGGACGGTGAATTCCGGCTCTATGAGGATGACGGTATCACCATGGACTATGAGAAGGGGATCAGTGTAAGTACCCCATACCGTGTCCGCTTTTCGGAGGAAGAACAGGAAACGGTCTTCACCATCGGTACGGCAGAGGGGACTCTTTCCCTGATTCCGTCCAAACGATCCTATCAATTGCTCTTTTACGGACTCTCTCCGGTGGAGGGAAAAGCGAAGGCCATGCTGGGGGCTTCGGAGCTTTCCTATGTATATGACAGGGAACGCGGGATTCTTACCCTGGAACTGCAGGAAGCGCCGGTTATCGGGGAACAGCAGATTGTCCTGAAAGGATTTGAAAAAGCTGAAAACCGTGTGGATTCCCGGGTCTTTTGTCTTTTGGATGAAGCGTGGATGGAGAACAAGGCAAAAGAGCGGATTTACCGGGCATTTTCAGACCTTGGGAGAGAGGAATTTCTGCGCTGGCTGTCGGGAGATGAGGTTTCCGAGACGGTGAAGGACGCATTGAGGGAAATTTTGACCTGACGCTCCTATGAGGCATCGGACACCCCGGAATGGCTCAGTGCATGATAAAAAAGCTCCCGTATGGAAGTGTCCGGATCGAGACCGAGAGTCTCGATATTCTGTCGGAAGATAATCCCTCCGGCCATGAAGGAATGTCCGCCGCCGGAACCCAGACCCTGAAGCGCTTCCGCAGTCAGCTTCCCCGCATCTATCGCTGGGGCTTCGGAGCGTACCGAAAACTTGATGCCGTCCTTTCTCGTGGCGTAGATCACGGACACATCCACATCCTCCAGCGACAGGATGAAATCGGAAACGATGGCGATCTGAGCGTCCTGACAGGAAAAAGGAATCCCCGCAAATCCCACCCGGTCATAAACGAAAATGTTTTCTATGGCAGAGCCGTAGGCTCTCAGGTCCTGAAACTCCATGGTGTTTGAGGTCAGCTGTGTCAGGATTTCCCGGGAGGCCAGCGGGAAAAGGAAGGCAAACATCCGGATATCCGCCTCTGTCACGCCCCGGGTAAAATGCAGGGTATCCATCTTCAGCCCATAGAGTAAGGCTGTAGCCTCCGCCGTTTCCGGAACGATGGAAAGCTCCTGATAGTATTCAGCGATCATGGTGGCACAACTTCCGGTCTTTCTGACATCCAGAAACCGGTAATCCGCCCCTTCGATGAGGGGGTGATGATCAATGCATGCGATTTCATTTCCCGGGAGATCCTTGATATTGCCTCCCCCTTTCTGGGAGTCCACGCAAATGATGGGATCATCCGTCTTCATGGTCGACACGATCTCTTCTTCGGACAGAATCTGGATCCGACAAAGCTCTGTCATTTTTTTCGTATTAACTCGGTCAATCTGTCCCACATAGCAGAGTGTGGATCCTATCCCGAAGTGACGAAGAATCCCCGCAAGTCCAAAGGCGGAGCCAATGGCATCAGGATCCGGAAAGTTATGGGTCTGTATGTAGACCTGCCGTCCTTTCAGGTATTCCATCATTTGCAGAAAGCTTTGCTTGTCCATAATCATCCCCATGTGACGAAAACGTTACCAACATAGTTTATTATATAGCATCGGCGCATAAAAAGGATATCCCCTTTTTGGAGGGAGTTCCCGTTCATAACCATGGCAACACTCAACACTGGATGGATGAGGATATAATTCGCTTAAAGTGATAAAAAACCACAGATTAAGCGAAAAATAACGTGAAGATTGGTTGTAAACGACGGATATACATGATATAATTCGCTAAAAGTGATAAAATCACAAAGATTAAGCGAGGTATAGATCGATGCTGGTGGGCAGAGAGAAAGAAACGGCTGTGATTGGAAATGCGATCAGTGATGTCAGATCACACTTTATCGCAGTTTACGGGCGAAGAAGGGTGGGAAAGACGTTCCTTATCCGAACTTCCGGAGGGAACCGGTTTACTTTTCAGCACGCGGGCGTTTCGAATGGTGGTCTGAAGGAGCAGTTGGACGCCTTTGTATCAGCGGCATCTCTTTATGGATATACGTTTGATAAAGCACCTAAAAATTGGATACAGGCCTTTGACGGATTAAAACATCTGATCACAAACTCCAATGAGAGGAGAAAAGTGGTTTTTCTGGATGAACTATCATGGATGGATACATCGAAAAGCGGCTTTATTGCTGCTCTGGAAAACTTCTGGAACTCTTTTGCGTCTGCGAGAGACGATGTAGTACTGATCGTTTGTGCGTCAGCGACATCGTGGATGCTGTCTAAAGTCATTCATAATAAAGGTGGGTTATATCATCGCCTCACAGAACAAATACATCTACAGCCCTTTTCTTTAAGAGAATGTGAGCAATATGTAAAAATGAATGGGCTGATTCTTAACAGGGATCAGATTCTACAATACTACATGATCTTTGGGGGAGTCCCGTTCTACTGGGAGTTATTGGAAAAAGGCAGCAGTATTGACCAGAACATAGACAGGATTCTGTTTGCAAAAGATGCCGTTTTAAAGGATGAGTTCCGTCACCTTTATGCGTCTGTGTTTAAGAATCCACAGATTTATATCAGGTTGGTAAAAGCTTTGTGTACTGTAAAATCCGGACTAACAAGAGATGAATTGATAAAGGAAGCCGGCGTATCAAATTCCGGAGATTTAACACATCGTCTGGAAGAGCTTGAAAGCTGTGGGTTTATTCGTTCCTACAGTACATGGGGGAAGAAGAAAAAAAACACGATTTATCAATTGATGGACCCGTTTACCCTTTTTTATTACCGATTTATGGAGCATCCCTCGACGGATGAACATTTCTGGACGAATCAGATCAATACGCCCAAGACAAATACATGGAAGGGACTGGCCTTTGAACGTGTATGCCTGATGCATACAGAGCAGATCAAGATAAAACTTAAGATCGATGGGATATTGACAGAGATCCATTCCTGGTATTGCAAACCGGATCCGGATGAAGGCATCTTTGGATCGCAGATAGACCTGCTGATTGTGAGAAAAGATCAGGTTATTAATCTGTGTGAAATGAAATATTCCGGACAGGAATATGCATTAACAGAAAAAAATGATCGTGATCTGAAAAGAAAAATACACGATTTAAAGGAAAAGACGGGTACCAGGTATGCAATTCATCCAACGCTGGTGACAACATACGGATTAATGGATAATTCGTATGCCGCAAATATCCAGGCGGTGGTTACTATGGATGATCTGTTTGTGTAGGGGGATACGCGAAAATGCTGACGGATAACGAGCGAGCGATATCGACCTGGCAGCATATGGGAAAACATCGACAGGTTTCGATTGGATCTGGAGGAGTTTGATCTGGGGTGGAAATTGTTTAAGGATGGGGAACACTGAATGACGGAGATCTTGATTATGTTGCGTCATATTTTAAACGATTGGTATCGATGCAATTATGGAAAGCGGGTGGCGATATGATTATTAGTGAAAGGATTTTTCGAATAATGGAAAGCAAAGATATCTCGCAGATGGATTTTTCCCGTGCAACCGGAATATCCCAAAGCACGATCAGCGACTGGAAACGAAAAAAACGAACCCGTCAGCGGATAAAATTATGAGTATCTGTAAGGTGTTAGGCGTGACGCCTTATGAACTGCTTCAGGATTCCTCGAAAAGAAAGAATGAAAAAGACTATATTATTGTCAGTGAGGGAACGGATGAATATGAACTTGTTGCCGAGTATGGTGAGTTAGATACACGGGACAAGGGACGTTTAATGGGATATCTGTATGCATTATCCGAAAAATGACACACTTGACTGGGTTAATTTTATGTTTATGATATCGTATAGACGATATATCAACTGTATAAACGAGAACCATTGAACGATAACGAACTTAAATGAGCCGATTGCAATGACAGAGGGAAAAGGGTTGAATAAATCGGAAATTGCGGTACAGAGAAAGATTGGACAACAGCTGCTATTACTAAGCATCATTCAGCATGAAGAAGAGCGCGCTCAGAAGTGTGGGTTCTCCTTTGTTGATAAGGAACGTCTTGCACTATGGTCAGCTATGGACAGAGAGGAGCTTGACCATTTTCTACAGGTTTGTGGAACCTTGGATTCCTATACTGTAGGGGTAGAAGCGGCGCAGGAGTATATAAAAAGGGACGATTTCTATCAGGACGATAACGTGTATTTGTTTGTTTTATCAACGATTCACCGATATGGAGATTTTTTTGTATTGCGTTGTAATCTGAAGGATAATGGAGATCTGAAATTACATGCAAAACATAACTATCATCGGTTCAACAGTTTATACGAATCGTTTATCATAGGTCAGTCCATGGCGACAGCAGAAGAATTTAAAAAAATGATCAGCTTCTACATCTGCTATTACGTTAAAAGAATAAAGGATGCATTGTCAGAGGGTTATGATTGGGACGTGGTAAAAAAGGCGACTCAACTAGACCTTTCAGAGGAGAGATTTCATGAAATAGCGAGTGACGAGTTTTTGGAAGGAGCATTTCACAGGTCATTACGTTGATTGCTACAAGAGAATAGTAATAAGTATGTAAATAAGAGAACATTATGATGAAATACACTTATCTTTTTTCAGAATAATCCGATATAATAAATATATTGAAAAAATATAGCATACCGATTAGGAAGGATTCCCAAAGGTGCGGCAGGATGCGGCGATAGGTATTGTTTTTGAGCGAGACTCTGCACTTTTTGGTGCGGAGTTTTTCATTTTCTGACCGGCTTGGATGCGAAGGAACCTTGACAATTTCATTCTTTACATCACGAGGGAATTGTGTTATGTTAATGATACATTTCTGGAGAGCAAATCTGGACGTTTCGTCCGACTTTTCCACGAAATTGCTTGAAACCAAATAATGTGCATTTTATAATCGAAGGAGGAGTAGGATGAAAGAAAAGTCCTATGATGAACTGGATTTTACTGATGATTTTCTCTTCTGCAATATCCTGACTGAAGACGAAGATCTTTGCATTGAATTGACAGAGATGATCACCGGGAGACGGATTCGATCGATCGTTCGGTCAGAAGATCAAAAGACCATCCGACCGACAAGGGATGGCAAGGGAGTGCGATTCGATGTCTTTTTTGAAGATGAAGAAAATATCATCTATGATATCGAAATGCAAGCCTCAAAGACAGGGAATCTTCGAAAACGGACGAGATACTATCAGGGGATGATAGATCTCAACGTTCTGTCCAGAGGAGATGAGTACGAGCTCCTGAAGGAATCATATGTCATCTTCATTTGCACATATGATGAATTTGGAAAGGGAAGACATCAGTATACATTTGAGAATCTCTGTCTTGAAGATACGGGAATACGATTGAAGGATGGATCGCATAAGATTTTTCTTTGTGCAGACGGTGAAATGGATGATTGCTCAGAAAAGATGAAGGATTTTCTTCAGTATATCGCGGGAGGAAAAGAGTCTGGGGATTTATCCGATCGTTTACGGGATGCAGTCGAAAGGTCGAAATCAAAGGAGAAATGGAGGCTGGATTATATGATGCTGCAGGAAAAATACAGAGAAAAGTATAATGAAGGGAAAGCAGAGGGAAAGTCAGAATTGATCCTTCGCATGCTTGATAAGGGTAAAAGCCCGGAAACAATATCGGAACTGACAGACCTGCCGGTTGAGGAGATCAAAAGGATCCGGGATGAAGTGTGTGTGACCGTCTAAATGCTTCCTTTATAAAAAGAATATGATCGAAAGAAAACCTCCCGATGTAAAGTATGAAATTGCTTTGCAGAGGGAGGCTTTTTATTCGTAGTCAGTGCATATAGTGACACGGCTCAATGATGAATTGCGAATTCTTTTGTGGGGAAAACTATGAGTAGAAAGATTGTCGGTTATACAAGCGGCGTATTTGATCTTTTTCATATAGGGCATCTAAACATATTAAAAAGAGCAAAGTCACAGTGCGATTATCTGATTGTGGCAGTTTGTTCAGATGAACTTGCATATAAGCTGAAAGGTAAATGGCCTATCGCATGCTGTGAAGACAGGATGAAAATTCTGGAGAGTATCCGGTATGTAGATGAAGTGGTTATGGAATCTACCTCCGACAAGATAGAGGCTTGGAGGCGGTACAGATATGATGTGCTGTTTAAGGGCGATGATGCAAAAGAGAAACCCATTTACAAAAAATATGAGGAAGAACTGATAAGACGAGGGGCAAGGATACAATATTTCCCATATACAAAGAATATTTCCACGTCAAAAGTGAGATCAGAAAGGATTGGAAAGATGGAGATTAATAAGGAGAAATGCATGAGCTTATATTTTGCATTTCGATATATAGGAGATAGTAATTTACAGTTTTCAGATCAGATTGTACACAGAGAACATCAGATTTTTCCATATGCTGATCGGTACTCCATAAAAACAGCATCTGATATAGATTCCTATCTGAAAAAGATTTTTGCAGAAATCGATTTGTCTAAAGCAGCAATTTGCCTTAGCGGTGGAATGGATTCTGCAATTCTTGCCTCTTATATGCCAAAGGGTACTAAAGCGTATACATCCAGGTGTGTTGCGGAGAGCGCTGTTGATGAAACGATTCAGGCTAAGAAATACTGTGATATTTATGATCTGGAGCACATTATTGTGGATGTCACTTGGGAAGATCACCTGAAAGCAATGGATGAGCTGGCACTCTGGGATGGATCGCCGATTGTCCCTAATGAACCGCAGGCATATAAGATGGCACAACAAATGTGCAGCGATGGTGCGGAGACAATTATATTTGGAAACAGTGCTGATGTTGTTTTTGGTGGTATGGACCGACTGCTTTCAAGAGATTGGACTTTTGATGAGTGGGTTGAAAGATATACCTTCCTGGATGCAAAAAAGGTTCTGAAGAATCCAATAGATATTTCATACATTTATGAAAAATACCGAATTAATGAAGCTGGGATTGATTTTGTGAGATTTTTGAGAGAAATATATGCCCTTTCGTCATCGGAGGCATATACTAATGCTTATAGCAAGGTAGGAATACAGTATGTGGATCCGTTTGAACACATGAAAATGTCCGAAGCGTTGGATCTGACGCGAATCAGAAATGGGGAAAGTAAGTACTTGATTAGAGAACTCTTTAAGATGAGATACCCTGATTTAGAGGTTCCCGAAAAACTCCCGATGTCTCGTCCTGCAGATGAGTGGATGAAGGGATGGAAGGGACCGACAAGGCCGGAGTTTATACCTGGTTGTGCAGCCGGATTAACCGGGGAACAAAAACTATTGGTATACTCCATGGAAAGGTTCTTAGACATCATTGATCCAAATGAGTGATAAAGAGAGCAGATATATTGCAAAAAGAAAGATAAAAGCATTCTTTTACAGCTTGCCGTTTTACCTATGCAGGCTCTTTCCGGTAAAAAAGAACCGCATCGTCATGTGGACACTGGAGGGACGTGGTGGATTCTCCTGCTGCCCAAGATATATTGCAGAGGAGATACTGAGGAGGAATGAAAAATCTCGGGAAAAGCAGATGGAAATAGTCTGGCTTTTACAGGACATGAAAAAGGTGTTTCCGGAAGGAATTAGGAAAGTAAGAGACACATGGTATAACCGAGCGTTCTATATGACGACTGCCCGGTTTTGGATTGGAAACACGAGAACATTTCTGGGAACAAAGAAAAGAAAAGGAACAACCTACTTTCAGACCTGGCACGGTTCTATTAGCTTAAAGCCTATTGGGAAATATCGAGGGGAACAGTTCTCAAAAATAGCATATCTTGTAAGTAAGGCAGATTCGGATCTGGCGGACTATGCTGTTTCAGGAAGCGATTATTGCACAAATATGTGGCGTGATGGTCTGGTGTATGACGGCGAGATCCTCCAATTAGGAACAGCGAGGTGCGATGTTCTATTGAATGGCATAGAGGCAAAGCACAAAGAGCTGAGAGGGGTATATCATCTCCCACCCGAATCAAAAGTTTGTATCTATGCGCCTACGTTCCGAGGGGGCAGTCAAACTACGGAAAGGAGCGTCAGTGTAGAGGCGATTTCCCTTGATTTTGATCGCTTGCTGGATACGTTGGGAAACCGCTTTGGAGGGATATGGTATATATTTCTGCGACTTCATCCGCAGGTAGCAGCGACCATGGAAAAACTGCCGATTTCATCAAATAATGACAGATTAATCGATGTCAGTCAGCGTCCGGACATGGCTGAGATCATGGCGGCAACAGACTGTATTATTACAGATTATTCGACAGTCGTTTTTGAAGGATTCCTGACCGGACAGCCCGGGTTTATCTACGCAGATGATTTTGATGAGTACATAAAGGATCGCGGTACCTTAATGTTCCAACCGGATGAGATTCCCTTTTCGATTGCCGGGTCAAATGAGGAGTTGATACAGAATATCTTGAGTTTTGATGAGGACGCATATAAGAAAAAGGCGAAAGAGTTTATTTCAAGAAACGGTATATGCGAAGATGGCAGAGCGGCGGAACGCTTGGTGGATTATATATACGAATAGTGTCTGCAAAGCAAGCAGGAATTGTGGAGAAATGCTAAATGGCAAAGTATGAATACTGGAGAAATGAAAACAGGACGATGCTAAAGGATGTGATTCCTTTAGACTCACCGTATAATGTTTGCATCGAAACATCAACTCTTTGCAATTTAGACTGCAAGTATTGTGGACATTCAAAACATATCTGGCCGGAAGAGAATATGTCAATGGAACTGTTCAAGAAAACCATTGATCAGATAAAAACATTTCCATCAAAGCCAAAAAAAATAGAGTTATATTTCTTTGGAGAGCCATTATGTAATCCGATGTTACCCCAAATGATTAGGTATGCCAGAGAAGCCGAAGTGTCAGAGACAATCGACTTTACAACGAATGGTCTACTATTTACCAAAGACAAGGTAGATGAGATGGTAAAGGAAGGAATGCCGGATACCATAAGAATATCCCTGCAAGGGCTTGATGCTGAAATGTATCGTAACACCTGTGGAAAAGAAGTCGACTTTTTCGCATTTCTTGATAATCTGAAGTATTTATATGAGAGAAAAGGAGACTGTTCTATCCGAATGAAAATAGCAGATATTGCGATAAAAGCTATTCCTGACGGAAAAGACAGATTCGAAGCAATATTTGGTAAGATGGCTGATAGTCTGTTTGTGGAAACTATTATTCCAATTTATGCTGATGTAGATTATCAGGAAGTCGATGCGGATATAAAACTACATGCAACAGAAGGCAGAAAGGGCTTTAAAAATCGGTCAGTAAACAAAGTATGTCACAGACCATTCTATCGACTGGCTGTTCGAACAAACGGGGATGTGACGGCGGCCTGTTGTGATCAGCTGAATGATGTTATATATGGTAATATTCTCGAGAACACGCTACGGGAAATATGGAATGGAGATGTGAGGACTGGTTTTTTGCGGCTGCAACTTGAAGGAAAACGGTTTTCACATTCGTGTTGCAAGGGATGTATTATGCCGAATGATATAACAAATGAGGCTGATTTGCTGGACCCCTGGGCCGGAGAGCTTTTGCAATGCATAAATAAAGCAAATAATGCAGATAATCAATGATTTGTCAAATCAATATGTAATGGAGATCGGCTATGAGTTGTAGAATTATTTCGAAAACGACTATAAAGGAAATCAAGAAAGAAGTTCTAAACATTGTAGTAGGAAAGCAGATTTATATATGTGGAGCAGGCGTGCTCGGAGAAGTTTTTGCAAAGTGGTTAGATAACTGTGGGATTAAATGGGTGGCAGTAATAGATCGAAGGGGACAAGCTGATTGGACACAGAAACCGGTGTATAAATATGATTATTTGAAACATTTAGATTATTCTAGATGTGTTTTTGTGGTCACCCAGAAATTCTTTAAAGAGGAAGTGATTGGAAATTTAGAATCTGTTGGTGTTGCCGAAGAAAACATTGTAGCTTTCTATGATGATCTAACCTTCGATGAGTTTTATTATGATACAATACCTAAATCAAATAAGATGGTATTAAGTAAATTTAGAAACATGTATAAAGGTGAGAGGTGTTTTGTAATAGGGAACGGGCCCTCGTTAAGAGAGAATGACCTACAAGCTCTAGAAAAGAACAGGGAGTGCTATTTTGCTGTAAATATGTTGCATGAATCTTTTGACAGACTTAATCTTCATCCTACAGGGTACTTTGTTGGGGATCGGTTAATGTCAAAAGAATTCGAAAAATCTAAAACCAGATTGAGAGAACTCCTTGATAGAGTAGATTTGGCGTTTTTTGAGATAAAAACGGGGATATATAATCAATACTATAAAGACACGCCGGATAATCTATATTTTTATAAAAATATACGACCTAGATATAATACTTTAGAGGAAGGAAGTACTCTGTTTTCAGACGATGTTACAAAAGGAGTTTATAGCCTGGGAACTGTGTTGACAGATGTGCTTCAGTTTGTAGTATATATGGGCTTTGAACGTATCTATTTGATCGGCGTTGACTTTACATATAAGCTTGAACAATACAATGGTAATAAAAGGGTTGTTAATAAGTCAATAGAAACGAATCATGCAAAGTTCCTTCGAGATCCGGGTAATTATTGCGATGATGCGTTTGAGATGGTAGATGTGATGCATACTGGGTATATGGCAGCAAAGAAATATGCCGATAGTCATAACATAAAGATATTTAATGCAACTAGAGGGGGAAGATTGGAGATTTTTCCAAGAGTAGAGGCTGATAGTTTACTTGGATTGAATATGTAAGATGTATTAGTATTTACAGTATAGAGAATGTGACGGATTAAACCAGCATTAATGATAACCCAACAGGTTACTTGATGTTGCAAGAACATTCTGTTGACATAGGTGAAATAAAGGAATCGATTATAGCAGATCATTATATGAAAAATGACATTTGAAAAAACGGTGGGATATGAAAAGCTAAATGGCTATACCATTTATCGAAGATATAACAAATGGAATCTCTGATTTGTTCGATGGAGGCACATTGTCAGGAGAGCAAAGGGTAGAGATTCTTAGCTTGATAGAGGATAAGTTAAGGGCTTTAATTCTGAAAACACGAAGAAAAGCGAGTTTCGTAGCAGATGATGGTAAAAAAGACTGGATGATGAGAAAGCGTTTTCTTTGGAAGACGAGGTAAATGAGATTACAGGTGGATTGTGGTGGAGTTAAAATCCGAGGTTTACAGATACTATATGTTCAGGTTGTAGGGATGCTTTATTGAAAGCATTTTTGGGAAGGTTTGTGGTATAACAGATGCTTAACAGATATGGGAAGAATGTAGATATGCGGATGGTAAATCGTGATTTATCAGATATATTGGCATTTAAACAAGGAATGTAAAAAAAGTGCGGGAAAATTTGATGTGAGAAGATGCATTAAAAGATCCAAGTGTATCGTTTGTGGATCCCCAAAACGTAATCATTTTCTGACTGTATATGGTCAATATAATTATTATGAATGCTCCGATTGTGAAGCACTAACACTTGAAAATTATCCTAATATAGAAGTGATGTATACGTCAGATGAGACTGAAAATCTTGGGATATATACGGATGAGAAGACCTATGAGAATAGGGTCTATATGATTGCCAAACCCAAAGCTGAATATGTATTTGATGTGATAAAAAATAACAATTATACACCTTCTTCAACTGTTTAGCTTGAAGTCCTTAGAGCACTTATTGAATGGAAAATACGATGTACTTGGGATGTGGGAATTCGGGCAGGGATTTATGGATGTGATCAATAATGCAATGCTACTATCAGGCACTATGTCATGCAAGTTATACGAGATGATATCAAATATGCAGAATGATATTCAAAGGTCAGTAGATGAATCAGGACTGTCCGATCAAGTTTTGGTTGTGGCAAAGAAAATATAGTGGATAAAGTATAGAGAGTTGTAATGATTAAGTGTCGAAAAGAAGAGGACTATGACTATGAGAATTGATTTGTCTTGACATCTGAAAAGTTTAGAGGGGAACATATTGGCACATTACGAGTTACATAAAAAATGATTATGGAAGGCGGAAGATGTACGAAAAAAAAAGAATAATAGGGTTTATTCCTGCAAGAGGCGGAAGTAAAGGAATAAAAGATAAAAATATAATTGATTTATGTGGCAAACCTTTGATTTCATATACTATTACTGCTTCGTTGGATAGTAATTATATTGATAAAACCATAGTATCAACAGATAGCAATATAATTGCAGATATTTCTCGTGAATGCGGGGCTGATGTTCCTTTTATGAGACCTATAGAATTAGCATCTGATACATCAAAAACCATAGATGTTGTAATGCATTTTCTTAAGTATCTGGAATCGAACAAGGAAAAATATGATGCCCTAGTGTTATTACAGCCAACACAGCCATTAAGAACGAATACGGATATAGATAAGTCAATAGAATTATTTTTTCAAAAACAACAGAGAGGACTCGCATCAGTTTCACCTGTTGATGATCACCCGATTCTTATCAGGACAATTAATGCTGATTGTGAAATGTCATCTTTATTAGAAATGGGTAGTACCTGTAGAAGACAGGACATGCCGGAGTACTTTAGAGTGAACGGATGTATTTATGTAAACAAAGTGGAAGATATTACTGATAAAACGAGTTTTAATGATAATCCAGTTGGATATGTTATGGAATCCACGCATTCAGTTGATATTGATGAGTTGAAAGATTTAGCGTTAGCTGAGTACTACCTTAAACGGGGGACTAAAGCATAGACTTTTTGAAGATATTTTGCTGATATGTAATGCTATTATGTTACATACATGCTACAGAGACGTAATGGGAAGTATTCTTGTCTATATTATAATAAAAAAGGCTCAATCACAAATTTTATGTGATGGCTGATTCCTGACATACTCCTTCCGGCTCATATCCATGATCTTCAAGAAGAAGTATTCATCATCAGGATAGCCGTATCCGTGCCGACGGAGGGTCTTGATCTTCTGATTGATGCCCTCGATCTTACCGGATGATATTTTATAGGTTGCATGAGCTATGATGCCCTCAAAGTGGGTATCCAGTAGCTTACCAAACCAGAGCAGATGCTTATTGTTAGTTGCCTTGCAGATATCTATGATGTCTATGACTGCATCAGCCATTTTGGATTCATCAGTCATGGCATAGGCAGCGGCCAGCTTCTCCTTGATCAGATCAAGGGTAAAGAGAAGTTTATTCTCCTGTAACAGAGCATCGTACTTTGCTTCATAACCGCTCTTGCGTTTGATGTCCTCTGTTTTGAAAAGAAGACTGCCCTTATGAATGACTCGCTCGGATGCAGCATCCTCATCCTTCTTCTGAAGCGTAGACCGATTTGACATCAGGATGTAACGTGTCTTCTTAAGAGCCTTGGCTGCCTCTATGTTACCTTCTTCGTAGAGCCGCCTCTGTTCGTCCTTTCGGACTTCGCTGACTACTTTGTCATTGAAGTTCTTGACGATATGAAAGTAATCGAATACCGGCTGAATCCAGTAGCATTTTTCTTCAAATGCTTCCTGGAAATCGGAGTTCATGTCACAGGCCACAGCCTCTACTCCGGACATCCACTCCATGCCGACATGATCAATGAAATCATAGACCACCTGCTTTGATTTGCCGTTTTGAATCCATAGAACATGACCGGATTCAAGGTCTATGATGTGGGTGGCATAGCGTCGGCCATTATGAAGCTTGAACTCATCTATGCCGAGATATTTAGCCTGTTTTTCAGGCTTAATAAGCTTCTTGCCGTTATCGGTTGTATAGATACTCTGGAGACGCTTTTTATCAATCTCCTTGACCGTGTTTTCACCCAGCCCGGTGATCTCAGCCACCTGCTTGTTTGTATAAGTTCCCCTTGCAAGCAGATCACAGGTATACTGATGAAGCGCATCCGTAATGAGATGCCCTTCAGCCTTAAAGGATATAAACTGGCTCTTGGTGGCTCCGCATTTAGGACAACGGAGCTGGTTGTGAGGAAACAACAACCCACTCAGGTTTCCGCCAATGCAGAGGTGACGGATATAAATATCAGGATGTGAGTTGATGTGCATCCTCTGTCCACAGGTACAAACCCGCTCTTCCTCAGGAAGATCCAGAATACCTCTGTGGCAGTAAATAATCCGCTTGGATTTAGCGGTCTCTACGGTTGTTTCGGTATTATGAAAGCCATACAAACAGGAAGGTAAAAACAGATACTCTGTTGACTGTGTAAGTGTCAGTTGTCCATCTGCTTCGGTTCGTATATAATCCATGATAAAGGATCCTCCTTTTGATTGGGTTTGTTACATCCGTCACGATGCAACTCAATCGTAAAGGTTGATCCTTTATTTATGCAACTGTCAATGTACTATGCCGCTGGGTCAGCGGCTGAGCTATCACATAGAAAAAATGATTGACCCATAAAAAACGTAGAGAGGTTACATCGATATGAAATTCTGTAAAAAATGCATTATGCCAGACACCAGACCGCATATTACTTTTAATAATGACGGGGTGTGTATAGCTTGTCAGAACAATGAAAGAAAAAAAGAAGTAGACTGGGATTTGCGGTTTAGGGAACTGGTGGAGTTGTGCGATAAGTACCGACGAAAAAAAGAGGGAGTATATGACTGTATAATAGCAGTATCAGGTGGAAAAGATTCGCACTATCAGGTTCATGTTATGAAGGAACTACTCGGGATGAATCCTCTGCTTATTACTGTGGAGGATTTCTTCACGATGACAGAGGCGGGAAAAAATAACATTCGGAATATTTCAGAGGCTTTTGGCTGTAATATTATTTCATTTAAACCAAATAGAAGAGCGGCAAAGATTATTTCAAGATATATGTTTGAAAAATATGGCAGACCGTTATGGTATATAGACAGACTGCTTTATACGGTTCCTCTTTATTATGCATCAGCGCTAAACATACCTCTTCTAGTGTATGGTGAGAATGTTTCATATGAGTATGGTGGCATCGATGATAAGGAAACATATTCAGCGAGAGAGCAAGTGTTTAATGGAGTTGCACCTGATGTCAATTTTGATGAGTTGGTTGAGGCGGGTGTGCAAAGGGATGAGCTTACATATTTGGAAGCCCCATCTAGAGAATTGCTGGAAAGATTGGAGCCAATATATTTGTCCTATTTCGTGGAGTGGAATAGTATAAAGAATTATGAATTTGCTAAAAGGCGCGGATTTAAAGATTTGACACATGAATGGGAGAGGACGAATCATATTGAGAGTTTCAACCAGATTGACAGTTATGGTTATCTGTTGAATGCATGGATGAAATTTCCGAAATATGGTCATGCATATGCTACAGATTATGCTTCAAGGTGGGTTAGGTATGGTATTCTTACGCGAGAAGAAGCAGTGAGACTTGCAGAAGAGAAAGACCATGCAATAGACCCCAAAATAATAGAAGATTTCTGTAATTGTACGGGTATGGCTATTGAAGAGTATTATAATGCACTTGATAAGCTTTATAATAAGGATTTATTTGAACAGAATAGTTTTGGACAGTGGAGATTAAAAACAGAGAATATTGAAGAACGAAGAAATCCAAAATGGTAGGCTTAAAAATATGATATCTTATTTTGAAATCGGAAATATAAGAATTGGTACAGGCGAAGAACCCCTTGTAATTCCTGAAATAGGGATTAATCATGAAGGTAGTTTAGAAATAGCAAAACAAATGGTAGATGCAGCTTGGCGAGCCGGGGCTAGGATTATAAAACACCAGACTCATATTGTGGAAGATGAGATGACGCACGTCGCGAAGGATGTTTTCCCGGGCAATAGTACCGATTCGATTTATGATATTATGGCTCGATGTGCATTGAGTGAAGATGAGGAATATGAATTAAAACAGTATGTTGAGTCGAAAGGGATGGTATTTCTAAGCACACCATTTTCGCGGGCGGCAGCGGAGAGACTGGAGTCTTTTGGAGTTCTGGCATATAAGATAGGTTCTGGGGAACTTAATAATTTTCCATTAATAAAGCACATTGCATCGTATGGAAAACCAATGATTGTTTCTACGGGAATGAATGCTATACCAGCAATAAAGAAAGCTGTAGCTATTATGGAAGAATACGGTGTACCATACGCATTAATGCACACGACTAATCTTTATCCTACGCCGCCAGAATTAGTCAGACTTGGAGCAATGCAGGAAATGATACATGAGTTTCCTGGTGTTCCAATCGGACTATCAGATCACACACTTTCCAATACAGCCTGTATTGCTGCAATGGCTATGGGGGCATGTATTGTTGAAAGACATTTTACTGATTATAAAGGAAGGAAGGGGCCAGATATCGTTTGCTCGATGGATGAAAATGAATGTAAGGAACTAGTTACGGCTTCCAAAGAAATAAGAAAAATGGATGGCGGTAAAAAGGAACCAACAGGGGAGGAACAAATAACTATTGATTTTGCGTTTGCTACAGTGGTATCCATCAGAAAAATAAAGAAAGGGGAAATGTTTTCAGATAATAATATTTGGGTAAAAAGGCCAGGGACAGGTGAGATTCCGGCAGAACAATATGAGGAATTGTTTGGAAAAAGAGCATCAAAGGACATTGAAGAGGATACGCAAATTTCATGGAGCATGGTATGTCAATGAAGGTCTCTGATAATAAAAAAATAGTATTCATAACGGGTACACGTGCTGATTATGGGAAGATGAAGCCTCTTATGAAAGGACTTGAGAAGCATTCCGGATTCGACGTGTATGTGTTTGTTTGTGGAATGCATATATTGAAGAAATATGGTTCTACATATGATGAGGTTTTAAAAGACGGCTATAAAAATATACATGTAGCATACGGGTTGAGCCATTCTTCGGATGCTGGGATGAATATGGGAAATACAATATCCTATCTCTCCGGATATGTTGAGAATATTGATCCAGACATGATAATTGTTCATGGGGATCGAATGGATGCCCTTGCAGGTGCTGTCATAGGTGCACTGAAAAATATATTGGTTGCGCATATTGAGGGTGGTGAACTGTCTGGGACAGTAGATGAATCGATTCGTCATGCCATTTCTAAATTTGCACATATACATTTTGTTTCTACAGAGGGTGCGAAGAAGCGATTAGTACAGTTGGGGGAGGAAGAAAATCGGATCTTTGTTATTGGATCTCCTGATATAGATATAATGTTGGGTAAAGATCTTCCGAGTCTGAGAGAGGCAAAAAAGCGTTATGATATTTCATATGATCAATATGGAATCCTTATCTATCATCCCGTAACTACTGAAATCACTTCTTTAAAAGAGCAAATTAGGAGCGTTGTGGATGCTGTCATAGAGAGTGGGAATAACTACGTGGTCATATATCCTAATAATGATTTGGGATCAGACTATATTGTGTATGAATATGAGCGAATCAAGGATAATCTGCATTTTAAGGTGTTTCCATCAATTCGCTTTGAGTATTTCCTGACACTACTTAAGAATGCGGATTTTATTATTGGTAATTCGAGTTCAGGGATTCGTGAAGCAGGTATATATGGAGTGCCCGCTATAGATATTGGGACAAGACAAAATGGGAGATATGAGAAGAATACGGATGGAATCACTCATGTTACTGAGGAGACTAGTGTGATAAGGAATGCCATAAATGAGGTAGATAGGAATACAAAAGAAGAATTTCGCTTTGGGGATGGTAAAAGTACTGAGCTATTTCTGAGTGTGATAAATGATCCTGCATTTTGGGATATTAAAATACAGAAAGAGTTTGTTGATAGAGAAGTGTAGTTCCTCTGTTAAGAAACTTGTAATGAGATGTTATTTATTGCTAATATTATAGAGTTTTTTCGGGATACCACATTATGACAAAAGTTAGCATTATCATTCCTGTATACAAATCGGAACCTTATTTGGGAAAATGTTTAGAAACATGTGTGCATCAAACATGTTCAGAAATAGAAGTTATTGTTGTAAATGATGCTTCCCCAGATAATACTGGTTTGATTATGGAAAAATATTCCAATTTATATCCTAACCTAATAAAGTGTGTATATCTAAAAAAAAATGTTAGACAGGGAGGGGCTAGAAATATTGGAATAAGGATGGCAAAGGGCGAATACATAACATTTGTTGATAGTGATGATTGGATTGAGCCATCTATGTGTGAGACAATGTATCAGCTGGCAGTTCAAGAGGGAGATGATATCGTCTTTTGTAATAATTATGCACATACGGAGAATGGGATACATGTTTCTGATCGGTTTCCGATTCAGCTAATAGGGGATAAAACAGAAGAACGGCTAAGGCGCCGTATTATGTCGTTGCGGACAGGCCCCGTAGCAGCACTAATTAAAAGAGATATTTTTGACGATGACCAGTGTCTTTTTTTGACTGATAATCTAGCTGAGGATGATGCAGTAACAAAGATTTGGGCAGTAAAGGCTAACCGAATTGGGAAAGTCGAACAACCATTTTACCACTATCGATTGAATTATTTATCACCATCTAGAGAGATTAATTTGGGAAGCTATAATCCCGATTTGCTCTTTGCAAGTTGCAATTTGTTTGATCTTTTACTGAAATGGGATGAAAGAAAACAGTATTGTGATGAAATACAAGTGTTCTGTATATACCTATTATTAAATCATACGGTAAAGTATATCGAAAAATTTGGAATAGATATAGGAAAAGTCCTATCAGATGATTTTGACAAGTGCAGGGCTAAACTTTTGTCACTGGGTGAAGACAACGTGTATTTCCAAAGATGGTTTACACCGAATCATTTGAGGTTGGTTCTGGAGGGCATCTGTAGCTATGCGCCAATAGATGAGAATGATTATAAGAACTATTATATATGTAACAAGAAAAGAATTGATAAAGTAATATATAATGCACAGCATAATAGTCAAGATGCCATTGCAGTATGGTCGAATACTGTTTTTTCAAGAGCGTTTCGTGAAGTATATCCACATGCGCTGCTAATTGATGAGAATTGTGTGGAAAAATATGAGGGTAAAATGATTATAAGCTTACAAATGGGACATAATGCAAATATAAAAAGAAATTTACCGATGGCTGAAGTCATAGATATTCAATATTGTTTACTGATGGAATTGGGTAAAAACACGTAAAGACAGAAAACAAATATAAAAAATAATGAAAACTATTGCGATGTATTTGCCACAATTTCATAGAATACCCGAGAACGATTTGTGGTGGGGGGATGGATATACCGAGTGGACGGCTGTAAAAAAAGCAACACCGTTATTTGACGGCCATTACCAGCCTCATATTCCCTTGAATGAGAATTACTATGATCTTATGGATAAGTCTGTAATGGTATGGCAAGCAAATCTTATGCATGAATATCAGATAGATGGGTTCTGCTTTTATCACTATTATTTTAAAGATGGTCGAAAAGTGTTGGAAAAACCAGCTGAACATTTGTTGAAGTGGAAAGATGTTGATATACCGTTCTGTTTCTCGTGGGCAAATGAATCCTGGGTTCGCACATGGAGCCGAATTAGTGGGAATACATGGAATAACAGTCTAGAGACAAACAAAAGCAATGATAATGGAGTTTTACTTAAACAAGCGTATGGGGAAAAGAAAGAATGGATAAAGCATATTGAATACCTCAGCCCTTTTTTTGCCGATAACAGATATATAAAAAAAGATAACAAGCCAGTTTTTATTATTTACAAACCCAATGAAATAAGTTGTTTATTTGAAATGATACAGTGTTGGAATGAATATCTAAGAGAGAGAGGTTATGACGGTGTTTATTTAATTGGAGTTAATACCAACCTAAGTTTATTTGACGCTTTTATACTGCAACAACCAGGTCATACGTGCTTTCCGAATGGTGAGAAAAGAGAAACATATTTGGATGCTTGTGAAAGTATTATTAATGATGGAATTACTTCCAAAAAGAAAACACAATTATGTGGATTTGTGTCTTATGATGATACCCCCAGGCGTGGAAAAGATGGATCTGTAATCACAGGATCCACTCCTCAATTGTTCTACGAGCTGATGAAAAATCTTTACTATATCAGTGACCAAGAAGAAAAAGAATTTGTATTTGTAAATGCATGGAATGAATGGGGAGAAGGAATGCATCTTGAACCAGATTCCAAATTTGGTTACGGATATTTAGAGGCAATACGTGATGCACAAAATGATTATAAACATCTAAGTAAAGAAGAGATAAATAGAATAAATACTAAAAAGCCGGAAGATACAGCGGTTGATAATTCATTTTGGAACAATAAGTACAGGAGTCATTACCATTTACTACATAAATGGCTTCTTCTTAAAGAGAATGAAGTATCATTAGGAAAATACTGTGTTGATTATCATATCAATACTATAGCAATCTACGGGATGGGAATCTTAGGAAAACATTTGTTGTTTGAAATGCAACAAAATGGTATCAGGGTTGATTATTGCATAGATCGTTCGATAGATCATTTTCAAGGATTAGAAATATATGATGTAGACAAGAAGCTTCCGCAGGTAGACTTAATTATTGTTACACCCATTGACGAATATGAAAGTATAATTAAATCTTTGATAGTTTATGAAAATCAGAGGGTGACCTCACTTAGTGAGATTATTGATTATTGTCTTTTGTAGAAAGCATATGTGTATGAAAGTCATTCTTTTCGGAACAGGAAGATTTTATCAAATATGGAAACATTCCTTTGATTTCTGTGAAGTCGTTGCATTAATAGATAACGACCAGAATAAGCAGGGACAACTGTTGGATGGACACCGTATTGAGTCACCGGAATGTATAAGCAAATATGAGTACGACTACATCTTTGTTCTGGTAAAAGAATACGATGATATATGCCAGCAGCTGAAAAAAGGAGGTGTTTCTGAAACACAGATTTTAGACATAGATCATCCCGGTGAGATTCAATTGATATCCCCAACTGAATCATTTATGAGTAAGTCTGTCAATGAAGGAAAGCATATTTTGCTATTATCACATTCCCTTGACCAAACTGGAGCGCCGTTGGTTCTTTTAGATATGGCAATGATTCTTCATAGAAGAGGGTGTCAGGTTCATGTTATTTCATTGCGTGATGGAATGCTCAGAGAACGGTATATGCGTATGGATATATCGGTTACAATAGCAGAGGGGTTGTTGTATCTTGATCATCAAATAGATTATTTCATGGAATGGGCAGATACCATAGTCCTAAACACACTTCTATTCTATCCTTTTCTTAAAAAAAGGGAAGAAAATCAAAAAGAGACTATATGGTGGTTACATGAAGAGGAATATTATTACAGAAAATTGAAGATTGGATTGGATCAAAGGGACACCCTTTCAGGGATACGAGTTTTTGGAGTGGGAGAACGGGTAATTCATTCGTTCCGCAGGCATTTTCCAAATGCAGAAACACATGAACTGCTGTATGGAATAAGGGAAGAACACCAAGAAGACAAGGACCACCCAAATGTGGTCTTTGCTTTTGTAGGTGAGGATGATTATCGAAAAGGAGGGGATATTCTTCGAGCGTCAATCGGCCAATTACAAAGGTTGACTGCGGAGCAATATGAGTATTGGATCGTGGGTCAGGTAGGAACAGAAAAAGAAGAAGAGTTTGGACAAATCCAGAATGTAAAATTATTCGGATCTATGGGTCATGAGGATGTGATGAAACTCTATTCGCAGATAGATGTTGTTGTTTGCCCTTCAAGGAACGATCCCATGCCGGTTGTTGTGACCGAAGGGATGATGATGGAGAAGGTTTGTGTGGTTTCGGAAGATGTAGGCCAGGCGTCCATGCTGGTTGATAAAAAGAGTGGACTAATCTGTCGTACAGATGATGTAGAAGATCTGTGCAATAAGATGAAGTGGATACTTGAGAATAGGGATAGGATGAGAGAAATAGGAAAAGAAGCAAAACAGGTCTATAAGAAGTATTTTTCGATGGAACAATTTGAAAAAAACGTAATAAGAATTGTGGGGTGTTAATGATTTGGCAGTACGAAAAGTAAGCCTGAAGAAACCTTTTCGATTTCTGATATGGGGACTTGGCAGTATCTATAACAGACTCCTGAATACGATCCGGTTTTATGAACAGCAAGGGACGATTGAGATTGCAGGTATTGTTGCAAGAGACAGGTATCAGTTTGCTTATTTAGATGGGTACCCGGTATATGATTTATCAGCAATTAAGGGGTTGGAATATGACTATATAGTGGTTATGTCTGAGAAGTCCTACAAACAGATTGTAAATTGCGGAGAAGAGCTGGGAGTCAGATCATCTCTTTTTGTATCAAGCAGAATGTTTGAGATTCCAAATCTGAATGTTGAAAGGTACCTTTTGCTCCGAGAAAAAAATATTTCCGTCATCTCAAATAACTGTTGGGGGGGGATTGCGTGCCGGGCACTGGGATTGGAATGCAGAGGGCCTTTTCGGAATCTTTTTTTAAGAGATGAAGACTATCTGCGATGTATCAATGACCTTAATACGTACTGCACAATGACTCCGACCTATAAAAGGGATGAGATAGATCCAAACAGCGATAAGCAATATCCGGTTCTTGGCATTAATGACATAGAGATACACTGCAATCATGCAGATTCTGTAGAAGAAGCCATAGAGGAGTGGAATCGTAGATGCAAAAAGATAAATTACGAAGAACTCTTTTTCGAAATGTATACAGTTGACCGAAAGGTTGCAGAAGCATTTTCGGTATTGCCATTTAATAAAATATGCTTCGTTCCTGCCGGAACAGGACTTGGTGATATTGCTGGCACACAGGAAATTAAAGTACAGGGAAAACAAAGTCATTTTTGGGAAGCTGTAAATGATGCGGGCTCTGTGGCAGGCTTTGAATATGATCTCGTAGAGCTTCTACTAACAGGGACGGTAAAGAGAAGAAATAAGAATTGAAAGGATGTCAATGAAAGAACCAGAGGTAAGTGTGATCGTTCCGGTGCATAACTCGGAACAGTATTTAACAGAAGCGTTGGAAAGCCTGCTTCATCAAAGTATTACCGATTTGGAGATCCTGTGTATAGAAGATCAGAGTACGGATCGTACAAGAACTATCCTTTCGGAGTGCGAAGAAAAGGATAAACGTATACGTGTGATTTTCGATGTTAATTCCAGTTATGGTCACAAAATCAATATTGGGATAAAGTACGCATTAGGAAAGTATATTTGTATTTTGGAATCCGATGACATCTTTCGCAGGGATATGGTATCCACGCTTTATGAGCTTGCTGAGTGTAAAGGTGCGGATTATGTGGATTGTGACTATGAAGCCTTTTTTGATTATCGCGGGAAACGGTATTTTTTTTTAGTACAAAAGTATACAATACCGAATCTGTATGGAAGGCTGTGCACAATAAGTGATAGAGAAATAGAATTGCAAAGCGGTCCTACTGGCGCAATTTGGACGGGGCTTTATAGAACGGATTTCATAAGGGAAAATGAGATTAGCATGTTTGAGTCACCGGGGGCGGCATATCAGGACACATCATTTCGTTTTCTTGTTTCACTTTATTCGGAGAAATCCTACCATTTGCCGAGTTGTCTTCATCAGTATAGAGTGGACAATGCTATGTCCTCTATTCACGATATGAAAAAAGTATTTCAGATTGTTGAGGAATATGATTATCTTAAGAGGACACTTCAGGAAAAAAACTGTTTTGATAGATGGGCTCCAATATACAAAGAATGGAGAAAAGAAAGCTTTCAATGGAATTTATCAAGGTTAAGTGATGAGAGCAGAGACAGATTTTTGAAATACTATAATAAAGAATTTCCGAATGAGACAGAAGCCTTTTTTGAAGGAAGAAATGATTTTGGCGTTGCCGGATTTCAACAGCTGATCGACTTTTCGGACAACAGAAATGTCATTCTTTTCGGGATCGGTAGAAGAGGCCATTTTCTAGCAGATTTTTTTGCAAGAAATCAAATGCCTGTTCTTGGTTTTTGCGATAACAATCCACACAAGGAAGATATGAAAGGCATAGAGGTTTTATCGCCGGAGCAAACGTCAGTAAAGTATCCGGGTGCATATTATGTCATAACAACAAAAATGAATGGCGAAGTCATGCAAGAGCAATTGTTGAAAATAGGAATCAGACAGGATCAGATTTTGATATGGGATAAATGAATCATGATTCGAATTTGGAATTTGCTGCGGTGGCTCGTAAACGGATCGGTTATTGTAATACAAAAAGATGGGGTAGAAAATGGGATTACAAAAGAATAAAGTTTTTCATCTGGCACAGATTATGAATGAACATCAGATAAAATCGGTGTGTATGGTTGGGAAGCAAAATGTCTTGATGAACTGGCAGACTCTTGAACGCATTCTTGCAGAGTGTAACTTTTTCTATGATCGTGGTATTTACGATGAGATGAAAAGCAAGGATGAAATAGACTCCTATTCCCTGTTCAGGCTTCTTGGAGCAGCGGAGGTGAGTGCGGTGGACTATTCGGATTATGAGGGGGCGGATATTCTGGCTGATTTGAACAAGGAGAACTCAATTCCGGAGAAATATCGCAGACATTTTGATCTGGTAGTGGATGGTGGGACATTGGAACATATTTATGACCAGAGAAATGCTATAGACAATATGGATGTTCTGGCGAAAGTAGGCGGATATATTTACCATGTGGTGCCCTGTGCCGGATACGTGGATCATGGATATTACAGTTATTCGCCGTCCCTTTTTACTGATCATTATAACCTGAACAATGGGTTTGATCTGATAGACATACTTATAGAAATATATCAAAAACTGAACAGAGATGAAAAGGGGCTATATGTCCGCTCGGAGGATTGCAGGCTGATGGGAGGAGCACAGGCAGAAAATGCTTTTATCGCACAGAACATGCGCGGAAACGACAGCAACGCTTTGGTGGTATGTCTTGCCCGAAAGCTGAAGGAACAGGAAGCAGTGGGAGCACTCTATCAACAGTTGTGGAAGGAGATGTGGGGGCATAATGAAGAGGATTTATGAGGATAAACACAAAGCAACTGTATGGATAGTTATCTTTAGGTAGAACATATGGAGCAAACAGAAGCGCTCAAAATGCTGAAAGAAAACAATGCAAACGGAGCTTACGAGAAGGAAATCTGGATCTGGGGAACCGGGAACACTGCTGAGATGTTTCAGGAAGGTTTGAACAGGTGGAAGCGTTATAATCAGATTTATGGCTATATAGACAATAATCCGGAGAAATGGGGGAAGCTGTTTTATGGAAAACCCGTTATTTCCCCGGATCAGTTGAGAAAGCGAAAGGATACGATAGTATTGCTATGTTCAAATCAACTTACGGTCATGGAGGCTGTTGGAAGGCAGCTTAATCAGATGGGATTAGCGTGGGGGCTTCTTGAAAGCTTTGTTTTGAAGGATTTGAGAGAAGAGGTTTCGCGTACATATAGTTTATTTGAGGAAGAGCACTCGAAAATTCTTTATGAATACCTGATATCCTGCAAAATGAAGGGCTGCTATCCGAAAGAGGATTGTGGGATGCTGGATTCCGGACCCGTGTATTTTTCTTTGCCGGAGTTTAGGAACCCAGATCCAGATGAGATATTTGTAGATGTGGGTTGTTTTACAGGAGATACAATAGAGGAATACTTGAGTCTCAGGGGTAATCTGTTTAGGCAGATCTATTCATTTGAACCCGACACTATCTCTTATTCCAAAGCAAAAGTGAATGTGAATACTTTGTGCGAACAATACAATCTTGCTGCAGACCAAATTCGTCTTTATCCATATGGAGTTGGAAGTCATTCCGGAGAAGGAGCGTTTGAACACTTTGAGGAAACGGAGGGAGCCGGTTCAAAATTTGTTTCTGGAGGATCAAGTGGAGAAAATGCTATCAAAATCGTGTCTTTGGATGATTTCCTGCCGGATGGTTTTTCTTTTTTAAAGGCAGACGTAGAATCTTATGAGTATCAGGTGCTTTTAGGTGCGGAGAAAAGTATTCGTAAACATAGACCAAAGCTTGCAATCTGTATTTATCACAACACATTTGATTTTATTCAGATTCCAAGTCTCCTGAAACGCATGGTGCCGGAATACAGATTATTCATTCGTCAGTACGCTGCATCTTGGAGTGAGACGGTTCTTTATGCAACAGTTTAAGATTTACATTGCCTATGCCTCGGCTTCCGTGAGAATTCCCACTAAACGAGAATTGAGGGGCAAGTATGATAGAGAAGCACCTTGAAAAATCAGTAAAAATACAGATTTCTGGCGTTTTCACAGGAAAAAAGAATAACGAACCTTGCCATTTGGTTAGGCTTGACGATACTCAGAATCCAGAATATAATGATCCTACAGATTGACGAGCCGGAAAAGGTACCCGGCGCTCCCGTGAGGGAACTTGATATGGTGGATGATCGCCGCCCACCCAATCTGAAAAAAAGGATCTGTGTACCACAGATCTTTTTTGTTTATGAGATACTGCGACAGGTAAAACGACACTTGTGGATATGCTCTCGGCTTATGCACAGGATAGGGAAGGCAGATTTGCGTTGATCCCTGTGCTTGGGGACGAATATAGGTCTTCACACTCCTGACTCTTTATTCATCTCGGTCGGAGAATACCTCGCCCCTTTGGAGCGGATCTCACTGTTTATATCGAAACTACAATCTGTTCTTGGTACCAGAAAAAACCGATAAAAATGTCGTTATGATGAGCCTTGACAGGCTGAACCAGATGGGAAGGATTAGATAAGTGTTAACAATTTTTTTTGGAAGAAAAGAAAGAGAATATTATGGACCTTCATATTTTAAGATGAATTATGACCCCCAATGGCTGGAGGATCCGTTTGTTCAGGAAATGATAAAGGATATAGATGCTTCGGATTTTGTCGGGGGAAATCTGATTCAAAGTAGTGTGCTTGGACCGATATCTCCTAAAGAATTGTCGGGAGGCCTGCAAACACTTGTCTGCATATATGAGAATCCAGACAAGGTCTTTGACGCGACGAGCTGTGGACAGAATTGTGCTAAATGGTTGCTTAAGATTGGGGAAAAGAAGGATGTTACGGTTGCTTTGGAATACTTGATGGAGTTTGATGGGATGGAACCTTTTGAAATCATGATAGAAAACACAGGTGAGCTTGTAAAAGAAGGTAACGAATATGCCTTCGCAGCATTGGATTTGCTTCATGAGGTGGAGTAGGTGGTTGGGAAGCATCATATCATCATTGAAACTGCACATCTCAAATATGAATTTGATGTCAGGAGAAATATAACGGTACTTCAGGGGGACAGCGCGACAGGGAAAACAACGCTTATAGAACTGCTGCGTGAGTACTCCGTCAGGGGTGAATCCAGCGGAGTTATTCTTCAGTCAGATGTTCCTTGCGAAGTATACGCTGGAGGAGCTCTTGGCTGGGAGAATGCTCTTTTGGGATACAAGGGATCAATAGTCTTTTTCGATGAGGGCTATTCGTTTGTTTTTTCCAAGGATTTTGCAGCGGCAATAAGGGATACAGACAACTACTATGTGATCGTTTCGAGAAAGCCTTTACAGAATTTGCCATACAGCATTCATGAAATTTACGGAATAAGGACGACCGGGAAATATCATTTTCCGGAGCAGGTATATCATGAGTTTTATCCGATAGTAAGCAAGTATTATACAACTAAAGGTGTACAGGATAAAATAGTTGCATTGCTTCCGGCGCAGATTAGAGACTTGTTGGGGGGAGTATGACGTGAGGTTGGCTCTTTATCATTTCAAAAAGATTTTTCATTCTTTATCTTTTATGGGTCGTGAGTGAAAAAGATGACACAAGAAGAACTTTTAAAAGAACTTCATACCGGACTGATCCGCTGGTACCCTTTTCAGGAGGGAGCCAGGATCTTATACCTCGTTCCGGAAGCGGGGAATGACCCCTTGAAGGAATCCAGAGAGGCCATGCGCACGCTTCCCATTGGGATCCAGAGCTTTGAGAAGCTCAGAGACGAAGGATTCAATAACCGGCATTTGCGAGGATGATATGCTGAAAATCTTCTTTGGGGCGAATTATTTTGAGAGTCTTTATCTCAGCAGAAATCTATGATAAAGACTAAAAATAATAGATAATAAGTCTTTATCAATAAATATTAAAGCGATAAAGACAAAAAATCGTTTACTCCGTCCGTTTCCCATGCTATAATCGGGATGTCGAAAATGGAGGCGCCTATGGTACATGCAGAGTTTATAGGAAGAGAACGCGAGATAAACCGGCTGGGCAGGTGTAAAAAAGAAAACCATGCCCAGCTGGTTGTTGTTTATGGAAGACGACGTGTGGGAAAGACGTATCTGGTGGACAGTTTTTTTGAAAATCAGTTTGCTTTCCGTATGTCCGGCGCATATGAGCAACCAAAGGATGTGCAACTGAAGAATTTTGCAGTAGAGATGACGGCACAAACCGGAGAACGATGTGAGGTTCCAAAAGATTGGACAGAGGCTTTTTTTGATTTGCGAAAGTACCTTTCCGAAAAGGTCGAACCTGAAAAGAGTGTCGTTTTTTTTGACGAGATGCCATGGATGGACAAGGCGAAATCGGGATTTTTACCTGCATTCGAATGGTTTTGGAATGATTGGGGTTCAAAGCAACAACGGTTGATTTTTGTTGTATGCGGATCGGCGACCTCCTGGATGGTGGACCATATAGCAAATAACAAAGGGGGACTGTTCAATCGCCAAACCTGCCGCTTATACCTGGAACCGTTTTCTCTGTATGAGACAGAGATGTACTTAAAGATGCGCGGGATGGAATGGTCGAGATATGAGATTGTCCAATGCTATATGATCATGGGCGGATTTCCTTATTATCTGAGCCTGCTGGATCCGGAAAGATCGTTTTCGGATAATATTGACAATTTGTTTTTTCGAAAAAAAGCGGAACTCTGGGATGAATTTGAGCATCTTTATCGAACATTGTTTTCAAATAGTGAGTCCTATATAAAAGTAGTAGAAGCTCTGAGCAGAAATAGAAGCGGAATCAGCAGAAACGAACTGGCAGAGCAAACCGGACTTCCGTCAAATGGGAAGCTTTCCAAAATACTAAAAGATTTGAATGATTCTGGCTTTATCAGGATCAATGATTACTACGGTCATAAAAAAAGAGATTGCATCTATCAGCTTTCCGACTACTATACACTGTTTTACTTCCGATATATAAGGGATCATTACGGAAAAGACCCGCATTTTTGGAGAAACATGATTGACAACCCCTCCCGGCGTGCATGGGAAGGTCTCACATTTGAACAGATCTGCAAGGATCATATGTCGCAGATTAAAACGAAATTGGGAATTGCCGGAGTCCTGTCAGAGGAGTCATCATGGTTCGTAAAGCCGGATGAAGAGAAGGGGATATCGGATGGCGCACAGATTGACCTGTTGATAGACCGGAGGGATTACGTGATCAATCTGTGTGAAATCAAGTTTTCCGCAAAAGAATTTGAAATAGATAAATCCTATGATGCATCGCTTCGCAATAAGGTAGATGCATTTGTCAGGGCGACGGGCAGTAAAAAAACCATCACGCTGACGATGATCACGACCTACGGAGTCAAACAGAACAAATACAGCGGAATGATAAGGAGTCAGGTCACTATGGATGATCTGTTCAGAAGAATGGAGGAGTCCTGAGTCGTGTGGATCGGGTTCGGACGCTTTTGCCGTTCATTGCCGAGGCTTTTTGACGCGGCAATCGGGAAATCAGCCGGGTAGAAGTGTAAAGTTATTCTGTAACAGTTCCTTAGAACCGGAGTGAAAAAGATGACACAAGAAGAACTTTTAAAAGAACTTCATACCGGACTGATCCGCTGGTACCCTTTTCAGGAGGGAGCCAGGATCTTATACCTTGTACCGGAAACGGGGAATGACCCCTTGAAGGATGCCAGAGAGGATATGGCAGAGTGGCTTCAAAAAACAGGACACCCGGTGGATGTCTTACCCATAGAACAGTTTTCTGCCCATGAACATCAGGGGTATGACTACGCCTGCCTGATAGGTGTGGTGGAATTCCTGAAATCCCCCGGCGCGTTTCTAAAAAAAGTCAGGACTGCCATGAAGCCCGAAGGGAAGATTCTCATCGGTGCGGACAACCGTTTTTCCATCCGTTATTTCTGCGGGGATCATGATCTCTTTACGGATCGGAGTTTTGACGGCATCGAAAATTATGAGACCCTGTTTCAGCAGGACAAGGAACGGTTCGGGGGAAGGAGCTATGCAAAATTTGAATTGGATCAATTCCTGCGTGAGGCGGAGATCGGCTCCTGCCGCTTCTTCTCGGCATTTCCCGATATCCGTTATACCCAGCTTGTATATGCAGAGGATTATGAGCCCAATGAGGAGCTGGTGATCCGCTATTTCCCCATGTATGATCATCCCTCCTCGGTGTTTCTCCAGGAGGAGAAGCTGCTCAATTCCCTGGCGAAAAACAGAATGCTTCACAAGATGGCAAACGGCTACCTGATAGAGTGTGTTTTCTCGGAGGAATACCACACGGATATCTGCCACGCAACTCTGGCGCTGGATCGGGGAGAAAACGCCATGGCGACCATCATCCGGCGTAAGCCTTATCCCTTCCGGCACAACCTGCCGGAGGGTTCTGTTGATCCCGCTTATTCCGTGGAAAAGATCCCCTACGGAAGCAGGGGGGCAGAAAAGCTCCGGGATCTGCTGGATCATGCCGCAGAGCTGGAGGAGCGCGGGATTCATACCGTACCGGCCGAAATGCATGAGGGACGATACATCATGCCCTATATGACAGCCACCGGCGGGATCGAGTACTTTAAGGAGCTGGCAAAAAAAGGAAAGGAAGCGTTTCTTTCCGGGCTGGATCATTTCTGGGAGGTGCTGCTTCGATCCTCGGAAACGGAAGAAGCCGCAGCCGATGCTTCTTTCGGAGAGGAGCCGGTCAGCGGAAAGCCCCTTCGGTTCAGAAGCGCCGGTCCGGTGCTGAAAAGAGGATATCCGGATCTTGTGCCCTTAAATGCCTTTGTACTTCATGGAGAATTCTATTTTTACGACCAGGAGTTTTCCATGGAAAACTATCCTGCGAAAGCCATCCTGTCGAGGGCCATCGGATTGATCTGCTCTCCCGGGAAGATAGTCACCAATACGGTTTCATATGAAGAGCTTCTGGAGCGCTATGACTTGCAGGCGGATATCAGCAATTGGAACAATCTGTCCCGCAAATTTACAGACGTCCTCCGCCACGAAACCGAGCTATACGGTTTCAACGCCGCTCATCTTCATGATCCCCTGTCAATCATTACAAACCGCGAACGGATCAGTTTTTCGGTGACGGAGTATCAAAGGCTCTTTGTGGAGCTGTTCAGGAATCTGGAAGGCCGGGATCTGATTCTCTTTGGAACGGGAGCTTTTACGAGACAATTCCTTTCCATGTTTGCAGGGGATGTGAGGGTAAAGATGCTTCTGGACAACAACCCGGCAAAGCAGGGAACCGAGATGCAGGGGATCCCTGTTGTTTCCCCGGAGATCTTAAAAGAACTGGATCCGGATTCCTATAAGCTCATCATCTGCATCAGGCAGTATGTGGGTGTGATGAACCAGATCAAGCCCTTTGGCGTGAGGTATCTCGGGATCTTTGATCCCAATACCCGCTATGAAATGCCGGGAAGAATACAGGGAAAGGGAGGATCAGGCAGGACGCAGGATACTCCGGGTGCTGCCTCAGAGGGACAAGCCACGCATACGGCCGGCGATTTATCCTTGACGGGATCCGCAGCTTCCGAAAAGAAACCTTACCACACCGGGTATATTTCCGGGGTGTTTGATCTTTTCCACATGGGACATCTTAACCTGTTCCGGAGAGCCAAGGAGTACTGTGAATACCTGATTGTGGGTGTTTCCACAGATGAATGGGTGCGGAAAATCAAGGGAACGGATCCTGTGGTGCCCTTTGAAGAAAGAAGGGCTGTCGTGGAAGCCTGCCGATACGTGGATGAGGCGGTGGAGATCCCCACTTATGCGGAGGATGCCCTGAATGCCTGGAGAAAGTACCGATTTGACGTACAGTTTTCCGGCAGCGACTATGAACATGATAAGGGATGGCTGGATATCAAGGCAAAGCTGGAGGAAAACGGGGCCACCGTGATGTTTTTCCCGTATACGGAGGGCACCAGCACTACCAAAAGAAAAGACATCATAAAAAAAACGGAGGAGGAAGCATGAGACTGGTTTGTGCGCCGGAAGGCAGCATTTTTGATGCAAGGCGGCCCGGGCAGGGCGTGATCGACATCCTGAATGCAGGGTTTGAGGAGACGATTCTGGACGGTCTTCTTTGCTGCAAGGAGAAGGAGTTCCGGGGGATGGACAAGGTCCGGAAGGACGCGGCCAGAGAAAAGCGTCCCTATATTCCGGATGAGCCGGAGCGGATCGGAGAAGCGCTGAAGCCCCTGATTGATACCTGCCGGGCTAAGGGACTCCGTATGCATATCGCCAGAGCGCCCTATCTTCTTCGGGATCGGCGATCTCCGGAGCTTACGGAGGTGTATCGCCGTATCGCAGGAGAAGCGGTAAAGCTTGCGGCAGCAGAGCATTGTGAAGCAGTGATCGTCCGTCCTCTTTTTGCCGGGATTCCTTTCGGCGAGGAGTGGGGAAAGAATAAAGAATTCTATTTGTCTCTGCTTCCTTTGGTGAAGGGGTCCGAAACGAAGATCCTGATGGAGAACCAGTGCAAGGACAGTGAGGGACATTTCGTCCGGGGGATCTTATCGGATCCCGGAGAAGCGGTGGAGTGGATCGATACCTTGAACCGGGAGGCAGGAGAGGAACGGTTCGGATTCTGTATGGATGTAGGGGCATACAATCTCTGCGGACAGGATATGTATGAAGCGGCCACGACTCTCGGAGACAGGGTGAAGGCCGTGATTCTGCGGGACAATAACGGTCATGATGAGGACTCATTGCTCCCCTTCAGCTGTATCAGTGATTATGGACAGCAGACGGAGTGGCTTCCCCTGATCCGTGGTCTGCGGGAGATCCGTTTTGACGGATGCCTCATGATGGATGCCAAGATGACCCTGGATGCGGTGTCGCCAATCCTGCGACCCGGTTACATGAAGCTGCTGAAGGAGACAGCAGAATATTTTAAGTGGCAGATTGAACTGGAAAGCCTGATGCAAAAATATGAGCATATTGTGCTTTTCGGCGCCGGCAATATGTGCAGGAATTACCTGATCAATTACGGCGACAAATACCCCCCTCTTTATACCTGTGACAACAATAAAGACCGTTGGGGAGAGGAATTCTTTGGCCTCACCATCCATGATCCGGGGGATTTGAAGGATCTTCCGGAGGGCACCGGGATCTTTATCTGCAATGTCTATTACAGAGAGATTGAGGCACAGCTGCGGGAGATGGGAGTTAAAAACGGTATCGAATATTTCAACGACGAATATCTTCCGGCCTTGAACATGAACCGGCTGAAAGGATTATAAGGGGATGAAAGGATTATAAGGAGGTGCTTTCATGCTTGAGATCGGCGTACAGACGCATAATGCGGTATTTGACGAAAACCCGGAAGCAGGGTTTCGGATGATCGCGGAGGCGGGATTTACCTGCTGCGATTTTTCGTTGAATATGTATCTGAAGAATACGGACCTATACCTGCATCGGGTGAACGGGTTTTTTGATCCCTCCATAAAGGAACTGGAGGATTTTTTTCGTCCCCATAAGGAGGCAGCGAAAAAAAACGAGATCCGGATTCACCAGATGCATATGCCCTATCCCAACTTCATCCCGGATGCAGCACCGGAGATCAATGACTATCTTCTGAAGGAAATGGCGCCGAAAAGCCTGAAGCTTTGCAGCTTTTTTGACTGCAGATATATCGTGATCCATGGACTGAAGGTGAAGCAATACTATGGCACGGAAGATGCGGAATGGGCAAAAACAGAAGCGTTTATCGACAGTATCGCGCCCCTGGCAAAGGAACTGGGGATTACTGTTTGTGCAGAAAATATCTATACCAGTGCAGGGAAGCACATCGTGGAGGGACCATGCTGCAATGCGGTGAAAATGGCGGAGCGGATTGACAGGGTGAATGAGAGATACCATGCTGAAGTGCTGGGCTTTTGCTTTGATACGGGTCACGCGAATCTCGTGGGCATTGATTTCGAAAAGTTTTTAACCACCCTTGGAAAGAGACTGAAGGTTCTTCATATCCATGACAATGACGGGATCGCGGATCTCCACCAGATGCCCTTTACCTTCACCAGAACAAGAGAAAACCGTCCCTCCACGGATTGGGACGGGTTCCTTCGTGGGCTGAAGGCAGCGGGATTTGAGGGTGTGCTCAGCTTTGAAACGGCGCCGGTCTTAAAGTCCTTCCCGCCCGGACTGCGGCCGCAGGCATTGCGGATGATTGCGGAAATCGGACGGTATTTTGCTGAAAAATTAAATGAGGATTAAAAAATGATCGATCTACCGGAAAGCTTTTTTAAGGAAGAAGAGCGGAGCGGTTTTACGGTTCCGTCTCTGATGAAGCGCACCTGGGCGGCGGAGCTGAAGCTTTTTGATGAATTCAGGGAGTTTCTTTCGAAGCATGGTCTGACCTGTTTTGCGGAAGTGGGAACACTGCTCGGTGCCATCCGGCACAAAGGGTTTATTCCCTGGGACGATGACCTGGATATCGGGATGCCCAGAGAAGATTACAGGAAGCTCCAGGAAATCGCGGGAGAACTGCCTTCCCCTCTGCGTCTCAAGAGTTTTTATACGCAGGAGCATTTCAATCAGTTTCATGCGGTGATCAGTAACAGCAGAGAAGAAAAGCTGACGTGGAATGAGGAGAGAATGGAGGGATACTTCGGGTGCCCGTTCATTGTCGGGATCGACATCTTCCCCTTTGACTATATTCCGAAAGATCCAAACATGCGGAAGCTGCAGAAACTTTTGTACAATATGGCGCATGTGATGGCGTTTTCTTATGATGAGGTGTTTTCCGGGCAGCCGGATACCGAAAAAGTCCAAAAGTATGAAAGGGATCTTCATACCGTAGAGGAATACTGCCACGTCACCTTTGACTATGACGAACCCATCAAGCCTCAGATATGGAGGCTGGCGGACCAGATCGCCATGCAATGTGCTCTTGAGGAGGCGGCCTATTATGATTATTACCCCAGAATGGTGCTGGCAGAGGATGCTACCCCCTGGCTGCGCCGCAAAGAGTGGTATGAAAAACTGAAGTCAGTCCCCTTTGAGACCACGGAAATCCCGGTACCCTTCGAGGCGGAGAAGGCACTGGAAGCCTTTTACGGAGACTGGAGGACGCCGGTCTATGTGGGAACAGAGCATACGTACCCCTTCTATAAAGGGCAGGTGGAGTTTTTTGAGCTGGCGGGTTACGGAGACCAACTTGCAAAAATGTAATAATTACAGAAAAAATCCGAAAAACCCTTGTGCAATTCGTGAAAAACGACGATAATAACCTTGTATGGGGCTATTTCTCAGGAGGATAAGGTTATGTCAGACAACAGACAAGAGCAGATTGAAGCACTGCAGGCGATGCTGGAGTACAACCCGCGGCTGCTGAATGCGATGAAATCGGTCACCGCGGAGCTTCTCGAGGATCGGCAGCCGGATACGGATGAGTACCTTTTAGCCGTGATCAAGGGAATGAACTGGGAGACACAGATTCTGAACGGGACAAAAGAGGTTCTGGACGAACAGGAGATTGCGCTGGATCGAAAGATGATCAACGATGTGTTTCTGGAATTCAACGAGGCATACCAGCAAAAGGATGACATCACGATGGGTGTTTTGTACCGGGACAAGATCATACCGTTTTTTGAACTGTATGAGCAGGCAGCCAGAAATGTGGTGGAAAGCAATTAAGGAAACGCTTTCATCAGCGCTTCCTTGACAAAACAAAAAAGGGCTGGAGATAATGGATCTCCAGCCTTTTTCGGTAGATGGCGGAAATAACATACGATGAGACGATGAAACCATGGTAGAGCAAAGCGCAGAAAACTACATCAGAGAAGCGGCACGGCTGGAGGAACAGGGAGATTATCCGGCAGCTCTTACAACCAGCTCGGAAGGATACAGGCAGTATCCTGAGAATTATGAACTGACTTTTATGATCGCAAACGAGCATTATGCATGCGGGAACCGGGAGGCGGCTTATTTTTATTATCTTCTGGCCGCCATGTTGTGTGATGGAAATCCAGAGGATCAGAAGATTATTCTGGATGCGGCGGTTTATGCGCATCTTTCCAATCTTGACGGCGCGAGGGCCAGAAAAGAGCTGCAGCAGTTGATCGAGGAAAGACTGGATCTCCGGGAGTACCAAAGGACGTCTCAATTCGTGAACACCCTGACTTTTTCCGATGATCCTTTTCTTTTTCAGGAGGTGAACGATACTTGGATACGCCATTATCAGATGATACTCGAGATCACGGAATGTGAAAAAAAGAGGATAGCGGAAGGACTGACCGCAGATCGTATGAGGGATCTGGAGCAGTTTGCGAAGATGTTGATCCTGTGTAAGTTTGCGGTGCGTCGCATCTGGTTTCAGATCGGAGACGGAAGCCGCATTGTCGAATTGTATCGGTCTCAGGCACTTTCTCCGGAGTTTGTTGTAATAGTGGCGAAGTGTTCCGTAGCGGAGCAATATCTGGTCGCAGTACTGGAAGGGATAGCAACGCATTTCGGAAAAGCCGGGGAACAAACCGCAGCCAACGTGATGCTTCAGTATGCCGCGTGGTTTCAAGGGACCCATGCGGACGGCAGGGCATTGCCGGATACCGGAGAGGATGATAGAGCAGATCTTTCCGTTTATGAGATTGACGCCGACAATCCTCCTGACACGGGGAAAGCCCCGGAGGATGGAAAAGAGGAGGTCGCCTTTATTCTTTGTGCATCCAAGAAGGAATATGTGGAAGAACTCCTGCTGTATCTGCAGCGCCAGCGTCTCGCAGAGGGGATGCACGGCAGCGTATATATCGTCTGGAATTCAAAAAGCATGACAAGCGGCTATAACCTCGCGATGAACCTTTCCGGGGCAAAATACAAAATCTATCTCCATCAGGACACCTTTATTTTTGACAGAGAATATATTCGAAAATTACTGGATGCGATGGAAAAAGATGACTATGATCTGCTTGGACTGGCCGGGTGTGACAAGGTTCCGGCGGATGGAAGATGGGGATATTCTCCGCAGGAAGAGATCCATATGTGTCTGTATCAGGATATGGTACTGTATATCATGAATTCCGTGACGGAAAAGCCGGAGGTCAGAACCCTTGAAACGGCCATCGAGGACGGGGTACTGCTTGCAACCAGACAAAACGTGACGTGGAGAGAGGATCTTTTCCGCTATTATCATTTTTACGATCTGTCCCAGTGCCTGGAATATAAAAGAAAGGGCTATAAGGTCGGCTTTTACAATAACGGGGAGCCCGGTGTTCTCCATGAGGTTTTTATCGCAAAGGGGACAAAGGAAAAGGAGTATCTGATTCGATATGACGAAGACCGCGAAAAGTTTATCAGAGTTTATACAGAATGAAGAGTATGCGAAAGCGCATACACTGCTCCTCCACGCGCCGGAGGAGGACAAGGACGGGGAATATTATGCACTGGCAGCGGATCTGATGCTGCGGGAAGGACTTGCGATCCGCTTTTTTGAAATGCTGCGGGAAGGACTGCAAAAAGGCCCCCGGAACTATGAGCTGTATGTGCTTCTGGGAGAGTATTACATGGCAGATGACACACAGAAGGCGCTAACCTGTTTTTCACAGGCGTTGTTTTATTGTGAGGAGGAAGAAGACCGGCTGACGATCTCCGGAATGAAACGGGAGCTTCAGGAAAGCACCGGCGCAGAAGAACGGAAGACAGCGTTTATCATTCCGCTGATTGATACGGATGCCTCCGTGAAGCTGTGCGTGGATACCCTGTGCATTTCCGTTCCGGAGGATACCCGTGAGATCATCGCTGTTGCGGGAGAGGATACATCAGAGGAAGCGATCCGGATCATACAGGAGGATGAGGCAGTTACACTTGTGAAAGCAGAAGGAAATGATTACGGGCGTCTGTGTAATGCAGGTTCGTCCGCCGCATCCTGCGATGCCGACCTTTTCTTTATGGAGCCGGACACGATGCTTCTGCCGAACACCTTCTTTTATCTGAAGCTTGGAATGGAGGCTGAGACCGGCGGAATCTCAGGGATGTCAAATATCGCTTACGGAGGACAGAGGCTGAAAGAAAAGGTCACTTCCTATGAAGAGGCGACAAGAATCGGACAGCAGGTGAATCTCCCGTCTCTGGATGCTGTGGAGGAGCGTTTTTGTCTCTGCGAATTTGCCCTTTTGATCACAAGAAAAGCATGGGAAGAGAGCGGGGGCTTTGATGATACCCTCGGATCGGATTGCTATGAAGCTTTCGACCTTGGACTCCGGTTGTTCAAAAAGGGCTATAAACTGCAGGTTTGTCACAACAGTTTTTGTGTGAGAACAGATACCGGGAGCTTCGAACGGAGGAACGTGGCTAAGTTCCGTGAGAAGTGGGGATTTAACGTTGTTTATTACATGAATGCCAGAGATGACCTCGTGGACCGGTTTACATGCCGTAAGAATGACCCGATCCGTGTGCTGGAAATCGGCTGTGGGATGGGGGTTACTTTACAGCATATTCTGCATCGATTTCCTCATGCCAAAGTATATGGGATCGAGCTTAGCGAAAAAGTGACTGGGTTCGGGAAGCTTCAGGAGACGATCCGACAGGGCAATGTGGAAAAAATGACGCTGGACTATGAAGAGAACAGTTTTGATTATATTCTGTTCGGTGATGTGCTGGAACACCTTAGAGACCCTCATGGGGTGCTCCGTAAGCTTCGTCCTTTCCTGAAAGAGAAGGGAGAGATTCTTGCCAGCATTCCGAATCTGATGCATATCTCTGTATTGTCGGAGCTGATTCGCGGTAATTTTACGTATCAGGACGAAGGTCTTCTTGACCGTACACACATCCACTTTTTTACCAAAAATGAAATCGAGCGGATGTTTGCTTCCTGCGGATTTGAGACGATGGAATACATTTCGATCCGCGTTTCGGAGAGATCCCCGGAGGAAACAGACACTTTACAGAAGCTGATGGAAATCAGCGGCGCTGCGGATGAGAAAGAGTTCCGCGCGTTCCAGTATCTGGTTCGTGCCAAAAAGAAGGAATACTGATTTATGATAAGCATTGACGAGGGGTTTTTGCGGGAAGAGAAACGGGATGGATTTCTGGTCAGGGAGATGATGAAGCGGGCCTGGGCGACGGAGCTCCTGGTGCTCTCTGAGATTGACCGGATCTGTGAAAAATACGCGATCTCTTATCAGGCAAACTACGGGACGCTGCTGGGGGCGGTACGGCATCGGGGCTTTGTGCCATGGGATGATGATATCGATCTTTCCATGAAGCGCGAAGACTTTATGAAGTTCGTCAATCTTGCGCCCCAGGAGCTCCCGGAGCCCATGAGGCTGCAAAGCATTGAAACGCAAAAGGATCACTTTGGGGCGGTGGCTGCCGTCGTGAACCGAAGTACGGTGGATATCGGATCCGAAAAGGATGCGGAATACACAAAGCGGTATTACGGCTGCCCCTATGTGGTGGGTGTGGACATTTATCCGCTGGACTATATCCCGCGCGATCCGGATGAGGCCGGATTGCAGAGGACTCTTTATGAATCGGTCTATGACACGGCTTACCGCTATGAAGAATTGAAGGAAAATGGAGAGCTTTCTGCGATCCTGAAGGAACTGGAACGGTTGACAGGAGAGTCTCTCCCGGAGGACGGGGGGCTGCGCCACCGCCTTTGGAACCTCTCGGAACGGATCGCAATGCTCTATTCCGAAGAGGAGAGTGAGCACCTGATCTGGATGCCGGATTGGATTTTTCAATATGAGATCGATGTACGCCGGTCAAAGGCATGGTACGAAAAGTCGGAGAGGGTCCCCTTTGAGATGACAACGATTCCGGTGCCGGCAGGGTATCATGAGACTTTGACAATGATCTACGGAGACTACAGGGTGCCTGTGCAGGGAAGTGCCGCACATGATTATCCGTTTTATGCAAAACAGGAATTGGCAAGACAGGAGTATCTCGGGAGGAAAGAAAAATGAAATATATCATTGTGCAGGCGGGCGGAAAAGGGACGAGATTAAAGCATCTGACAAGAAACAAACCAAAGGCTTTGGTACCGGTGGAGAATCTGCCCATGCTTTTTCACCTGTTTCGGAAATACCCGGATAAGCAGTTTGTGATCATTGCGGACTATCATCGTGAGGTGATGCGCCGCTATCTGGAGGCTTTTGCGGAGGTAAGATTACAGGTGGTGGACGCACAGGGAACCGGAACGGCATCGGGACTTGCACAGGCACTGAAGCTGATCCCGGAGGAGGAACCCTTCATGCTGGTTTGGTCGGATCTGATCCTGCCGATGGATTTATCCCTGCCGGAAGAGTACGCACGGGATGACGGGCATCCGACAGACGATTATGTAGGTGTTTCAAAGACTTTTCCGTGTCGATGGAAATATGAAGATGGCCTCTTCGCAGAGGAACCGTCTACGGAATTTGGTGTAGCCGGTTTTTTTCTCTTCTCGGAAAAGTCCAGGGTGGCCGATGTTCCGGAAAGCGGAGAACTGGTTCGGTGGATGAGTGAAAAGAAAATGAGGTTTTCCGAAATCAGTCTTGCCGGAACACGCGAATTTGGTTTGATCGAAGAATATGAGAAACTGGAACAGCAGAAGACAAGACCCTTCAACCGGATCGAGATTTCGGGGGATCGTCTTACGAAATATCCCGTGGATCCTCAGGGAGAAGCGCTTGCAAAGAGGGAGAGCGCGTGGTATGAGAAAGCCTCGGCGCTCAGGATCAAGGGACTTCCGGAAATCT
This sequence comes from Lachnospiraceae bacterium, assembly GCA_045661345.1. Taxonomy (GTDB): domain Bacteria; phylum Bacillota; class Clostridia; order Lachnospirales; family Lachnospiraceae; genus RUG12461. The sequence goes on from JAZRFM010000024.1 coordinate 186,022, forward strand.
ATGGTACATCCCCTCTTTCGATGGAGTACATTCGAGGGAAAAATATCTATGAATGTCATCTGGAAAAGAAGGAGCGGTCAGAGATTCTGAAGAAACTGATCGACACACTGGAAACACTGCATCGTGCGAAAACCGTACCGGCGGATTCCTTCAGTATGAAGGAGGCCTATTATACCAAGACCATGAAGCGGATTGACCGGATTGAGAACCTGGTACCCTTTGCCAGGGAACGAAAGATAAAGATTAACGGCCGCATCTGCAGGAATGTTTTTTTTCACCGGGAGGAACTGGAAAAAAAGCTGGAAGAGCTGACATGTGAGAAATTTGCATTCATCCATGGAGACTGTACGTTTTCCAATCTGATGCTGCGGGAGGATTTTTCGCCGGTTCTGATCGACCCGAGAGGGTATTTTGGTTTCACGGAGCTGTACGGCGATGTGCGCTATGATTGGGCGAAGCTTTACTATTCCCTGGCTGGCAATTATGATCGCTTTAATCTGAAGGACTTTTCCCTGGAGATCGGCGAGGAGGAGGTCTCCCTCTCCATCGCATCAAACGGCTGGGAGGATCTGGAAGATACTTTCTTTGATCTGACCGGTGCGGACAGGTTCGAGATCAAACTGCTCCACGCGGTGATCTGGTTGTCGCTTTCCACCTATGCCTGGCAGGATTATGATTCGATCTGCGGGGCGTTCTACAACGGTTTGTATTATCTGGAGGAGGTGCTATGAATCCGGAATGGACGAAGCTGTATGAAGCGCTGGCAGCAAAATACGAGATGGGAGAAAAGCTGATCACGATCCTGAAGGAGGAATGTGCCGAAACGACAGGTGTTGTTTTATGCCCAGATCATCTGGGGGATACCTTCTGGGCGGGAACATATGCCGGCGAGTACAAGAAACAGCACGGATATCAGAGAGTGCTCTATATCACAAAAGCCGCTTACACGGAAATGCTGGAGCTTTTTCCGGAGATAGACGTGACGATGCCGATGGGCGAAAAAGAAATGGATGCCCTGAAGTTTACTTTTTATCTGCGGCATCAATATACGGACGCCAATATCCGTTTGGGAAGCTTTCCCTATTTTGTGATGTTCCAGTTTCCGAAGGTTGCACTCCAGCAGGAGATCAATGAAAGCTATCAGGCATCCGACCTGGCTTGGGAAAAGATTCTGGAATTATCTCCGGGGACGCCCAGGGGTGTCATACAGATCCCTGAAACCGCAGCGTTACGGGAATGGAGGGAAAAGTATCAGAATGCGGTATTACTTGCACCGGGAGCATATTCGGAAGAAGCAGTGCCCTCGCCGTTCTGGGAGAAGCTTACAGCACGACTTCTGGAAAGAGGGCTGGAGGTCTATGTCAATCATAACGGGCATGACTGTGATATCATGGTACCCGGTGCCACGCCGCTGGCCAGCTCTGTGGTGGATATGATCCGCTTTGGCGAATGCTTCCGCGGGTTTGTGGGTTTGCGGAGCGGGATCTGCGATGCGTTGGCGCAGACTTCTTTGCGTATGGCGGTGCTCTTTACCATCGCGCCCTGGAAGGACACAATAGAGCTTGCAGAAGGAGAAGCGGGCCGGCACGATCTTTGGCAAATGGGGAGGAAAGAGGGGATTTCCTGTTATGAATATCTGCCGCAGCAGGAAGAGCTTTTGCTGGAACGGATCTGTGAGGATATCGAAAAATGAGTGACCAGTGGGATAACCTCCTTTTGACAATGAACGGGATGTTTCAACAGGGCGAGCAGATCTATCAGGCACTGCTGAGGATAAGCGGGGAGAAAAAGGGGATCCTGGTCTGCCCGGAACACATAGGAGATACGGTTCTGATTGCTTCCTTGGCCAAGGAGTATAAAAGCTGCAATCATCTGGATTTTCTGATCATGGTGTCCTATACCGTTCCACCGGAGGTGCTGCAGTTTTTCCCCGGTGTGGACAGTGCATTGCAGCTGGAAAAGCAGGGGATGAAGGCGTTGGAATTCTATATGCTCGTTTCCGGGAAGTACTGTGAAAACGGGATCCGTTATGCATTTCACAGAAGATGGGCAGAACTGCACGTGTCGGGCATCGTATATAACTTTTTCTCGGATCCGGAAAAAACACTGATCGACACCATGCGCGGGATGCTGTCTCTCGGATCGGATCATCGGATGCATCGCATGGATCGCCTGCCGGCGCCTTCAAAAGAGGAAGTGGAGCAATACCGGAATGCGGTTCTTTTGATGCCGGGAACCTATACGGAGCAGGCGCTGCCGGTCTCTTTCTGGGAGGAGCTTGCTGATCGGCTTTTGAAAGCAGGATATGAGGTCTACAATAATTACAACGGTCATGACTGCGAGATGCTGATCGAAGGTGCGATCCCGCTTTCCACTTCCTTAGCGGGTGTTTCCAGACTGGCCGGCTGTTTTCATGGATTCGTGGGGATCCGAAGCGGTATCTGTGATCTCCTCACTTTTGCGGGTGCCAAAAAACTCCTGATGATCTATCACGGAGAGAACGGGAGCTACCATATTGAGACTATGGAGGGAGATCTATATCAAAACTGGATGGGAAATGTGAGAGATAACCCGAACCTTTATATCGTGGAAAGGAAAGAGAAACTTCTGGAGGCGATTATGGAGGAGGATTTCGGATTTGGATCGAGGTTATGAGAAATAAGAATAATTCCCGGGAAAGAAGGATTGACCTGCTTGTCGGAAGCGCCTTTTATGGAGGCGTGGAAAGCGTCATCCGGAGAACGGTACCTTTTTTGCGGGAAAGAGGATTCACGGTTCGGATTATACAGATGATATGGCGTGGAGTTGCCTGGGCACCGCCGGAAACGGAATTCCATTACATCTGTATGGACGAAAAGGAGATCGGATACGATCTTTTTCTGAAGGGATATGAAGACTATCTGCGGAAAAAGGGCAGCCCTGATCTGATGATTGCAGTAAGCTGGCCACTCCTTTGCCAGATGGCGAGACAGACCGTTGTAGATCTTGCACTTTCATGCCCCATCGCTTCATGGCTGCACTCGACGCTGGGTGTGGATCCGCTGTCCTCTCTGGAAAAGGAGATCAATGAGCTCCGCTATGCAGACTTTCATCTGGCTGTAAACTGTTCCCTGACAGAGGTTTTGCTGGGATCCATTCCGGATGCGGAAGTTTATCAGGTACGAAATCCACTGGATGAGAGTACAGGGGAAGCTGGCATCAATGCAGGCAGTTACGGGCAGACGCTTGCCTATATCGGACGCTTTTCGGAGGAAAAGAATCTGCCGCTTTTATTGCAGGCCATTGCCGCATTGAAACCGCGCTGGAAATGTAAGCTGATCGGTTCCGGGATGGAAGAAGAACTCCACACATGGTGTGAAAAAATGGGTATCGGGGACTGCGTTGAGATCCATGGGTGGTGTGAGGATCCGTGGAAAGAAGCGGAGGGAGCATTTGCCCTGGTGATCTCTTCCCATCAGGAGACGGGTCCCCTGGTGATGATGGAGGCGCTTTCCCGGGGACTGCCGGTCATCTCCACACCGGTGGGAGAAGTCCCGGAACTGATTCAACCCGGAAAAAACGGATTTGTTTATCCGAAAGGTGATCCGGCAGAACTGGCAAAATTGCTTCTCATGCTGGAAAAAGGGATTTTACGGAGACCGGATCCAAAGGATTGCATGGCTTCCGTTCGTTTTTACCGGAATCAGATTCCGCTCAGGGATTTTGCCGGAAAGATTGAATCCAGAGTTTCGGGAATCGGCATGGCAGAAGCTGTGTCAGCCGGCAATCCCTGCCGGTTTTTTATGGATGAATGGGGAGAAGGAAAGCAGATCGCAGCACATTCCCTTGTTGTGATCTGCAGAAATATGGAGAATCATATCGGAAAGATCCGTTTGGAACTGCAAAAACGTCAGGATATCGATGAAATGGTGTTTGTAGACAATGCCTCCGGGGATGCCACGCTCTCCTCCTTATCGGAAATGATATCCTCCCTGTCTGCTTCTGCCCTTCTGGTTGCGCTGGAGCATGAGCTGACCGATACCGCCGCTTGTACGATTGGACTCGCCTATACCTCAGGCGCGGATGTAGACTATGTCTGTTACGAAGGAGAAAAAGCCGCCATATGAAACAACAAATGAAACTCTCCACCCTCTCCAAAACCTGGGTTTTTGATCTGGACGGGACACTTCTGAAGCATAACGGCTATAAGATCGATGGAAAAGACACATTGCTTCCGGGAGCGAGGGAATATCTGGATGCCCTACCGGAGGGGGATTTGATCCTGATCCTGACTTCCCGGACAGAAGAATACCGGGAGGAGACGCTTTTGTTCTTAAAGGAAAACGGTATTCGTTACGACGAAATCCTGTTTAACATTCCCTACGGAGAACGGATCGTGGTCAATGATAAGAAGCCCTCGGGTCTTAGTACAGCGGTGGCATTTAATCTGGAAAGGGATCATTTTGAACTGCCGGAGATTATCAGAGAAGGGTAAGGAGTTGAATAAAGGCCGCATCTTTCTTTTTTTGGTGCCGTTTTGTTTCGCAAGGCAGGAAAATCATTCGATCGGCAGGTGATGGAGAAATGATCCCTTAAAGAAACAGGAAGCGGAAGAGGATATCGTCGATGCAGATCCGATCAAGAAAGAAATTGTTCTAGAGAATGCAAACATCGGAATCAGAGATTCGGTATAGGAGGCGGAGATGTTTTTTTATTTAAAGATCAATCAGAACGAGCATTTTGCTTATCGAAATTTGCAGAATTGGATCAATGTGATTGCGGGACTTGAACAAGCCAGGATGGTTGTGATCAGTGATAAACCGGAGATAACGGAAAATATCATGAACAGCTGCAGATTGATTCCCGGGATAGAGTTCATTTCCAGCGAACGGAATGAAAGAGTTCTGAAAGAGCTTTGCGAGGAAGTAACAGATAATAGATGGAGAAATGCGGGATATGCACATTTGACCACCTTTTGGCATGCTTCGCAGCAGAAGGACTGTGAAGCCTTTTGGAATATTGATGCGGATGATACGTTCCTGTGTCTGTCAGAGGAAAGAACGAGGGAAGCGCTGATAGCTGCGGAGCAAAAGGCGAGACAGGAAGGGATTCTGTTATATTCTTTGGATATGCACTCATCCAGAGGAAAGGGTGAACCGTGGAGCTTTGGAATCACATATACGGATAATCATATAGACTGGTTTGCCTTTATGAAGAATGAGGCATCCCATCCACTATGGGATCAGGCCAGAAAAATAGAATCTGATCTATTACATCTCTTGAATATTGATATGTTTTTTACATATATTCTGAAAAAACATTATGGAGAGGGGAAAAAACGGATCATCGGAACTTTTTATTTAGATCATTCCTGGTTCATACATTACTCCAAAGATTTTCTGGGACTTGCTTTTTTCTCGGGACTCTATCAGTGGAGAAATGAACACATTTATACTCCGCTTTTTTCGGATCTACTGAAAGCCGGGAAATTTCAAGAAGGTCAGGTGATTCCAGAGAATGTGGATAAGATTGATCTGTCAATTACAGAGGATGAAAGCCTTTGGGGGCTGCAAAAATATGTTTTTTTCGGCCCACTTAATGACGGAAACCGCGCATTAGTGGATGAACTTCCATTTCATGAAACAGAACAATGGAGTTTATTGAATCAGCTGCTTGGATACCATTGTCCTGAGGACAAACAGAACGAGGATAAAAAACCGGATGCATGGCGTGGAATGATGTCATCCCTGAAAAACCTTTACTCGGACGGTGAAGAGATTTATGAAATGCTGAGAAAAAGCCGCCCGGATGGATCGGAAATCATTGTATGCCCTGGGCATATGGGGGATACGCTTTTGATTACATCTTTGGCAAGGGCGTATAAGGAACAACACGGATTCCCGCGACTGATCTTTGTGTCGGCCTCACTGCCGGAGGAAATGTTGAATTGCTATCGGTCAGTGGATGCGGTTTTGATGCTTGACAAGGCTGAAATGGAAAGTCTTCGGTTTTTTATCATGATCAGAAAGCTATGGCATCAGAACGGAATTCGTTATGCTCACTTTCAAGACGAGGTGGTATTGAATTATCCGCACGTCAGTACCAGAAATGTGATCAATTATCAATCATATTCTCTTCGTGAAAACCGGATGAATATGTTGGAACTGAGAATTGATTCTGCATTTGAACCTCTTTTTGTACCGTCAGCGATCAATAAGGAAGAGTTGCGGAAAAAGTATGGACATGCGGTTCTGTTCATGCCGGTGTCTTATTCCTCTGATCCGATTCCAGAAGGATTTTGGGAGAATCTTGCCGAATCCGTGCGCGCGAAGGGATTTGATGTTTATACCAACTATAATGGAGCGGAAAAAGAAAGTGTGATACCGGGAACGTTGCCTTTCCAAAGCAGCTTTTATGAGATGGCACAGATGACAGAGATCTTTTCCCTTTTCGTAGGGGTAAGGAGTGGTTTGTGTGATTTAATTTCACTGACCGAAAAAGGGAGGCTTGTGATCCTCTATCAGGAGAGTATATGTGGGAAAAGCGATGATCTTTTGGTTGAGGAAAAGGACATAAAAGAGAGCAATATCTATGATCTGGGAAGAAAAGAGGGGATACAGTGTTTCCGTTACTCTTCACGAGGAGAAGAAAAAGTGATCCATGAGATCTGTAAACTTCTTGGAGAAGAAAAGGAGGAAAAGGGCTATGATCAATTACTTTGAAAAGCAGCTGGCGGAGATCGATCATTCGATCCACTCTATCAATGAGGAGAAATTTAAGGAATGGGTCAGGCAGGGAACAGAGACGTTAAAAAATGGACATAAGATCATCGTCTCCGGACTCGGAAAAAATGTCCCCATCTGCGATAAGTTTGTGGGATCTATGGTTTCTCTCGGATTGGAAGCCTATTTTCTTCATACGAATTCTGCAGTTCATGGCGATATGGGTATCGTGAAGGATGGGGATATGGTGATTATCCTGACAAAGAGCGGGGAAACGGCAGAATCCATCTACCTTGCAAGATTATTGAAGGAACGGAACGTAAACTTATGGCTTCTCACTTTCCGAAAGGAAAGCACCTTGACAAGGGAGATCCCAAACAGCATTGTGCTGGATCTGGTTCATGAGGGGGATATGTGGAATATCATGCCGAACAATTCCACGACGATCAACCTGATTGTCCTGCAGGGTCTTGCCATGCAGATCGCAAAAGAGATAGGTCTCACCTTGCCCGATTTCAGGCGGAATCATCCGGGCGGATTTATCGGAGAGCAGCTTAAGAACGAAAATAATCAGTGATCTGCCTGATGAGCGCTTCTTCTCCGGAGGGATCATAGACTAAATTAAGCAATGCTTTGGCATCTCCAAGGATGGAACAGTCATCAAATACCATCGTATGCGTATCCGGATTGATGACTACATGACGAAGCTCAGGCTGGAGAGCCAGAATATCACTGAAACCACTACGGTAAGAGATGACGCCCGCACAATAACGTGCAAGTTGAAATGCTTCCCGAACAGAGGTATCCAGCCGTTCCGTTCCGGAGATAGGCTGCTCCCCACCGTGAACGTTGGTAAAAACCTGGAATCCATGTTCAGTCAGTGCCGTCACAAGCTTTTTCCAAAAAGAATCTGAAAGCAAGGGAAAAGCGACAGCATAGGGCGCCAGTATGATCCGTGATTTCCATGTATCGGCAAGGGTGTTGTTAATCGGGTCGAAAAAGCTTTCCGATATTTTAGCCGGAGTACTCTTTTCTGATACCTGTAAAACAAAAAGCTTGTAAGGATCCAGTCGATGGGGAAAGGATACCTTACGTATCAGCCCCAGATTCCCCACCATATAGTTTGGGCCGTAGGTTGCCAGGTACAGGCAGGAGGCGATGGTGATAGCATCGCATTCATCGCTTCCGATGGCGATGCAGTCGTCAATGGCGTCAAACATATCCGCGATATCAACCTGATTTCTCTTGCAGACTAAAGTCAGCTTTTGTACGCCCCGGTATTCGCGTATATAATGCAGATAAGCAGCGATTGTGAGCGTGTCGCCGCTTCCCCAGGGACAGAACACATAGAAGACAGAAGGGTCTTTTGCTATGGCGTGTACTATCTGAAGCCCGAGGTTGCCCAAGGCAAGATACTGATCTTTTAGGAGAGCCTCTTCTTCCAGATATTGTTGATAGATGTTTTGTTCCGGCTGTTTTTTGAAATCATCCATGATGGGAACCTCCTGTAGACAAGGCGATGTATGCAATAGAGAACATTTTTATCATAACACAGCGGGTTGAAAACACAAAATACAGGTATGAGAAATGAACCGTGATTATCTGAATCAGAAAATTGAAGAACTGAAAATCCGCATCGGAAACGGATCCATGACACCTGAGGAGGAACAGGAGACAGAGGCGTGGTTTCTGCGTGAATTTTTTTTGTATCCGGTGGAACAGCTTCTCTCGGAGAAAAAGTCAATTCCGCTGGAGCTTCTTCGCATGATGCAGCAGGTGGTTCGTGGCGTGTATCCCTACTGGATTGACAATGATGAGATCTATGCGCTGGGAAGAGAAGCACTGATCAAGTTGTCGCTGATCGGGCGGGAGTTTGTTTCTCAGGAAGAGCTGGATCGCTTTCTGCAAAGAGAATTGCTTCCGGAAACAGGCAGAGAAAGGGTAAAACTTGATCGGATATCCGATCAGAGGGTCTATGTCAGTGTGATCCTGCCGACTTATAACCGCGCATCAGAGCTTGGAAAAGCCATGCAAAGCGTGTTGGATCAAACCTATGAGAATCTGGAGCTCATCGTGGTCAGCGACGGCTCGACAGATGAGACAGAGCAGGTGGTAAGGGACTTTTCGGATGCAAGGGTTCGTTTAGTTCAGTCCGAAAAAAACGGCGGGCTTGCGTACGCCAGAAATATGGGGATCCGCGAGGCCCGATATGATCTTCTGGCTTTTCATGATGATGATGATCTTTGGAAGCCGGAAAAACTGGAGAATCAGGTGAGGGAACTGTTGCAGTCCGATCTCAGCACGGGTTTCTGCTATTGTGAAATGAGTTATATCATGCTGGACGGAAAGACCGTGCATATCGTACCGCGCCGTGAGATCAGTGATGTGCGGAAAAGAGGGTATCTCTACCCTGAGCTGCTGCGGAGAAATTTCATCGGCGGCCCCACACTTCTGGTACGAAAAGAGTGCCTGGAGGAGGTGGGTCTGTTTGACGAGACCCTGGCGATCTTTGAAGACTGGGATATGGTACTCAGATTGTCAAAATGCTACGATGCGGCCTTTGTGGCGGAGCCGTTGTATGACTATTTTGAGCATGAGAAAAGCCTGACCACCGACCGCAGCAGTACGCACAGAGAGAGAATTGCAGAGACCCTGACGCGTTTGGACGAAAAGACGGCGGAGGATAAAGCAGCGTATGGGTATACCGAAAGGTATAAAGATATGTATTTGGGGGAATAGATGGCAACGGCTGTTTTTGTAATGACACATAAAAAATACGAGGAACCGAAAGATCCCGTATATCACACACTTCAGGTCGGCAGGGCAGCCGGGGATCATTCTCTGCCTTACCGGGGGGATGACAGCGGAGATAATATTTCATATCGGAACTGGCTTTTCGGAGAGCTGACAGGGATATACTGGATCTGGAAAAATGTCGAAGAATATGACCATATCGGGATCTGCCATTATCGGAGGTATTTTCTGAATGAGAATGGAGAACTCATGCGTGGTGATGAGTATGACAGGATCCTGTCGGATTATGACATGATCGTACCGAAACCGAGTGTTTCGGATCAGACCAATTGGGAGGGATACGCAGAAAGTCATAATGGCAGGGATCTGATGACCGTGAAGGCAGCAGTGGATAAGCTGACGCCGGAGTTTTCCGGTGCCTTCCAGGAGATGCTGGATGCAAAAAGCTCCTATTATGCGAATCTGGCAGTCATGCCGCATACGGAGTTCAATAGCTATTGTGAGTGGATCTTTCGGATTTTTGCAGAAGCAGAGAGGGAGATCGATGTCACGGATTATGATAATTATCATAAACGGGTATATGGCTTCCTGTCAGAACTTCTTTTAAACACCTGGATCATCAGAAAGCAATATCGGGTATATGAAACCGAAGTCGGGATTACATCGGAAAAAGCAGAGACGACAGAACTGAAAGGTCTGCTCTCGGATTATGTCAGGAAAGGTGATTTCAGCGGCGGACGGAAATGCTATTATGAGTTTATGGAGAAACGACCGGATGTAAGGCTTTCCCAGTCCGATCTTTCCGGGGAGATCCCGTTGATGGAAATCATCCTTTACATTCTGGAGCAGGAACAGCAGAGGGGACAAAAGGGATTCGCTTCTGTTTCTATGGAATTGCCGAAACTCATCCAACATTACCGGAGGGTGGTGAGTATCTTAAAAGCGCTGGGAGATGGAAGCGCAGGGGAAGCGGATGTGCAGTATATTTTGACAAATCATCTATCTGCGGTGGCGACAGAAATCATTCTGCGGAATACCGCAGGGATCAACGGGGACATTGTCAGAAAGATTCTCGGGATCAACGAATAGCGGAGGCACACAGGAGATCGTGATCATTGACATTTTTATTGCGGTCGCGGACAAGGGCGGCGTGGAAAACGTGATCAATGCGACAGCAGCATATCTGAAAAAGCAGGGAAATACCGTGCGGCTGATCCAGGCAGTTTGGGAGCATCATCCCTGGACCTGTCCGGAGATCGATTTCTATTATTTGTCGGACCAGAGAGCAAATCAGGATTCTGAGAAATGGAAAAACGGATATCTCGGTTTTTTAAGAGAAAACGGTTGCCCGGATGTCATTCTGGCGACGAACTGGCCGCTGATGTCTTTGATCGCAAGGCAGGCTATTGCTGAGACAGGAAAACAGATCCCGCTCGTTTCCTGGGTGCATAATCCCATCGAACGATATGCGGCTGCGGGATATGGCGGTGTGGAGATGCTGCAGTATGCGGATGCACATCTTGCGATCAATCAAAGGATCGAGACTGAAATACAAAAGACCATCGCGAATGCGAAAATCGCAAGAGTGCATAATCCGGTTTCCGGAGAAAGAGTGTATTTTTCGGAGAACCGCATGCCACGGGAGCTGCTGTATGTGGGAAGAATCAGTGACCAGAAGAATCTGCCGGTTCTTCTTCTGGGGATCAAAAAAGCAAAGGCCGATTACCGCCTTACACTAATCGGAGAGGGACCGGAGGAGGCAAAGTTAAAAAGGATTGTCCGGGAGAACGGCCTGGTGGAGAGGGTTCATTTTGCCGGGTGGAGCGATGACCCGTGGAAAGCAGCCGGGCACAGTGGATTTCTGGTGATGTCCTCTCTTTATGAAGGGTTTCCTGTGACAGCAATGGAAGCGCTGCTTTCCGGTCTGCCTGTGATTTCCACCCCGGTGGATGGGATTGTGGAACTCATCAGACCGGGTGTAAACGGATTTCTCTATCCGCAGGGGGACAGCGATGGTCTGGCAGAGGTGCTTGACTACATTGCGGACGGTGTGCTGCCGGTTCCCAAAGCCGATGCCTGCCGGATTTCGGCGGCGCCTTTTTTGGAAGAGAATGCTTTGCCGGATTTTTATGAAAAGCTGAAAGGGCTGATCTGAATGGTATATACGCTGCCGAGAGAAGAAGCGGGGATAACGGAATATGCAAGGATATCCGTGATTGTTCCGTGTTATAATGCGGAGCCTTTTCTGGCAAGATGTATAGACAGCATCTTGTCCCAGACAGTGGAGACTTCCTGTCTGGAATTGATCCTTGTGAATGATGCCTCAACAGACGGGACAAAAGAACTGCTGGAACAGTATGAAAAGCAGCATCCAGATCAGATTCTGGTCGTTCACTGTGAGCAGAACGGAAAACAGGGGACTGCCAGAAATATCGGACTGCAGTATGCAACCGGGGAATATGTGACCTTTGTGGATGCGGATGACGCCATTGCGCCGGGCATGCTGATGGAACTGCTGAAGGGCATGGAAAAATGGCAGGTAGAAGTGGCGGAATGTGCCCAGATGGAGGTGCAGGAGGGGTGCGGGATCTGTACAGAAGCAGGAGAGAATACCGCAAAACTGTTTTTGATCGAAACGGAGGAAGAAAGGAGGGCCTTCTTTCTATCCAATGCCTGGGCATGCGGACCGGTAAGACGACTCTACCGAAGGACATTTCTTGAGAAGAACAGATGCCGTTTTCTCGAAAAAGTGTTCATGGAGGATATGTATTTTACCTATCTGGTATTGGCAAAGTGCAGATCCTGGTATCAGATGACGGATCCGCTTTATTACTACTACCAGAATCCGGACAGCGTGATGCATTCTTCTGCAAAGAAAGAATACTACATGGATGTTCATCATGTCTTCCGGCTAACAGCGGAAGAATTGAAAAAGAGAAATGATTTCTCTGTGATCCGGGACGAGATGGAGTTCGTGTATTTCAGGAAGGTGTTCTATGACCTGAGCTCCTATATCCTGCATACATTTGACGATCCGCTGCAGCGTGGAATCGAAGAAATGAGAGAGTATGTAAGAAGCCGGTTTCCGAATATGCGCGCAAACCGCTATATGGAGGAGAGTCATCGAAAAGAATATGATCTTTTGATGCATCTGGGTGAATGAAAAATGAAACAATGGAAAATACTTTACTTTGATCTGGTCAGGCTCATTAAAAATGATATGATCTGGGGGCTTCTCGCCTTCAATCATGACGTACGGCGTGCAGAGTTCCATGCACCGGATGCGACCTATACCGAGGAGGATCTGGAAAAAGCACTCGCGGAAATTGGAGATGAGGAGCTCGTAATATCCCAGAACTTTTCGGCGGTGGTGGCGGAGGCGTGCCATCGGAAGCAGCGGCTCTATGCGGCATGGGTCTATGATTCGCCACAGGCTTCTCTTTACCTGGAGGAAGCGCTTTATGAGACGAATTATGTTTTCCTGTTTGATAAATGCCAGCTGAACCGCATGAGAGAGGCGGGTCTGAGGAACCTGTTTTATCTGCCGCTTGCGGCAAATGTGGAGCGGCTGAGCGCGCTTGTGATCGAGGATGAAGAGATTGAAAAGTATCGGACAGATGTGCTCTTTGTCGGAAGCCTGTATCAGGATGAGAGAAGAAGTGCTTATCTGAAGCAGCTCCCGGAGAAGGCGCATCTGGAAGTGGAAGCTGTGCTGCAGGAGCAGTTCGGCAAATGGGGCGGTCAGGCAAAACAGTTTCGTACACTTACAAAGGAAACACGTGATCTCATGTGTGCCGCGCTGAACCAGAACCATCTGGAAGAGTATTCCTTTGATCCGGTGTATCTGGTAGAGACGCTGATCTTATGCAGAGAGCTTTCCTCACGGGAGAGGATACAGATGTTGTCTCTCCTTTCGGGTGATTGCCGGGTCAGCTGCTATACCACCGGCCGTGATATCGACGGCACACTTTCGCGGGCAGCGATCCATCCGCCGATTGAGGGAGAAGAGGAGGTCTTTAAGGCTTACTATTCTGCAAAGATCAATCTGAACCATACGCTGACATCCATCGAAACGGGGATACCGCTTCGCGTATTTGATATTCTGGGAGTAGGCGGATTCGTGCTTTGCAACGACCAGGAGGAATGTCACGAATTATTCCGCGTGGATAAAGAAATGGTGACCTTCTCGGATTTTGACGAGATGCGGGAAAAGGCGCGTTTCTATCTGAATCATGAAGAACAGCGGATCCGGATCGGAATCGCGGGATACGAACGGGTGCGGGATTGTTATACCTATCCGGTTGCAATGAAATCCATGCTTGACACCATTGAGAAGAAACTATGAAAGACATACGAATGTATATCCTTACCAGCCAGAAGATTTATGTTCCGGAAGATCCGATGTACCGCGCGCTTCAGGTGGGGAGCGCGGGACAGGAGAATCTCGGATATGAACGGGATGATACGGGAGACAATATTTCCGCGCAATACGATTCGTTCCGGGAGCTGACCGGGTTCTACTGGATCTGGAAAAATGTGAGGTGTGACATTGTCGGCATCTCCATGGCAGACAGGTTCTTTTGTTATTACGAGGACATCATCCGGAAATACAGGATTGAAAGCCTGCTGGAGGACTATGATGTGATTCTGCCGGATACGGACTGTCCGCTGCTGATCACATCCAAAGAAACCTTTGACCGGTATTGTGAATGGCTGTTTGCGGGTTCATTTGAAAAAGAGAATAGAGACGTGGTTTCTTTTTTTGAAGGGCATTCTTATCGAATTGTGCGGGAAGCGACCGTGGAAACAGATCTGCATCTTTACCGTGAGGCGGAGGAGGCTGTCGTCCGGAAGAAAGAGATCCTGAAAAAAATGCTGTATCCGCTGATCCTTTCCTACGCGAACGGTACGCCCGTTGACCTGCTGCCGCTGGAGCCGGCGCGGCATGATTTTCATGGAAAGCTTCCGGTTTGGGTCTGCTGGTGGCAGGGGGAGAACTCCATGCCGGATATTGTGAAAGCGTGCTTTCAAAGCCTCAAACGAAACCTGCCGGATGAAACTGTCGAGATTCGGCTGATCACGTTTGAAAATCTCTCCTCATATGTCCCTTTTCCGGATTTTGTGATGGAAAAGTTTCATAAGAAGATCATTACGCTGACCCATCTTTCCGACCTTTTGCGGGCGGCGCTTTTGACATTGTACGGCGGTTTTTGGCTGGATGCCACATACCTGTTACAGGAGACTCCGGCAGAGTGGATTCTGAAGGACGGCGTTTTTTTTACACAACGCTTTGCGGAGCTTCGATATACGGATGAGATTGTGGTGAAGGGAAGATGGACAGCAAACCTGATGAAGGCAGGCGCGGGGAATCCGTTGACAAGGTTTGTGTTGAATGCGTTTTATTGCTATTGGGCGGCCTGCGATACACTGATCGATTATTTTTTGATCGATTATCTGATACTGCTGGCCTATGAGGAAATCCCATCCATTCGTGAGATGATCGAGCAGTGCCCGCCTTCCCAGCCGGAGCTTTACGCCATGGAGATCCTTCTCAACGAAGCCTATGATGAAAAAAAGCGGGAGAGACTGACAAAGGAAACGTGCTTTTTCAAGTTATCCTATAAGCATATTTTTGAAAATGAGACGAAAGACGGAAGGAAGACCTGGTATGCAAAAATCATGGAACAATACGGGAGTGCCGCAAAATGACCATTGACTTCTGTATCGCCATGGGCTGGCAGGGCGGCGTGGAAACGGTTGTGAACCGCACGGCGGGGTATATGAGGGAGCGCGGATATCATGTGCGCGTGATTCAGCTGATCTCGCGCGGCATGGAATGGGCAGATCCCGAAATAGAATTTCATTGCCTGAATGGCTGGATTACGGAAATTGACTGGGATGTTTTACAGGACAGTCTGCGCACCTTTTATGAAACACACCGGTTTCCGGATCTGGTGATGGCAACGGGGTGGCCTGCGATGACACTGCTCCTTCGGGGTGTGATGGAGGAAAAATACCGGACATGTCCGCTCATCAGCTGGCCGCATGGAACTCTTTCCGAATACGAAAAGGACGGGGTGGGCGGCGCGGAGTGCTGCCGTGTCGCGGATGCTGCCTTTGCCATCAGTGATTCCATAGCGGAGAATCTGCGTCAGGTGTGTCCGGACACGGAGGTGATCCGGGTGCACAATCCCGTTTTAGAGGAAAAGATCATCTATTCTGAGCAGAGAAATACCGGAGAGCTCGCATTTGTCGGCAGGATCAGCAAAGAAAAAAACGTTCCCTATCTGCTTCGATCTCTTGCTGCGGCGGAAGGAGATTGGACACTGACGGTTGCGGGAGACGGAGAGGTGAAGGAGATGCAGCATCTTTCGCAGGAGCTCGGGATCGCTGATCGGGTCAGTTTTTCAGGCTGGCTGGAAAACCCATGGGAGACGCTGCAGAATGCCTGTGCACTTGTGATGCCGTCTTTGCATGAAGGCTTTTCCCTGACGATCATAGAGGCACTTGCCTGCGGACTGACCGTGCTTTCCACGCCGGTGGGTGGAGCCGTGGAGGTCATTCGGGAAGGGGAGAACGGATACTTCTTCGGGGCTGACACCGGTATTTCTCTGACGGAACGGTTAAACCGACTTTATGAAGGGACAGATCGACTTGCTGATTCCAAAAACTGTCGGAAATCGGCGGAACTCTATCTGGAGAGCAGGGCGATCCCTGACTTTATCCGAAAGATGGAGCTGCTGTTGCAGGGAGGACGCTCATGAAGGAATATCGCATGAATCTATCCGCAGCCATTAACGATGAATATACGCCTTACGCATACGTGATGCTGACCTCACTCTTCGAAAGGAATCCGGAGGCGGAGGTGTATGTTTACCTTTTGCAATACGACCTTTCGGCGGAGTCTAAGGAAAAGCTGGAGGGTCTTATGCGGCAGTACGGAAATCATCTGGTATTGCTATCGATAGACCTGGAGAAGCTTTCCGAAAAGCTCCCGCGCACAGCAGAATGGCCGGTGGAGGTTTATTTCAGACTGTTACTCCCGGATATTCTGCCGGAGGAAGTGGACAGGATCCTTTATCTAGATGCGGATATCATTGTGAATCAGGATCTCCGTTCTTTTTATGAGAGGGACTTCGGAGGGAATCTGCTTATCGGATGCCGGGATCTGGCGCTGATCAACCTGACGGTGGAACAGTGTCTGGAGAAACGATCCGGGAGACTGCGGCCATTATTTGAGGAGCGTCGCTATATCAACTCCGGGGTGCTGCTCTTCCATATGAAGGAGCTTCGAAAAAAATACAGGCTGCAGACTTACCTGAATCTGGCAGAAGAGCTGGAATATCAGATTTTTTCCCCGGATCAGGATCTGATCAATTATCTGCACAGAGATGAGATCGGATATGTGGATGAGTGGAAATACAACTTTCTGACCTGGATCGGAGCGAACAATGGATACGACTATGACCGTACAGAGCGGGAAGTGTCGATTCTCCACTACGCAGGACAGGGACCGTGGAAAGGCGGCAATCACGTCCATTACACCCTGGAACGGTTCTGGTGGGAAGTGGCGGTCAAAACACCCTACGGGCAGGCACTGGCAGAGAGCTTTGTGTTGGACGCAGTGACGGATCAAACCATCATCAGCCATATTGCAGCATTGGAGCAACAACGGGCGGCACTCTCATCTGAGAATGAGCAACTAAAAAGTGCCCTGCATCAGGCAATGGGGATTATCGAAAAATATGCGGGGAATAAAAGATGAATACGATCATTTTTGGAGACAAATCAAAATGGGATCCTGCTATTCAGCTGATTATGACAAAACACCCGGATGTAGCGGTTCTGGGGCTTTGTGATCCCTTTGATGAGGAGCTTTCGAAGACGAGTGATGCGGTCTTTACAAAAGAGGAAGTTTTGCGGTTCGGCGGAAACAAGGAGATTGATGCTGTCATTACGGTGGATGCATCCATTCCGGAATGGAATGAGTATATACACCAGGCAGGAGTTGAGAACTATGCCATTCCGACTAAGTATTACCGGATGCCGGAAAAGGAACTGGAAAACGTCACAAGTGTTCTGCTTCCATATGGTCATATTCCTCCGGAATTGCAGCATCTGGAATTCCATTTGGCAGACCATTGCAATCTGAAGTGCAAAGGGTGTACACATTTTTCTAATTTGGTCAAGAAGGCGGAATTCGCGGATATGGAACAATACAGGAAGGATATCCGGCGCTTATCAGAGCTTTTTGATAATATCAAAGAAATACATTTGATGGGCGGCGAGCCGCTTCTGAATCCGGATGTGGAGGGATACATACGGATCACCAGAGAGGCGTTTCCGTATGCGGAAATAGCAATTGCCACAAACGGCTTGCTGATCACGACGATGAAGCAAAGTTTTTTCAATACGATTCTTGAAACGGATACCATGATCTCTATTTCGGACTATACTTGTCTGGATGAAGCAAAAATACTGACCTATTTGTCTCGGCATGGCATTCGTAAATGCGAATTGAGGAACGGGAAGCAGTTTTTTGCAAAAAATCTGAACCCGTCTGCAGACGGGGATCCGGGAACAATCTTTGCGCAATGTCCAAGACGGGTTTGCACCTTTCTTGGGAAGGGAAGTATCGCGGCGTGTGTACAGCCCTTTACGATCCACTATTTTAATGAGTATTTCGGACAGCATTTTTCAGATGAGGGAGCGATTTCTCTGTATGGTGGCCTGGATGGATATGGCCTTCTGGAAGCGCTCTCGAAACCGATGGGAGCCTGCCGGTATTGTACTTATGAAGAGACATTTTCCTGGGGTGTTTCAAAAGAACCGATTCCCATGGGTGACTGGTGTGTGGAGAAAACATAAATGCAAAAAGTAAGTGTGATCCTGCCAACATATAATCGCGGGGGAATCCTGGAAAAAGCAATAGACAGTGTGCTTGTGCAGACATACACTGCGTTTGAACTTGTGATCGTTGATGATGGCTCTACAGACAACACTAAAAATCTGGTCGAATCCTATGAGGACAGCAGGATCCGGTATCTGTATACCGAGATTAATCAGGGCGCTGCTGCGGCAAGAAACTATGGGATTGAAAACGCATCAGCAGATACGGATTTCATCGCTTTTGAGGACTCTGATGATCTCTGGCATAAGGACAAGCTGGAGAAGCAGATAAAGGAGATCGAACGCCACCCGGAGGCCGGCTTTTGTTATCATAAGATTGCGTATGATATGGGAGGGGGATACCGGGCGATCCTGCCGGATGAAGGATTGCCGCTGGAAAAGAAGCAGGGACAGATTTTTGCGCAGCTTCTCTATGAAAATCTGGTGGACTGCCCTTCCATGCTGATTCGCAGGGAAATATTGAATCAGACCGGCGGATTTGATGAAATGCTGAAGGCATTGGAGGACTACGATCTTGCGATACGTCTTGCAAAGGCTGCACCGGCTGCTTTCGTGAATGAGGTGCTTTTGGATTCCGCCTATTCCACGACAGGCGTTTCCGGAAGTGCGGTCAATTATCTGATGGCAAGCTGCATTTTGCTTGGAAAATACAAAAAGAATTACCTTGAAACAGGTACTTTTAACCATCGGGTAGAAAGGATTGTCGAGGATGCGGAGCGGGCCGGAGTGAAGAAGCAGATCGTTGCTTTCCTGGAGAAAGTGTTGACAAAATCGTAATACATCCTAATGCGTCGTAATTCATCGCAACAGATCGTAATTCACCGTAACCCGTCGTAGTTTATCGTAATCATCCTCTTTTTATCATAAATATGAGAAGATTTCAGAAATAGATTTTACAGTACCTGAATTTGATGGATATATCCGTAGACAGATCCACTGGGAGTCGGACTCGCATTTAAGAAATGAAGGATAATATACAGACATGGATGATTCACGTGAGTTATTACGCATAGCGAGACAAATACTGGAACGGGAGCCCAAAAACGCGGAATGCTACAGGCTTCTGGGTGATTATTATCGGGAAGAGATGCCGGAAAAAGCATTTTTGTATTATGAGCAGGCGCTGTTATATAGTGATGACAGCGAACAAGAGAAGTATCTGAGGGAATCCATGCAGATACTTGAAAAATCCGGTAAGCAACCTTCGAAGGTGTCGATCATCATTCCGTCTTATAATGCATATGACTATCTTATTCTTTGCATCAAGGGGATAAGGGAAACACTTCTGGAGACCAGCTATGAACTTATCATCGTTGACAATGCATCAACGGATGAGCGTGTGTTAAACTATTTGGAAACGCTGGGTGATGTACAGCTCATAAAGAACACGGTAAATAAAGGTTTTTCCGGTGCATGCAATCAGGGCGCAAAGGCAGCCGCTCCGGGAAATGCCCTGTTAATATTGAATAATGACGCAATACTGTTACCGAACAGTCTTTTATATTTGAGGATGGCTCTTTTGGAAAAAAACACCGCGGCTGTCTCGTGCATGACAAATTATGCCGGCAACGGACAAGTGGTAAGAACGCCATTAAGAACCTTTGAAGATGCAGTTATGCTTGGGAAAAAAATGAATCTCCCGGCAGAAACGGAACTGTATGAAGAAAAACTGTTTCTGATCGCTTTTGCGTTGTTGATAAAGAGAGATGTATGGGAAGAAGTGGGCGGCTTTGATGAGGCCTTTGGGATAGGATATTGCGAAGACAATGATCTGAGTTACCGCATATTAGCACAGGGATATCATCTTCTTCTGGCGCATAACAGCTTTTGCGTTCACATCGGGAACGCTTCTTTTGGTTCGGAAATGAAGGCAAGGCTTATGAAAGAGAATGAAAAGATGTTCGAGAAAAAGTGGGGATTTCATCCTCGGTATGCCGGAGAAACAAGGGAAGATATAGCATTAAAGGTGAATGTCTCCAGGCACGATAAGGCTCGGGTGCTTGAGATAGGATGCGGGCTTGGAGCAACTCTCGCATATCTTAGATATCGCTTCCCGGAAATGGAACTGTTCGGATATGATAAAAAGAGAACGGATGTAAACCCGGGCGAACGACTGGGATATACGGTGTATGATGGCACGTTTTCCTGTTTAGGTGAGATGCCTTTTGAAGAAGCGTATTTTGATTTTATCCTGATTGGAGATGTAGGAGATCGTGAGAAGTGGCTGTCAGAAAATGAAACGGTTTTGAAAAAATATCTGAGAGAAAACGGATTGATCATATAAAATGAATGGTAATATTCACCTGCCTGGGGGAAAATACAATGTTGGATGAAAAGACATTTTCTTTTATTCGAAAGGGTCTTTACGAAGACCCCCTGAATTATGAATTATACCTGCTTCTCGGGAACAAGCTGGAAGACCAGAATCCATATCTTTCATATCTCCTGTATGAGAATGCGGAATACTGTTGCAGAACGGCGGAACGCGTACCCGGAGACCTGAGGGAGATTCGTGCATATAGAGATAGCTTTTTCCGGGAAAAAGGAATTTCTGTACCGCCGGTTTCCATCATTATTCTGTCGCAGAACATGCATCAACAAATCAAAAGATGTATTGATAGTATCCGAAGGACAGTAAATCCGGAGAGCTATGAGCTTATCATAGTGGATCTTGCCTCTACTGACGGAAGCAGGGAATGGCTTGAGGAACAAACAGATTTAAAACTGATTGCAGATGAGGTGAATGCCGGTTATTCGTCATGCTGCAATCAGGCAATACAAGCGGCCACAGAAGGGAACGATATTTTCCTGATGAAACCAGATACAGTGCTGTTTATGAACTCTCTGTTCTACTTGAGAATGGGACTTTACGAGGACAGCAACAACGGTACAGCGGGAAGTGTTTCCAATGTTGACGAGAATTTTCAGAAAGCTACGGATTTTCCTACAGAGGTAAGTGATCTGGAGTCTTATGTAAGGGACAAAAATCTGGTTACGGAGTTTTCCCTGGAACAGAGGACGTTTCTTGCAGGATTTGCATTGCTGTTAAGGAGAGAATCTCTAAGGAAGACAGGTTTTTTTGATGAGCGGTTTTACACGGATGACCTTGCGTGCAATGATATGGGGATTCGAATGCTCGAAGCGGGTTTTCAAAATGTATGCTGTTGGAACAGTCTGGTCTTTCGCACTGGAAATGATACTTTGCTTGAGGTGAAAAAAAAGGAGGAAGACCAGGCGGGTCAAAAATCAGTTTTTGAGAATAAATGGGGATTTTTCCCGGTGTATTATTCGGGTATTCGAGAAGATTTACTGGAAATCATTCCCGGTTACAAGGACGAGATGAGAATACTGGAGGTGGGATGTGGATTCGGTGAAACTCTCGGTCGGATTCGCTATTTGAGCCCCGGAGTAAAGGTATATGGGATAGAAATAACGGAGAAGGTGGCTGAGATAGCAAATAAAAAGTTTCCTGTTATGTGTGACAATATAGAAACAATGGATCTTCCATTTGATGAGCGATCATTCGATTATGTTATCTTTGCAGATGTATTAGAGCATCTTGTTTCGCCATATGCTGTTTTAAATAAGATTTATCCCTATGTAAAAAATGACGGACATGTTCTGGCATCCATTCCGAATCTTATGAATGCGACAGTCATCTATCAATTACTGCATGGGTATTTTACATATGAAGACAGTGGAATCCTTGATCGAACGCATCTGCGTTTTTTTACCTGCAAAGAAATATTGAAGATGTTTTCAGAATGCGGCTATGAAGTCGAGAATATTTCAGGGAAGGCTGTTAATACTGAGATGACAGTAGCATATCAGGATTTCTTTGACAAACTTTTACAGATTGAAGGAGTTGAGGACAGAAAATATTTTGATACCTTTCAGTATTTTGTATCAGCCAGAAAGAAAAGCGAAGATTATCAGGGATGAAACAGACTATGCAGAAACCTTTTCTGATCTATAAAGGAACAGACATTTGTTACAATATCTTAAATTATTTTGCGGAACAGTTGGGAAATGCTCTTGAACAGCTCGGCGAAACGGTGCTCTATTATGATGTGGAAAAGGATGGGCTGCCGGGGCTTTCTCAGTTTGTCGGGCAGGAGTTTACGGCTATTGTAGGGTTTCAGACGTACGCGTTTGATCCCTATCTGGAATCCAGAAAATGCTTTTTGCATGATTTGATCGGTGGTCCGAAATTCAACTTTCAGTTTGATCATCCGGTCTGGATGAGGGCGCATTACGAAAGAGTGCCGAAGGATTATTACATCCTGACGCATGACAGAAACTATATTCGTTTTATCAGGAGATATTACCCGGGAGTGAAAGATGCCTTGCTCCTTCCTCCGGGCGGGACGTTGCCTGATGCTCCGGTAGATATGGCAAAAAAAGACAGGGATCTGGTATTTATCGGAACCTATACCGATTACCGTCAGTATCTCTCCCTGATCAAAAACAGCCCAAAAGAAATGAGCGATCTTGCAGACGCATTCCTGCAGGAGATGAAAACAAACCCTTGCCAGACTGCGGAAGCCGCACTGAAGGAAGTGCTGAAAAAACGGGAAATCAATCTGACAGACCAGAAGTTTCTGAAACTTTTTGACAGTCTGAAACCTATGATTTTTTGTGCAATGTCCTATTACCGGGAAAAAGTGATCGAGATCCTGCTTGATCAGGGAATCGGGTTGACGGTTTACGGCAAAAGCTGGGAAAAGAGTCCGTTTGCAGATTCTGACTATCTCACGATTCAACCGGAGGTGACGCCAGCTGAGAGTATCAGAGAGCTGTTGCAGGCAAAGGCTTCCCTGAATATCATGGCCTGGCATAAAGACGGATTTACGGAGCGGATTGCGAACAGTATGCTGTGTAAAAGTGTCGTGATTTCGGATCAAAGCACCTGCCTGCAGGAGCAGTATCATAACGGAGAGGAAATGATTCTGTTTGATCTGAGGGATATGGACGAACTCCCGGATAAAATCAGGGAGCTGCTTGCCGCCGATAAAAAAAGGGAAGAGATGGCGGAGAAGGTCTTTGGAAGAGCATGTCAGGAGGACACCTGGAAAAGCCGCGCTGCTCTTTTTATGGAGTATTGCCGGGCAGTTTGCTGAACAGGAACCGTTGTGCCGGATGATCCCATACATGATCAGGGGTTATGATAGATTGTTCAGATATTGCAATTCTTCTGCTAAGCGGATGGCTTTTCGTTCCACCAGATTTCCTGCGGCGGATAAACCCTTTTCCGCTGCCGCGACACAGACTTCGGTGTCCAGTGTGGAAAGGAGTCTTGTGACCTCATCGAGTATCCCGGATACCATCTGATAGCGTTCACTTCCGGATGGCAGTCCTTGCAGTTGTTGATGGATATTATGATATACGGCCAGGGTTTCTTCTATATCCGTAATCTGCCGCTGCTTTTTTTTGATACAGGAAAGAAGATCCTGCCGAAAGACTTCATCGTCAGTGACCCCCAGATTTTCACATATCTCCGGCCAGGGAAGTGCCTTACGCAGCCTTTGAAAATAATCATATTCCCGTTCGATCCGCTCGTCTTTGCTGCATTCCATCACCCGAATGACATATCCCCATCCTTTCGGATTCCGGAGGAATTTTTCAACATCAAAAGAAAGACCTTGTACCTGATATTCGCAGACCTCCAGCGGCTCCTTATGATATTCGATCAACCATCCGTCACGCGAGAGCAGAGAGTAGACAGCATCTTCTGCCAAAAAACGTTCGCCCTGAAAAACAGGAAACGGATACTGCCTCAGCACATCTGTGCGAAATACTTCGCAGCAATCACCGCGCATATGATAACGGGTTGAACGTTCTGTGAGGGTGCAGGTCAGGGTTTGATCAAAAACAGGCGTACCGCCATATGGGATCTGACGACCATCCGTGATAGTCTGCCATAACAGATAGGCACCGGCAGAATTGATTTTTTGTCCGGCCACACCAAGGAGCTTATTCTGTTCAGTATCCGGCGGCAGCTGATCGATCCATTGAGAAATCAGAGAAACGGCATGATCCGTCAGATAATCATCGCTATCCAAAAACAGAAAGAAATCCCCCGCCGCTTCTTCAAGAGCCAGGTTTGCCGCAGTATGCTTTCCACCGTTCTCTTTTTGAAAGAAGCGGATCGGAAAAGACTTCTCCTGATCGATCCACGGGAGCAGCAGTTCCTCCGGCGAATCGTCTGATCCGTCATCCACGACCAGCCATTCAAAATCATTACTTTCCTGTCTTTTTAAGGACTCATAAAGACGGGAAAGATATTCTTTTCTGTTGTACAATGCGGTAAAAATGGACAGCTTCATGGGGTTATCCTGTTATTTTAAAAGGAACAGATCCTTTTGGAACGAACTGTCTGCATCAGCGTATTGATATAAGTCGTTGATTTCATGAATTGTGTTTTCAGGATCGGAGAGCTCAATATAGTTTGCATAAAGTGTTTTCAGATTCTCAACCAATTCAGAGAACCGTCCCTGCTTTTGCAAAAAGAAGGGAGTAAACTCCATCACAAAGGGTACGGATAGTGTTTGAAGAGTATTCATAGCACCTTTGACAAATGCAGCTTCAAATCCCTCCACATCGACCCAGAGATATTTGATGGTTTCCGGCGGTATCTTTTTTTCTCTCAGATAGTCGTCGAATGGAACTGTGGAGACGGTAACGGAAACATGAGAGGAGTTATCATTTACAAAAGAGCTGCCACCGGGGTTTTTTTCATTGTAATGAAAAAGGGAGTCTGCTTTTTCGTCTGATAATCCGACTCTTTCCAGGGTTACGGATTCTGATAGTCCGTTTAACGCCACATTCATGGAGAGCATCTGGAACGTTTCAGGCATGGGCTCAAATGCAAGAATATTTACGGAGGGATCCAGACACTTCTTGAAATAGATGCAGGTGGTACCGATGTTCGCCCCTATATCACAGAATAGTTTTTGTCCTTCCCGGGCGGGATAATACTGGCCGGACAGTTCAAAAAAGTGATGCATTTCATCTGCGGCCCAGTTTTTTTGCGTGATAAACATCTGGATCATAATACATTGATCGGTGGTCCTTCCAAGATAAGAGATACCCTTCTCAACAGTAACCGCGATGTATTGATGATAAAGACCCAGCTCAAGATAATCCAGCATACGTTTTATGACATCGTTCATCATGTAGCGGATTGCTTTTTTGTGCTCCCACAAAGAAGCAGTATCATAACAGAATATGACTTTATCAAGAGGTATCCGGGATAATTCCAGAAGACGGGTGATCTGTGCAGTGGCGCCATACTCAAAGATCAATAGATATTCCCAGCTTGTGTTTTCACTAAGATAACTGAGAGGAATGGTACCATCTTCCCCGTTTATGCTGACCAATTCCATAACATCCAGGTTTTCAGCGTACAGATCAAGCCATTCCATCCCGGTTTTTGAATAATCCCATACGACCACTTGTACGTTTCTCATGTTTTCTCCTCTCCTTATGTCTCGTGTACCAGCAAATATTGATCCTGATCCAATGTAATGGTTCGAATTCTTTCCCGTGCATAATAGTGTAGCAGAGTGGGCTCCGCATTTCGATCAGAAAGAAGACAGGCGGCATGATTTTTGATGTATTGGAGGAGGGTCTGATCTGACAGGACATCCTCCGGGAGTTGTAACAGCACGGCAAGATCGTAACGACCGTCCCTTTTTTCCAAAAGAGATTCCGGTGAGAGGATCTCCTGATAGATACGGTGGTAGATGGGAGGAGTCGTTTCGGGATCCGGGTCGATGCCGGTAAGATGCACAGCCGGATCGATGGCAGAGTCTGCCACCTGTCTGCAAACGGCGCCGCATCGTTTCAGCGTAAGTCCGATGTCCAATACACTTGCTGCCTTTAGCTGCCGGATGGTTTCAAAGTATAGATAGATGTCGTTTTGCTTTACAATCGGTGTGATCATGATGAACCCCCTTGATGGAGGAGATGTCCCCAGAAGGTGTCCTTCCCAAGGAGTGTTTTTTCCGGAAAATGCATACGATAGTTTAGCTTAAACACAGAGGTTTCCCTGCAGAGATTTTGATAAAGGATTTCGTCGTAGGGTTCTTCCAAAAGCCCCTGAAGCGTCATCACCTCCGGCTGTGAGAACGGGCAGCGGTCAATCTCCGTTTGCACCTCCGAAAAGGATTCATAGGCAATCCGGATAAAATAGTCGATCATAAAATAGTCCGCCGGTTTCTGGTTTTCGAGGAAGTAGTAATAAAACGCATTCAGTACAAATTGCGGCAATAACGCGCCGGAAGCGGTTTTTAAAAAATTGCCTGACCACTTGCCCTCTGTAATATCCGTTTTCCAATGTGCCGTGTTAGAGCGAATCGTATAAAAGCTTTGAGAGTCTGAAAGGAATTCCCGGGGAAAATCCTGTGCAAGATAATAGGTCGCATCCATCCAAAGTCCCCCGTAATGGTACAACAGCGCCATCCGCAGCAGATCGGAAAGCATTGTCATAGAGATACGTCCCTCCCGGTAATGCCGCAGGATCCAGTCGGGGAAAGTAACATAATCGTTGTAATTGTCAAAGGAAAGCTCATGAATTTCCACGAGATCGGCCGGGAGATGTTGATTCCGGCTTTCCTTGCAGATCTGCACGAGAGGAGGTGCATTCTGAAAGCCTTGCCACCAGCAGACCCAGACAGGGATCTTGCCGTGGAAATCAAGCTGTTTCCCCGGTGTCTCCACCAGATTGACATGGTTGCCGGAGAGATAGATGACAAGCAGATCATGGATTTTCAGGCGAAGCAGTTTTTCGACAGTATCTTTTCTTTTTTCCTGGTTATAGGCATCCTCCGGATTCATGAGACGTACCTCCGCTTCATAGATCCGGTAGGTATGATTCATAAAAAACACCCGGATCAGCCGCTCGGAGAGGTAGCCGAACAGCCTTCCCTGAAACGTATCATAAGAGGAAATATCAATCCGTTTCTCCGCTTCGAAGAGAATCGGGAAAAGCCAGCTGCAATACTCGTCAAAGATCTCCTTTCTGGTAATGAGCATGTTCCAGGCGGACAGGAGGTTGCAGTCACAGGTGAGATCAAAGGCGGGAAGAGCCTCCGGCGACAGTTCCGCCAGGATCTCCCGCAGGGTATCCAGATCCTTACGGAAGTGTTCATGGGCATAGTGGTCTCTCGTATTCCGGTAATGTGTGAAGCTGCTGGTGGGCAGGATCACGTCATACCCGGTGGTGAGCAGGCGCTCGATCTCATCCTGCTTCAAAAAGTCCTCATCGTGGATAAAATATCTCCGGTAATGACAGACTCCGACAATATCACACTGTACGTTTTTCCAGATCCAGTAGAGACCGGTCAGCTCGCAAAAGCTTTTGTTGCGTCCGGAAATATGATCACCGGTATCGTCACCTTCGTAGCCGAGGTCCTCGCTGATGGCGCGACCCACCTGAAGAGAGCGGTATAGGGAATCATCCGGTTTTGTATATTGCTTATGTGTACAAACGTAGATTCTCGTATCCATTGTTTTCTGTTATGCTTTCTCTCAAAAAAGGAAACGAATTAGTTCGTTTTCGTAGACTGATCCGGTGACAGGACGGAAAAAAGGCTTCTTCGAAAAACCTCCGGCGTGAAGGACTGCTCATAGATTTCCCGCGCCCGGCTGCATAGCCTCTCATACGCCGGCTCGTTTTCCTGCCGTATCGTCACTGCTTTTTGGATGATCCCGCTAAGTGCTGCGGCATCGTCGCTTCGAAAGATCAATCCGCTTTCCTCGTGCTTCAGATAACGTGCAACACCGCACGCATCCGAGATCACAACAGGGACAGAAAGCATCATGGCCTCTGCCGCGACGGTGGGCATGGGTTCCTGGCGGGATGGGATCAGGAGAAAATCGGCCTGTCTGATGGTACGAAGCATCGCTTCATGATTCATTTCAGGAAGGAGATCCACGTTTTCCCGCTTTTTTGCAAAGGCCTTCAAAGGCTCATAAACGTCCGGTTCCACATCGGTTTGGTTGCCGCAAAAAAGGAACCGGCACTGTTGACTGACCTCCTCCGGGAGAGATGTGATCACATTCCGGAGGAGATCCTGACCCTTACGCTTGCAGTAAACGCCGATGGTGAGAAACGTGATGGGGCGTTTTTTACCATCGGAACCGGTATCATCCGGATTCATGCCGGAAAATTTGCCTGCCACATCTCCGATCCCGAAGGGAACCAGTTCGGCTTCATATCCGCAGCGTCTCCGGATGATCTCCTGCACCACGGGACTTACGGCCCAGACATGAATATGCGGCTTTAACGCAGAGAAATCCGGGAGCCACTGTCCGTAAACATCAAAATAAACCTCCGGTTCATGGATCCACCAGATCACCGGCATGTGTGCGAGGTTTAACAGATGGATGGTCTGAAGGGGGACAATCGTATTTACAAACACCAGGTCATAGTCCCAGATCGGTGTCAGAAAGCTCTTCCAATCCTCCATGAATTCCCTGCGGATCGCAAGCTCGATCCCGAGGGCTTCCACATCCTGGCGCAGTTCTCCTTCATCCATGGAGATCATATGTATTTCGCATCCGGCGTCTTTGAAGATCCGGACAGCATCCATCATGACGATAGGGGCACCGGTGCGTGTCAGTTGGTGGGTGATAAACAGGATTCTCTTACTCATGGAATGCCTAAAGGGGCTGTTGCGGTTCAACATTTACCATATCAGTTTACCATAGCCTGGTTTCATTGTATAATTTTTTCAGAGAGTGGTTTTGCAGGTTTTTTAAGTGAAATGACGATGGATGAAAGGCAAATAGAAGAACTGAAAAAAGAAAATGACCGGCTGTGGTCGGAGATACGAAGCATTCATGAGACGAATCGTGAACTGGTCGGGCTGCTGTCACAGGTTCTGGATGATATCCAAACGGTCAATCAGAATATGAAAGAGGTGGAAAAAGGGAGGGTCATCAATGAAAACCGGATCAATAATCTACCCTATGAGGTGCTTGATCCGAGAGTCAGAGATAGGAAATACCGGATTCCAAAGATCCTGACGATTCCGGAAACGGTTGATCAAATCGTGTCAGGAAAATCGATTGCGCGATTTGGTGACGGTGAGGTTGGGATTATGTGCAGCGAAGCACGATGGCGTTTCCAACGAACCGACGAAAAGCTGGCGAAGCGGCTGGAACAGGTCATTCGTTCTGAGGAGCCGGAGATTCTGATCGGCTTGAATGATTTCTACGGTGATCTGGATTATGCAAACGAGCCCTATCGGGATGCGCTGAGAGCTTATCTGACGCCGGAGACAAGAGAGAAGCATCTGCGGTTTCTTGATTTGGACAGGGTATATGCCAACGCTCTGATCTCGCGGAATGCGAATTGGGACATTGTAAAAGAGCAGAGAAGGATCTGGGATGGGCAGGATGCCGTATTTGTAGAGGGTTATCAGACGCGTATGGGCGTGGGAAATGATTTGTTTGATAACATTCACTCCATCCGGCGTATCCTGTGCCCGGCAGAGAATGCTTTTGATCGTTATGACGAGATTCTGGCAGAATGCATGAAACAAAGCAGGGATCATCTCATGCTGATTGCGCTGGGACCCACAGCAAGTGTCCTCGCTTACGATCTGGCGAAGGAAGGCTACCATGCCGTGGATATCGGTCATGCGGATATCACCTATGAATGGCTCCTCAGGAGCGGAGGAAGGGGACGGGATGCAATCCCCGGGAAATACACCAATGAAAGTATCGACGGATACCAGGTAGAGGAACTGCACGATCCGGAATATGAGGGTCAGATCATTGCTGACCTGTCCGGCAGAAAGGGATAAACTCATGAACATCATGATCGTCACCAACAGCAGCTATTTACCGTACTCCTATGTGATGTTGTTCTCTCTGTTCCGGAAACATCCGGGCACGGAGATCAATGTCTATCTTCCCTATGAGGATCTCACAGAGACGGAGATGGAGACGCTCCTGACATTTTGCGGGAACTTCCCCGGGAAAAAGCTGATCCCGCTGTACGTCGGCACGGCCTTTAAGGAGCAGGTGCAGTCAAGAAACGGGATCAATGTAGAGACCTATTACCGGATCCTGGGGCTGAAGCTTTTGCCGGAAGAGTTGGACCGCATTTTGTATCTGGATGTGGATATGGTGATCAAGGGAGATCTGATGCCGCTCTACCGGTCGGATCTGAGAGGAAAAGCCTTTGCGGTCTGTGAGGATATTTTCGGAAAGATCAACGGATTTCATGAGGCAAATAAAAGACGGCTTTCCATCCCGGCGCAGTATTCCTACTTTAACGCAGGCGTCATGCTGTTTAACCTGACTCTGCTTCGGGAAGAAAAGGCGGCAGACCGGATGCTGGACAATATTTACCGGGATTATGAGCGCTACGAGTATAATGATCAGGATGTCATGAACGAGATGTATTATGACAGGCTTTCCTGGATCGGCTGGGATATGTACAACTGCCCGCCGTGTCATTTTTATCTGGACAGGACGGCAAGCGCAGCCGGCGAGCTTGTGTTTGCGGATTATGACAGGATGAAAGCCATGGGGGATGCCCCGGCGGATTTCCTGTCACAGTACCTGAATCTGACGGAGCAGATCTATACGCAGGCGGCGGTGATCCATTATCTTGCGGATACGAAGCCATGGAGCCGGACGCGGAAAAAGGCGTCGGTCTACGACATTTTTGACAATGCGTATCGGGAGGCATTTGATGCGCTGCAAAAAAGCGGACTGCTTCCGGAGGGCGCTTTACCGGACAGTGGCGGAGGATCTGCATGAAGATACAACGGATTCTCTGCTGGCAGTGGCATTCCTTTCTGAAAACCGGGGTAGAGCGGGCTCTGCAGGCGCTTGTACCGGAGGTGACCTTCTTTTTTTACCAGATGGAAGACTGGGAGAAGGACGACCGTTTCTGTGAGGCCTTCCTTGCTGCGTTAAAGAAAGCACCTTTTGATGCAGTCTTTTCCGTCAATTTCAACCCGCTGATCTCTCGGATCTGCCATGAGCAGGGGGTGCCTTATCTTTCGTGGATCTATGATGCGCCCCTTCATATCCGGGATCTTTCCCCCTTGCGAAAGGAAGAGAACCATGCATTTTTCTTCGACCGCGGGGAGGCACAGAGTCTGCGAAACGAGGGCTTTCCCGTGCTGGATTTCCCCCTGGCGGGAGATGCAGAGACGTTTCAAAGGACGATCGACAAGGCTCCTGCGGCGGAGCGGGAGCGGTACCGGAGTGAGATCGCACTGGTGGGACAGCTTTATCAGACGGAATACAACTATTACATGGGACCGCTGACGCCCTATCAGCGCGGCTTCCTGGAAGGGATCCTGAATGCGCAGGGCAAGGTATACGGCGGATATTTGCTGCCGGAGCTGGTGACAAAAGACCTGCTGAGGGATTTGAATGACCGTTACCGGTCGGCTTCCGGAGGCACGGCATCCATCACGGAAAGGGAGCTGACCTATCTGCTGGCGCAGGAGATTACCAGCCGGGAACGCCTGATGGCGCTATCGCTCCTTGGCAGACGGTTTCCGGTGGAGCTCTACTGCACGAAGGGAGACGAACGTCTGCCAATACGGGCGGATGGACAGCAAACCGGCGTGCGCTGCCACCCGTACATCGATTATTACAACGGGATGCCGTTGGTGTTTGCCGGTGCAAAGATCAATCTCAATATATCTTTGAAATGTATCCGCACCGGTGTGCCGCTGCGTGTATTTGATGTCCTGTCCTGCGGTGGTTTTTTGCTGACGAATTTCCAGGCGGAGCTGCCGGAGCTTTTTCATCCGGGAGAAGAGCTGGTCTGCTATCAAAGCATGGAGGAACTGGTGACACTCACTGAGTTTTACCTGAAGCATGATGAGGAACGCCGCCGTGTGGCGGAAAATGGCAGACGCCGGATCCTTTCCGATTATACGCCGGAAAAACAATTGAAAAAAATTTTGGAAAAGGTATAAAGTTCTTCTTTGTTTTGACCGATAAAAATAATAACCCGTATCCTATCCTTTTTTAAACGAATCAAGAAAATGCCCGAAAAGCCGATATTTCAGCCTGAAATTCAGGAAGGAAAGATGGTTGATTCAGCGACGGAAAGGGAGTAAGATAAGGGAACAGGACGGTTGACATAGAGGAAAAGGATTTCAAAAAAAAACAAGGAGGTTAAAGCATGTCAGTAGAGATTAATACCAATTACAACAGCTATCAGACAATCGCTGCAAAGACTGACACCAGGGCGAAGGCAGAGGACGCCGCGGAGAAGAAAGCGGATGTCGGAGCGACATATGAAAAGTCTGCGGAGACAAAGAGCCCTGCCTACAGCATCAACAAGATGAGCGAGGAAGACCGTGCAAAGCTTGTGGAGCAGCTTAAGGCAGATCAGGCTTCCAGAGAAGCAAGCTTCCTGAACATCATTCAGCAGACCCTTGGCGGACAGGTCAAGACGTTTGCGATGACGTCTGAAGAGATGTGGAAGAAGCTGGCGAGCGGTGATTTCACCGTTGACGAAGCGACAAAGAAGCAGGCGCAGGAAGATATCAGCGAGGATGGCTACTGGGGCGTGAAGCAGACCAGCCAGAGACTGTTTGATTTCGCCAGTGCGCTGGCCGGCGATGATCCGGAGAAGATGAAGAAGATGCAGGATGCCATGAAGAAAGGCTTCGATGAGGCGACCAAGACCTGGGGCAAGGATCTTCCGAGCATCAGCAAGGACACGCTGGAAGCGGCAAACAAGCTTTTCGACGATTACTACAAATCAAAAGAGGCAGTGTAACGGCATTTCTGATCGGCTTCGGGCAGTTACTTCGGCCGAAAATGTTGTGTACCATGTACTGACATATGTACAATAAACGGGCGCATACGATGAGTATGCGCCTCTTTTATGCCCGATTACATACCCGATCTCTTCCTTGTCGAAAACCCGCTGAACATTTGCCTGATAATTTGTGAATTATCCCGAAAGACAAATCGAAAAAAACGTGCTATAATGCTTGTCACACGGAAGTAAAATAAGAAAGGTCGCAGGCAGGGACCGCCTCGGAAAAGGAGAACATAGTCATGAGGATCGGTCGGATCGGCAGTATCGGCACTGCTTCGTATGTACCTTCCGTGGGTCGCACCCGGCAATCTCCGGAGACGGAGCAGCTGCAGGCGAAAGAGTCAAAGCGGCTTCCCGGGTGGCAGGGCAGGGACACTTATGAGTCTGGACGAAAAGAACAAAAAGACGGTAAAGTGACTCCCAGCGGCAATTATGATTACCTGATGAAAACTGCGGCGAATGCCGCGAGATTTGATGCGGAGAATTTTGATCTATAGGCTAAGGTTCTTCGATCTCCATATGATCTATATAGAATTCATTTCCGGCGGTGCTTTGAAAACGAAGCACCGCTTTTTCTGCGATCGTATCGGCTGCAAGCAGTTCAAAGTACTGCGTGATGCATTCCGGTACATAACCGCTCCTTTCACCAAGGATGATCTCGACGGCATTCACCCTGGCGGCACCGTGTTCTTCGGCGGAGCGAAGGATCATATCAGTCAATGCTTTTGTAACGGATAATTCATGCATGATCAAACTCCGCGCAAAAAATCATGGGTTTGGACGGCTCTCCCTCAATTCTCAGACTCATCGTCCGTCTCCGGTATGTTGGTATAGCTGGCGTCTGCAAGGGGCGGAATATCGGTCAGGTCATAGGGCGTTTCCTGATAGACAAAATTCAGCCAGTTTGTGTAGAAGCAGTTGCTGGTGGAGCGCCAGGAAAGCACAGGCTTTTTTTCGGGGTTGTCATCCGGGTAATAATTGCAGGGGATATCCGGGTTCAAGCCTTTCCCAAGATCCCGTTTATACTCCTTGTCAAGCGTCATACGGTCGTATTCCGTATGACCGGTGACAAATACCTGTCTGGTGGAGTAAGCGAGGATGACGCAACTCCCCACACCTTCTCCCTCTGCGACGACATAGAGCTCCGGATTGTTTTTGACAGCCTTTTCGTCAATTCCCGTGTAGCGGGAAACGGGACAATAAAAGACATCGTCCATTCCGCGCATGATCATCTTTCTGCGATGGAGAACCCGATGCGGATAGACGCCGGAGAGCTTTTTCGGCAGGGCAATCTTTTCAATGCCGTGATGGTAGTAAAGCCCGGCTTGTGCGCCCCAGCAGATGTGGAAGGTGGAAAACACATGGGTTTTAGACCATTCCATGATCTGCTTCAATTCCTCCCAGTAATTGACATCTTCAAACTCCATCTGCTCCACGGGGGCGCCTGTGATGATGAGTCCGTCAAAGCGCTGCCATTTGATATCGCTGAAATTCTCGTAGAAACGGTTCAGGTGGGAAGCGGAGGTGTGGGTGGACTGGTGCGATTCAATCTTCATAAACGTGATCTGCGTCTGGATCGGGAAATTGCTGAGTACCCGCAGGATATCAAGCTCCGTATCCTCCTTGATGGGCATGAGATTCAAAATGCAGATCTGAAGCGGACGGATATTCTGCGTATGGGCACGCGCTTCGTCAATGACAAAGATGTTTTCGGACTCCAGAATCTGTTTTGCAGGCAGATCGTTCTGCACAATAATCGGCATAATTGTACTCCTTTTCGGTTGGTGATACTTCCAACATTATCATTCATTCTAATCCTTTTCGTCAGATTCCTCAACCTATGGTGGCATATGGGAGCAGAAAGTAGTATAATCAAGAAGATTATTTGACTTGAGGGAGTGTGTCATCATGCCAGAGGTTATCATCAGTACGGAAAGCGGATCAGATCTGCCCCAGAGCTTGATCGAGCGATATGATTTTCGCGTGATTCCGATGCATGTCATCATGGATATGCGATCCTACGAAGACGGCAGCTTTCCGGTGGAAAAGGTTTACGAGTATTATGAGCGGACCGGAAAAGTTCCTTCCACATCGGCGGTGAATGACCATGAGTATACGGAGTTCTGGAATCGCCTGAGGACAGAATCCCCTGATTGTATTATCTATCATTTTACCTATTCCTCACTGGCATCTTCCACCAATCAAAATGCCAATATGGCAGTCAAGGGATTTCAAAATGTGTTCGTGATCGACACCTTGAATGTGTCCGGCGGCTGTACAGCACATATGGTTGCATCGAGGGAGCTGATTTCGAAACGCATTGATGAGGCCAGGCGCGCAGGGGTCACGCCGGATTATGCGGGGATCGCCGGGGAATGCCGGGCTCTTGCAAGCCGTGCGGTCTGCCATTTTGTTCCCGGGACACTGGAGTATCTCAAAGCCGGCGGCAGGGTGAGCAATGCGCAATATATCGGTGCAACGCTTTTGAACCTGAAGCCGTTGATTGAGATGGTGGAGGGAAAGCTGGTGGCGACGAAAAAGTACCGCGGTTCCATTCCGAAGCTTTGTGACCGCTTCTTTGCGGATTTTCTCGAGAAATACCGTCTGAATAAGTCCTGTCTTTATCTGATGTATTCCAAAGGTCTGGTGGAGAGCACGCTGAAGCATATGGCGCAAAAGGCGCTGGAATTTGGATTCAAAAGCTACGAGTATGTGATGACCGGTTGTGTCATCAGCTGTCACGGCGGCAAGGGTGCGATCGGTCTTGCCGGGATCCTGGAAGAATAGCCCATGGAAGAAAAAAAAATCCTGCAAAATAAGCCATATCTGTATTTGACAGAATTCTTCTCCGGCATGGCGGTTATGGCGGTGGAGCTTGGTGCAAGCCGTCTCCTTGCGCCCTATTTCAGTTCCTCTCAGATCGTATGGACCATCATCATCGGTACGATCATGATTGCCATGGCGCTGGGCAATGTTTACGGGGGCCGCATGGCGGACAAAGACCCCGATCCGAACCGTCTGTATCGCCGGATTCTGATTGCGGCCATCTGGATTGCAGCCATTCCGGTTCTCGGAAAGTACCTCATCATCGGAATCGCAGCCGTTCTCATTTTTACGGTAAATACCGGTTTCCTTATCGTGGCGGCCTTTGCGGCCTGCATGGTGATCTTTGTATTCCCCCTGTTTCTTCTCGGAACCGTTACACCGTCTCTTGTAAAGTATACGACGGAGAATTTGACGGAAAACGGACGCACCGTCGGGATGCTTGGCGCATTTCAGACAATCGGCAGTATACTCGGTACGTTCCTGCCCACCTTTGTAACGATCCCGGCGGTCGGCACGGCGGTGACATTTCTGATCTTCGCGGGGATCCTCCTTTTGATTTCAATCCTGTATTTTGTCAGCGGGCGGATCAGGACCAAATCGGTGCCGATTGCCATCGTCCTTTTCGTGGTCTGCTGTATCTTCGGCCATGATACGAGCTTTGCTTTCTGGGAGAAGGATCTGACGACGGAGGATGAATCCATCTATAACTACCTGCAGGTGAGCGAGGACGACCGGAGTGTCCGGCTTTCCACGAATGTACTGTTCGGTGTGCAGTCGATCCTTATGAAAACGGAAGAACTGACGGGTATGTACTATGACGTGGCGCTGGCGGCGCCCTTCATGGCCGGGGTTCCCGAAAAAGAAGATGCAAAGATCCTGATACTCGGAAACGGGACGGGTACTTATGCGACGCAGTGCGAACGGTTCTTTCCCGATGCCGCCATCGAAGGCGTTGAGATCGATGAACGGATTACGGAGCTTGCGAAGCAGTATTTTGCGCTTTCGGATGATGTGACGGTCACGACATACGACGGCCGCGCCTATCTGAGTGCAGTAGAGGGGAAATATGACGTGATCATGGTGGATGCTTATCAGGATATCACGATCCCCTTTCAAATGTCTTCCAAAGAGTTTTTTTCGATGGTATCCGATCATCTGACAGAGGATGGTGTGATGGTAGTCAATATGAACATGCGGGGTAAAAAGGAAGGGAGCATTAACGAATACCTTTCCGACACCATCGGACAGGTATTTCCCTACATATATACGGCAGATGTAACAAACAGTACAAACCGGGAGCTGTTCGCATCCCATAATCCCGATATGCGATCGGATTTTCGGGAAAATGCGGCATCCGAAAAAGATACAGAGCTCCTTGCCATGATGGAACGCGTTGACGGGGAACTGATTCCCTATCATCCCGGGGATTACGTCCTTACGGATGATAAGGCTCCGGTGGAGCTGCTGGGGATGAGGGTGATCGACGAACTGATCGCGGATGAAGTGGCTTATTATCGCGGGATCTATGAGCAGGAGGGCCTGGCGGGACTGCAAAAGCTTTTGTGACGGGGGAAGACATGAAAACGCTCTTTATTATGGATGAAAAAGACTATGACGATAAGATGCCCGTGATTGAAAAGACCACGGTACGGGCCATCATTGAGCGTAACGGAAAGTTTGCCATGCAGCGGAGCAAATACGGCGAGTACAAAATTCCGGGCGGCGGGGTCGATCCGGGAGAGACCTATGAGGAGGCACTGATCCGGGAAGTAAGGGAAGAGACGGGGCTGAACGTGATCCCGGAATCCATCAGTGAGATTGGTGCCACCATAGAATTACGTGAAGATGCCCTGAAAAAAGGCAGGAAATTTGTCCGGCATACTTTTTTCTACAGCTGCCAGGTGGACAATACCCTGCAGGAAACGAACATGACCAGGAGCGAGATCGACCTGGGATTTACCCTGGCCTGGGCAACCATGGAAGAGATTATTGACGGGAACCGCACGGCGCTTCGGGAAAAATGGAATATCCGGGACACGGAGTTTTTTCGCTGGCTGCAGAGCAGGGAAAAGGAGCGAAAATGAGAATCGTGCTCATGCAGGGCGGCGTGGAGACTCTGGATTTTTTTTCGCGCCGGCTCGGAGAGTCGTTTCGGTCAATGGGCCACAGGGTGTTTTATCACGATCTGAGAGAAGGCGCCTCCTCGGCAAAGCATTTGAAGAAGTTTCAAAAATCCGGGGAAACCGTGCTTTTAACCTTTAACTTTGAAGGCCTGGAACGGGAAGAGGGGCTTTTTTCGTTACGGGAAGGATATTTCTGGCAGCAGTACGGGATCCCGTGCTTCAACATATGCGTGGATCACCCCTATTGGTATGAAAACCGGTTCGCGCATCTCCTGGAGGATGAAGAACATCACCCGGGGATCATCTCCCTGTACCGTCACCTTTCGGTGGATCGCAATCATGAGCGGTATCTGAAGGAATACTATCCCGAGTTTCGGAACGCCGGTTTTTTGCCCCTTGCAGGAACCGCGTATGGGGAAGAGGACTTACCGGAAATGGCGGATACACCCGCCATCATGGAACGGAAGACCCGGATTCTTTTTACCGGGCATTACACAGAGCTTCCTTTTTTTGAAGCCAGCATCCATGCCGTTAATGAGGAGTATGCCGCGTTTTACCAGGGGATTATTGACGAGCTGATAGCAGAGCCGGAGAAAACAGTGGAAGAGGTGGCGCTTTTCCATGTGCGCAGGGAGACCGGATCGACGTCTGCCAGGGAGCTGCGGCTCGTGCTCTACAAAATGCTGTTTGTGGATCTGTATGTGCGTAATTATTTTCGCGGAAAAGCCGTGCAATCCCTGTGTGATGCGGGGTTTCCCGTGACTGTGATCGGTAAGGGATGGGAGAAGCTTCCGCTGAAAAGGAAAGAGTATCTGTTCCATCGCCCGCGGACAGACTCGGCCGGATGCCTTCGCGCGTTGGCAGAATCGAGACTTTCCTTAAATGTTTTGCCCTGGTTCAAGGACGGCGCACATGACCGTGTCTGGAATTCCATTCTGAACGGTGCGGTCTGCCTGACGGATCCCAGCAGGTATTTACGGGAAGTATTGCCGGATGGAACGGGCGTATGCTATTTTTCATTGAAAGAGATGGAGTCGGAGCTGCCGGCATTGGCCGAAAAGCTGCTGTCGGAGCCGGCTTTTTGTGAAGAAGTGGTGTCCGGCGGCATGGCAGCCGCAAGGCAGCACACCTGGAAGCAACGGGCGGAAACGCTGCTTCCCATGTTGGAGGAGGAGATCAAATGTCAGTCGTAGGTGCAATCATGGTACCGCATCCGCCGCTGCTGTTGCCGGAGGTCGGAAGAGGCGGGGAAAAGGAAATCGCGGAAACAAGCCGCTGCTATGAGGAAGCGGCTGCGTTTGTCAGGGAATGCAAGCCTGAAACCATTGTGCTGACATCCCCTCATGCGATCCTGTACGCCGACTATTTCCATATTTCTCCCGGACGCGGGGCAGAAGGGGATATGTCCCGCTTTGGAGCGCCGCAGGTACATTTTTCCGTGACGTACGACGAAAGCTTTGTAAAGGAACTGTCGGATCTCGCCGAGAAGGAAAGCTTTCCGGCCGGTACTTACGGCGACAGGATGCGGGAGCTGGATCATGGGACGATGGTGCCGCTCTACTTTTTGAATCAGAAATACACGAACTACCGTCTGGTGCGGATCGGCCTTTCCGGTGAACCGCTGCTCGATCACTACAGGCTTGGCAGAATGATCCGGCGGGTCGCGGAGAAGCTGGATCGCAGGGTCGTTCATATCGCCAGCGGAGACCTTTCCCATAAGCTGCAGAAGGATGGACCCTATGGTATCGCAAAAGAAGGACCGGTCTATGATGAACGGATCATGGATGTGATGGGGCGGGCAGCCTTTGAGGAGCTTCTGGATTTTCCGGAGTCTCTTCTCGACAAAGCGGCGGAGTGCGGACATCGATCCTTTGTGATCATGGCAGGCGCATTGGACGGCTGCGCGGTGGAGACGAGAAAGCTTCATCATGAGTCAAAGACCGGTGTCGGATACGGGATCTGCACGTACCGCGTGACAGGAGAGGATGCCGACCGGTGCTTTTATGAAAAAAGAACGGCTGCAAAGAGGGATGCACTGGAGGAAGCGAGAAAGATGGAAGATGCGTATGTGGCTTTGGCAAGGAAATCTCTGACGGCTTATATTACGAGAAAAGAAGTGATTGACGTGCCGAAGGATGTGCCGGAAGAAATGAAAAACACCCGGGCAGGCGCGTTTGTTTCCCTTCATAAAGACGGGAAGCTCAGGGGATGCATAGGGACGATCCTGCCGATTCAGGATAATCTGGCGGAAGAGATCATTGGAAACGCCATCTCCGCTTCCACAAGAGACAACCGCTTTTTCCCGGTCAGACCGGATGAGATACCGTATCTTGAGATTTCCGTGGATGTGCTTTCGGAGCCGGAACCCATCGCATCGGAAGAGGAGCTTGATACAAAACGCTATGGCGTGATCGTGACCAAAGGCAGAAAGCGGGGGCTGCTCCTTCCCAATCTGGAGGGGATCGACCGGATCGAGGATCAGGTACGGATCGCAAAGCAGAAAGCCGGAATCGATCCGGATGACAGGGGGGTATCCCTGGAAAGATTTGAAGTCGTACGTCATGAATAAAGGATTTTCGGGGCCTCTTACAGGAAAATTCATGGTTGACACATCGAAATTCAGGTATTATACTAACTTAGTCTGTGAAAAGACGCAGACTTGTTGACGAAGCCGATCCCGGAAACGTGCCCGGTACACACGTTTGAGAGGACGCTTCACATGAGCAGGAGGAAAACCAATGAAGACTTTTATGGCGAATCCCGCCTCGATCGAGCGTAAGTGGTATGTCGTGGACGCTGATGGAGTGACGTTGGGACGTTTGGCATCTGAGATCGCAAAGGTGCTCAGAGGAAAAAACAAACCGATCTTTACGCCGAATGAGGATACCGGCGATTATGTAATCGTTGTCAATGCGGAAAAGATCAATGTGACTGGCAAGAAGCTTGACCAGAAGGTGTATTACAGCCATTCCGATTATGTAGGCGGTCTGAAAGAGATGAACTTAAAGGATATGCTGCAAAAGCACCCGGAGCGTGTGGTAGAGCATGCGGTGAAGGGGATGCTTCCGAAGGGACCCCTTGGCAGACAGATGTATCAGAAGCTTTTTGTATATGCAGGTCCGGATCACAAGCATGCTGCACAGAAGCCGGAAGAGTTAAAGTTCTAACAGGAGGAAAAGACATTGGCAAAACAAACGAAGTATTACGGAACAGGAAGAAGAAAGTCGTCCGTTGCCAGAGTTTACCTGATGCCCGGGAGCGGCAAGATCACGGTCAATAAAAGAGACATTGACGATTATTTCGGATTGGAGACCTTAAAGGTGATCGTGCGTCAGCCGTTGGAGGCGACAGAGTCCACCGGAAAGTATGATATACAGGTGACTGTAAAGGGTGGTGGCTATACAGGACAGGCAGGTGCGATCCGTCACGGGATTGCAAGAGCGCTTTGCGAGGCAGATGCGGACTATCGTCCGACCTTAAAGAGCGAAGGGTTTCTGACCCGCGATCCGCGTATGAAAGAGCGTAAGAAATACGGCCTCAAAGCAGCGAGACGTGCTCCGCAGTTCTCGAAGAGATAATCGTTTTACAACGTATTACGTCTTTGGGCGATCAAATACGACTTATTACACCTCAGGACATTTGTCCTGGGGTGTTTTTTATGATATTACGGTAATCACTAAAAATGTAGAATTCTACAATTTTGTTGATTATGGCGTTATGAAGTGATAATGTATAATTGATAAAAACGTAGAATTCTACAACTTAGGAGATTATATGATAAAACGAGATAGATATCTAAATCAGCTGATTAATGCTAGAAATAATGGATTTCCGAAAGTGATAACAGGCGTAAGAAGATGTGGGAAATCATTTCTTCTCAAAGAAATTTACAGAGAATACTTGCTTTCGGAGAACGTTTCAGAGAGTAGAATCATTATTTTGGAATTAGATGATGATAAAAATAGTAAGTATCGTGATCCTTTGGAACTGGGAGCGTATATTAGGGAACGGTGCAAGGAAAATGAAATTTTCTATGTATTCATAGATGAGATACAAAAGGTATATTCCATAATGAATCCTAATCTCACTGATGGAAAACATGTTTTGGCAGATACTAATGATTCTGAGGTAATCTCATTTGTAGATGTTGTGCTTGGGCTATCAAGAGAAAAGAATATAGATTTATATGTGACTGGTTCAAATTCCAAAATGTTGTCTTCAGATATAGTCACTGAATTTAGAGATAAGGCAACAAATATAAACCTATCGCCGCTGTCATTCGAAGAATACTATGGATATGTAGGAGGGTCGGTAACTGAAGCGATATATTCATATATGCAATATGGTGGAATGCCTCTGGCTGTATTAAAAAGTGACGAAGAGAGAAAAGATTATCTAAAGAGCTTGTTTACTACAGCATACTTCGCAGATATTGTAGAAAGGAATCAGCTGAAAAAGGGAGAGGCGCTGGACGAACTATGCAATATTATTAGTTCTTCAACCGGTTCACTACTTAATTCAGAAAAGATAGCCAATACATTTGAAAGTGTTAGACATGAGAATATTGATAAACAGACGGTTGAAAGCTATATTGGTTACTTCAAAGATGCTTTCCTTTTGCGTGAGGCAAAACGCTATGACTT
Organism: Lachnospiraceae bacterium; assembly: GCA_045661345.1. GTDB lineage: Bacteria > Bacillota > Clostridia > Lachnospirales > Lachnospiraceae > RUG12461. The sequence continues at coordinate 228,791 of JAZRFM010000024.1, forward strand.
AAAGGGTCGAAAAGAAATAGGAGCGCTAAGAAAGTATTATTTTATTGATACTGGATTACGAAATGCTCGCCTGAATTTTGCTTTTCCAGATGAAGGCCAAATGCTTGAAAACATTGTTTATAATGAGCTTTGTTATAATGGTTATTCTGTTAATGTTGGTGCATTTGATACTGTTGAAAAAGATAAAAACGGAAAATCAGTAAGGAAGAATAATGAGGTTGATTTCTATGCGACTAGAGGTCTGAGATCTCTTTATATACAGGTTACTGCCGATATTTCTAATGTGGATACACGCGAAAGGGAAATACGTCCTTATTTTAAGTTGAATGATCAGGTACAAAAGATACTTGTTATAAATAAACCAATTAAGGAATCCATGGATGAACATGGCTTCACTATAATAGGGATTACTGATTTTTTGATCCGATACATGAAATGAGAGATGCTGAATATGAAATTTTGATAAAGGAGTAAATTTTGCCTGAAATACGGCACTTTCACTTCAATAATCGTTCTCAAAGAGATAAGGATCACAACGAATTGCTGTCTATGGAAAGAGTTCCCGGGTTTACCCGAGGAACTCTTTTTTCTATGCCCCGCTCCTGCATTTACAGTACTCCTACAAGCCCCTCTCCGTTGAACATCCCGCTCCAAGATGATATAATATTGCACGGTTATGGGCTTTGCTGAAGGAGAACAAACGTGGATGATATCAGAAAAGAACGATTGATCATTTCGATCACGACAATGGCAGGGATCGCCTGTATCCTGCAGAATTACTTCGGCGGATGGGATTTTTGGGTTCCGTATGTGGTGCTGGTTGGGATGATCATCCTATGGTGGATCCATATTGCCCAAAGACTGGATGCCCATTTGAGGGTCACTCTGTATTTCATGTTTGCAGCTTTTTTACTCTTTTATCACGGGATACACGAAACAAGCCTCTTTGATATCTCCGTGTCCATTGCCCTTTTCATGGTTACCTTTACGATGGCTGACCGGATCCGGTTTCTCAATTTGATCCTTGCGGAATATGCCGTGGTAATGGGAATTCAGTTCTGGTTTCTGTACGATGCGGGCGCGCTGGGTATGAGTGCGTTTGAGATCACGCGGATCGTTTATCATATTGCAACCGTGCTCACCATGTATCTCTTCAGCCGCATTACGGTAAACCACAGAGTTGCGGAGCATGAGAGGACGGTAAAATGGCAGGAGTCGGTGGATGAGAATCAGCATGATATGGAAGATTTTCTGTCCAACATTTCCCATGAGCTGCGCACACCTGTGAATGTCATCAGCGGGATGACAGCGCTCATGCAGAAGAAAGATGACAGTGAGGAACTGGTCTCCATTCAGGAAGCAGGCATCAGGCTGGCACACCAGATCGAGGATATTCAGGATTATACGGAGATCAAAAGGGGAGAGCTGCTGATTGAAGAGGACAACTACATGTGTGTCTCTTTGATCAATGATGTTGTGGCAGGCTACAATTTACATCATAAGGAGAGTAATCTTGAGCTGATCGTGGATCTTGATCCGAATACGCCGAATCTGCTCAGAGGTGATATCGAAAAGATCCACAAACTCTTCAGACACCTTCTGGATAATGCCATCAAATTTACCAGGCGCGGAGGTGTCTACATCAGGGTCTTTTCCCTGCCGCAGGAATACGGTGTGAACCTTGTGATAGAGGTGACGGATACCGGGGTCGGCATGACACGCGCGGCGCTGTCACAGGTATCAAAGGGAATGTATCAGGCCAACAAGAAGCGTAATCGCAGCACCGGTGGAATCGGGATCGGTCTGCCCATCGTGTACGGTCTGGTTCACAAAATGGGCGGCTTTGTGAAAATCACCAGCGCAAGGAGAAAAGGGACGACGGTCAGAATCTCCCTTCCGCAGAAGGTGGTAGATCCTGCGCCCTGTCTCTCCGTAAAGAACGGGATCAGAGAGGGAGTCGTATTCTTTATCAGATCTGAAAAATACAAGGTGCCGGAGATCAGGGAATTCTACCGGAATATGTCCATCAATCTCGCAAAAGGTCTTGGCGCGAAGCTTTACTCTGCCGGTGATGCAAGAGAGCTGGAACGGCTTCTCCACGATCTTGCCGTATCCCATATTTTTACGGGTGAAGAAGAGTATGAAGCGGACCGGGAGCTGCTTGACGGCCTCCATGCGGAGGGCTATCAAGTCATCGTGTCGGCAAATCCGGGCTATCAGGCTACACCGGGTAAGGGAATCATGGTTATGCCCAAGCCCTTGTACGGCTTCCCGGTGGTCAGAATTCTGAACGGGGAAACAGAGGGATTTCTGGATGAAGGAGCAGGTGCCATCCACTTCGAGGGGGTCAGATCACTCGTAGTCGATGATGAGCCCATGAACCTGGTTGTCGCCACCGGACTTTTAAAGGAATACAGGATGCAGACGGATACGGCCGAGAGCGGAAAACAGGCTATCGAAAAGTTCAGAGACGGAGAATATGATGTTATCTTTATGGATCATATGATGCCCGGGATGGACGGCGTGGAAGCGATGAGACGAATCAGACAGGAAGCTGCGGGAAGCGGCAGGAATCCTGTGATCATCGCCCTTACCGCGAATGCGCTGAGCGGAGCAAAAGAAATGTTTATGAGAGAAGGGTTTGACGGTTTTATCGCCAAACCCATTGATATCGGGGAATTTGAACGAGTCATGAAGCGTCTCCTGCCCGAAGACCTAATCAAACACGAGGGGAGGGATGCGTGATGAAAAAGAGGGTCGAAAGAATCGCATCCACCGTATCGGAGTTCCTGTTTGATCCCGCCAGAAGCCTGAAGGACAGATGCTTTCTGATGTTTGTCTTTTGTATGTTCCTGACCTTTCTTACCTTTCTGATCAGCGGATTCATCATGGGCGATCCCCTGCCGGTAATAATAGGTCAGATCCTGTTTGCGGTGGTATTTTTCGGTTATGTCTACCTCGAACTGAAGTATGATCATGTGTACCGTGCAAGGATCGTTACTACGATTTTGGTGGCATTTTTGTTTATGCCTGCCGTCTTTTTTACCAGAGGCGGTATCTATGCCGGTGTTCCGATCACGATGCTTGTAAACGGTTTTTTCATCATCACGATACTGGACGGCAGGCTGCAGAGGGTGCTGTGTTCCCTGAACGGCGGTGTTGTGTTTGCATGCATCGTCGTATCATACTTTTATCCGGAGCTGGTGACAGGATACTCCAGAGAGATGAACTATGTGAATCTCATCATACAGTTTATCCTTGCAGCCATGCAGCTGACTTTGATGGTTGCCTTCCAGACAGGCATTATCAAAAGAGAATCGGAATCTGCCCGGAGAAGAGCGGTGGAACTGGAGGAGCTGAACAAATCCCAGAACCGGTTCTTCTCCAGCATGAGCCATGAGATTAGGACACCGATCAATACGGTGCTGGGATTGAACGAGATAATTTTAAGGCAGGAGGATGCATCCGAGGAAATCCGCAAGGATGCCGGAAATATTCAGGGCGCAGGCAGGCTGCTGCTGGCTTTGATCAACGATATTCTGGACGTCAGCAAAATCGAGGCGGGGAAGATGGACATCGTACCGGTCAATTACAACGTTTCCACCCTGCTATCGGAGATCGTGAATATGATCTGGCTCAAGGCTGAGGAGAAGGGACTGCAGTTTCGCGTCGACATCGATCCGGATGTGCCGGACGGATTGTTCGGGGATGAGGTCAGGATCAAACAGGTTCTGATCAATCTTCTGAATAATGCCGTCAAATACACAAAGGAAGGATCCGTCACGCTCCATATGGAATGTGAGTTCCCGAACAAAAATGAGGTACTCCTCAAGATCAACGTTTCGGATACCGGGATGGGCATTCAGAAAGAAGCGCTGCCGCATCTTTTCGATTCCTTCCAACGGGTGGATGAGGAAAAGAACCGCTACATCGAGGGAACCGGTCTCGGACTGTCAATCGTCAAGCAGCTTGTGGAGCTGATGAACGGCGAGATCACGGTGAGCAGTGTATACGGAGAAGGATCTGTGTTCTCGGTTACGTTAAAACAGGGCATCTCATCCGAAAAACGCATCGGGGAACTCAATATCACAGGCGCAGGCGGTATGGGCAAACAGGAGAAGTTTGAGCACAGCTTCCACGCGCCGGGTGCGAGGATCCTGATCATCGATGATAATGAAATGAATCTTCAGGTGGAGGAGAAGCTACTGGCGGGAACCGGGATGACGGTCGACCTCGCCCTGTCCGGGGCGGATGCGTTGAAGCAAACGCTGCAGCATCGCTATGATGTTGTCTTTATGGATCACCTGATGCCGGGAATGGACGGGATCGAATGTTTCAAGAAGATCCGTACACAGAATGGCGGTCTGAACCTCAATGTGCCTGTCATTGTGCTCACGGCTAATGCGGGCGGAGAGAACATGGAACTTTACAATAATACGGGCTTTGACGGTTATCTGGTGAAACCCGTGTCCGGGCGCCAGTTGGAGGAAATGCTTCTGATGCATCTTCCGAAGGAGAAGGTCATCAGAACCGGCGGAGATGAAATGACAGGCGCGGCCATGAACACGGCCAGCGGATATGCAAGAAAGAAGCCGGTGATCATCGCTACCAGCAGTATGGCAGATCTTCCGCAGGAGATCATAAAGGAGCTCGACATCAGCATTAATCCCTTTACCGTCATTACGGGAGAAGGCGTTTTCTGGGACAATATTGATATTGACTCCGATGAGCTGGTACGGTATATGGGGGAGGAAAACCGTATGGTATCCTCCGAACCGGCTACGGAGGAAACCTTTGTCAAATTCTACTCCTCCGAACTGAAGAAAGCGCATCATTTAATCTATCTCACCCTGTGCAGGGGCAGCAGTGTGGAGTACCCGCGTGCCATCAGTGCCGCAAAGACCTTTGAAAATGTCACTGTAGTGAATTCGGAATGTGTGTCAAGCGGTACGGGAATTCTGGTTCTCATGGCAGCCAGACTGGCACAGCAGAATCTTCCGGTGGACAGGATTGTATCCGAACTGGAAGCAGCAAGGAAAACCATTCAGTGCAGCTTCGTCGTAGGCAGTCTGCATACAATGGCGCGACGGGGGCAGATCAAACCCTTTGTGAGAGCTGCCCTGGATGCGCTGTGGCTGAGACCGATCCTCAAGATGAAGGATGATAAGCTTGGCGTGGGCGGGCTTTTGTTCGGAGAGGACAGAAGATGCTATATGAAATACATAAAGACCGCTCTTCCCGCGAATGTTCAGCCGGATCTGTCGCTGGTATTCATTACCTATGTCGGTATGGAGGAAGAGGATCTTTTGTGGGTAGAAGAAAAGGTTCTCGAAAGAGTGAAGTTTGAGAAGGTTGTTTTCCAAAAGGCCTCCGCCGGCATCGCTTCCAACTGCGGACCGGGTTCCTTCGGGCTGTTATATGCTTTGAAGGGAGAGCGAAGCTACAATCTGAGTGCGTTCTTCTCGGAGGAGGAGGAAGAGGATCTTTTCGAGGAGAGCATGGAAGAAGACAGGGAAGCGGATCCTGTTCTTCCGGAGGAGTCCGCACAGGAAACAGAAGAGGCAGAGTGGTACGAAAAGATTCCGGGACTGGATGCTGCCGCCGCTGTCAAAAACAGTGGCTCCAGGGAGGCTTTCTTGTCGGTTCTGAAAATATACTACGATTCCTATGAGGCAAAGGCAGGAGAGATCAGCGGTTTTTACGATGCACAGGACTGGCCGAATTATACGATCAAGGTGCATGCCCTGAAATCCAGCTCGCGTCTGGTCGGCGCCCTGGAACTCGGGGAAAAAGCGGAAGCGCTTGAGATGGCGGGCAAACAGACGGATACGGCATTCATTCTTGCAAATCATGAGAGCCTGATGGAGGAGTACAGTACCATTCATGATGCCCTGAGAGCGGAATTCGAGGTAGAGGAGGAGCTTCCTGAGATTCCGGAATCGATGCTGACGGATGCCTATGCAAGCCTCTCTGAGTTTGCCCAGATGAAAGAATATGAGATGGCGAAGATGGTTGTGGAGTCTGTCAGGGATTACAGACTCCCTGCGGAGGATGAAGAACGGATGAAACAGATACAGAGCTATCTGTCAAACATGGAGTGGGATAAGATGATCGATTTGACGAAGGAGGGCTTAAGATGAAAAATGATATTCTGATCATCGCATCAGCGGAGGGCTTTATGACAAAGGGTGTGGAGGCAAAGCTTCGGGGAATTGATTTGCCGGCCAGGTTTTCCACCCCCCAGATGAAAGAACTCAGTACAAAATGTGACGGGGTATCCCTGATGATTGTTTTTACAGATGACAGGATCGTAAAAATGACGGATACACTCAATTTTCTGAAGGACTATTGCAAGGAACACGACAAACGGATCGTAGTGATCGGAAAGAGGGAGGAATACGAGGAGCTGACAACTGTTTTTCCGAAGGGGGACGTGGAGCAATTCTACGAGAGACCGCTTGATATGGATAAGCTCCTGACGCTTGCGGAGAAATATATGCAATCGGAAGCGGATATCGCGAGAAGAAAAAGCATTCTCATTGTAGATGATGATGTGTCCTATATGGAGATCATCATGGACTGGCTGAAGAGTGATTACCGTGTTTCTCTCGCCAACTCGGGGATGGAAGCGATCACATGGCTGGCAACAAACAGGCCGGACTTGATTCTGCTGGATTATGAGATGCCGATCACCTCCGGTCCCCAGGTTCTGGAGATGATCAGGTCCAAAGCCGCCACGGCGTCTATTCCGGTGATGTTTCTTACGGGAAAGGGTGACAAGGAAAGCGTTATGAAGGTTCTGGCATTAAAACCGGTAGGGTATCTCCTGAAGACGGTGGGAAAGGGAGAACTGAAGGAAACCATCGCGAAGTATTTTGAATCGGTTAAAAGTTAGGCTGCGGAAAACAGCCGCCCCGGAATGAGCAGGTTGTTGTCAGAAGAAAAAAGATTGACTATAATAAGCGTATGAGTGTGTGGCAGAGATTTAAAGCTTTTATTCTCAAGGATGTCAAAAACGGAAATGAGCTGAAGAAGACCTCGGTATTGATCCGGGTGTATTCTATGATTATGTGCATTTATTGCATATGGCAGCTTGTACTCAATATTTATGTCGGTCGTCTTGCTCTCGTGCCTCTCATTTCCATCGGGATTGTCGTATATTTTCTTGCATTTGTTCTCACCTATCGGGCACATACACGGTTTGCCAGAAACATATTGATCTATTTTACACTGATCTGGATGACGGTTTCGATCTTCAGGCTCGGCTGGAACTGCGGATTTGAGAACTTCTGCTTTGTGGTGCTGGTTTTTGTGTTCATGACCGGATATGCACCCCTTGTGGCGAAGATCATTGGCGCGGCTCTGATCGCAGCACTTCGGATCAGCCTGTTCTTTTACACACAGACGCATGTTTCGTCTTTTGCGGTACCCCGCTGGCAGATGCAGCATTTTCAGGTGGCGAACACGGTGGTTGTGTACCTGCTGCTCATCTTCATGGTGGCGTTGTTCTCCATGGATTCCCTGAAATCCGAGGAGAAGCTTGTGATCTACAACAAAAAGATGAAACAGATGGCCGACATGGATCCGCTGACCGGGCTCAGCAACCGCAGAGGCATGGAGGAAGTGATCCAGAGAGAGATAAATAATACGTCGGAGAACCAGGGCTTTATCAATTTTGCGATCGGTGACATCGACTTTTTCAAAAAGGTAAACGATACATACGGACACGCGGCAGGAGATGATCTCCTGAAGCAGCTCGGAGTGCTGTTTCGAACCTATATGCACGGAAAAGGCTGGGTTGCCCGCTGGGGCGGGGAAGAGTTCCTGTTCATGTTTCTGGGTGAGAACGGGGATCAGACCAAGATTGAGCTGGATGACCTCAGGGTAATGATCGAAAAATCAGAGTTCCATTCCGGCAGTCAGACGATTCGTGTGACGATGACCTTCGGAGTGGAGGAGCACAGCATGGGAGATTCGTATGAGAAGACGATCTCCATCGCAGATGATAAGCTGTATCAGGGAAAAGAAAACGGCAGAAACCAGGTGGTGTTTTAGGGCGTTTCCTCCGGTATCGACCAGCTCTCGGCAGCGGCCAGACAGGCGGCTGCCTTTTCTTTATAGTCCACCGGTGATGCTTCCCGGATGAAGATTCCCTTACCGTATTCGGATGCAAGATAAGAGTAGCAGTCGCTGAGACGGTAAAGCGGACGATCCCCGGAAGCATGGACATCCAGGATGGCTTCGGTCTCATAGGCCGCAAGATAAAACCATTCGGAAGCAAGGACATAATTCTGCGCCTGGAAGAAGTATTCCCCGATTTCACAGCAGATCTCCGCACAGGGAGTATGCAGGGCATCCATCAGTGTGAGGGCGAGGAAATCATCCATGTTTTTTTGAACACGATAGATCCTGACAAGCACAGCAGCGATTTTGCTTCGCAGCGGTTCGTCTTTTCCGGCGCGAAAGGCCTGCTCAAACACGGGAGCCGCATGTACAAAGTCCTGGGTTTTTCCGGAGAGAAACAACTCCTGTGCATACATGGCAAGCATCGTGTCGGAAAGAGCACCGTACCGGTCAAAGGCGAGCAGGAAGTAATGAAAGTCCCGCTCTTCATGACGCCCCTGGGGGAGATGGAGAATCTCCACATCACTGTCAAAAACCACCGGTGCCATGCGTACCGTTTCATGGATCGGATCGATCCAGGTGAAGGTGCGCAGGCGCTTGAACAGCTTGGGACGGTATTCTTTTCTGGCATTCAGCACGGTATTCAGATCCGGTGTCGTCACGTATTTCATCTGGACGACCTCTACTTCCGGCAGGAGCATTTCCTTCAGGGTACGCAGCCGGGATTGATTCACGGCATCCAGCACTTCATCCGCATCTGCGGAATAAATATAGTCCATGGTCGCTTTGGAAAAGGCAAAATTACGTGCGTCGGAGAAGTCCTGCGTCCAGCGGAAATCATAGACCAGATCCGTATACCGGGCAGCGATTTCTTTTGTGGCGTCCTCGGAACCGGTATCCACGATGATGATTTCATCCATCATCGAAGACAAAGAGGACAGGCACCGTTCCAATACGGCTTCCTCATTTTTGACGATCATACACAGACTGAAAGTAACCATGGTTCTATCATACATAAATTGTGCTGAAAAAGCAAAGGAGAGCAGAGGAGATGCGCAGAGAAAAGTTTAAGATGGAGCGGAGGAATCTTGTAGAGATCGGTCAGGTTCTTCCCGTTTCGGAGGGGAGACTGCCGAATTCCTATTACTACACGTTAGGTTACGCGTATGCCATGTCCGCCAATTTTTCCCCGGAAGACCGGATCCGGTCCAGGGAAGGGAAGGTCGTGGATATTGAGGAGACACCGAAGGGATTTTACGTGACGGTGGAATTTGAAGAGGAGGAAGTACATGCCGGCATACGCTGACGACTTCCCCGAAAACTTCCAAAAAAAATGGGTCAATCATTTTTTCTATGTGATACCCAAGCCGCTGATCCCGCGGCGTAGCACATTGACAGTTGCATAAGAATAGGATCATCCTATACGATTGAGTTGCATCTTTCGCCGGATGTACAAACCCAATCAACAGGAGGATC